>CAWAMU010000010.1:0-882501 GCA_963783265.1 uncultured Alphaproteobacteria bacterium | reverse complement strand
GTAATCGCTGACACGCTGGCGTTGATGGCCGCCTCGACCGTCGTACCGTTGAACTCCGCCCAGCGTTGGATCAGTGCGGTGATCGCGTCCAACTGCGCTTGCAGTTTGGCGACCTGTTCTGGATCAGCGCCGGAGAGTTTCGCCAGGTCGATCTGCTTCTTGATATCGTCCTGTGTGGCCAGAAGCGCGGGGAGCATATCGGCAGTTAGGCGGGGAACCATCGTGTCGGAACTGACGCCCGCCACAATGCCGTCGACCATCGCCTTGGCGATCTGCTGACCGTCTGACGTGGCCGCATCAATCACGGCCTGCGTCGGGGTAAGACCCTGCGTCAATGAGTTGAGGATGGACTGCGTCTGGTCTGCCGGGATGACCTGCGTGCCAGCCGGAAGCGCCGCGTAGCCTGACCGGCCACCATTCGCCATGCCGATCGTTCCGCCAGTCGCGAACGATCCGGCATAGGGCAAGACGACCAGTTCAGGACCGTACTCGTTGATACTCGCGATCATGTTGTGCGACACCCGGCCACCACCGGCGTATGCGCCAGCCGCGCCGGTCTTGCCGGGTGTACCGATGGTGAACGGCATGTAGATACCCTGGCTGGCGATCTGTTGCAGCCGTGCGATCTCGTCCCGCGCGGCTTTGTCCGCGACCGTGATCTGAATCTCGACTGACGGGATGCCGCCGAGCGATGTAATCAGTTCACCGATGGCCGGAATCAGTTTGTCGGTGACGGTATCGGAAACCCCTTGCATCGCGGCCGCCATCGGGTCGCCCCCGAGCGTGGCAGCATCAGCCTGTGCTTTCTGTACGCCCTTGACGGCGGCTTCATACTGTGGTCCGCTCGTGATGCCGTCCTGGATCAATCCGTTGAGGATATCCTGGGCCTCCATCAACTTTTCTTTGGCCCCGGCTGCTAGTCCCTCTTCAATGGTTGCGTCCTGCACACCGCCCTTGTAGCGGGCTTGAATGGCCGGTGCGTCCTTGAGCAGCTGTTGCTCACGTTCGGTGAGCGGGATGCCGTCCTTCTTCTTCTGGTTGATGGCATCAACCGCATCAGCCACGGCCTTGCTCGCTGACGTGTATTCTTTGGCTTGGCTGCCGTAGACCTTCTGTACGTCGTTGCCGACCTGGTAGGCGTTAGCCAGTTGCGTCTGCGTGTCAATGACCGCTTGCGTGGCATCAGTCTGTGCCGCGCTCAGGTGGATGTACTCAAGAACCCAATCACTCGTTTCCTGTACTGTTTGGGTGTAGTGCTGTTGCGCGGTGTCGAGTGCATCAAGCTTGTTCTCAAACAACGCCGTCGCGTTTGCGACATGCTCCTGAGCGGCAGCAACTGTGTCGTAATCAGTCGTCATCTGCTTGATGATGTCGTCAATACGCTGATATTGGTCGATGGCCTTCTGGATATCCGGCGTGACCATTGGTCCTTGCAGCGGACTGCCATACTGTGCGGCAATATCGGCATTCGGGCCGTGGTAGGCCGTGTTCACGCCCATCTGTGCGTTGACCTGTTGCGCGTGATTGACACCCGCCTGCTGCTGTGCCGCTGCGGTGGAATCGAGCGGCTTGTTCAGGATGTAGAGTTCCGCACCGACCGTCGCCACGATGGACGCAATCACGCCAGCCGTGAACAATGCTCCGACCCCGGTGATAACCTCGGCGCTCGTGATACCACCAGCCCCCTTGGCAACATTTCCAAGACCGCCGGTGCCCATCTTGCCGTTGACGTTCACCACGTCGGCGTTGACATTCATGAGCGGGATGTTGGCCATGCCAGGGACGGTGCTTGCCCCACCACCGAGAGCCGTGGTAGCCGCTCCACCGATACCTTTACCCAGTGCAATTCCGGCTGGAACAGCCTTCGACCCAAGATACAGCGCGGCAAGTAATTGCCAGCCTTCACCGCCGAAGACGCCCGCGATTTTGTCCGCGATGTCGTAGATCGTCTTCAGGAATCCAGCGATCCCCTCGACGGCGTGCGCGACATCGTCCGCATGGGAGGCCGCGCCTTTGAGGAAGTCAAGGACGGCCGGCCCGTCTTTGGTCACGATATTCTGCAATTGATCGGAGAAATGCGCGACGGACGCCTGCATGTGATCGGCCCAGACGGCAAAATCCGGGCTCGCCATCCAGTTTTGCAGCTTCTCAAGGTCTCCTTTGACGACCTCGAACGCGGGTTCCATGATCTGCCCGAGCGCGACGTTCCAACTGTCTTTGATGTTGGAGATGATGCCGAGCATGGTATGGCTCTGGGCTTCCATCGCGCCCTTGAATTTGCCTTCCATGCCGGTCAGTAGCGCGTCGATGGCCTGGCTGGCCGGAATAGTGCCCTTCTGCACCATGTCACGCAGCGCAGCGGTCGTAAGCCCCATATTGTCAGCCAGAATCTGCCAGGCCGGAATACCGACCTGTCGAACCTTCCGTCAGCATTCTGTGAGCTGCTATGGAGGATTAGCCTCTGCGCTGACGACCCAATTTCGGCCGCTTGTTTCGGGTTTTTCATGATACTGCCATATCGATCGGACAGGCGCGTAGCATGACCCAAAAGCTTCTCACCGTTTCCATCACTGCATTTGCTCTATCGGTCGTTAGCAGTCCAGCAGTTGCATGGGGGCCTCACGGCCACCGCATCAGTGCGCAGATTGCCGAAGACAATGTGGATGGCAGGACGCGTGCCGAAATCACGGAAATCCTGGGGAGAGAGGGTCTGCCCGAAGCCAGCACCTGGGCCGATGAAGAACGGTCCAACCCGGCGGAATTCTGGCAGGAAACCGCTTCGCCCTTCCACTATGTGACCATGCCGCCGGGTGCCGCAGTCGAGAATATCGCTCATCCGCCCGAGGGCGACGCGCTGACTGCGCTGGACGGGTTTGTCGCGATCCTGCGGGACGATGCAGCAACCCGGGAAGACAAGGCACTGGCGCTGCGGTTCGTAGTGCATCTGGTGTCGGATCTGCACATGCCCCTTCACGCGGGCAATGGCAGCGATCGCGGAGGCAATGATGTCATCACCGACTGGTTCGGCTCCCAAACCAATCTCCACTGGGTGTGGGACGAAGGTATGATCCTGCGCCAGCAATTGTCCTACAGCGAATATTCCGCGCGGCTGGATCGCCGGTTGGGACCGGATCAAGTGATCGGCTGGTGGGATGCCGATCCGGCGACGTGGATTGCAGAAAGTGCACGGCTGCGCGACCGCGTTTATCCCGCCTCTGGTGGCGAAGCGGGGGACGGAACTCTCGAAAACCCTGCAATTATTGGCTACCATTATCACTGGACCTGGATGCCCGTGGTGGAAGAACGCCTGGCGCAATCGGGCATTCGTCTTGCAGCTTATCTCGACTGGGTCTTTGCCGGACAATGAGATAGGCTGGCGAAGAAAGCGCGACAGCAACGGAGAAAATGTGGCCACAACCATCGGCGAAATCGACGGAATTCTGGACCAGTTGGAAGCAATCTCGGATGCTTCACGTGCAAGTCTTGTTTCCGCCTTGCACGATTATGCAGAGACCCGGTCTCCGCCCAATTCACAGGTCCGCGCAGACGGCCTGTTCGCCTATCCCCAACTTACCCTGCACTTTCCCACTCACGAAAGGCTGCAGCATCCTGCGCGCTCCTTTGCCCGGTTGAACCAGTCGGGCACCTATTCCAGCTCCATCGCGGAACCGCGGCTGTTCCGTCCCTATCTGAAAGAGCAGTTGCAGCACCTGGTAAGCGATTACTCCGTCGAATTGTCAGTCGGCCGGTCGAGCGACGAGATACCTTATCAATATGTGCTGGATGATGGGGCGCTGGACCTGGAAAGCGTAGGCAGCGCCGAGTTGACCCGGCATTTCCCGGCGTCCGATCTCGGGAAGATCGGGGACGAAGTGGTCGACGGGACATGGGTGAACGAGGATAGCGGACACCGCCCTCTATCGCTGTTCGATGCGCTTCGCACCGATTTCAGCCTTGCCCGACTGCGACATTACACCGGCACGCCAGCGGGCCATGTGCAGCGCTACGTGCTGTTCACGAACTATATCCGATATGTCGAGGAGTTCATAGATTTCGCCCTTGAGCAACTCGCTGACCCGAATAGCCGTTACGAGCGGTTTTCCGCCCCCGGCGCGGTGATCGAACGCGATGATGTGGCAGGCGCGCGCCAGCGCGTTACCGAGGGGACCTGGCGCAAGCACCAGATGCCCGCCTATCATCTGGTGGGAAAGGACAATTCGGGCATTACCCTGGTGAATATCGGCGTTGGCCCTTCCAACGCCAAGACCATCTGCGACCATATCGCGGTGCTGCGCCCCGAAGTCTGGCTGATGATCGGCCATTGCGGCGGATTGCGCCCCAGCCAGACGATCGGCGATTATGTTCTTGCCCATGCCTACCTGCGCGACGACAACGTTCTAGATTCCGCCATCCCGCCGGAAATCCCCATTCCGCCGATCGCCGAAGTGCAGACCGCTATGTTCGAAGCGGCCCGCCGGATTACCGGCGACAGTGACGAGCAGCTCAAACACCGGCTGCGCACGGGCACGGTGGTGACCACCGATGACCGCAACTGGGAGCTGCATTTCACCCGGTCTGCATTGCGCTTCAACCAGAGCAGGGCGGTCGCCATCGACATGGAATCAGCCACCGTGGCAACACAGGGTTATCGCTTTCGCGTTCCGTATGGGACATTGCTTTGCGTGTCGGACAAGCCCTTGCATGGCGAGATCAAGCTGCCAGGGCAGGCCAACGCCTTTTACGAAAGGTCGATCAGCCAGCATTTGCGCATCGGGATTGAAACTCTCGACCTGCTTAGCCAGGCAAAGGGGAGTTTCCACAGTCGCAAGCTACGGAGTTTTGACGAACCCCCGCTGCGCTGACGGGCGTTGGCCAAGGCTGAAACCGGACACAAAAAAGCGGCGGCGTTCCCCAGAACGCCGCCGCCGTTTTGTGATGAACGTATTCCGGATTAGAACTCGTAGCGAGCGCCAACCTGAATGCGCCAGATCGACGAGGTCGTGCCGACGGAGTTCTGATCGTCCGGGGCATAGCCGGAGATGATGTAGCGACCTTCTGCATCGACACCGCCATCGACGATGTCCGAGAACTCGTTGCGTGAACGCGAGACGTTCCAGCTGTCATCGAAGAAGTTCAGGAAATTATCGAAATCCATGAACAGCTCGATCCGGTCGTCCGCGATACCGGCGAAGTGTGCCGGCCCCGGAATTTCCTGGCTGAAACGCAGGTCGAGATCGAAGAACCAGTCGTTGCGGCAGGAGTTGCGCTTGATCGATTCGCCGGCCGTGAAATCGCAGCCACTCGCGTTGACGTAGTCGATCAGGCTCTGCACCGCTGCTGCGTCCGACTGCGGCGAGATGAACGGATCGTTCGTGCCGTTGGGGACATACAGCAGGGCATTGTCCGTGCCCGAGGAACTGTCGTTAAACACGCCGCCGCCATCGAAGGTGAGCGAGTACGGACGGCCCGAGCGGGCAACGAAGATGAAGCCCAACTGCGTGTCATAGTCCTGAATGAACTGCTCGCGCAGGTTCGCCGCGAAGGTGATGTTGTGGCGGCTCTCGTTGTTCGAGGTGCTGATGGCCGGATCCTGGCGGTCGAATGCAGACGTCACATCGAAGCTCGACGTAGCCGTTGAGCTGCCGTTGTTGCGATTGTTGTTCGATTCGGTCCAGGCATAGCCGAAGTTCAAGTCGACACGCCCACCGGGGGTGAACAGGCCGCCATCGAAGCCTTTGGAAAGCAGCAGCGAGACGACATGGCTGTCGTAGCTTGGTCCATTGGTCAGCTGGATTTCATCGTCGCGACCTGTGGCAAAGCATGCGGCGTTGACGTTGCTGTACACCGGCGGGGTGCCGCCCGTACCCTGCAATTCAGCCGTACAACCAGCGTTCGAAGGATCGATTGCATCGTAGATCGGGCGACCGTCTACCGTGAAGCCGCCGACGCCCTGCGATGGGTTGGGGACCTGCGACAAATCGACGAAGTTCAGCGTATCGACAAAGCGGCTGTAGATGTAATCGAGGTTCAGCGTCCAGTCGCTGAAGAAGCCGCCTTGCGTGCCGAACTGGCTGGAGAAGCCCAGGTTACCGCGCCACACGCTTGGAAGCGTGAAGTTCGGATCAGTGGACTGCGTATCGGCAAGGCCGGCAGCGGCCTGCGCGGAACCAGCGGCCCGTACGCAATCCGGGAAACCGGTGAACTGGCCGTTCACCACCACATCCACCGGCATGCCATCGTTCGGGGTATTGCAACCGCTGACAAGCGTACCCAGCCCCGTGGAGAAACCATTGTTGGAGAACCCATTCGAGAAATACACGACCGGGTCGCCGCCAGAGAAGCGGCCAACGCCTGCGGTGAAGCGGGTGTTATAGAAGAAGCCGTCATTGTCGAACTCGTAATCGACAGCGAAACGCGGCAGCCATAGCGTACCCAGATCGTCGAATGCGACTGCGTTGCTGAAACCGTAGCGATCCGCAAAATTCGGATTTTCGCGCGGGGCATCCCCGTCGTAGAATTGCACACGCAGGCCGCCGGTGAGGGTCAGATTGGCATTCGCCTGCCAGCTATCCTGCGCATAAAGCGAGATGATCCGGCGATTGAAGGTAGCTGCGGCCTCGTTGATGTCCCCGGTGGGAGTGGCATTGATATCCGCACCATACGCAGCGCCCGAAAGGATCTGGCCTGCATCAGGGAAGAAGGTCGATCCGTCGGACAGGATACCCTGCTCGAAGTCATCAAGGTTGGAGAAGTACAGCGTGCCGGTCGCGTTGATGGCGAACAGATTGTAGACTTCCAGATCGTTGTAATCGACGCCGAACTTGAAATCGTGCTCGCCCGGCGTCCAGTTCAACTGGAACTTCGCCTGGTCGGTCGTGGTGTTCAGGGCATTGGCCGAGCGGAAGATGCCGGGGCCTGTCGACAGGATGCCTGCCTGTTCCGGGCCTTGCACACCCACGGAGAGGCGTACCGTCGGGTTTTCCGACTGCGCTTCACCGAAGCCGACCGGACCCTGCACGTCGGCGACTTCCGCGCGGCTGAAGCGGATTTCGGTGGAAAGGTCGTCGGTCCACTGCGAGAACAGGCGGGCTGCATAGTAATCGGAGATCGTCCCTTCATCTTCGAAGCTGTTGAAACCCGTCAGCTCCTGGCCGCCTGTATCGGATTCGACATTGGTTTCCTCAAGCCGCTGATAAGTGGCTTCCAGACGATGATCTTCGGTGATCACGGCGTCGACACGGCCAAAGTAGCGCACTGCGCTTTCAGGCAGAGTCGTGGGGTAACCACCGATATCCTGGCCATAGACGCTGGAGGCGATTTGCGAGAAGCGATCGAACTGCGCCTGGGTGACGAAGTTGGCTTCGTTGGCAAAACCCGAGCCCGCAGGCCCGAAGTCGTTGACAGAGCCAAGATCGGTCTCTTCGTAAGCGGCGGAGAAGAACAGGCGATCAGGGATGATCGGACCGGAGAGCGTGGCGCCCCAGCGCTTTTCCTCGAAATCGTCGACAATGTTGGGTGTGCCATCGATCGAATCGCCGCGCAGGTCAGCATTGCGGAAGGCGTAGAACGCGCTGCCGTGAAACTGGTTCTGGCCCGATTTGGTGACGACGTTAACCAGACAGCCGGTGAATTCGGAATATTCTACGTCGAACGGGGCGAATTCCACCGAGGTCGCGCCGATCGCGTCGAACGGCAACGGCAGCGAGTTGCGCGCTGCGAACGGTGTCCCGTTCAGGCCGAACACGTCCGCCTGCACCACGCCGTCGACGGTGAAGGTGTTGGAGCGGTCGTTACCACCGAGGCAGGAAATACGATCGACTTCGTTCGAACGATCAAGGCTGACGCGCGGGTCGATACGGATGATATCGCGAATGTCGCGGGTGATCGATGGGAAGCCTTCCAGCGTGTCCTCGCCAAAGGCAATACCCGGACCAACTGCAAGCTGCTGCACATTGGCGCGCGCTGCGGTCACCACGATGAAGTTGTCGTCAGTCGCGCTGGCATCGGCTTCCAGCTCGAAGGTGTAAGTCGTGTTACCCGACAGGTTGATGAACTGGCCCTCTACCTGCTGACCTTCATATCCCGGGGCGGTGACGGTGACGGAATAGGGGCCACCGGTGATCAGCGAGCCGACCTGGAAGCCACCTCTCGAATCGGTTGTCTGCGTGCGGGTGTTATCGGTGCGCGTATCGGTGACGGTCACCGTGGCGCCTGGCAGCGGATTGCCGTCGGCGTCGGTCACGGTGCCCTGCACCCCGGAAGTGGTTTGCTGCGCGTTAGCGACTTGGGGGGCAGTGGCGGCGGCAGCGACACTGAGGACGCTGGCTGCCAGAAGGTAGCGGAGTTTCATGTCTCGAGATCCCTATCGAGGAGGTGGAGTGAGCCCGTCTATGTGGCTGCCGGGCGTCTAGCCCCCCACCGAAACAGTTTGTTTGCAGAAGCGTGACATCGCGTCAGATCTCGGACCTATTCAGGTCTTGTTTTCATGCGACGCACAATTCGTGGGCGATTGTTGCTGCATTGCAACACGGTTTCAGGTTAAACCATCGCCTTAGGGTCAGTATGCAATCTGATCGCGTTCTGCCCGGATCAGGCGAGGCCGATCTCGCGCAATCGTTGCATCAGGTAGTCATGCGCAAGAATGGGCGGCTGTGCTTCCTCGCCCGGTTCCACGCATTGGGGTAGCGGTTCGATAAGGAAATCAGGTCGGAAATGCAGGAAAAAGGGCATGGAATAGCGCGATCGACGCGCCGCATCGCCTGACGGGTTGATCACCCGATGGGTGGTTGAGCGAAGCTTTCCGTTGGTCAGCCGGTCCAGCATGTCGCCCACGTTCACGGCCAGCGCGCCGGGAGGTGGAGAGACCGGCATCCATTCGCCCTGCCTGTTCAGCAGTTCCAGTCCGGCCTCCTCTGCGCCCAGCAAGAGGGTGATCGTGTTGATGTCTCCGTGCGCGGCTGCGCGGATCGCGCCTTCCGGCGCATCCTCCGGCAACGGCGGGTAATGCAGCAGGCGCATGACCGAGTTGCCGTCTTTCACCGTCTTCTCGAACCAGTCGGCCTCCAGTCCCAGATGCACGGCGATGGCGCGGAGGATGATTGCGCCGGTTTCCTCGAAAGCGGAGAACAGCGTCTCGAAAGTCTCGCGGAAGGCCGGTAGTTCGCTCGGCCAGATATTGGGCTGCATGTGGCTGGAGAGCGGATGTCCTTCGGGCAGGCTGCGGCCGACGTGCCAGAATTCCTTCAGATCGTGGACCTTGGCATCCTTCGCGATTTCGGTCCCGAAAGGCGTGTAACCGCGCGCGCCCCCGCTGCCTTGGATGTGGTAGCTGCGCTTCGCATCGGCTGACAGGTCGAAGAACTCGCGCGTCAACACCTCGGCGTGGTCGATCAGGTCCTGCGGGATCGTGTGGTCGCGGACGATAGCGAAGCCATATTCGGAAAAGCTGCGACCCAGCTCATCGGCAATCTGGTCCACCGGACGGGCAAGTGAAATCGTGGCAATCTGGTCCATTGGTGACGCTCTTAATAGGGAAGGAACAGCCCGGCCAGCGCCGCGCTCATCAAATTGGCCAGCGATCCCGCAGCGAGTGCCTTCAGGCCCAGACGGGCGATGACCGGGCGTTGATTGGGGGCGAGGCCTCCCGTCACCGCCATCTGGATCGCGATGGAACTGAAATTGGCAAATCCGCACAGGGCGAAGGTAACAATTGCGGCAGAGCGAGGGGCCAGCGTTCCCTCCTGCAAGGCGCCCAGCTCGATGAAGGCGACAAATTCGTTGAGCACGATCTTGGTGCCGAACAGGCCGCCCGCCGTGACTGCTTCCTCCCAGGGAATGCCCAGCAGATACATGATCGGCGCGAAAACCCAGCCGAGGATTTGCTGGAAAGAAATGTCGGGCAGGCCAAACCAGCCGCCGACAGCGCCCAGGATACCATTGGCCAGTGCAATCAGCGCAACGAAGGTAAGCACCATGGCGCCCACCGCCACCGCAAGTTTAAGGCCCGTTTGCGCGCCCTGGGCAGCCGCTTCGATAATGTTGGCCGCGCGGCCATGCTCGTCGAAATGTGCTGCGGCCTCCACCTCGTGCGGTCTTTCGCCTTCGGTTATCGCCGCCGGCCCTTCGCCGCTGATCCGCCGATTCGGTAGCGAAACCTCGCCCTCGGCCTCCGGCGAGGGTTCCCCGGTGTCGGGCATGATGATCTTTGCCATCAATATGCCGCCCGGCGCCGACATGAAGGCCGCCGCCAACAAAACCGGCAGATAAGTTGCGCCCAGCAACCCTGCATAGGCGGCAAGGATCGTTCCCGCCACGCCCGCCATGCCCACTGTCATCAGCGTAAAAAGTCGCGAAGGCGAAAGCGCAGCGAGATAGGGGCGCACCACGAGGGGGCTTTCCGACTGGCCGACGAAGATATTCGCCGCCGACCCCAGTGATTCGACCTTGGAGATGCCCGTGATCCAACCGATTGCACCGCCCAGCCAGCGCACCAGCCGCTGCATCACGCCAAGATGATAAAGGATCGAAACCAGCGCGGCGAAGAACACGATCACCGGCAGTGCGCCCAGCGCGAAAGTGTTGGCGAGCGGGTTTGTTTCGCTGCTGCCGAACAGGAATTGCGTGCCCGCATCGGCGTAGGAGAGCAGAGCCGCCACGCCATCGGCCATGACGCGGATCACCTTTGCCCCCCAATCCGTCCGGAGTACCAGGACGGCAATGCCAGCCTGCAGGGCAAAAGCCGCGCCAACAATGCGAAACCTGATATCGCGCCTTGCGCTGGATAGCAGCAAGGCAATCAGCAAAATTGCGGCAATTCCCGCAAGCGAGATCAATCGGGGAGACACGGCTACTCCTGACTTGTCGGGGGAGAGGCCATCTTGCCCATCCGCCCCTGCTGTTCAGACGAATTCTTGTTAAGACGAATTTGCTCTGCCCCTTCCAATTGCGGCATTCGTTTTATAGCGCTTGCAGATGGATCGAATATCGCCCGTCAACTCGCTACCCCGTTCGTTCTTCGTGTTCTCGCTGCTTTACGGTGGCATGACAGTGATTGCGGGTGTCCTTGCCTACAAGCAATTCTCCATGGGACCGATTGTGGTGGAAAGCGGCATTCTGGCGTTTCTGCTTCTGGTGGTAATTTCCAGCGCGGTCTCGCAACTGCATGGCAAGCCTGCGGCGGATCGTCTTGTATTGTGGGGCTTTCTGCCCCTGGTCGTTTCCATCGCGCTGATCGGGCTGGTGCTGGTGTTGCCGCCATCACCTGAAATGCCTGCGCAAAATCTCGAAGCTTTCGAGCTTGTGCATGGGCAGACGCCGCGCATCATGGCGGCCGGACCGGTTGCCTATGGCGTCTCGTTGCTCCTGAACGTCTGGTTGTTCGACAAACTGAGGGGGAAGGGCGAGGGTGGTGGCCTTGGTCTGATGGCGCGCGGCGCCATCGCATCGGCAATCAGCCAGGCCGTGGATACACTGATCTTCATCACCCTGGCATTCTATGGCGAGTTTCCCATTGCAAACCTGCTGCTTGGCCAGGCCATCGCCAAGATCGTGCTGTCATTCTTGCTGGTTCCGTTCCTGATCCTGGGTGCATTGGCAATTGCCAGGCGGCTGGATGGCCAACCCGGGGAGATGGAGGCATGACCGGGGGCGTGACCGACATGTTGATCGCAGCCGCCATAGCCGCGCGAGCAGGGGCGCATGCACCCTATTCAGATTTCCTCGTGGGTTGCGCGGTGGAGAGCGAAGAAGGCCAGATCGCGCAAGGCGCGAACATGGAGAACGCCTGCTACCGCCTGGGCGTGTGTGCAGAGCAATCGGCGCTCGCGGCAGCGCAGATTGCCTTCGGTCTCGGCAATGTGACGCGTTTGGTCGTGGTTGGCGGTCCGCGCGTCGCCAGGGAGGGGGACGAGGGCGAGCCGGTAATGCCTTGCGGAGGCTGCCGACAGGCCATCCTGGAAGCAGCGACAATTTCGGGGCGCGATATCGAAGTCACGTGCTGCGACCATGACGGGAGCCAGCGTGTTACGACCACGATCAGCGCGCTGCTTCCGGCGGCGTTTGCCTTCCGAAAGGATTGACTACGCCTCCGCCAGCGATCTCCGGACGACCGTGCTCCACTGTCATGCGTTGCCTGGTGCGGATTGGAGCGCCGGGCTGCGTCACAGTGTCCAGCGTCTTGAACTCAGTGGTCCACAGGTCGGAGCGTCACTTCGCACATCACATAGCCGCGCTGGGCATTGTGCCATTTCAGTTGTGGATTCTCTTGCTGGATCAGAACCGTATCGGGCCGCTGGTCCACGCCGTTCCCTCCCGATGTAATCGAGGTGGACACGAACTCCGTCGCGATCGGGCGTGGTCCCGGTGCCTTGCCATCGAGATGCAATTCGCCGGCATAGTTCTGGTGCTCGTCCCCGGTCAGCACCACCACGTTTCCGCGCCCTTGTTCGCGCACCGCTTCCAGCAGGCGCCGGCGTGGTTCGCGATAGCCTGCCCAGCTATCGAGGTTCTCCGTGCGACCTTCGCCCGGCGTACGGTCGAGGTCCATCATCATGACCTGCTGGGCGAGTACCTGCCAACGTGCCTGCGACGACCGCATCCGATCCATCAGCCAGGCTTCCTGCTGGCCGCCGAGCACGGCAGCATCGCGACGGTCAATTGCGTCACAAGGCACACCCCATTGATCCCCGCACGCCTGGTCACTGCGGTATTGCCGTGTGTCCAGCAGGTTCAGGTCAAGCAGGTCACCATATCGCGCCTGGCGATAAAGCTGCATCTTCGCGCCGATTGGCATGGCTTGGGCACGCAGCGGCATGTTCTCGTAGTAGGCCTGCATTGCTGCCTGCTGGCGCAAGGCGAAAATGACCGGGGGCGTGTTGTCCTGATCAATACTGCCGACCCAATTGTTATCGATCTCGTGATCGTCCCATGTCATGAACCACGGGGCGGCGGCGTGAGCGGCCTGGAGATCCGTATCCATTTTGGTCTGGGCATAGCGTCGACGATAGTCGCCGAGGGAATAGAGTTCATCGCCCAGATACTGCCGAACGTTCTCCAGCGGCCCGGTTTCCCCTCCGTTCCACACGCGGCTGGAGCGCCCCTCGTAAATATAGTCACCATAGCAGAATACGAAATCGGGCTCTTCTGCAGCGAGATGCCGGTGGGCAGTGTAGTATCCCTGCTCATAGTGCTGGCAACCGGCAACGCCGAAACGCAGCCGATCAAGAGGCTGGCCCAGTGCGGGCGTGGTCATGGCGCGGCCCTGGAGACTTCGCTCACGTCCGGCAGTGAAGCGGTACCAGTATGGACGGTTCGATTGCAGTCCAGCGATTTCAGCATGCACGCTGTGACCAAGTTCAGGCCGGGCAAGGGCTGTGCCGTTTTGCACGACGTCGCGAAAGCGTTCATCTGCGGCGACTTCCCAACCAACCTCGACCGCGGCGGCTGGCATCCCGTAATCCACTTCCAGCGGATCGGGTGCCAGCCGGGTCCAGATCACGAAACCATCCGGCCAGGGATCGCCGGACGCAACACCAAGCTGGAAGGGATAACTTCGAAAGACCGGTGCTGCCAAGGCGGGCACAGCCAACGGCAGCGCAAGGAATCCGACCGCCGCGCCGCCAAACCTGCGTAACAGGTTGCGCCAATTCAAAGCGATCCTCTTGCCTTGCCAATCCGACATAGTGATTATCTCCACGTTCCGAGCCGTGCCCTACAAGAGGTTTGTTGCGGTTTTACGCATCTTCTGCAGCTGCAAATCGTGCCGATGCAAATCAGGAACGCAGATCGGGAAAATCGCCACCTGTCCCGATGATAAGTCAGGCGCATGCTGATGGCCTCGATTGGTGGACGTCTAGTCGCCGCACACCTCGCGCGACATCTGGGCGAGCGCATTCTCAACGCTTCCCATTCCCATCGCCGAACGGCGGGCATCTGCGTTGTCCGGGTCTTCCATGGGCGCGAGTTCAAGCTGCCCGTTCTGACATTCCCAGATCGGTTGCGTGCCATACAATTGAAGTCTGCCCATATTCACAGCGACCCGATCATACAAATATGCGTAATGCCTGGGCCGCACCCCGCCGGTTTCGACAAGCGGACGCATCCTTTCGAGAACGTCCGCCTGAAATTCCGGGTAATCGTCGGCATGTTGGACAAGAATCCAGGCATGATCTGCGTAGACCTGGCCAAAGCGACCGCTGTCGATCCAGTCATAATTTTGCAGAACAGTTTCAATGAAGCGCTTCGAGTTCTCGTCGGTTCGGGTGGCATTGGCGACCGAGAGGCGCGCAGCCCAGAATTGCGCACCTTTTCGATCCTCTGTCTGCAGGGTCAGATATGCCGAGCGCCCCGCCTGATCCTGCTGCCACAGATCGGCTATTCGCTGCTGGATCGACCGCACGGGATCGCGGCGATCGAAGCGATGCCGCTTGCTCCTGCGGACATTGGCCAACGATTGGCCAAGAATTGCCTCGAACCGGTTTTTGCCTTCCGCAAAGGTAGCGCGGCAGGTTTCGGGGCTGGAAGACGCGTGCGAGATTTCAATCGCGGCGGAGACCAACACCGCATCGGCAAGAACATAGCCATCGGCGGAAGCACCTCCGGACTCAAGTGTTTCAGCAACTCCCTCGGGCAATCTTATCGCGGCGTCACGGTCGACGCTTTCGCAATATCGCGAAGCATCGAAGCTGAGGACGGTATCTGCAGCACTTGTGGAAACCGGCTCCGCCGCGGCTTCGGACTGAGGTCCTGCACCGAGAAGAACAGCGAGAATCATGGAACCTGCATTTATCATCGGACCATCTCCTCCATTCCAGCATCGGGCAGAAATCGTAAAAAGCAACCGGCGCCCGCAAGGTCATCAGCGCGAACTGCCACGCTCAAAGTGTCTGGTTGAAGGCTCAGTCTGTCGTCGTGAAGCGAGCCAGATTCTCACTCTCCGGCTTCGTCGCCTCCTGGCTTGCTACCGGATAGGCGCAATAGTCTGCAGCATACCACGCGCTTGGTCTGTGGTTGCCCGATTCTCCAACTCCGCCGAATGGCATGGCTCCGCTCGCCCCGGTCGTCGGCCGGTTGCGGTTTACGACGCCTGCCCGGATATGCTGGCGAAATTCGCTCCATAAACCGTTGTTCTCGCTGATGAGTCCGGCGGCCAGGCCGAACTTCGTATCGTTGGCGGCCTGCAGCGCGCTCGGCCAGTCGTGGACGCGGGTTACCTGCAGGAAAGGCGCGAAAATTTCTTCGTCAGGAACATCAATGCCGGTCACATCTGCAATGCCCGGAGTCACGAATGCAGGACCAAGGTCTGCGCGCTGCGACAAGGGAAGAACAAGCTTTGCGCCCAGCTCGACAAGCTGCGATTGCGCGGCAAGAGCGCCCTTGGCGGCGGCCTCGTCGATCAGAGGTCCCATGTATGGTTCAGGCTTGCTGTCCCAATGTCCGATCCGCAAACGCTGCGCAAGCGAGGCGGTTTCCTGCAACACTTCATCGCCCCACGGACCATGCGGCAGGATCAGGCGCCGCGCGCAGGAACATCGCTGTCCGGTGCTGATGAAGGCGGACTGTGCGATTATCGATGCAGCGGCTGCGGGGTCGCCGTCCCACGCAATCAGGGGATTGTTGCCACCCAGTTCGAGAGCAAGGATGATATGCGGTCGATCCGCCAGCCTGGCCCGCAGCAGGCTCGCCACTTTCGATGAGCCTGTGAACAACAGGCCGTCGATATCCTGATCGATCACAGCTTCGCCGGTGCCCGGGCCGCCCTGTACCAGCGCAAACAGATCTTCGGGCAGCCCCGCCTCGGACAAGGCCTGCGCGATGTGTTCTCCGGCCATCGGCGTCTTTTCCGAAGGTTTGAAGATTACCCCGTTGCCTGCCAGCAATGCGGGCACGATATGGCCGTTCGGAAGGTGACCCGGAAAGTTGAACGGGCCAAACACGGCAAACACGCCATGCGGGCGATGGTCAAGGGTGGCGTGGCCGAAATCCGTTTCCTGCTTTTTGGTCAATGCCCTTTCGTGTTGCGCACGGATGGATAGTCCGACCTTGGCGATCATCGAGCCGACTTCGGCTCGTGCTTCCCACAGCGGTTTCCCATTCTCGCGCGAAATGTCGGCTGCAAATGCATCTGCACGATTCTCGAGCGCCACGGCGTAGCGTTCCAGAACGGCCTGCCGATGCTCTTGTGGCTTTGCAGCCCAATCGACTTGCGCAGTGCGGCAGCGTGCCACCAGGGCAGCACAGTCGGAAATGTCCGCGCAGTTCCCCTTCCACAAGACCTGGCCGGTCGCCGGATTGGTTGAAAGTAGCGTTTCTCTTCTCTCAGGCATCGTCATTCTCCGGTTTCGCGTTGCATCGCTCTGCAGGTATTTTCGAAGCGGCCAAGCGCCTCTGCGGCTTCATGCCCGGTGATTTTGAGGGCGGGCAGCAAGCGAACGATGTTGTCGCCACCTGCGGCGAGCAAGAGCTTTTCTTCTCGGGCGCGGGCCATGAAATCCCGGTTCGGAACCTTCAGCGCAACGCCGATCAGCAAACCCTTTCCACGAATTTCGGCGATGATGGAAGGGTAGGCGTCGACGCAGGCTTCGAGCCGGGAATTTTTCAAGCCGTGTTTTTGCACCTCCTTGGAGTGGGTTCGCCGATTTCCTGATCCGAGTTGAGGAGCCTTCCGACCTTGGCGACTGGTCCTACGAACCGGTGGATACCAAGCTGGCGCGCTCGGCCAAGCGACTGGGAATGGGTGAAGAGCTTACTGTAAAGCTCCCTTACTCACATGGAGACGTTCGGCGTTCCCGCCAATCTTCACATCATCGGCACAATGAACACCGCCGACCGCTCCATCGCATTGCTCGATACCGCGCTACGCCGGCGGTTTAGGTTCGAGGAAATGGCGCCCGATACAAACGTTGACGCGTTCCGAAAGGCCGAGGAGAATACCCGTCTGCCGCTTGCCGCGATGCTAAATTCGATGAACAAGCGGATCGAATATCTCGTCGATCGCGACCACCGAATTGGCCACGCATTCTTTATCGGCTGCGAGACGAAGGCGCAGGTCGATGCCGTGATGCGCGACAAGGTGATCCCGCTGCTGCAGGAATACTTCTTCGATGACTGGAACCGCCTTGCCGCGGTGCTGGGCGAGAAGGAGAAGGGCGGCAATTTCCTCACCTGCGAAACCATCGAGGATCCGATGGGGGAGGGCGGTGAGCCGCTCAAGTCCTGGCGGGTTCGAGATAGCTTTGACGAAGCCGCTTACAGCCGCCTCGTCTCCGGCAAGGCTCACCACCGAACCGGACGGCAAATAGTGGCGAGGCCGACGCGCAGTGAGCCATTTCACCGTCCGCGAATGGGGGCATGTGAAGCTGGGGGAGGGCGGGTTCGCCCGTGCGCAGGCCGATGCGCTGCACGCCGCCGCCTGCCAGCACCCGCTCGCCCATCGCGACGGCACCAACATGCTCATCTATCGGCGAGACCGGATCGTGGCGCGCCAGATGGTCGGCATGGTCGCTGCGAAAGGCTGCAGCCTCGAAATCCTGCCCAAGGTCGACCCGGACGCGGTGGACGGAGAGCGCCCGATGCGGTCCGCAATCGCCTTGTGCGGATGCTCGATGTTGCGCTTGGCCTCGATCTGGACATGGGGCGCGAGGCGGCGATCGAGACGCAGTCCCACACGCTGCTCGAAGTGCTGATCCGCGCCTTTGCCGAAAAGCTGCTTGGCCGAAGTGCGGCGGGGGCTGCCGCGGCTTTATCGCCAGTGCGAGGACGATCTGCCCGCCCTGCGCGGTAGGCTCGATGTGACCCGCCAATTCACCCGCAACGCCGTCCGGCCGGACCGGCTCGCCTGCCGCTTCGACCAGCTCGATCGCCGATACGCCGCTGATGCGGGTGATGGCCGCTGCGGTGGTTTTCTTGGGAAAACACGTGCGCTCTCCTGCAACGCGGCGGAAGCTGGATGAGCTTCGCCATGCGCTGGCTGAAATCCCGCTGGTGCCGGTCAGCTCGCCTGCCGTGGAAGGCAGTGCAGATCGATCGCACCAATCGCCGCTGGGAAAGTCTCTTCCGTCTTGCGCCAACTTCTGCTGCGGCGCGACTGGCAAGCGACGCACCATGCCGCCCGGGCACCCGAGGGATTTAGTCTTCTGTTCCCGATGAACGACCTGTTCGAGAAATATGTTGCCGCCCTGATGCGCAAGGCGCTAGCGGGAAGCGGGATCGAAGTGGTGGACCAAGGCGGTCATCGCGCTTGCCTTGGCGCATTTACCGGCGAGCATCTGGAAAGCGGCGACGTGTTCCGCACCAAGCCCGACATTATCCTACGGCAAAGTGGCCGCCTCCTCGCGATCATCGACACCAAGTGGAAGAAGCTCGCTACCAATCCGCTCGACCGTAAGCACGGGGTTAGCCAGGCCGATGTCTACCAGTTGATGGCCTATGCCCGCCTCTACGCGCACTTCCCTTTGTTCGATTGGCACGGCATACTGCGATCGTCCCATTCCGCTGAGGAACTGCGGTCGCCTCTACCGGCCACATCCCTCCAGCCTAGGCCCATTTTGTTGCTGTGGCTGGAGCAGCCTGATGGCGCTGGGATGAGTAAGAGACAGCTCGCGGGGCAGCGAACGAATGACTCGAACGGCTGGGATTGGGGCGCGTTGCTGACGCAGTCCGCAATTTGGATGAAGGTCCGCTTTCGGGATCGCCCAACGAACGCCGGGACGACCGATTAGAAGGCGCAAAGCAGACGCGCTTACAATTTCTTATCGTCGCTTCTTCGGTCGACCTCTGGGTTTGCCGAATTTCTGATGTTCCCGAGGTCTCAGGTTAAGCGGTCGCCTCGGGATATCAGGTAACAGCTCTGCGAGCACTTCGACCAGTTCGACGAGCTGCCAAGGTTCGAAGTCATCGTCGTAATGTTTGCCTTCCGTATCATTCGGCTCGTGCCCGCCAAGGCCTTGCCGGTGTGCCTTGTTGAATACCTTGAGCCCGGTCTCATCCTCTTTGTCACGGAGGATATTGAAGCCCAAGAGTGCGAATCGAAGGAACGTCCACATCCTTGCGGCCCCGCTTTCGGGAAGTGCCATTCGGGAACATAGTGTCGGTTGAAGGCCAGATGATCATCGATCCGGCCCGGTTCCTTGATCTGAGATATGATGATCCGGTCGAGCTCGCGCTCGAAAGCCTGCTTGTAGAGGGCGGGCATATCCTCCGCCTTCACGTTGCGCCTCAGTATCGGCAACTGTTCCATCATCGCTTCCTTCGCCAGATCGAGTTCCGCTGCACGCGAACGGGCCTGCTGAGGGCTCGCCGTGCGCAGCGCTATTCTCACAATTGTATGATGCGGATGGAACAGAAGCAAAACGCAGGCGGGATTTCCACCAGAAGACGGGGCCGCGCTGATAGAGAGCCATGCCATGTGAATCTTGGCTGCGAGGAGCCGGACGGGGCACGATGCGGGCACAATCTGTGGCACAATTTGTGGCACAATCGGCGCAAAAGATTCCCGACCGATTTCCTCGGTTGAAGGAAAACGGCGGAATTCTGCGGCTTATTGTCGGAAACGACGAAAATTGGTCGGGGAGAGAGGAGACTGAGCTGGAGGGTGCTATAGCCCGCAGAAATCTGCCAAACCCTTGCATTTGCGTGCCTTTCGTCCCCACAAACCTGCCCTACAATCCTGCCCTACACGGGCGAAATCAGGGGGCGAAATGGCCTACATCAGATCGCGCCACAATAAGCTGCAGGCCAGCATCCGAGTGCCGAAAGAACTGCAGGATCGATACGAGGGCCGCGAGCATCTCTATCGAACACTTGAGGCAACCGAAAGGCGCGCTGCGAAGGTGGAAGCGATGGCGTGGGAAGCGGGGGTTCGCGCCGAGTGGGAAACCTTGCGGGGTAACCAGTAGCAACTCGACGGCATCCCTGCGGCACCTGTACGATACCTTCCGCTCCCTTGCGCGCCGGGGCGAGTATCAAGCTCTCCGATGACCCGCAGGCCTTCGATGAGATCACCGCCGGGATCGATCATGTTCTGGATCGGATGGCGGATGATATCGGGCAGCGGGAGCTGTCGCGGGAGGAGCAGGCGAAGGTCTGGGCCTTCAACGACGCGAAGCTTGAGCGGCAGGGGCAGACAGGTGAAACCACGTGCCAGAGCTTGAGCCGAGCTTTCGCGATCTGGCGGACGATTACATTGCCCTCTGGCGGATCCAAGCGGGCCGCAAGCCAACCAACACGGAGCATCAGAAGCTGGCGACCTTCGACCTGTTTGCGGCCTTCTTTCGGAGATCGAGCCTATCCGTGTCGGTTTCCAGAGCGGACGGTGCCAACTTCGTGGATGCCCTGCGCCAGCTGGACCCCAACTGGGCACGGACAGGGAAGCCGAGGGGCGAGCGGCTGGACGATGAGCTGGGCGGAAATCCAGCGGAAGTTCGGCGGGCGCTCCAAGGGTCTCTCTGACGCGACAACGAACCGCCACATGGCGACCCTGTCGGCGTTCTGGAAGTGGGCCGAGGAGCGGGAATATTGCGATGGGCGCAATCCCTTTGACGGGCACCGCAGGAACCTGAAGGAGGGCCGCAACAAGCGCGGCTATGTCGCGTGGGAGACGGTAGAGCTGCAGAAGCTGTTCTCCCCGCCGCCAAAGCGGGATGACCTTGCCGAGATCATGCTGGTGGCCCTGCTCACCGGGATGCGGCTCAACGAGATAGTTTCGCTGACGAACCGGCAAGTCGCGGACGTGGACGGCGTCCCCTGCATCGATATCACGGACGCAAAGACCACCGCAGGGATCCGCAAGGTGCCGCTGCATCCTCGCCTGATGTGGCTTGCAGCAAGCGCGCCGAGGCTGGAGATCCCGCTGCCAGCGGTGTGGTCGCGCTTCTCCGACGAAGGGCCGGGGCGCCAGCCGAGCGGCGACGCGGGGAAGGAGTTTGGACGCTTCAAGCGCAGTCGGGGTTTCGAAGAACAGGCAGAAGGCGTTCCATTCCTTCCGCAAGAACGTCGTCAGCCAGCTGCAGGCTGCTGGTGTTCCGCAGCACGAAGTGGCGGAACTGGTTGGCCACGAGACGCAGGGCCTGACGTTCGGGACGTACGGGAAGGGGCAGGGATTGCAGCGCATGGCCGAGATCGTGCAGCTTCATCGACTACCCCGATGTCACCCTTGCCGAACACCGAGCGGGAAACCGTCCGAAATAGTTCCGCTAAACGAACAACCGCTGAGATGCCCCTAGGCGACTCTGTCAGGCAACGATACGGAAATCTGGCCGTACCGGGTTCATCGGCACCTCGCTATCGGTCCACCAGCGAGTCTCCAGAGGGCTCTGAGCGGCATAACTGCTCGCGGGGCTTCGGCTACCCTCGCGGTGTCTGTACGCAGGCGCCTCTTTGGCCCTACAAGGGGATCCTTGATCGTGGTCCTGTGCGGCGCAGTCTTAGATAGGGAACGTGGTATGATTGCTTTCAGGATGAGAGGACTTCTAGCGTAAAGTCCGAGATAGGATGGCAAGCGGACACTGAGGGCAGCTCACTTGACGGCTACCGCCAGGCAGTTTTCGGTCCAGAAGCGTAGCTTGTCGGCCGTTAGATTTGGCGAGAGATCTCTCGGAGGCACTCGCTGTAGACCTCGCGCTGTTTCTGCGCTGGAAAGGCAGCAGCGGCGTCGTTCGCGGTAAACCATCGCGCCTCGGCGACCTCTTCTGTCTGGAGGCGGAGCGGAGTGTCGCTATCGATCCGGCAGACGAACATCACCGCGTCCTGCCCGTCATGATCCAGACGGCGCTTTGCCTTGTGATCGGCCGAGTAGATGAACCGGTTTGTGACCGGCAAGTTCCGCAAACTTCGGCCTCGAGTCCCACGCCTAGTTCCTCGGCCAGTTCGCGACGCATGGCTTCGACGGGAGATTTCCCCGTCTTCCACACCGCCACCGGCCAAGGTCCATTCCCCCTCTCGGTAGCCGTGCGGGCGCACCAGCAGCACCTCGTCGCGCTCGTTCAAAACCACTGCTCTCACCTTCCGGCGCAGCCGCAAGCCCTCACTTTCCATGTAAGCTGTCATGCCCGAAGACTGACAGTGCGAGGGTGAACGATCCGTAAAGGCGCCGCAGTCAGCTGTTCCCGGCAGGCGCACTCCAGACACTTCACGACCGTCGGATTGTTTTGCAGGCGCCCCTTGGCGATTTCATCGCCGCATTCGATGCAATACCCGAAGTCGCCTTCTTCGATCCGCTGGAGAGCCGCAGCGATGGCAACTCGTTCGGATTTGCGGCGTCGTTCCTGCGCCAGCGCCATGGCCTGCACCTGCATCGCATCGATCCGCGAAAGACGACCCACGCTTTCCTGATCGAGCGCGACCGGATCGCGGTCGGCAGAAGTCATACGATCCTGCTCGTCCAGCTCCGCCAGACGTTGCAGAAGCAGGTCGCGAAAGGTGCCGGGATCGATCGACATCGCTATCGCACCATCAGCACCGGGGCCTTGACCGTGCGGACCATCTCGGTCGTGGTGCTGCCCACGATCATGCGGCGGATCGGCGAGTGGCCATATGCCCCCATCAGCAGCAACGGAGTGATCTGTCGAAGCCACGACGCCGGGGATGACCTGCTCGGCCTTGCCGCGCTCCATCACCGCGGTGACCGGATGGTCAGATGCGAACACCGCCTCTGCCTTCGCCAGCTGCGTCGCGCTTCGCATCGCCCTCCGCTTCGGCCATCACGATCGTGACCGGCAGGCCGTCGAACAGCGGCGAGTTGGCGAGCCGTTCCAGCGCGCGTTCGGCAGCCGGGCTGGCATCGTAGGCGAACACGACATGCTCGCGGCTCGGCATATTCGCGCGAGGCGACCAGCACCGGCTTGTCGCTTGCCCTGACCACGCGCTCGATCATCGAGCCGATATGGTCGGAGGCATATTCGTGCCCGACGCCGCGCTTGCCCATCACCACGACGCGCGCATGGTCCTCGCGCTCGAGGATCGTCTCGACCACGCCGCCGTGGCGGTGAAGCGTGGTGACATCAGCAACCCCGCCTTCTCGCAGCATCTGTTCGCCCGCCTGTCAGCAGGACGCGGCCCTTCTCGATCTCGGTGCGGCTGCCTTCTTCCGACAGGCGGACGAGTTCTTCCATCAGGTCGCTCTTCACGCCGAGGCCGATCGCGCCGGACAGATCCTTGCGCGCAGTCACCGCGTCCTGCCGCTGGACGACGTGGAGCAGTTCGACCGGCAGCGACAGGCGCCTGGCCGCCCAGCCGGCATAGCCGCACACGCTGGCGGCATAGGCCGAGGCATCGATTGCCGCGAGGACGTTTTCCATTGCTGTCTCTCCCATCAGTGTCCTCCCAGCTGCGCTTCGGCGCCGGGCTTGTCATGGATAGCATAGCGCTCGATCATCGCGGCGCTTGCCTCGTTCAGGCCGAGAACCTCGACCGCCGTGCCCTCGCGCCGGAACTTGAGGATCGCCTTGTCGAGCGTGCCCACCGCCGAGATGTCCCAGAAGTGCGCGCTGGCTGACATCGATCACCACCCGGTCGAGCACTTCCTTGTAGTCGAAGGCTTCCACGAAGCGATCGGAGGAGGCGAAGAACACCTGCCCTTCGATGCGATAGGTGCGGGTGGTGCCGTCCGCCGACAGCTCGGTATCGACGGTGAACAGCCGCTTGACCTTGCTGGCGAAGAACAGGCCCGACAGGATCACGCCCGCCAGCACGCCTTGCGCAAGATCGTGGGTCCAGACCACGACCACGACTGTGACGACCATCACCACCGACGACTGCCACGGATGATGGCGGATGTCCTTGATCGAGCGCCATGAGAAGGTGCCGATCGACACCATGATCATCACCGCGACCAGCGACGCCATCGGGATGATCGCGACCAGCGGGCCGAGCACAAGCAGCAGGAACAGCAGGAACACGCCCGACACGAAGGTCGACAGCCGCGTCTCGCCGCCCGACTTCACGTTGATGACCGACTGACCGATCATCGCGCAGCCGCCCATGCCGCCAAGGAAGCCGGTGAAGAAGTTGGCGATGCCCTGGCCCTTCATCTCGCGCTGCTTGTCCGACCGCGTATCGGTCAGATCATCGACGATCTGCGCGGTCAGCATCGATTCCAGCAGGCCGACCGCCGCCATCGTCACCGAATAGGGCAGGATGATCCGCAGCGTTTCCAGCGTGAACGGCACGTCGGGGATGAGCCACGAGGGCAGCGACGACGGCAGTTCGCCCATGTCGCCCACCGTGCGCACATCGATGCCCATGTAGTAGACGAGCGCCGTCAGCATCGACGATTGCGACCAGCGGCGAAGGGACCGCCTTGGTCAGGCGCGGGAACAGGTAGATGATCGCCAGTCCCGCCGCGACCAGCACATAGGTCAGCATCGGCACGCCGGTCAGTTCGGGCAGCTGCGCCATGAAGATCAGGATCGCCAGCGCGTTGACGAAGCCGGTGATGACCGAGCGCGAGACATACTGCATCAGCAGGTGCAGCCGCAGGAAGCCGGCGATCACCTGGATCACGCCCATCAGGATGGTCGCGGCGAACAGATATTCGACGCCGTGATCGCTGGACGAGCGGCAGGACGAGCACTGCGATCGCCGCGGTCGCCGCCGAGATCATGCCGGGGCGCCCGCCGACCAGCGAGATGATCACCGCGATCGAGAACGAGGCGTAGAGGCCGACGCGCGGATCGACCCCGGCGATGATCGAGAAGCCGATCGCCTCGGGAATGAGCGCCAGCGCGACGACGATACCGGCGAGGATGTCCCGCCGGGGATTGGAAAGCCATTCGCGCCTGAGCGCGGAAATATTGAACATGTGAACCCTGACACGACTCACACGACCGGCACGGCGCATAGTCAGCGACGCTCAGGCTGCGAACACGATGTGCGGCAACGAAAGCCGGTCTGAAAGGTTGTCCCGGGGATAGGCGCCGGGCCGAGCCACCCGGCGCGGCCGGGTCCGATGGATGTGGGGGCACCTAACGACATCGAGGAAATGTTGCAAGTGCGAACGCGCCGTCGAGATCAACAACTGCCCTTCGACTAAGCCAGCGCGTGCAGTGAAATGCTTGTAGTTGTTTGCATTAGCTCAGCGAAAGGTAGCTTCCAGGACTGAACCACAAATGCTCAAATGACCCAAATTAGTTCCACCAAACGAACAATCGCTGGGATGCCCCTAGGGACTCTCTGAGGCAATGAAATGAAAGTCCGGCCCTTCCGTTTCAGCGCACTTCGAAATGGCTCACAGCGGGCCTTCACGGGCCTCTCAGGGGCATGTCAAATAACCCTCACTCTCGGTGAAAAGAAACCATTTTTCAAAGTCCTCCGCCAACGATAGAGCGCGCCGCCATGTTGCAAATCGAGATCGATGAAAAATCCGAAACCAACGTGGACGCAAGTGCGAGCACGATATGCTGGAACCGTATTCCGGCAACGACCTACGCACAGAACGCTATCGATTACCTGATGGGCGAACTCGAGGCAGGCGAGGATCGCAAGCGTGCTCGAAAGAAAGCCGACAGGGAGCGGCTAGAAGCCTCACTCGGTTCCTTGGCTTTGGAACTCTTCTTGGCCCACAAGATGCCAGGCAACAGCTATCGGCGCTACAGCAGGGCGAAAGCGGAGTACGGCAAACGAGAGCGCTACAACATGTCGCCGGTAACACACACCAGCGCGCTGTACAGCCGCAGATTGGCTTCTCATGGCAGGCTATGCGGAAGGGCGTCTGGGTTATTACCAACGCTTTCCGGAGTTCGGTAAAGATGCCGGTGCAGGCGAGCAATCACGCATCGGCGCAACCAAAAAGCTTGTGGCGCTGTTAGAGGACACTTTTGAGGTGACACCTCAACATGTCGGCTTTGCCCCATGGATCGAAACGGTGATCTTGCGCGAGGGCGCGGAAGAGCGAGGCGGGATCAAGCGCGACATTCCGTACCCAGATACAGCGGAAACCCACGCGATGCGGGCGAACCTGCAGCGCATCAATGACGAACTTTCGGACTTCAGGATCACCCTGCAGAACCCTGATGGCACCTTGGAGGATCTGCCGCCCTTCAGGCTCCGGCGGATCTTCAGCAGGAGCAGTTTCGAGCTAGGCGGCAGGTTCTACGGCGGACCTTGGATCGACTTGGCCCGCGAGCAACGGCCTTACTTGCTTATCGATGGCGAGGAGACAGTCGAACTCGACTTCTCAAGCATGCACCCGCGTATGATCTACCAGTCCGAGGGCAAGCCTCTCGCCAGCCGATGCCGACCCCTACGCTGTTCCCGGATGGACTGGTGAGGAACGGCGGGGATGGGTCAAGACGGCGTTCCAGCAACTGCTTAACGCAGAACCGGGAATGAGGCTCTACAAGCCTCGCGAGATCGTATCGGCCGAGCTGGCGAATGGCGGCTGGAGACAACTGCTTCGTGATACCTCCAGAGCGCATTCGGAGATCGCTGGATGGTTTTGGTCAGGGCGGGGTCTCGAGTTGCAGAGGATCGATAGCGATATAGCCGAGGTCATTATCCTCTCCATGCTCGATCAGGGCATCTGCTGCTTACCGATCCATGACAGTTTCATCGTACCTCGCTCCCACGAACATCACCTTCGCCAAGCCATGCAGAAGGGCTACCGAGAGGTGATGGCTAGGAGGAGGTATGCCGACCATGAACCCATCATCCACGCTCGGCGCTTGCCGCCCTCTTTCAATAACTAGGGGCCGTAAGGACGGCGTTGTGCGACTTCTGCGGACCCGCAACCAGACGCGCACGATGATGACAATGCGATTGATGCACGGCTGGAAGATGTCGGCGCGGCGGCTATGGTGATGTATGCGTCTCGCTAGGCCTCTTTCATTTTGCTGCAAAAATCCGAAGCGGGATATACGCAACGAACAGGCACGCCATCCCCCCATGGGGTACCGTGGTATCACAGCAGGATTCGCCGCCGGATCGTAGAGCTATCCAGAACAGGAAGCCTATGCGCCCCGGCGGCGATGCCCCGCGATTATTCGGGGGCGGGTGCCTCTCCGGTCACCGTCGAGGACGCAGGCTTTCCGCTCTGCAGCCTGTGCTGCACGGCCCTCGATCACACGGTCTCTTGCGTTGCTCCGTCCTGTCGTTTGAACTGCTGGCCGCATGCCCCAGCCGGACAGGCAGTGAAGATGATGCTTCCACAACGCTCAGCACTCCGAGTCCAGCCGAGTTGATTTTGCGGCAAGTGGAGTTTTCAGGTGGTAGACGGCACCGCATTTCAGCGCATACAGAATGGCCTAACGACCGTTAGATCAGTTTGTATGGAGCTTTTCATTATGTGCCGCGTCACCGCCTACTATCGCGTTTCCACCGACAAGCAGGGCCGCTCTGGCCTCGGGCTGGAAGCCCAGCGGGCCTCTGTCCGTGCCCTGTGTGATACGCGAGCTGGGAGATCGTTGCCGAGTTCACGGAAGTGGAGAGCGGCAGCCGTAACGACAGGCCGCAGCTCGACGCGGCGCTTGACCATGCGCGCCTGACAGGTGCCAAGCTGGTGGTGGCCAAGCTGGACAGGCTCAGCCGCGATGCTGCCTTTACCCTGCAGCTTCGCAACAGCGGCGTGGACTTCACCTGCGCCGACAATCCCGACGTGAACCGACTGACCATCGAACTCCTGGCAGTGATCAATGAGGACGAGCGGGAGCGGATCTCCGAACGTACCAAGGCGGCTCTTGCAGCGGCCAAGGCGCGTGGAGTGAAGCTGGGCAATCCGAACGGGGCTGAGCCGCTGCGCAGGGCTGGGAAGGGCAACCGCGCGTCAGTCGATGCGATCAAGAGCAATGCCGACAGTTTCGCTGAGGGTCTGCGGGAGACCGTGGAGGCGATCCGCCGGGGCGGCGCGACAAGTCTTGCGGCTATCGCCAGAGCTCCAACGAGGGGCACATGAGAACCGCAAGGGGCGGCAAGTGGCATGCATCGTCCGTAAGGAATTCCTTTTGTTTCGCTTGCGGTCTTCCTAGGCCCTGCTTTTTTCAATTGAGGACAACTTCTCCCGTCCGGCTTGCCTCATATTGGGCTACTCGTACTTCTGCCCCCTCCTCAGATATTGGAGTGAATGATGGCTGGCGCAGGAAATACTGTAAATCTGGATGCGCTAATTCGCCGCGCAGATCTAGCAGCACGGGGCGAAGAGGGAGAGGACATAAGCTCGCTCTCGTTACCGGATTAGAGAAGAAAGGCTTCTTATATCCCGCCCTTCGAAAGCCTGATTTCCAACGAGAGACGTCAGCATGGACGCCGCCACAGGTTCGAGTATCTCATCTCCACCTTTGTGAAACGTGATCTCATACCTGCTGTAATTTTGTGGAGGGCGGGGCAAAACGTTTTCGTTATTGACGGTGCTCATCGGTTGAGCGCGCTGATTGCGTGGGTTCATGACGATTATGGAGACGGTCCTGTCTCCCAACAGTTTTTCGCGAACTTCATCCCTGACGAGCAACGTCATGCCGCTCAGAAGGCGCGCGAACTAGTTGCGCTCGAGATAGGATCTTATGAAGATCACAAGTCCGCAATCGACTATCCCACTCGCGTAAGAGCAGACATCGCAGAGCGAGCGCAGAGGATCGGTTGGCAGGAGATCCAAGCTCAATGGATCCATAACGCGGATCACAAGAAGGCGGAATCTTCATCTCTTCCGCATCAACCAAGGCGGCACAAAGATTGATGCTGTGGAGCAGCGTATCTTGAAGGCCCGCGGCTCTGCAAACGCTCTCGCCGCTCGCGCGATAACGCGGGGAGGAACCGGTAACCGGTACTGGAATGCATTTACGGAGGGGATGCAAGACGAGATCAGTATGCTTGGTGGGGAAATCAATTCGCTTCTCTTCACACCAAGCCTGCAGGCTCCCATCAAGACGCTGGATGTGCCACTTGGCGGTCCCGGTTATGGCCCGAAGGCACTCCCGTTCGTTTTCGATCTGGTCAATGTCGTGAACCGTGCTGGCGCGGCAGATGCGCGAAATCGCCGTGTAAAGAATGAAGATCTTCCGACTGATGAGGACGGAACCCGAACGGTTGATTTTCTCAAGTCTACAAGATCGACCCTGCGGCGCCTTTGTTCAAACCATCCAAGTTCACTCGGCTTGCATCCCGCCCTATATTTTTACGCAAAAAGCGGCACGTTCCAATCCGGCGCCATGCTGGTGTTCGTTGAATTAATGCGAGATTGGACAACAGACCAATACAAGTCTTTCACCCGTGTCCGCGAAGACTTCGAAGCGTTCTTGATGAAAAACAGGGGGCACACCGAGGCAGTGCGGAGATTGGGTAGCAGCAGCACAGAAGCCGTCCAAGGGTAGTAGCGTTTTATCGACGAGTTCTCTCAGAACTTCAGAGTGGGGTTAGCCTCGACGAAATAACCCGTGGCCTCGCGAACGATAAATCATTCGATTTCTTCATTACGCCGCAGGAGACTTGCTGGATCTCGCTGGCCAAGGTTTCTCTCGTGAGGCGAAGGGAGCGGCGTTTATCCAAGCTGCGCTGCCGAGTGCGCCTAAATGCCCCACTTGCAATGGTTACCTCCACCACAATGGAATGCAGGTCGGGCACGTGGAGGCAAAACGGAACGGGGGAGGCGCATCGGTTGAGAACTCTATGATGCAGCATCCATTCTGCAACAGCACAGTGGCGAATTCAGATATCGCGGGTCGTCCAAACCGACCCTACAGACCTGCCCTACAAAGCTGCCCTACATGGGCCGGCTCTGTTGACCTAAATGTTTGATTTTGAACGGAAAAAAGATAATTGGTCGGGGAGAGAGGATTCGAACCTCCGGCCCCTGCCTCCCGAAGACAGTGCTCTACCAGGCTGAGCTACTCCCCGACCGGTGCTTGCGAAGGATGATCCCCCCGCGAGGCAGAGGCGGCCCTATAGGGATAGTGTTTCGTGCTGGCAAGCCTGCCGTGCGACGCCATAAGGGCCAACCGCAGGCGCAGATGGGGGGCTGGGTTGGGCAACAGGTCTTAACCCATTGCGAAGTGCCGGGCGGATTGTCACTAGGTGCGTAACGCAGCGCATCGGGGCAGCGCACTGGATTGAAGGAAACGCACGAATGCAGGTACTGGTCACAGGAGTGGCGGGATTTATCGGGGCGGCCTTGGCCGAACGCCTGCTGGCGCGCGGTGACACGGTGTTCGGCATCGACAATCTGAACGACTATTACGATCCCTCGCTAAAGCAGGCGCGCCTCGCCAGGCTGGAATCGCTGGGCGGCGATTTCACCTTTGCGCAGCTGGACTTTGCCGACATGGGCGCACTCGAAACGGCGCTGGATGGCGTGAAGCTGGATCGCATCGTGCACCTCGGCGCGCAGGCAGGCGTGCGCTATTCGCTGGAAAATCCGGCGGCCTATATCCAGTCCAACATCGTAGGCCATGCCAACATGCTGGAAATCGCCCGCCACCGAGAGGTGGAGCACATGGTCTATGCCAGTTCGTCCAGCGTCTACGGCGGCAATGACAAGGTGCCTTTCAGCGTGGACGATCGCGCCGATCACCCCGTATCGCTCTATGCCGCCACGAAACGCGCGGACGAGATGTTGAGCGAAAGCTATGCCCATCTCTACCGCATCCCGCAAACGGGCTTGCGCTTCTTCACGGTCTACGGCCCGTGGGGTCGCCCGGATATGGCCATGTGGATCTTCACCAGCAAGATCCTGGCAGGCGAGCCTATCCCGGTGTTCAACAAGGGCGAGATGTGGCGGGATTTCACCTTCATCGATGACATCATAGCAGGCGTTGTCGCCGTGCTGGACAGCCCGCCAGCCGATGATGGCGCGGTGAAAGCGGGCGGCTCGGCAAAGCCGCACGCGCTCTATAACATCGGCAACCACCGCAGCGAAAAGCTGACGCGGGCCATCGAACTGCTGGGAGAAGCCTGCGGGCGCGAGGTCAAGATCGACTGGCAGCCCATGCAGAAAGGCGACGTGGTACGCACCTATGCCGATATCGACGCGATCAGCAGCGATCTTGGCTACACCCCTACCACCACGATCGAGGACGGCATTCCCAGCTTTGTGAACTGGTATCGGGAATATCACGGATTGTAACCTTGGCGGCAGGGCGGCCGCAGTGGTAGCGACAGCGCCATGAGCACAACCGCAGACCGCCACCCCGAATGGCAATATCTCGATCTCATGCGCCGGATATGGAAGCATGGCGACCAGCGCATGGACCGCACCGGCGTGGGCACGCGCTCCGTCTTTGGCACCATGCTGCGTTTCGATCTTGGCGGGGGACGCGTTCCCCTGCTGACGACCAAGCGCGTGTACTGGAAGGCCGCCGCAAAAGAGATGCTGTGGTTCCTGACCGGGGGCACGAACATCCGCCCGCTGTTGCAGGAAGGCGTGACGATCTGGAGCGACTGGCCGCTGGCGAAATACCGGCAGGCGAGCGGCGAGGAGATCAGCCAGGCGGATTTCGAGGCGCGCATTGTCGCGGACGAGGCCTTTGCCGCGAACTGGGGCGATCTGGGGCCTGTCTACGGCAAGCAGTGGGTCGACTGGCCTACCTATGAATACGGCCCTGACGGGAAGTACCGGAAGGGACCCGGCATCAACCAGGTGGCGCAGGTGGTGGAAAGCCTGAAGACCAATCCCGGCAGCCGCCGCCATATCATCGAAGGGTGGAACGTGGCCGAGCTTGACCGGATGGCGCTGCCGCCCTGTCACAAGACATACCAGTTCCATGTCGCGGGCGAGGGGGAGGAGGCCAGGCTCAATTGCCTGCTGTACCAGCGCAGTTGCGATGTTGCGCTGGGCCTGCCGTTCAACCTGTTCGGCGCGGCGTTGCTGGCGCGTATGATTGCAGCGCAGGCAGGCTTGCAGCCGGGGGAGCTGATCTGGTCCGGCGGCGACACGCATCTCTACCTCAATCACACCGAATTGGTGGAAACGCAGCTTCAGCGGGAACCGGCGGGCGCACCGAAACTTGTTCTGAAAAGGGTTCCGCCGACAATATTCGACTACCGTTTCGACGATTTCGAGGTGGTTGATTACGAACCGCAGGGAGCCCTGCGCGCACCTGTGGCTGTTTGAGAATTCCTGTGCTAGATCTGATTGACCGTTACAAATGTAACTAATATAATTCCGATCTGTTGGAATAATCTAATGCCGGGAATTGGGAGAGCAGGCAGTGGCCAAAGCCAGGGACGAGACGGGTAGCAATCGCCCCAAGCTCGCATTGCACGTGCCGGAGCCGCGCTATCGCCCCGGCGACAAGGTGGATTTCGGCGATCTCGACATCAGCGAACCCGGCAAGCAGCCGCGCCCTGACGAGACGGCTGAGGCGAAAGAAACATTTCCGCTCTGCAACGACCTGATTCGCGTTCTGGGTGACGACAACAAGGCGCATGGTCCGTGGGATCCGCGCCTCGATGCCGATACCCTGCGCGCGATGTTGCGCGAAATGGCGCTGGTGCGCGCGTTCGACAACCGCATGTATCGCGCCCAGCGGCAGGGCAAGACCAGCTTCTACATGAAGTGTACGGGTGAAGAGGCGACCAGCGTCTGCGCCACCCATGCGCTGGCGGGCGACGACATGATCTTCCCCTCCTATCGCCAGCAGGGCTGCCTGATTGCGCGCGGTTACGAGCTGACCGAGATGATCAACCAGATCTACAGCAACAAGGCGGACAAGCTGAAGGGCCGCCAGCTGCCGATCATGTACTGCTCCAAGCGTCTCAGCTTCTTCTCCATCAGCGGAAACCTGGCCACGCAGCTGCCGCAGGCCACGGGCTTTGCGATGGCCAGCGCCAGCAAGGGCGATTCCCGCATCGCCGCCACCTGGCTGGGCGAGGGCAGCACGGCGGAGGGGGATTTCCACTCCGCGCTGACATTCGCCACGGTTTATAATGCGCCGGTCATTTTCAACGTGATCAACAACCAGTGGGCGATTTCGAGCTTTTCCGGCTTTGCCGGGTCAGAGAGGGCGACATTCGCCGCACGCGCCATCGGCTATGGCATGGCGGGCCTGCGCGTGGACGGCAACGATCCGCTGGCCGTGTTCGCCGCAGAGCGGTGGGCGGCCGATCGTGCCCGCGCCAACGGCGGGCCCACGCTGATCGAGCACTTCACCTACCGCGCCGAAGGGCATTCCACCTCCGACGATCCCAGCGCCTACCGCTCTGCCGAGGAGCGCGACGAATGGCCGCTGGGCGATCCGGTCAACCGGCTCAAGAACCACCTGATTGCGCTGGGCGAATGGTCCGACGAGCAGCAGGAAGCGATGGATACAGAGCTGGACGCGGATGTGCGCAAGGCAATGAAGGAAGCCGAGAAGAACGGCATCCTTGGCCACGGCCTGCACCATCCTTTCCACACCATGTTCGAAGATGTTTTCGAGGAACTGCCCTGGCATCTGGAAGAACAGGCTGCCCAAGCGATCCGCGAGAGGCAGATCAAGTTTCCCGAGGATCCGGCGGAATGACCGAGATGACCACAGATACCGCCGCCAAGACTCCCGAAGCTGGCGAGGCGACAGGCAACGTCCGCCACATGAACATGATCGAGGCGATCAATTCCGCGCTCGACAACATGCTTGGCCGTGATGACGACGTTATCCTGCTGGGCGAGGATATCGGCTATTTCGGCGGCGTGTTCCGCTGCACGGCGGGCCTGCAGGAGAAATACGGCAAGACCCGCGTGTTCGACACGCCGATTTCCGAATGCGGCATCATCGGCGTTGCCGTGGGGATGGGCGCCTACGGCCTGCGCCCCGTGCCGGAAATCCAGTTTGCCGATTACATCTACCCCGGCCTCGACCAGCTTATCAGCGAAGCCGCCCGCCTGCGCTATCGCTCGGCTGCGGAATTCATCGCGCCGATGACGGTGCGCACCCCCTTTGGCGGCGGCATCTTCGGCGGGCAGACGCACTCGCAAAGCCCGGAATCGATCTTCACCCACGTATCGGGCCTGAAGACGGTAATCCCGTCCACACCCTACGATGCCAAGGGGCTGCTGATCAGCTGCATCGAGGATAATGACCCGGTCATCTTCTTCGAGCCCAAGCGCATCTACAACGGCCCGTTCGACGGTTTCTACGACAAGCCCGCCAAGAGCTGGAAAGGCTTTGCCGAGGCGCAGGTGCCGGAGGATTACTACAAGATCCCGCTGGGCAAGGCGCGCACGGTCACCGAGGGCAACGCCCTGACGATCCTCGCCTACGGCACCATGGTCCACGTGGTCGAAAGCGTGACGCGCGCCAAGGGCGTTGACGCCGAAATCCTCGACCTGCGCACGCTGGTGCCGCTGGATATCGAGGCGATCGAGGCATCGGTCGAGAAGACCGGCCGCTGCCTGATCGTGCATGAGGCAACGCGCACTTCCGGCTTTGGCGCAGAGCTTTCCGCGATGGTGCAGGAACGCTGCTTCTACCACCTGGAAGCGCCCATCGAACGCGTCACCGGTTTCGACACACCCTATCCCCACAGCCTCGAATGGGCCTATTTCCCCGGTCCTGTCCGCATCGGCGAGGCCATCGACAAGCTTCTGAGCGAGTAACGCCCCATGGCCAAGTTCACATTCAACCTGCCCGACATCGGCGAAGGCATTGCCGAGGCCGAAATCGTCGCCTGGCACGTAAAGGTCGGCGACCGGATCGAGGAAGACGGCCAGCTGGCCGACATGATGACCGACAAGGCGACGGTGGAGATGGAAAGCCCCGTCACCGGCAAGGTGCTGGAAGTTGCCGGCGAGGTTGGCGACGTGGTTGCCATCGGCGGCATGCTGGCGGTGATCGAGGTCGAGGGCGAAGTTCCCGACGATGTTGTCGAGGAAAACGAGGCAGCTGCCGAAGCCGCACCTGCACCCAGGTCCGACACGGTAGAAAAGCGGATCGAGGTGGAGAACCCCGATCCTTCCGACCAGGAAGATGCCGCTGCAGCGGTGGAAGAAAAGCCCGCACCTGCGCCCACGCCAACGCCTGCGTCATCTCCTGCCCCGCAACCTGCGGCGCACGACGCCAAGGTTCTCGCGTCACCTGCCGTGCGCAAGCGTGCGAAAGACCTCGGCATCGACCTGGCGCAGGTGAAGCCGCATGAGGACGGCCGCATCCGCCATGCCGATCTCGACGCCTTCATCTCCTATTCGGGCGGTTATGCAGGCTCCGGCGCAGTACGCGCGGACGAGGAGATAAAGGTTATCGGCCTGCGCAAGCGGATTGCCGAGAACATGGCCGCCGCCAAGCGCAACATCCCGCATTTCACCTATGTCGAGGAAACCGACGTTACCGCGCTGGAAGAAACCCGCGCGCAGTTGAATGCCAATCGCGGCGACCGGCCCAAGCTCACCATGCTGCCGCTGCTGATCGCCGCAATCTGCAAGACGCTGCCCGATTTCCCCATGATAAACGCCCGCTTCGATGATGAAGCCCGCGTTGTGACCCGTCACGGCAGCGTGCACCTGGGCATGGCCACCATGACGGATAACGGGCTGATGGTGCCGGTCATTCGCGACGCGCAAGGCATGAATTTGTGGCAATTGGCGCGCGAGATCACGCGCCTGGCAGAGGCCGCGCGCAATGGCACGGCGAAGTCCGAGGAACTGTCCGGCTCCACCCTGACGATCACCTCTCTCGGCCCGCTGGGCGGGGTTGCCACCACACCTGTTATCAACCGCCCCGAGGTCGCCATCATCGGCCCGAATCGCATCGTCGAGCGGCCCATGTTCGTATCGGACGGGCAGGGTGGGGAGACGATTGCCAAGCGCAAGCTGATGAACATCTCGATCAGCTGCGATCACCGCGTCGTGGATGGTTATAACGCGGCGGCTTTCGTGCAGGAATTGAAGAAAAAACTGGAGGCTCCTGCCACGATTCTGGCCGGATAATCCGACTTATTTGAAGTTAGTCCAAAAAGCCGCTTCTGGTGTGTTGACAGGGTGAAAGCCCTCTACTAGATGCGCGGCTCCCAAGAGGCGCTGAAGCCGCTTAAATGCGCGGGTGTAGCTCAGTTGGTTAGAGTGTCGGCCTGTCACGCCGAAGGTCGCGGGTTCAAGTCCCGTCACTCGCGCCACTTGGGACCTTTTCCTTCAGGATTGATGGCTGTCGCAGTAATAGGCACTGCGGCCGCCCACGGTCTTTTTCACAATCGTGCCACCGCATTTGCGGCATTTCGCGCCTTTCTCCCTGTGCCGCACCAGCCAGCTATCGGGAAGCTGCGAATAATCGGCATTGGTATCCATCACCGCTGCAAGCTTTTCCTGCATCACGCCGTGCATCGTGCGCAGGGTTTCCTCGTCCAGTTCGCTCGCCTTGCGTCCCGGCATGATGCCCACTTCGAACAGGATTTCATCGGACCACAGATTGCCCACCCCGGCGATCTTCTTCTGTTCGATCAGCGCTGATTTCACCGCGCCATTGGTGCTGCCAATCACATCGACGAAGCTATCCTCGTCGATTGCCATCGCATCGGGCCCGAAACCGATCCTCTCGATTTCCTCTTGCGGGGAATCCACCACCCGCAACCAGCCCAGCTTGCGCGGGCAGCGATAGGCCAGCGCGCGCTGGCCTTCGAAACGGATCAGGAACTTGGTTGCGCCGGGCTGCTCGTCCTCACCCTCGTCAAAGGGATAAGGCTGCCTGTCATGCCCAGGTGCACGCAGATCCACGGCCCGGTTTTCGATCCGGCGAAGATCAGCTTTCCGTGGCGATGCGTTTCGGTGAATTGCCGACCGACAAGGCGCTGACGCTCGTTGTCGCCGGGCAGTTCGATATAGGTAACATCATCGCCTGGCACCGCTTCCTCGATGGTGCGATTGAGGCACTTGTCCTCTATCCGGCGACGATTGGCTTCGGCTTCGGGAAGTTCTGGCATGGTGATGGAACACCGGCCACGGGGCGGGGGTTCCTTAGAGCGCCCGGCAGCCTAGCCCCAGCGGCCCGTCTCCATCCAGATCAGGAACCGGCGCAGCGGCCTGATCCAGATCACGCCCAGCACGATGTAAGCCAGTGTCTGCGCCCACACCGGCCAACCGCCGATCAGAGAGGGTGCGTAGCGCGCGATGACCACCGCATAGACTATCAGCCCGGCAACCAGCGCCAGTATGCCGACAGGAATTCGCCAGGTGGGTTCGGTGCGCATCAGAACGGTCCGTATATGCGGGTTGGGGTAATGATGGCGGAAAGCGGCATGTCATGTTCTTCCACCGGCAATTCGTCGCATCTCTGCACGTCCCACGCCATGCCGATCGCCAGCGTATCGGGATGGGCGGCCAGCCACTTGTCGTAGAACCCGCCGCCCTGGCCGATGCGGTCTCCGCCCTCGGTGAAGCCCACCAACGGCATGAACAGGACATCGGGCACCACGACCTGTGCATCGGCAGCAGGCTGCATCAGCTTCATCGGGCCTTCCACAAGGTCGCTTCCGCCATAGGGATCGGTGTGGACGTGGAAGGTCATGGGCTGGTCCAGCGATTCTATCCGGGGCAGGGCGATGGTGTGGCCGTTTTCCAGGAAAAGGCGGGCATAGCTGGCAGCGGGCGCCTCGCCCGGGTCGGCACGATAGAGGCCGATAATGGCACCTTCAGGCACCAGTTCGCGAACCGGCGCGGGCGGCTGGCGGAAGACCAGCGCGCTGACTTCGGGGGGAAGGGCGGCGGCGTGTTCGCGCCGGGCCTTGCGAAGTCGTTTGCGCAGGGCGGCTTTTTGTTCGGTTATGTCGGACATCTCGCTCGCCCTAGGTGGAAAGTGGCGGAACCACCATGGGTCGTTTTCCGGGAAATCCTCTGACGCGAAAACGTCAGGTGGGCGCCGTATGCACCGGCCCCACAGCCGAACTGGTGGACCGGGCAGGGACAGCTCCCTTGGATTGCTTATAGCCTCAGGGATATTCGAACGGCTCGTTCCGGGCAGTCCCGCCAAGACCTATCTAGGCGTTGGCGTCGCCACTCTCAAGCAGGTTCGCAATTCCTTCGAGCCGATCGGCCATTTTTTCCAACGTTTCGGCCTGTTCATGGTCGGGTGCGGGGAGGGAAGGCTCGCCTTGTCTGGCGGCTTGCGCCTCGTGCAGTTCATCCGCCAGCAGCAGCGATGCGTAGAGCAGGACACGCTCGTGCGATTGCAAGTTCACGCTGTCGAGCTTGGCCAGCTTTTCGCTGATGGATGCACCCAGCCTCCCGATATGGGCCTCTTCGCCCGGCGCGCAGGCGATTGTGTAGTTTCGCCCGGCAATCGCGAGCGTGACATTGCTGGTGCTCATGACGACAAGGTTTCTATCAGCGCGTCGACTTCGGCGAGCGCGCCCTCGGCCTCTTCGCGCAGCCTGTCGTAGCGGGCCTGCAAGGCGGGTTCGGAGGCACCGCTGGCATCGGGGCGATGCGTTGCGGCGGCTTCGATCCGCGCCGAAGCCGCTTCGATCCGGGCCAGTGCCCTGGTGATGCGATCGCCTTCCATCTGGTACGAAATACTCCCTAATCGCGCAGCGGCAAAGGGTTGCAGCGGCAAGCTGTGAATAACTCTCGACGAATGAATTGACCCTTGTCCCAAGATAGGGGGGTCTTGCTTGACCTTCCCGCCTCCCCCCATCACACAGCCTCCAACCGAATCGCTGCGTTTCACGCGGCACCCGCGAGGAGGCTCTTGCATGAGCGACGATACCGCCCGTTTTACCAATATGGCCAACGCCATCCGTGCCCTGTCGATGGACGCGGTGCAGGCTGCCAACTCAGGCCATCCCGGCATGCCGATGGGCATGGCCGATGTCGCCACCGTGCTGTGGAGCGATTACCTCAAGTTCGATCCCAAGGCGCCCGACTGGGCCGACCGCGATCGCTTCGTGCTGAGCGCGGGCCACGGCTCCATGCTGATCTATTCGCTGCTGCACCTGTCGGGCTATGACGCGCCCACGCTGGAGGACATCAGGAACTTCCGCCAGTTGAACAGCCCCTGCGCCGGGCATCCGGAGAACTTCCTGCTGGATGGCGTGGAAGCCACCACCGGGCCGCTGGGGCAGGGCCTGGCGATGGGCGTGGGCATGGCCATGGCAGAGCGGCACCTGAACAGCGTGTTCGGCGACGATCTGGTCGATCACCGCACCTGGGTCATCGCGGGCGACGGATGCCTGATGGAAGGCATCAACCACGAGGCCATCGGCATCGCCGGGCACCTGAAGCTGGGCCGCCTCATCGTGCTGTGGGATGACAATGACATCACCATCGACGGCAAGGTCTCGCTGTCTTCATCCGAGGATGTTCCCGCCCGCTATCGTGCCACGGGCTGGCACGTGGCGGAATGCGACGGCCACGATCCTGCCGATATCCGCCGCGCCATTGACGAGGCGCTGGCCGATGACAGCCGCCCCTCGCTGGTGCGATGCACCACCATCATCGGCAAGGGCGCGCCCAACAAGCAGGGAACCAGCGCCACCCACGGCGCTCCGCTGGGCGAAGACGAGATCGAAGCCGCCCGCAAGGTGCTGGGCTGGGAGCATGGCCCGTTTGTTGTGCCCGACGATATTCGCGAGGACTGGCTCGGCACCGGCGAACGCGGCAAGTCGGCGCATGCAGAATGGGCAAAGCGCCTGGACGCATCCGGCGACAAGGCGGAATTCACCCGCCGCATGGCTGGCGATCTTCCCGCCGGGGACAAGGCCGCGCGCACCTTCCGCAAATGGCTGGAAAGCGCGGAAAAGGTTGCCACCCGCAAGGCCAGCGAGAATGCGCTGGAAGTGCTCAACCCGCTCTACCCCGAAATGATGGGCGGCAGCGCCGACCTGACCGGATCGAACAACACCAAGGCGGGCGGCATCGGGCCATTCACGGCAGAGGATTATTCCGGCCGCTATGTCTATTACGGCATTCGTGAGTTCGGCATGTCGGCAGCGATGAACGGCATGGCGCTGCACGGGGGCATCATTCCCTATGGCGGCACCTTCCTGATCTTCACCGATTACGCCCGCGGTGCGATCCGCCTGTCCGCATTGCAACAGGCGCGCGTGATCTACGTGATGACGCATGACAGCATCGGCCTTGGCGAAGACGGGCCGACCCACCAGCCGATCGAACACCTGCAAAGCTTGCGCGCCATGCCCAACCTGCTGGTAATGCGCCCGGCCGACCGTGTCGAAACCGCCGAATGCTGGCAGCTTGCACTGGCGCAGAAGGATCGCCCCTCGGTGATCGCGCTCAGCCGCCAGGGCCTGCCGCAGGTGCGCAATTCGCCGGATGAGACGGATATGTGCTCCAAGGGCGCGTATCGCCTGAAACGTGCGGGCAACAAGCGGCGGGTGATCCTGATCGCCACCGGCTCCGAAGTGCACCTGGCGCTGGAATGTGCCGAAGCGCTGGAAAAGGACGGCATCGGCTGCGACGTCGTCTCGATGGTCTGCACCGAACTGTTCGACGAACAGGATGCAGCCTACAAGGAAGACATCCTTCCCAACGTGCCGCCGGGTGAGATCATGCGCGTTTCCATCGAGGCGGGTACCACGTTCGGCTGGGAACGCTATACGATGGCAAACGGCCTCAACTTCGGAATAGACCGCTTCGGCGCGTCCGCCCCGGCGGAAGACCTGTTCGAGAAATTCGGCCTCACCGCCGATGCCATCGTCCCGAAAATCAAAAGCAATCTGAACGACTAAGCAGGAGTTTTTAATATGGCGACCAAGGTTTCGATCAACGGATTCGGGCGTATCGGGCGACTTGTTGCACGCGCCATCCTGGAGCGTGACGACCACGATCTGGAGCTGGTCGCGATCAACGACCTGGCCGATACAGATGCCAATGCGCTGCTGTTCGGCTTCGATTCCACCCACGGCCGCTTCCCCGGGACGGTAGAGGTCGACGGCAGCAACCTGGTGGTGAACGGCAAGACCATCGCCGTCACCAGCGAGCGTGATCCCGGCAACCTGCCGCACAAGGAAATGGGCATCGACATCGTGCTGGAATGCACGGGCTTCTTCCAGAGCCACGATGCCGCCAAGCCGCACCTTGATGCAGGTGCCAGGCGCGTGCTGATCTCCGCCCCTGCGAAGGATGTTTCAGCCACCATCGTTTACGGCGTGAACCACGAAGTGCTGACGGCGGATGACGTGATCGTCTCCAACGCCAGTTGCACCACCAACTGCCTGGCGCCGGTTGCCAAGGTGCTGAACGATGCGGTGGGGATCGAGCGTGGTTTCATGACCACGATCCATTCCTACACCAACGATCAGCGCATGCTTGACCAGATGCACAGCGACATGCGCCGTGCCCGTGGCGGCGCGCAGAACATGATCCCCACGACAACGGGCGCTGCCCGCGCGGTGGGCCTGGTGCTGCCGGAACTGGCAGGCAAGCTGGATGGATCGTCCGTCCGTGTGCCGACGCCCAACGTCTCGCTGATCGACCTGGTGTTCACGCCCAGCCGCGACACCAGTATAGAAGAGCTGAACAAGGCGCTGTTGGCGGCCGCCACCGGCCCGATGAAGGGTGTGCTCGACTATACCGAAAAGCCACTCGTTTCGCAGGATTTCAACCACCATCCCGCCAGCTCCACCGTGGATTTGCTCGAAACCGCCGTGCTGGAAGGCAAGCTGGCGCGTGTCGTCAGCTGGTATGACAATGAATGGGGCTTCTCCAACCGGATGATCGACACTGCCGGCGTGATGGCAAAGTTCCTTTAGGCCAAACCCCTCCCGGCAACGGGAGGGGATCAGGAGTTGCCAATGCCCTCGTTCAAAACCCTTGATGACCTGCCGCAGGATTTAACCGGCCAGCGCGCACTTGTGCGGGTCGATCTGAACCTGCCCATGGCCAATGGCCGGGCGACCGACCTGACCCGCGCCCGTGCGGTTGCGCCAACCATCCTTGAACTCAGCGATCGCGGGGCAAAGGTGCTGTTGCTGGCGCATTTCGGCAGGCCCAAAGGTGAACGCCATTCCACGCTTTCACTCAGCGAAGTGCTGGGCGCGGTGGAAGGCGTGCTGGACAAGGAGATCATGTTCATCTCCGAAATTTTCGGTCCTGTCTGTGCGCAGGCGATCGACATCCTTGGCCCCGGCGACATCGGCATGCTGGAAAACACCCGCTTCTGGCCGGGCGAAGAGGCAAACGATCCGGATTTTGCGAAGGCGATTGCCGCAAATGGCGATTTCTACGTCAACGATGCCTTCTCTGCTTCGCACCGCGCCCACGCAACGACAGAAGGGCTGGCAAAGCTGCTACCTGCCTATGCAGGCCGGGCGATGGAAAAGGAATTGAAGGCGCTCGATGCGGCGCTGGGCAATCCCAAGCCGCCGGTCGCTGCGGTGGTAGGCGGGGCCAAGGTTTCCACCAAGCTGGCCGTCCTCGAAAACCTCAGCCGCAAGGTCCAGCACCTGATTATCGGCGGCGGCATGGCCAACACCTTCCTTGCCGCCAATGGCGTGGATGTGGGCAAGAGCCTGTGCGAGCACGACCTGACAGGCACGGTGAAGGATATCCTTGCCGCTGCCGACGAGGCCGGGTGTACTGTCCACTTGCCCTATGACGTGGTGGTGGCCAGGGAATTCGCTGCCAATCCGCCAAGTTTGCGCACCTGCAACGTGCACGAAGTGGCGGCTGACGAGATGATTCTCGACATCGGTCCGCAGGCGACAGAGGCGCTTGCCGACGTGCTGAAAACCTGTGCCACGCTGGTCTGGAACGGCCCGCTCGGCGCGTTCGAGACGCCGCCTTTCGACGAGGCGACCGTGGCACTGGCCAGGACTGCCGCCGCGCTGACGCAGGATGGCTCGCTGGTGTCTGTCGCTGGCGGCGGGGACACGGTAGCGGCGCTGGTGCATGCAGGCGTGGCGGACGATGTCACCTATATATCGACCGCGGGCGGAGCCTTCCTCGAATGGATGGAAGGCAAGGAACTGCCGGGCGTCGCGGCGCTTTCCAGCTGACGCCATGGCCGAGATCCGCAACCTTTTTGCAACGCCCTTCGTCGTTGATCGGCTGCAAAGTGCGGAAGGTCTGCAGATGCTGCGCAGTGCCATCGAAGCGGAAATGGCGCGCGATGCCGGCGGGATCTCGATCAGCAATATCGGCGGCTGGCATTCCAACACGCAAATGCTGGATTGGGGCGGAGAAGCGGCCAAGGCGCTGGTGTTCAAGGCCATGACGATGGCCGATGAACGCACGCTCGACAGCAAGAGCCCGCAGGAGAGCCGGTTCGGCTGGTTGCCGGAAATGTGGGCCAATGTCAGTCACAAGGGCAATGCCAACCAGTATCATACCCATCCGGGCAGTTACTGGTCTGCCGTTGCCTATATCGATGATGGTTATGACGGAAACGATGATCCCGAGCTTGGCGGGGAGTTGCAACTTCTCGATCCGCGCGCGCCGCTCACGCAGATGGCCGCGCCGGACCTGCGCCTGCTGGACGATGCGGGCAATCCCTTGCCGCCCGAGATAACCCTGCGTCCGCGTACCGGAATGATCGTGATGTTCCCCAGCTGGCTGCAACATGCCGTGCGGCCATTCCAGGGTGAGGGGACGCGCATCTCGATCGCGATCAATCTGGTCGCGGCGATGAAGCGGCAGGCGTAGGAAGCGCCGGGTTTTTCAGCGATGCTCCGGGTTGGGCCAGCCCGGTTTGCTGCCGTCGCCCCATTCGGTTTTGACGTTGCCCACGGCAGGATAGCCGCCATTGTCCTTCAGCATCCGCGCTGCGTGCAGCAGGTTGAATGCCATGAAGGTGGTGTTTCGCTGGGTGAATTCGTTGTCGAACCCGGCGCGGCTCCCGTCATCCTGCCTGTCTCCGTAAGAGGGGCCGGGGCCAGCCTCGCCGATCCAGCCGCAATCGGCCTGCGGCGGTATCGTCATGCCGACATGGCTCATGGCGTAAAGGACACCCGCTGCCACGTGCTTGATGCCATCCTCGTTGCCGGTCACCACGCAGCCGCCCACCTTGCCGTAAAAGGCGTATTGGCCGCTGTCGTTGGTCTCGGCGGAATGGGCGTAGAGTTTCTCGATGAAGCCTTGCGCGATGGAGGATTTCTCTCCCAGCCAGATCGGCGTGCCCAGGACGACGATGTCGGCATCGAATACGTCGGGCGCCAGTTTGGGCCAGTCGTCGCGGTCCCATCCGTGCTCGGTCATGTCGGGATAGACGCCGGGTGCCAGCTGGTATTCGGACAGGCGATGGCGGGTAATGCCAACCCCCTGGCTCGCAAAAATCTCGGCCACGACATCCAGCAAGGTGTCTGTGTGCGAGTCTTGCGACGGGTGTTTCAGGGTCGCGTTGAAAAACACCGCCTTCAGGTCGGAAAAATCGATGTCGCAGCCGGTACAGATGCTGCCTTGTTTATCGCTCAGTGCCATTCGCCGGACTCCCTTGTCTTATGGGGCAAAGGTCGAGGCAGGCAGGCGTTCCGATTTCGCTTTCCTACAGGGGGTGAATTGTGCTTGCGGGCGGTCTCCGGATGATTGTCGTGTGAATGTATTTCATCAACCAGCCCACACCAGACGTCCCGCCTGTTGCACTCCTGCGGTCCGCAGCATAGGAGCCTTGCGCATATCCAATCCGGAACTGAGGAGCTTCCGCATGAACACCGAGGAAATGACCGCGAAAATCGCCCAGGGCAAAGGCTTTATCGCCGCGCTCGACCAATCGGGCGGCTCTACCCCCAAGGCGCTGCGCGGCTACGGTGTCGATGACAGCGAATGGTCGGGCGATGACGAGATGTTCGGCAAGATCCACGAAATGCGCAGCCGCGTGATTACCTCGCCCAGCTTCTCCAGTGGCAAGGTGATCGGCGCGATCCTGTTCGAGAAGACCATGGACGGCACAGTTGAAGGCAAGCCCACGGCGCAGGCGCTGAAAGATCGCGGCGTGGTGCCCTTCATCAAGATCGACCAGGGCCTGGCAGATGAAGAGAACGGCGTGCAGTTGATGAACCCGCTGACGAAGCTGGATGCGCTGCTGGAAAAGTCCGTCGCGCAAGGCATGTTCGGGACGAAGGAGCGCTCCGTCATCAAGTCGGCCAATGCCGAAGGTATTGCGGCCATCGTTGCCCAGCAGTTCGAAGTCGGCAATCGCGTGATCGATGCAGGCTTGATGCCGATCCTTGAGCCGGAATACGATATCACCGCCGATGACCGCGCTGAAGGCGAGGAAATCCTCAAGGCAGAGATCCTGAAAAATCTCGATACGCTGGCCGATGATCGGCAAGTGATGTTGAAGCTATCGATTCCGGTGAAGGCCAACCTTTACAAGGAGCTGGTGGACCACCCAAAGGTACTGGCCGTGGTTGCGCTGTCGGGCGGATATTCGACAGAGGAAGCCTGCGCGGAACTGGAGAAGAACAATGGCATGATCGCCAGCTTCAGCCGCGCCATGCTGCAGGATTTGCGCGCACAGCAGAGCGACGCGGAATTCGACGCCACGCTGGGCAAGGCCATCGATTCGATCTGCGCCGCGTCTGTCGCCTGATCGCCGCTATCGCTGGGCGTCGAGCAGGATCGGCGTCCAGCTGAAGTGGAAGCGATAGGCTTCGGATGCAATTGCGCCCGTGCTGGTCGAAGCCATCGGCCAAGCTTGCGTGAATTCGAGATTTCCGGAAAGGACGGGGACGATTTCTCCGCCGGTGAGTTCGATTTCACGTTCGCGCCCGTCACGCTCGACAAGTGCCCGGATGCGAATTTGCCCGGCCCAGACGCATTGTGCGTCAATCGGGCAGCGGCTGTCTTCAAGCACCTCGAGAGGCGTGATCGTTGCGCCACCGGTCTCGAACGTCTCGCCGATGGCCACACAGCTTGCGCCTTCGCAATCGGTTTCGGCCTCGTCGGGGGTGATGCAAGCGGCCACGGTCAAAAAGAGGCTGGCGGCAAGGATGGAGCGGATAATCATTTGAGCTTGGATAACCGATTGCTATTGGCCGCACAATGAACGCAACAGATTGCCAGCTTTACCTGATCTCTCCGCTTGAGACCGGCGGATCGTTCCCCGAAAGGCTCGACCGCGCCCTCGCAGCGGGGGAGGGGCTTGCGACGGCTTTTCAGTTCCGCGTGAAAGACAAGGACCAGCACGAAGCGGCACGCCTTGCAGCACCCCTGCAGGAGATTTGCGCCGCGCGCGATGTGGGATTCATCGTCAATGATAGCGTGCCACTTGCCAAAAGACTGAAAGCCGATGGCGTGCATCTTGGACAGTCGGACGGACTGATCAGCGATGCCCGTGAAGAACTGGGCCGCGAGGTGCAAATCGGTGTCACGTGCCACTCCAGTCGGCACTTCGCGATGGAAGCAGGTGAGGCGGGTGCGGATTACGTTGCGTTCGGGTCGTTCTTCCCGAGTTCGACGAAAGAGAGCGACCATCGCCCGGAGGTCGAAATCCTTGAATGGTGGAGCGGGTTATTCGAAATCCCCTGCGTTGCCATAGGCGGCATTACGCCAGAAAATTGCAAACCACTGGTGCAGGCAGGAGCGGATTTCATCGCCGTGTCGCACGCAGTTTGGGGGGGTGACGAAGCGACGGCTGTTAAAGCATTTGTGAAAGTATTGCGCGAATAGAAGCTGATAGCGGAAAGAAAGTGGCGTTCGAGGGTTCAGGAGGATGAGGGCATCAAGCCCCTTTCTTGAAGAAGGTTTCGCCATGTCACTCAAATACCTTGCCATTCTCGCAGCCCTGCCTCTGATTGCCTGCGATGTTCGCGATACCGACGCACCTGAAAGTGAAGCAACACAGGTTGCCGAACGCGACTGGAATTCAGAGTTGGGGTATGAACCTATGGGCGAAGATAACTTCGCCGATTCCATGGCTTCCAGCGACGAGCAGTACACCCAGGCTTCACGCGAGGGGGCCGCAATGAGCGACGGTTCCGATGGCGCAATGGACGGCACCTCCACACGGGGCACCGAGATCACGGATCCGGAAGACAGGCCCATCATGCAGGCCCAGGTTGTGCTGGACCGGCAAGGCTTTGGACCCGGCGTGATCGACGGACGGATGGGGCCCTCTACACGTAACGCGCTCGAAGGCTTCCAGGAAGCGAACGATCTGGAAATCACCGGCGAGTTGAATGAGGAGACCGAACAGGCCCTGTCCGAATGGTCGCGGATTCCGGCCACGCGGGTGGTCACCATCCCGGAACGCTGGAGAGACCTGGAATATAGCACTGTTCCAGATGATCCGGCCGAGCAGGCCAAGATGGATCGGCTGGGATATGAAAGTCTCGATGAAAAGATAGCCGAACGCTTTCACACCACGGCAGAAGTGCTTCGCCAACTCAATCCCGATGGCCGGCCTGCCGGCGCGCAAGGCCCGAAGGCAGACAGCCCGGCAACGCCGCGGGCATCGGCTTCCTCGACGCCAGCGCCTACGGCCAGTGGTTCGGCATCCTCCACCGCGAGCGCACAGGCGAGCTTTTTCAGCGCAGGGCGACAAATTCGTGTCCCGAATATTGGAGCGGACCGTATCGAGCCCGGCGCGATCCAGGACAGGGGCTGGCAGCAAACACTGGCCTCACTTGGCGTTGGCACCGAACAACCCGATGTCGCCCGGGTCGTGGTTGATGAATCGGAGGGCTGGTTGAAAGGTTATGATGCCGACGACAAGCTTGTGGTGATGTTTACCGTTACCACCGGTTCGCGGAATGATCCCTTGCCGGTAGGCGAATGGGGGATCACGGGCGTAGGCCGCAACCCGCCATTTTCTTACCAGCCGACGCTTTTCTGGGATGTTCCGGACGAACAGGAGGAACAGCAACTCCCTCCCGGACCGAACGGACCTATTGGTGTCGTCTGGATCGACCTGACGAAAGAGCACTACGGAATTCACGGCACGAATGCGCCCGAAACCATAGGTAGTGTGGAAAGCCATGGCTGCGTTCGCCTGACAAATTGGGACGCGGCGCGCCTTGCAGGTATGGTCAGCACGGATACAGTCGTTATATTCCAGGCCTGATGGCATCTTCTTTTGCAGAAAAAGCGCAAGTCGCCGCTGTTACAGCGACACTCGTCTCGGCGGGTTGGATCGTTGCGGGTGCATTCCTGCTAGACCGCGCGGAGACTGCGCAGATCGAGCAGGAAATCGCCACAAAGCAAAAGGCCGAGCCTGAGGCCACGCCAGAGCCGGAAAACGTCGGAGTTGAAGAAGGCGAACACCGCGAAGCAGTCTCGATGCCGCCTGTAAACGAGACCTCGACGCTGATGATTCCCGTTCTCAATGTCGCAGCCACCGATCTTACGGATTTGTTTGCCGACGAACGCAGCGGTGGCTCCCGGTTGCATCAGGGGCTGGATATCATGGCTCCCGCAGGCGCGTCGGTCGTGGCGGCGGCGCCGGGCTCGATCGAACGGCTGTTCCGTTCCGATGCCGGTGGAAACACTGTTTATGTCCGCTCCGAAGATCGACAAACGATCTACTACTACGCTCACCTCGAAGAATACGCCCCCGGCCTAAATGAAGGGCAGCAGGTGAGACGCGGACAGCGGCTGGGCTCGGTTGGGTCCAGCGGAAATGCCGATCCGCAAGCGCCGCACCTGCATTTCGAAGTGATGCGAACCACAGCGACCGCCGAATGGTGGGAGCCTGCGAACTCAGTCAATCCTTATCCGCTGTTGGTGCAGCGGCGATAAAGCTGAGCTATCGCACCTGTCGGACGCACCGCAATCGGCTGGGCGTGCCATTCACGATCTTGCGCAGGAACCCTCGGCTGACGATCTGGTACGTGTCGCCGTTGCGGGGACCGCTGGTCATGGTCAACTGATCTCCACGGCGCAAATAGATACCGCTTCCCTGCGGAGAGACATAGCGCGAGGCGCTTTCGATCGAGAAACTTTCCTCGGGCTGCTCTATGCCAGCGGAACCGGCAGCATCGCCGGGCAGTTCGCAAACGTAGTTCCCTCGCTCGATCGTGCTCGGTGGTCCCTGCGCGCGGGCGGGGGCGGTAATCGTGGCAGCGGCAAGCGCGCAGCAAAGCATGAACCGTATCATAAGCACGGACCGTAGCAGCGCCCGCTTAGCGCGTCATGAATAACTATCGTGCCCGATGCCTCTTATCTTGCCGCAGGGCGCGCCCTCGGGTAGGGCGCGGCGCAATCCCGGAAACACTCGAGGCGAGTAGCAATGAAAATCAGCGGCGTGGACATTCGTCCCGGCAACATCATCGAATATGAAGGCGGTATCTGGAAAGTCGCCAAGATTCAGCACACCCAGCCGGGCAAGGGCGGTGCTTACATGCAGGTCGAGATGAAGAACCTCATCGATGGCCGCAAGACGAACGTGCGATTCCGCAGCGCCGATACGGTGGAAAAGGTGCGGTTGGAAACCCAGGAATACCAGTTCCTGTATGAAGACGGCGAGATGCTGGTTTTCATGGATGGCGACACTTTCGAACAGATCACTCTGCCGAGCGATTTGCTGGGTGATGCGCGGCCGTTCCTGCAGGATGGCATGCAGGTCCAGCTGGAGCTGTGGGAGGAGCGACCCATCAGTGTCCAGCTGCCAAGCCAGATCGAAGCCGAAATTGTCGAGGCCGATGCCGTGGTGAAGGGGCAGACAGCATCTTCCAGCTACAAGCCCGCAATACTCGACAATGGCGTTCGCATCATGGTGCCGCCCCACATCGGAAGCGGCACGCGCATCATTGTGGATGTTTATGAACAGAGTTACGTCGGGAAGGCTGGCTAAACTGCAATGGCTGCTATTTCAGGTCTTATCCGCGTGATGGAAAAGGCTGCCCGCAAGGCGGGTGGCCGATTGCGCCGCGACTTCGGTGAAGTCGAGCATTTGCAAGTGAGCCACAAGGGGCCGAGCGATTTTGTGTCCAAGGCGGACCAGGTTGCCGAGCGCATCCTGTGGGACGAGCTGAAGGTGGCGCGCCCCGGCTGGGGCTTCGTGCTGGAAGAAGCGGGCGTGATCGAAGGCGAGGAAGACCAACCGCGCTGGATCATCGATCCGCTGGATGGCACGAGCAACTTCCTCCACGGCATCCCCCATTTCGCCGTTTCCATCGCAGTGCAGGAGCCAAAGCTTGGCGGCGGCGGCTGGGGCGATGTGGTTGCGGGCATGGTCTACCAGCCCATTACGGACGAAACCTTCTGGGCCGAGAAATCGCGCGGTGCATGGCTGCACGACGGACGCCTGCGCGTTTCGGGCCGGCGCCAGCTTTCCGAAGCGTTGATCGCCACGGGCACGCCGTACCAGGGCCACGGCGATTTTGCCGAATGGAGCAAGATCTTTGGTGCAGTCGGCCCCAGCGTCGCTGGAATCCGCCGGTTTGGCTCAGCCGCACTCGATCTCGCATGGGTGGCTGCGGGGCGTTTTGACGGGTACTGGGAGAGCGATCTCTCGCCTTGGGACACGGCGGCAGGTTGCCTGTTGGTGCGCGAAGCCGGGGGCTTCGTTTCCGATTATCGGGGCCGTTCTCAACCTATTTGTGACAAGCAGGTGATCGCTGGCAATGACCAGGTGCACTCACGCCTGCACAAGCAGATTGCTGCTGCGCTGAAGTAGGACTGCGCCAGCGCAGATAAGAATTTGCAGCGGCGCGCAAGTAACGCTAAGCGCGCTGTCCTGCCTGCCTCTGTGGCGGAATTGGTAGACGCGCTCGACTCAAAATCGAGTTTCTTCGGAAGTGCCGGTTCGAGTCCGGCCAGAGGTACCAGGCAGGCAATTCCCCACGGCAGGCGGCTGATCGGCGGAATTCTCTTGATATTGCTGCGCTGCTTTGGGATTTGTCTTCGCAACCGTGATCGAAGCTCCTTCCTTACACGCCTTCGCGGCGATGGCTCTTACGGTCGTTGTTTTCTACCTGTTCGTGCGCGGAAAGATGTCGATCGAAATCGTGTCGCTGCTGGCGATCGCGATCATCGCCGTCGGCCTCTACTTCTACCCCATGCCGCACACGCAGCCGACAGACGGGCTGCAACTGGCTTTTGCCGGCTTTGGTCACTACGCATTGATCACCATCTGCGCGCTGATGGTGATGGGGCGCGGCCTCGTGGTTACCGGGGCGCTGGAACCCGCTGCGCGTATGCTGGAGCGGGTTTTCAAGTTCAATTTGCAAACTGGTCTGCTGCTATCGCTGGTGCTGGCATTCTTGCTTTCCATGGGTGTCAACAACACCCCGGTGTTGGTCCTGCTGATCCCGATTTTCGTGACACTTGCCGCGCGCGGCGCGATGCCTGCCTCGAAAACGCTGATGCCCCTCAACGCATCGTCGCTGCTGGGCGGGTTGGCGACGACCATCGGGACATCCACCAACATCCTCGTGGTGGCTATTGCCGTCGATCTGGGCATGCCCCGCATGGGAGTGTTCCATTTCACGCCGATCGTGCTGATGGCATCGCTGGTCGCGCTGCCATATATCTGGCTGGTAATGCCGCGCATGTTGCGGGACAACACGCCGGAAGTCGGCCACGGGAACCGCTGGTTCCATACGCGATCTGCGCGTACCGCCTTCCAGCAACCTGATTGGCAAGCACTTTGACGAAGTGGTCGATATGCTGCCCGACGATTTCCGCTTCGAAGAGCGGCCTGATGGCCCCTTCGCGTCTGGTCAGCGGTCTGCGCATATCGGGAACGCATGATGCGCTGGAGGACGCCATCCGCGTACTGCAAGGCCAGATCGCGCCGGGTTGGGTGGTAGATCAGATCCAGCGCGAATCCGCGGATCGGCGTCTCGATATGAAGGTGGTCGAGATGGTCGTCACCAGCGATTCCCGCCTGATCGGACGCACGCTGGCGACATCGGGAATTGCGGATCGCTTTGGCGTCGCCGTGCTCGGCATCCATCGACCTGATCGCCCCCTCAAGTTCGATCAGGACGAGCCTGGTAACGAGCTTCGCTTTGCCGAGGGCGATGTGTTGCTGGTGATGGGCGTTGGAGTGGCGCTTTCGGACTTTGTCCAGAGCGACAGCCTGCTGCAGCTTGAAGGAGAGCGCGAGGTTCCGCGTCGATCGAAGGCATGGCTGGCGGCCACGATCATGGGCGTTTCGGTCGGCCTGGCATCCATCGGCATACTGCCCATCGCGATCGCCTCTCTGGGCGGGGCAATCCTGATGTTCCTTACCGGCTGCGTGAAGTTTGACCGGGTGGGAAGGGCGCTATCCGGTCAGGTTATCGTGCTGGTAGCCGCAAGTATCGCCATCGGGCGATTTGTCCTTGATAGCGGGGCCGCAGGGTGGCTTGGCGAATTGCTGGCGCTGGGCCTGCAATATTTGCCACCTGCCGGGGTTGTGGCGGCGATCATGATCTTCGTAACCGTGTTGACCAACTTCGCGTCGAACGCGACTGCCGCCACGGTGGGCACGCCAATCGCCTTCAGTATCGCGACCGAACTCGGATTACCGCAAGAGCCGCTGATCCTGGCCGTGCTGTTTGGCTGCAACCTGTGTTACGCGACACCCATCGCTTATCAAACGAACATGCTGATCATGGCGGAAGGCAGTTATAATTTCCCCGATTACATGCGCACAGGCGTACCCCTCGTGCTGATCATGGTCGTAACTCTCAGCTACCTGCTGGCCATAACCTACGGCATGTAGCGTCGTATCACCGGTCGCTTCCGCGATGGCCGGAGCGGCGGGCGGATGCGGCTTCGATTTCACTGATCTGCGCGCTGCGGTCCACGTCTTCTATTGCCCCTGCCGCTGCATAGAGTGACCTGAGCCGCTCGTATTCCTCCTGCGGCAGGGCGGCGACTTCTTCGGGTGTCATGTTGGGCAGCGGCTGACGGCTAGTGCTGACGGCGCGGCGTGCAATAGAAGATCGATTTCCGTCGCCTGCACCCATCATCGGCTGGCCGAAACCACCATCGGTATTTTCCACACCAAAGGAGCCCTCGGTCTGAGCTTCGGCGCGCATCAGCCGGGCTTCGCCATAGGCCGGCGGGCTGCCTGTCGGAGGAGTGGAGCTATATTGCGCAACCGGTTCCGCGACGGCGCGCTCGTCTGCATCGGCAAACATGGCGATGGCTGCCGTCAGCGCGACGGTAACTGCCGCGAAGTGCTTGTATAGCTTGGCCGGAACCGGGGGTTTTTTGAAATCTGCGCCATTCCGCGTCGATTATCGCCACTGCGTTAACCACTCGAACCAATAGCTGGTTAATTTGGGATTATCCGAAAACCTAGACCCTGTCCTATTCCAGATTTCTCCACCCGATCTCCACGGAAACAGACGGGTTCGGACAAATTTCGGCGCATGCTGTACTTTCGAGTGTAAAGTTTACCGACATTTCATACCTCGCCATTAACCGAGACTTGGCCGGAAATCCCTCCGGAAACGAACGGTTGAAGCGATGGTCCGCCTGTTCAAACACTATATCCCCCATGCCGTTCTCTTGCTGGGCGTGCTGGACTTTGTCTTGCTCGTTGTATCAGCGGACCTGGCCTGGACATTCCGCGCCAGCCAGATCGATACCGATGCGGGAAGCCTGGCCGAACGCGCACTGCCGCTTTTCGGCTATGCGGTCACGACGCTGGCGGCGATGATCGCGGTCGGTGTTTACGGGCCGGAATCACTTCGTTCGATGCGCTTTGCCTGTGCCCGCTTGCTGGTTGCAATCAGCCTGGCAATTCTTGCGTTGGCGGTGGTCGACTTCATGCTGCCGGGGCAGACCTATTGGCGCTCTATCCTGCTCTACGCGATGGTGCTGGCTATCGTGGTGTTGGTGCTGAACCGCGCGATCGTTGGAGGCATCCTGGGCACATCGGCCTTTCGCCGGCGTATTTTCGTCCTCGGAGCAGGAATGCGGGCGCAGAGACTGAAGAACCTGTCTCTCAAGGATGGCAGTGGTTTTGCGATCGTGGGCTTCGTCAACATGACAGGCGGCGGCCAGCAGGTCGCGGAAGCCGTACAGCGGTCGGAGATTTCCGATCTCTCCGGTTATGTGGCGGGTGTTGGCGCAAGCGAGGTGGTGCTGGCGCTGGAAGAACGCCGCAATGCGTTACCGTTGAAAGACCTGCTGCGGGTGAAGACAGCGGGTGTCCATGTGAACGAGTTTTCCAGCTTTCTGGAACGCGAGACCGGCCGTGTGGACCTCGATACGCTCAATCCCAGCTGGCTGATTTTTTCCGATGGGTTTTCCTCGGGCCGCGCCATTTCGTCGGTGGCCAAGCGAGTGTTCGATATTTTCGCCAGCGGACTTCTGCTGACGCTCACCTTCCCTGTAATCGCCCTGTTCGCCATCGTCGTTAAGCTGGATAGCAAGGGCCCGGCTTTCTTCCGCCAGAAGCGGGTGGGCCTTTACGGAGAGACTTTCGAACTCGTCAAGCTGCGCTCCATGTGCACGGATGCAGAGAAAGACGGATCGAAATGGGCGGAGCAAAACGATCCTCGAATAACACGCGTGGGTGCCTTTATCCGCAAGGTCCGTATCGATGAACTGCCGCAGGTCTGGACGGTCTTGCGCGGACATATGAGCTTTGTAGGGCCGCGCCCGGAAGTGCCTGCCTTCGTCCATGATCTGGAAGACAAACTGCCCTATTATGCAGAGCGGCATATGGTGAAACCGGGGATCACCGGATGGGCACAGATCAACTATCCCTACGGCGCCAGCATTGAGGATTCCCGCCACAAGCTGGAGTACGACCTCTACTACGCCAAGAATTATACACCCTTCCTCGATTTGCTGATCCTGCTGCAAACGCTTCGCGTGGTGTTGTGGCCGGAGGGCGCACGATAATGACGCTCGTTCTGGGACATCGCCAGCTATCTGGCATTCCTCGCCAGCGCCTGCGCCGCGGTCGCGTTGGCATTGTGGCTGGCAACCAGCCAGCGCGCGCAAGGGCCCGCGATCAGCGCCTGCGCCGCCGCGTTGTTCTGTTCGGCCCTATGGGCCTTCGCTGTCATCGGGTTCGGTCATGGCAGTGTTGCAACTGGATTGCTGAAGGTTGTCGGCAACCTCGCGTGGTTGTGGATGCTTTACAGGCTGTTCGGTCATGATGACCGGGACATTAGCCTTGGTCCGATCCGCCCGGTCGTCTTTTCCCTGGCATTTGTCGAGTTGATGCAAGTCGCCCTGGTCCTTGCGCGTGCACAATATGGCGGTGCGATCGAAGTCGAGATGCTGGTGATGCGGTTCGCTTTCACTTTTCGCCTGCTGTTTTGCGTCGGCGCGCTGGTGCTGGTGCATAACCTCTATGCAGGCGCCTCCGCCCAGGCCCGTGAGGGACTTCGCTGGGCGGCCAGCGCTCTCGCAATTCTCTGGCTTTACGATCTCAATCTCTACACGATAGCCTATCTCGATGATGGATTACCGGCCCTGCTGGTCGAGTTGCGCAGCCTTGCACTCGCCGTGGCGGTGGTGTTGTTGGCGACTGGGACCTTACGGACAGGAAGCGAATTGCGTTTCCGCCCTTCGCGGAGCTTTGCCTTCCAGTCGTTCTCCCTCCTGCTGATCGGCGCCTACCTGGTGGTGATGATCGTGATCGCCCAGGGGCTGGCATATATCGGAAGTGATTACGGGCGCATGCTGCAGACAGGGTTCGTCCTGCTGGCCAGCCTTGTGGCGCTCACCATCCTGCCGTCAAGGAAGCTGCGCGGCTGGTTGCGCGTCACGCTTTCCAAGAATCTTTTCCAGCATCGGTATGACTACCGCGCCGAATGGCTGCGCTTTACCGAAACCATCGGGAGGGCAGGGCCGCAGGCACCGCCGCTGCCGGAACGGGCAGTTCAGGCTGTTGCCGATCTTACCGATAGCCCCGCGGGGCTGTTGCTCACACCGCGAGAGGAAGGCGGTCTTGCACTCGAAGCGCGTTGGCAGTGGCCCGACATCGAAGTTCCGGCAGAAGCCATCGATACACTGGGCGCGCATTTCCTGGCGGAGAACCAGTTCATAGTCGATCTCGACGATTTGCGCGCTGGCGATGCCGATGAGGTTCCAGATGTAGCAACACCTGTGTGGCTGGTTGGGGACGAGCGGTCATGGGCCCTCGTCCCGCTGCTGCATTACGAACGCCTGGTCGGGGTCGTCGTGCTGGCGAGACCATCGGTAGCACGTCGGCTGGACTGGGAGGATTTTGACCTGCTGCGCGTCGTGGGGCGCCAGCTTGCCAGCTATCTGGCAGAGCGCAACAGCCAGGATGCCCTGGGGGAAGCGCAGCGGTTCGACGAGTTCAACCGGCGTATCGCTTTCGTCATGCACGATATCAAAAACCTCGCCAGCCAGTTGTCCCTGTTGGCAGGAAACGCAGAAAAGCACGCGGAAAAACCGGAATTCAGGGCGGACATGATCCTCACCTTGCGCAATTCGACGAACAAGTTGCAAGCGTTGCTCACCAGGCTGGGCCGCTATGGCAACCACGGTGCGAAGGAGCGGGAGGTCACACCGCTTGGCGAGCTGCTCAATCGGATCGTGGAACAGTATAGCGGCAAGCATGAAGTGCTGGTGACACGCCGTGAAGATTGCCGGGTTCGTGCCGATGCCGAAGGGCTGGAGCAGGCACTGGTCCACCTTGTGCAGAACGCCATCGAGGCGACCGATGGCCGTTCACCCGTCAATCTCGATCTTCGCAGGGAGTCCGGTCACGCAATCATCGAAGTGGTCGATTCCGGCGAGGGGATGACACCGGAATTCATCCGCACAAAGCTGTTCAAGCCATTTCATTCATCCAAGTCCGGAGGGTTCGGCATAGGAGCCTTCGAAGCACGCGAACTGGTTCGGGCAATGGGCGGTCAGCTTGAAGTGGAATCGCGTGAAGGCCTGGGCACGCGATTTACGATCCGGTTGCCGCTGGGCGATCCGGCCGAATTCATCAAATCCCTGCAAGTCCATGAACAAGCCAGTGAGGTCGTATGATGGCTGAGAACAAACCAAAGCTGTTGATCGTCGAAGACGATGCCGGGCTGCAAGCACAGCTGAAATGGGCCTATGAAGATTTCGAAGTGCTGATTGCCGGCGACCGCGACAGCGCGATTGCCGCATTGCGATCCGAAGAACCGCCGGTCGTAACCCTGGATCTGGGCCTGCCGCCCGATCCGGATGGGACTACGGAAGGCTTTGCCGTCCTCGATGCGATCATGGCGCTCAAGCCCGATACCAAAGTGATCGTTGCATCCGGTCACGAGGCACGGGAATCGGCCCTGAATGCCATTGATCGAGGTGCATATGATTTCTACCAGAAGCCCGTGGATTTCGACCAGTTGGGCCTTATCGTTCGCCGGGCTTTCAACCTTCACCTGATCGAGAAGGAAAATCGCCGCCTCGCCACCAAGGCGGGTGAAGGCAACACCGTGTTGGGCGGTCTGATTACCTCCGCTCCGGAGATGGTAAAGGTCGCCCGCACGATCGAACGCGTAGCCAATACGAACGTTTCTGTCATGCTGCTGGGTGCGAGTGGTACGGGCAAGGAACTGCTGGCGCGCGGCGTCCACGATGCCAGCGATCGCAAGGACGGCAACTTCATCGCCATCAACTGCGCCGCCATCCCCGAAAACCTGCTGGAAAGCGAGCTCTTCGGGCATGAGAAGGGCGCTTTCACCGGCGCGGTGAAGACGATTGAAGGCAAGATCGAACTGGCCGATGGCGGCACGCTATTCCTCGATGAGGTGGGCGATATTCCGCTTCCCTTGCAGGTAAAGCTGCTGCGTTTCCTGCAGGAACGCACCATCGAACGTATCGGCGGGCGCAAGTCGATCCCTGTCGACACACGCATCGTGTGCGCCACCCATCAGGACTTGGAAAGCATGATAGCCGACCAGCGTTTCCGCGAAGACCTGTTTTATCGCCTGGCGGAAGTCGTCGTGAAGATCCCTTCGCTGGCAGAGCGTCCCGGCGATGCAATCTTGCTTGCCAAGGTGTTTCTCAAGCGGTTCGCGAGGGAAATGAACCCGTCCGTCACCGGCTTTGCCGCAGATGCGCTGGCTGCCATCGATGGCTGGAGCTGGCCGGGGAATGTTCGTGAACTGGAAAACCGCGTGAAACGTGCGGTCATCATGTCTGATGGCAAGCTGGTGGGTGCGGATGATCTGGATCTCGGCGATGACGACGACGAAGATGCCGACGCCCTCAACCTGAAGAGTGCGCGCGAGAAATCGGATCGCAAGATGATCCGCCATGCGCTGGCGCGCAGTGAGGGCAATATCTCGAGTACCGCGAAGATGCTGGGGATCAGTCGCCCGACCCTGTACGACCTGATCAAGCAATACGACTTGCAGACCTGACATTGCAGCGGCACAGCGCGCTGCCATGATGGCGCGTATGAAAACCCTGTTCGATCCGCTGGTGCGCCTGCTGATCCTGGCAATCCTTCTTGCCAGCATCGTTCCGGTGACTGGCGAGGGCAGGGCGGTGGCCCGCGTCATTTCCGATGGCGCGATTTTCCTGCTGTTCCTCCTCAACGGATTACGCTTGCCGCGTGAAAAGGTGCTGCGTGGCTTGCGCAACGCGCGGTTCCTGTTGCCGCTGATCGTGTGGGTCTTCGGGGTCATGGGCCTTGCGGGTTGGGGCTTTGCGCAAATTGGCGAGAGCGTGTTGCCGCCAACGGTCGCATTAGGGTTGCTGTTTCTCGGCCTGCTGCCTTCCACCGTGCAATCGGCGACAGCCTATTCTTCGCTTGCGGGCGGCAACGTTGCGGCATCGGTGGTGGCGGCGGCTGTCATCAACATGCTTGGCGTTTTCATAACGGCGCCACTGCTCTCGCTCGCTGCCGGGGGAGAGGTCGGCATCGATCTCGACGGGTTGCAGCGCATCGGCCTGATCTTGCTGCTTCCTTTCGCTATCGGGCAAATTCTCCAGTCCCGCCTTGGGGCCATCATTGCCGACAACCGCAAGGTGATAGCCTGGGCAGACAGGGGCGCGATTTCCATTGCCGTCTACGTGGCTTTCTCGGCTGCTGTGGAGCAGGGTCTCTGGACGCTGGTCAGTCCGCCCGCATGGGGCTGGCTTGCCGTGTTGATCGGACTTTTCCTGTTGCTGGGATTTGCCGGATCATGGCTTCTTGGCGGCATGTTGGGGCTGGCACAGGGAGACCGCATCGCCTTCCTGTTCGCCGGCGCCCAGAAAAGCATCGCGTTAGGCGCGCCGCTTGCCAGCGTGCTATTCCCTCCAGCAACAGCTGGCTTGGTGCTGCTGCCGGTACTGGCTTACCACCTGTTGCAGATGATTATCTCGGCACCCGTGGCTGCAAGACTCAATCGGGCTTCAGTGCATCCTTGACGCCTTCGGCCTCCCGCCGCTTGTGGCGGAGTGACCACCAGAATGACAGGCCGATCAAGGCACCGCCGATGAGGCCGGTAATCGTTTCGGGGATATGTATGACAGCCGAAGTCAGCATGATCGCGCCCAGCACGATGATGGCCCAGAAAGCGCCATGTTCGAGGAACCTGTATTCCGACAACGTGCCTTTACGCACCAGGTGGATCGTCATCGAACGCACGAACATCGCGCCAATCGAAAGGCCGAGCGCGATAATGATCATGTTATTGGAGAGCGCGAAGGCCCCGATCACGCCGTCGAAACTGAAGGAGGCATCCAGCACTTCGAGGTAGAGAAACCCCCCTAGGCCGGAGCGCATTACTTCGCCTGAAGCATTCTTGCGGGTTTCTTCGCGCATGTTGAGATATTCACCCAGCGCATCCACGGCAATGTAGGTTACGAGGCCCAGCACGCCCGCCGTCAGGAAAGTCAGCGCCTCTTCTTCGGGCAGTTGCAGCGAGATCACCCACAGCACCACCAGCAGCAGGCCAATTTCCAGCGCGGGCAGCACCGCTACCTTTGACAGGTTCCGCTCGATCACGCCGATCCAGTGAACATCCTTGTCCGCATCGAAGAAGAATTTCAGGCCCACCATCGCAAGGAAGGCACCGCCGAAGCCGGCGATCCCGATATGCGCGCCAGAGACGATCTGCTCATACTGCTCGGGATCGTTGAGAGAGAGGTCGATCGCCTCCAATGGCCCGATACCCGCCGCAATGGCGACGATCGCGAGGGGAAACACGATGCGTGTTCCGAAAACGGCGATAGCGATACCCCAGATGAGGAACCGCTCCTGCCATTTCTCGCTCATCTCCTTGAGAATGGAGGCATTCACCACGGCGTTGTCGAAGCTGAGCGAGATTTCGAGAATGGAGAGGATGAATATGATCCACAAGATCTCCAGCACACCAGCAATGCTATCGGTACTGGCAATTCCGTACCAAAGGCCGAGCGCGAAGCACGCCGCAGTGAAAACAAGCGAGAATTTGTAGTAACGCAGCAGGGTCGCCATGCGAGTGGTTTTTCCGTGGCTAAAGGGATTGGGCAGGAAACGCGCAGCTTGCGCGAAGGGTCCAAGGTCTATTTGGGTTGGTAAAGCTGATCAGGGCCGGGAAAGCTGCGGTCGCGCACTTCGCTTGCATATTTCGCTGCGGTTTCGGAGATCGTCGTTGCCACGTCCTCGTACCGCTTCACGAAGCGCGGCACGCGTTCGAACATCCCTAGCATGTCGTCAGTCACCAGCACCTGGCCATCGCACTGGGCCGATGCACCGATACCGATGGTGGGGCAGGAAACCGCCTTGGTAACGGCGATGGCGATGGGTTCGATAACACCTTCTACCACGATGGCGAAGGCTCCCGCCTGTTCCAGTGCCTTGGCATCGCCCACGATCTTCTCGGCTTCGGCATCGCTTCGGCCGCGCGCGCTATAACCGCCCAGCACGTTCACCGCCTGCGGGGTCAGGCCAACATGGCCCATCACCGGGATACCGCGTTTGACAAGGAATTCGACCGTTTCGGCCATCGCTTCCCCGCCTTCCAGCTTGACCGCCGCTGCGCCGCTTTCCTTCAGCAGGCGCGCGGCGCTGGCGAAAGCTTCTTCGGGAGACGCTTCGTAAGCCCCGAACGGCATATCCACCACCACTACAGAATGATAGCTGCCGCGCACCACTGCCGCTGCATGGTTGGCCATCATCTCCATCGTGACGGGAATGGTCGATGGCAGGCCATAGATAACCTGTCCCAGGGAATCGCCCACCAGCAACAGGTCGCAGTGCGGATCCAGCAACTGGGCCTGCCGCGCGGTATAGGCCGTCAGCATCACCAGCGGATCTTGCGTTACACCATCCACCTTGCGCTCCCGGATTGTGGGCACTGTCAGGCGGCGCATCGGTTGCGGCGTCGGATTTGCGCGACTGGTAGAGGTGTCGAGCTTGAAGGTGGTGGACATCACAATCCTCGGGTTATGCAGAGAAAGAAAGAGAGGCGTTGGCCATGCAAGCCCGATAGCGCCTTGGGCAGGGTGATTGCAACGTATCGCCCGTGGACGCGTAAACACACCCCCTCGACGCGGGCGTAATTTCATTGCATTACGCCACAACTTCGGGTCGAGAGGACAGAATTCATGGCACTTACGCAATCGGGGCCGGCGCGGGACGGATGGTCATCGCGCACCGCTTTCATTCTCGCAGCAATCGGCTCTGCGGTCGGGCTTGGTAACCTTGTGCGCTTTCCCGCAGAGGCGGGAGAGAATGGCGGCGGTGCCTTCGTTGTTTTCTATATACTGTGCGTGATCCTCATCGGTTTGCCGGTGCTGCTGTCCGAAACGCTGATCGGGCGTCATGGGCAAGCCGCCGCTCCGGAAAGTTACCGCAAGGTAGCAGAGCAATCGGGCCGTTCCACCGCGTGGGAACATGTGGCGAGCCTTGGTGTCCTTTCGGCTTTCATCGTGCTCAGCTTCTACTGTGTCCTTGGTGGTTGGGTGCTCTATTACATCGGCACCTTTGTTGCCGACCTTTTCAACACTGGCATAATCGGCGGTGCCTTTGCGGGTTCCACCGTCGAGCAGGTCGAGGGGTTGTTTCCCGCGATGATCGCAGACGGGATGACCACTTCGATCCTGAACCTCGTCTTCCTCGGCATAACCATCTTCTTCGTGGCGCGCGGTGTGTCGGGCGGTATCGAGAAGGTTGCGATATATCTCATGCCGGCGTTTTTCCTGCTGCTGGTGGGTATAACGGTCTACGGGATGTTTGGCGGGGCGATGGCCCAGACGCTGGATTACCTGTTCACCTTTGAACCCGAAAAGCTCACTGGCTCGGTTATGCTCGCCGCTGTCGGCCAGGCGTTTTTCTCGCTGTCTTTGGGTGTCGCCGGGATGGTGACATACGGTGCCTATGTCGGGCGGAATGTTAATCTGGGTGTTACCTCGGGCATCATCGCGACGGCTGATACCGCGGTAGCTCTGCTGGCGGGCCTGTGCATCTTCCCCATCGTATTTGCAGCCGGGCTTTCGCCCAATGGCGGGCTGGGGCTGATGTTCCAGACCCTGCCACATGCCTTTCAGGAGATACCCGGCGGTTCGCTGATCGGGCTGGCATTCTTCATCATGGTGGGATTTGCCGCGTTGACCAGCTCTGTTGCGCTGCTGGAAGTGCCCACTGCCTGGGTGATCGATCGTTTCCGCTTCACGCGCCCCGTGGCGGCGATCATGGTGACGTTCTGTGCGGCGATCGTCGGCGTGTTCTGCGCCTTGTCGACCGGAGTATTGTCGGGCTTCCATCCGCTGGGATTCCTGCCGATGTTCGAAGGGATGGGCCTGCTCGATACGCTGGACACATTCACCGGCAAGATCACCATGCCCATTGGCGCTTTGCTGACCTCGATCTTCGTGGGATGGATTGCGAACAAGAGGCTGGTGGATTCCGAGAACGGCCTTGGCGGGGCGCTGCATGTCTTCTGGCGGTTCCTCGTATGCTGGCTCTGCCCCATCGCACTGACAGCGATTTTGCTGGTCGGCATTTTTCCCAGCATCATCGAGTAGCTCGCCTACCGGATCTCAGGAAAGGGGCCGCCGCTCGATCTGAGCGACGGCCCCTTTTTCGTTCCGATCGGTTGCCTGTCCTAGAGTGCCGTTTGAGTATGTTCCTCGCGCGCATCTTCGCGCACATCGAAGCCGAAAAGCATCTTGGCGTTATCGACAAAGCCAAGGTCGCTGTTCCAGATTTCCACTTCGCCAAGATCCATTCGCAGCATCAGCAGGTTGGGATCGTCCTTGCCTTTGGGATACCAGGCTTCGACTGGTTTGCTCCATTGTTCTTCGAAACGTTCGCGGCTGGTTTCTTCGCGCAACGTGCCGCCGAAACGGGCGAACATGTCGTGCCCCTTGCCGGCAAAAGTCGCGGTGGCGGGTCCACCCTTGGCAAAGGTGTGATCCTTCGTGGTGAAGAACCAGATCGTGCCATTGGCATCCTTGTCCAGCTGTGCGGTCATGGGCACGGCGGTCTTCGGGTCGGCGTCCAGTTCGAGAAAGATGAACGGACTGTCGGCGAGCGATTTCCAGAATTTCTCTTTGAGGTCTTGGGTCGAGGTCATGGCTTTCTCCTTTGATCCATTAACGGGAGGGGCAGGGGAGAAGTTCCGAGCTTGCCCGAAGGTCCATACTGGAACATAATAGGAACACAGGAGTTGATTCGTCATGGATACCAGCACACTGCCAAAAGCGGCGGAGCTGGCCGACTGTGCTGCCCGCAACCCGCGCTGGCAGCCGGGCGCGCCGCTGCCGTTGCACAGCGAGATATTCACCCCCGCCACCCAAGGCGTTGGGGCAGGGGCCGCGCTTGCCTTCGCGCAAGCTTCGCTTCGAGGCAGCGCTGGCGAGGCTGTCTCGCTGGAGGAGCGCAGCGTATTGTGGGTGCAGGATGCCCGCGCCATCAAGCTGGGTGGGCGTCCTTACCGTGCCGGCCTTCCCGAAGCCTTGCGCCATCGCCTGATCCATGTCGCCGCCAAGACGCCGGAGGATGCACTGTTCGCCATGGAGGAAGGGCTGCGCTGCCGCGATCTGGCGGTGGTGGTGGGCGAGGTGGCAGGCAATCCCCGCGCGCTGGATTTCACCGCCTCGCGCCGCCTTACGCTGACGGCGGAAAAGCATGGCGTGCCGCTGCTGCTGGTGCGTCTGGATGCACATGCCGACCTCAGTTCTGCCCGGATGCGCTGGCGGCTGGCGAGTGCGTCCTCATCGCCGCCGCGCTGGAACATCGCTGCACCGGGCCGCGCCTCGTGGCATGCAGAGTTGTTCCGCGCCCGCGCCCACCCACCCGGAGAATGGATTTTGCGCGATGAGCCAGAAAGCCTCGCTGCAGAACGAGTGCAAACGGCCCCCGCGCCGGATCATGGCGATCTGGTGCGCGGACCTGGCGCTCGATCGCTGGCGACACTCTGAAGGCTGCCAACGCGGGGAAGGTGCCGATGCCGCCCCGCTGGCGCTGATTACCGAAACCGCACACGGCCCGCGCATCGATGCCGCGAACCACGCCGCGCATGCCAGTGGCGCAGCGCGCGGTATGATGCTGGCCGATGCCCGCACCCTGTGCCCCACCATCGAAGTGCGCCCCAGCGACCCGGCGGGCGACCTTGCTTTCCTTGAACGCCTTGCCGTGTGGGCGCAGCGCTGGGGCCCGTGGAGTGCCATCGACCCGCCCGATGGCCTGCTGGTGGATGTTACCGCCGTTGCCCATCTGTTTGGCGGGGAGCGGCGCATGCTGGCCGATGTGCAGGCGCGCTGCACGGCGCGCGGCCTGCATATCCGCACCGCCATTGGCCCTACGGCAGGCGCGGCATGGGCGCTGGCGCATCATGCCGCCTCTGGCGCTATCCTTGCGCCCGATGACGATGTCCGCGCCCGCCTTGCCGATCTGCCCGTTGCGGCCCTGCGGCTGGATAACGACGTCCTGCTGGTGCTGCGCCGCCTCGGCCTGAAACGGCTGGGTGACCTGGCCGGGATAGAAGAGGGGCGCGATCGCAAGGGGAGCGGGCGCGATGCCATCCACCGGCGTTTCCGCAACCGCAAATCTCCCGCCGCCAATCCGCTGGTCCGCATGGACCAGTTGCTGGGCCGCGTACCTGAACCTTTGCTGCCCGTCGTCCCCGTCACGGCGCCCATGGTGCAGCGGCGACTGGTGGAGCCGATCCGCCACCGGCAATTGCTCGATACCGTGGTGGTTGATCTTGCGCAGGACATGGCCCGCACGCTGGAGGCGAAGGGCGAGGGCGCGCGCCGCCTGCAACTGGGGCTGTGGCGGGTGGATGGAGAAGTGCTGACCCGCGATCTGGAAATGGCCGCCGCCACCCGCGATCCTGACCATATCTGCCGCCTGTTTGCCGACCGCCTCGATGATATCGACGCAGGGTTCGGGATAGAGATGCTGCGCCTGCGCGCTTCCTGGTCGCAGCCCCTGTCGCTCGATCAGGCCGATCTGGAGGCGGCGGCGGAGCAGCACGGCACATCGCTGGCGGCTTGCATGGATCGCCTCACCACCCGCCTTGGCAAGGGCGCGGTGCAGCGCCCGGTGCCGCGCGCCAGCCACATTCCCGAACGTGCGCAAGGCTGGCAGCCGCCGCTGGAGCCAGAACCTGCCGAACAGCACCAGCTCGTCTTCCACACGCGGCCCCTCAAGCTGCTCGACCGGCCGGAGCGTATTTCCGTGCTCTACGCCGCGCCCGAAGGCTATCCCCGCCGTTTCAGCTGGCGCGGCGAAGTGTGCGAAGTGGCCCGCGTGGAAGGCCCGGAACGCATCGCACCCGAATGGTGGCGCGAGAAGGGCACGGCGCGGCTGCGCGATTACTACCGCGTGGAAGACGAGGCAGGCCGCCGCTACTGGATCTACCGCAACGGCCTGCCCACAGACGGGCGCGGCGGGATGCCCGACTGGTATTTGCAAGGGTTGTTCGCCTGAACCGTCGATCCAACACGAAGTTGACAAAGTTGACATCGTGACGATGTCCCGAACTCTCGAAATCCACACAGATCCGCGCTTCGCGGCTCCGACACGAAGTTGACACCATCCGGGAAAAAACACACATTTCGCATCCGCCAGATCAACACTTTCAAAAAGCCACGCGGACTTTGAAGTTGGATAAAGGTGTAGGAAAGATCGGACCGGAAAGATGCGTGTGGAAAGCCCGACCGCAACTTTGAATGCGGCATGGGACGGTCGCTCGTGATCCCGACTGTTGGCACCGGAATTAACTTCACCCCAATAAATAGCTACGAAAAGGGGTTATTCTTGCCCCAAATGGGGGGTAATGGTGGTCAAGCTGCCATGAAACAGTATGGTCAGCGCGTTTCTATGCCATCGCACAGAAAAAATTGCGGAACAGTCAAATGAACATGCGGACGATTTTTCGAGATTTTGCATTCTCGGCCGGGGAAACACTGCTTCCCAAATCGCTCAAGACGAGAGGCGTATTGCTGACGATGCGCCGCGCCGCCAGCGAATGGGCGCGTGACGGGTATGTCCTTTCGTATCCCAAATCTGGCCGGACCTGGTTCCGAACCATGTTCGGAAGCATGGCGTGCAGCCAGTTCGGTCTTGAGGTCGAAAACCCGATGGAACTGCAGCATTTCTGGAAATTATCATCCGAAATCCCGAACATCGGCTTCACGCATGACGATCATCCCAACCTCAAATTCGGCGATGAGGTTGAAGCGGACAAGAGTTGCTATCGCAGGAAGAAGGTGCTGCTGCTGACGCGCGATCCGCGCGATGTGCTGGTTTCCTATTACTTCGATGCCAAGAACCGGATGAAAGTCATCGATTGCGACATTTCGACCTATCTCCATCACGAGAAGGGCAGCATCGACGCTATCGTAGCCTTCTATAACGCCTGGGCGCGTGCGCGCTTCGTTCCACGCGATTTCCTCTGGCTTACGTACGAGGACATGCATCGCGATCCGCGCAAGGTCATAAGTGATTCTGCCAGGTTCTTCGGTCTGCCGGACCCCAGCGACGAACTGCTCGAGGAGGTCGTCGAGCAGGCTTCATTCCGCAATATGCGCAAGGCCGAATTGCAGGACAGCTTCAAGCATGAGCGTCTTCGCCCGGCCGATCCGGCAAATCCAGACAGCTTCAAGGTGCGCCGCGGGAAAGTCGGCGGATTTGTCGACTATTTTTCCGCCGAAGACATCGCCTACATCGATGACTACATCGATCGTAACCTCGATCCGTATTTCTCCTGCTATTACAGCAAGAATGCAGCAGGCGCGGCCACCGAAAGTGCGAACAGCGACAATGGTGTGTCGACGGCAAGGGTGAAGACAGCCACCGGCGAGGAGAATTCCATCCCCGCAGTTGCTGCCAATGACAATTCTCGTCGCAACCGATGGAAGCAGGTCGCGGCCATTGCGACGCTGCTTGCCTCCGGCTGGCTGGCACATGATTTCACCACCAATTTCTCCTCTCCTGCAGCCGCGGCTTCTGTCGTTAATGAGGCGCAGGAGGCCTACGTTGCCAGCATTGCCCGCCAGAAAATGGTGTCGCAAATCGAGAGCACCGATTACGATCGGGACGAAATGCTCGCGCAGACAGGCATCGATGTGCCTAACCTGCCCGCGGATTGGACCGTCACCGACGCCCAGGTGTATCCATCTGATCTGGGCAATTCGGTGATGATGTCACTGGTCACGGCCGAAGGGGAAGAAGTAGCGCTTTTCGCGGCGGAGGAGGAAGCTTCCCTCAGCGACATCCCATCTATGGATGTGAGCGACGGCATGGTGGTAGCGTATTGGGAAGAAGGACCGATGGTAGTCGCGCTGGTCGGCGAACTCGAGGCTCCGAAACTGCTGGCACTCGCAGCCGATTTGGCCGACAATACCTGATCCAGAGTCTGGCTTCCCTTGAGTTTTTCGCGGGAGCTTCTCTAACGCTTATCTCACGGGCCGCTCCCCATTGATGGTCACGCGGTGCATCACCCGCAGGTGGCCGTGATAATCGTTCAGCGCATAGTGCAGTGTCGCGCGGTTGTCCCAGAAGGCCACGTCGCCCTTTTCCCACCGCCAGCGGCAGGTGAACGGTTCACGCGTGGCCTGGTACATCAGGTAGTCTATGATCGGCGCGCTCTCCTCCTCGGTCTGATCCTTGAAGCGCGGGGTGTAGGCGCCGCTGACGTAGAACAGCTTGCGCCCGCTTTCCGGGTGGGTGCGCACCAGCGGGTGCTCCACTTCGTAATGCGCGGCCTCTGTCGGGGCTGATTTCATCGAGCTGTCCTTGCTCCAATCCATCGATTTCGTGCCGTATATCAGCGCGGGCGTGTGCACCACGGTAAGCGGGTCGATCATCGCGCGGTAGCCGTCCGACAAATCCTCATAGGCAAGGTAGAGGTTGGACCACAGCGTGTCCCCGCCCACCGGCGGCACTTCCTTGGCGTACAGGATGGAGCCCAGCGGCGGTTCGGGCAGGTAGGTAACATCGCCATGCCATGCGCCGCCGAAATTGCGCGTATCGCTCGGCTCCTGCCGCACTTCGATAATGTCGGGATATTCGTCCATTCCCTTCACCTGGTCATGCTGGTTCAGCGTGCCGAACCGCCGGGCGAAGGCGAGGTGCTGGTCGGGCGTGATGTCCTGGCCGCGAAAGAAGATCACCTGGTTCTCTATCAGCGCGCGGCGGATTTCGGCGATGGTGGCATCGTCCAGTTCCTGTGACAGGTCCACACCCTCGATCACCGCCCCCAGCGCGCCTGCATAGGGGGTGACGGTAAAGCGTTCGTATCTCGCGCCAAGGTTCTGCGGACTGATCCGGCGGCCGGCGATAACTGTCATGCGGAAGGCTCCTTTTTACCAGCGGGCTGGATGTGGCAATCGATGATGAAGGCGGCGGGAAACACCAGCAGCGCGACGAAAATCAACGTCGCGAAATACCAGATGAAGCTGTCTCCACCCAGGTTCAGAAGCCAACCCCCGGCAAACACCATGGCGATGGAAAAGACCCGGCCAGAGGTAATGACAAATCCGATCCCGCCCGAACGGCAGGCAGAGGGATAGCCATTCGCCATCACCACGTAGAACAACGATATCGTCATGCTGACAAGGCCGACGGCCAGCCCTTCCAGCGCAACGATGGTGGTGATTTGCGAAGCCGTGGGCGGGCCGTCCAGCGATTCCACCATGAAAGCCAGCGCGATGATCGTTATCGTGATCCCGGAGGCCGCTGCCAGGATCATGCCGCGCGAGCCGAAGGTGCGCACGGTGAAGCCGGCGGAGATGCCGCCGATCATCGAGAGAATGCCTTGCCATGATGTGGCGCGCAAAGCCTCCTCCAGCGTGAACCCGGCGGACGTCAGCAATTCGGTGGTCCAGTTGAGCAAGCCGTAAACCAGCGTGGTGGCGGCGGAAAAGCTGACGAACATGGCGATGTTCAGCCGCGTGTTGCGCTTGTGGAAAATCCCGATCCGCTCGCCTGTCGCTATATCGACTTCATCCTCAGGCTCTGGCGCGAGTTCGATATCGGCATCGATCACCCTTGCGGCGCTTTTCTGCGCGGCCTTGGTTTGTCCCTTGGCCATGTAGAATGGCGGCGGCTCTCGCAGCACCAGCCGCATCAGCGCGCCGAAAATCAGTGAACCCACGCCAAAGATAACGAAGGCTCCGCGCCAGCCGTGATCGGGCAGCAGCAGCGGCAGCACTTCGGCGGCAACGGTAATGCCCACCGGTATGCCGACCGAAAGCAGCGCGATGGCGTGTGGCCGATGGCGGGCGGAAACCCAGTCGCTCACCAGGGCCAGCGCATTGGGATAGGCCGCGCCAAAACCCAGTCCGCCGATGGCGCGCACTGCGCTCATCTCCCAAACATTGCTGGTGTAGGCGGCGGCGATCGTGGTCGATCCGAAGATGAGAGAGGCGATGAACAGCGTGTTGAGCCGGCCGATCCTGTCCCCCAGCAACCCGCCGAGGATGGAGCCGAAGCCCATGCCGAACAGCGAGGCGGCAAGGGCAGGGCCGAACAGCGCGCGATCGATACTCCATTCGTCAAGGATCAGTGGCGTGACAAGGGAAAGCGATTGCAGGTCGATCCCGTCGATCACCAGCAAGGTCAGCCCGAATATCGCGACAATTATCTGGAAAGGCCGCAGGGGTGCATCGGCAATTGCCGCGCTGAATGGCGTCCGCTTCAATCGGCCTCTCCCATGGTGCGCCCCTTATGCGAGGCTGCACGGCCTGTTTGTCACGCGGGTTTGCTTTCGTCCAGTTCGTAAAAGGTCGCCGCTATCCTACGAAGCGCGCCGGGGGCGACGGTGAGCGCTGGCCGTTCTCACCCGAAGCTTTGGCTGTTTCGCCTTGCACCGGCCGTGGCCCGGCGTGGGCGGCCTGCGCCAGGTCATCCACCACCCTGGTGGGCAGCGGGCGGTCGAACTCCACGCCGCACATACCCGGCTTCGTCCATGTCACCCGGCAGTAGGCTTCGTGCATGGTCCAGTCGAGAATGACACCCACGCCCTTGGCAGGAGGATCTTCGGTCACGAAGCGGGCACCGTTGATGGAGATATCGAAGAGCCTTCCCGGACGATTGCCGCTGGGCATCACCATCGTGGCCAGGCAGTCCACGCGCGTGCGGGGTGCAGATCGGCGTTCGGGGGCCGGTGCAGCTTTCGTGCGCGCGAACAGTTTCATGATGATGCCCCTCTTCTTGTGTCGGGTAAGGGATTGGAGGCGGGTTGGTTAAGTCCGCGCAAAGATTCATGCTTAATTTGGCATTTTCCTCCAGCGGCAGTCGCGCTGCCGCGGAAGAGTTTAATCGCGCATTTTCAGCACTGCGGCGATTTGTCGTTGGCGAATCGCGCGCAAGAACATATATAGAACATATGGCCGCGCTAGAAACCATTCAGAAGCTGGAGATCCTTGCCGATGCGGCAAAGTACGATGCGTCCTGCGCATCATCCGGCACCGCAAAGCGCAGCAGCAAGGGCGGCAAGGGCGTTCGGCTCGACCGAAGGGATGGGCATCTGCCACGCCTATGCGCCCGATGGCCGCTGCATCTCCTTGCTCAAGATACTGCTGACCAATCACTGCATCTTCGATTGCCACTACTGCATCAATCGCAAGAGCAGCAACGTGCGCCGTGCAAAGTTCACTCCGCAAGAAGTGGCGGACCTGACGCTCACCTTCTATCGCCGCAATTATATCGAGGGATTGTTCCTCTCCTCCGGCATTATCAAAAGCTCCAACCACACGATGGAACTGCTGGTAGAGACGGCGCGTATCCTGCGGGAAGAAAACGATTTTCGGGGTTACATTCACCTGAAAACCATCCCCGAAGCGGATCCCGAACTGGCGCACCAGGCGGGGCTGTATGCGGATCGTGTTTCGATCAATGTGGAACTGCCCACCGATAGCGGGCTGACCCGCCTCGCGCCGGACAAGAACTCCCGCCAGATCGAAGGGGCGATGGGCGGCATGAAGATGGCGATCCGCCAGTCGAAGGATGAGCGTAAGCGGTTCAAGCATGCCCCGCAGTTTGCGCCGGGCGGACAATCCACGCAGATGATCGTGGGCGCCGATGCCGCCACCGACAGCGATATCGTGGGCAAGGCCAGCCGCCTGTACGACAGTTTCCGCCTGCGCCGCGTCTATTACTCGGCCTTCTCGCCCATTCCCGATGCCAGCGCCGTGCTGCCGCTGAAGCGTCCGCCGCTGATGCGCGAACACCGGCTGTACCAGTCGGACTGGCTGATGCGCTTTTATGGTTTTGCTCCGGCAGAAGTGATGCAGGCGACAGGCGCGGATGGAAACCTGCCGCTCGATATCGATCCAAAGCTGGCCTGGGCGCTGAAATTCCGGGGACGCTTTCCGGTGGATGTGAACCGTGCACCCCGTGAAGACCTGCTGCGCGTTCCGGGGCTGGGCACGCGGGCCGTGGGTCAGATCCTCGCCAGCCGTCGCCATCGCAGCTTGCGGCTGGACGATGTGGCCAAGCTGACCGTGTCCGTTGCCAAGGTGCGGCCCTTTATCTGCACCGTCGACTGGCGCCCCACCTTGCTGACCGACCGCGCCGACTTGCGCAGCCTGCTGGCACCGAAGCAGGAGCAGCTGGAGCTGTTCGCGGCATGACCGCGCTGCAACATGTAAAGCTTGGCACCTATTACGTGGTGCACATGCCGGAGCCGGACGATTTCGCTTTCTGGCGGGAGCGGGCGCGGCAGTTGGTGCAATGCGACGTTCCGCCCGACCGGGTGGCGTGGGTGGAGCCGGGTGGCAATGGTTCGCTGTTCAGTCATGGCGACAAGCGTCTGCCGGTGCCAGACGATGCCAATCGCGATGTTCGCGCCAGCAAGCGGTTCCTATCGATTGCGAAGAATGTGTCACATCATTCTGATCCGGAACGGTTTTCCTTGCTCTATGCAATGCTCTGGCGACTCCAGTCCAAGCCGCGCCTGATGGAGGACAAGGCCGACAGCCAGGTTCGCCGGCTGGAGGATATGGACAAGTCCGTGCGCCGCGATGCGCACAAGATGCACGCCTTCGTCCGCTTCCGCATGGTGGAGACCGAGACGGGCCCAGAAGGTAATGGGGAGCATTACGTCGCGTGGTTCGAACCCGACCATCACATCGTGCGGCGCGAGGCAGGCTTTTTCGTGCGCCGTTTTGCCAACATGCACTGGTCCATCCTGACGCCGCGGGGCTGCATCCACTGGGACGGAGAAACTGTGCGCGAAAGCGGCCCGGCGCAGAAATCGGATGCGCCGCAGGGCGATCCGGCAGAGGATCTGTGGCGCAAATATTATGCCTCCATCTTCAACCCCGCGCGTTTGAAGATCGGGGCCATGCTGAAGGAAATGCCCCGCAAATACTGGAAGAACATGCCCGAAGCCGCGCTGATTCCAGAGCTGGTGGCGGGCGCGCAGAAGCGGGAAAGCGAAATGGTGGATGCAGGTGCCTCGTTGTTCGGGGAGAGTTCGAGGACAGGCCGGAAACGCTGGCGGCGATAGACAAGGCGATCCACGCCTGCCGCAAATGCCCCATCGGCTCGCTGGAAAACCAGGCAGTGATGGGGGAGGGGCCGGATGATGCCGCCCTGATGATCGTGGGTGAACAGCCCGGCGATCAGGAGGATCTGGCCGGCAAGCCCTTCGTCGGTCCGGCAGGGCAAGTGCTGGATGCTGCGCTGGAGGCGGCAGGGATCGAGCGGCGCGAGATCTATGTCACCAATGCGGTGAAGCATTTCAAATACGTCCAGCGGGGCAAGCGTCGCTTGCACCAGTCGCCCACCGCCAAGGAAATCGACATATGCCGCTGGTGGCACGAGGCAGAGCGCGCCATCGTGAAGCCGAAAGTGGTGCTGGCGCTGGGTGCCAGCGCGGCGCGCGCGATGCTGGGCAAGACGGTGAGCATCTCGAAAGCGCGCGGGCAGCCCATGGTGCTGGAGGATGGCAGCGAATTGTGGGTTACGGCGCACCCATCCTACCTCCTGCGCCTGGATGGTGACGCCAAGGCGGAACAGGAGCGACTGTTCGCGGCAGACCTGGCAGCGGTGAAGGAGCGACTGGCGGAGCTGGTGGAGTGACGTGCCCGATAGCGATCTCCTTCCAAAACGCACGATCGAACTCGATCCCGACAGCATAGACGCGCCGCCGCGCGCTCCTTTCGTGGAACTGGGCCTTGTCAGCTGCTTCAGCTTCCTGCGCGGCGCGTCCGATGCGGTGGACCTTGTGCTGACCGCGCGCAGCCTTGGCTACGATGCCATCGGGATCGCCGATGCCAATTCCATGGCGGGCGTGGTGCGCGTGCATAGCGAGGCAAAGACGCTGAAGATGCGCCCCGTCATCGGCTGCCGGATAGAGACGGTGGAGGGCCTGGCCTTCCTTGCCTATCCCACCGACCGCGCCGCCTATGGCCGCCTGTGCACGCTGATCTCGGCAGGGCGCATGGCCACGCTGGATGGCGACTGGCAGGAAAAGGGCGTGTGCGACATCGCGCTGCCCATGCTGGCGAGCATGCGCAGTGGGGAAGGGCTTGCAGCTGATCCTTGTCCCCCCGCGCGATCTGGACGAGAAGCTGACGGTACCGGGCTGGGCCAGCAATGTGGTGGCGCTGGATGGCACGCTGCGCGAAGATCACGTGACCGGCACATTGTCCGATATCCTGCCGCACCTTGTCGCCGGCCTGCCGAGCTTGCGTCACCTCGCCGCCAGCTACCTCTATCGCGGTGATGACATTGCCCGCATCGACAGGCTGGATGCACTGGCCAGAGCCAATGGCCTGTCGCTGCTGGCCACGAACGATGTGCATTACCACGCGCCCGAACGCCGCCCCCTGCAGGACGTGATGACGGCAATCCGGCACAAGACAACGGTGGCCCGCGCCGGGCACCTGTTGCACGCCAATGCCGAACGGCACCTGAAAAGCCCCGAACAGATGCTGCGCCTGTTCGAACGCTGGCCCCATGCCATAACGGCCGCGCGCGCCGTGGCCGATGCCTGCAATTTCAGCCTGGACGAGCTGAAATACGAATATCCCGAAGAAATCTATCCCGATGGCATGAGCCCGCAGGCCTATCTGGAAAGCGAGACCTGGAAAGGTGCAAAACGTCGCTATCCCAATGGCTTGCCGGATTCGGTAAAGAAAACGCTTGAACGCGAGCTGGCGCTGATCGGCAAGCTGGAACTGGCGCGCTACTTCCTCACCATCAAGGATATCGTCGATTACGCGCGCGGCGTCGATCCGCCGATCCTGTGCCAGGGGCGCGGCTCTGCTGCCAATTCGGCCGTGTGCTACTGCCTCGAAATCACCTCGGTCGATCCGGCCAAGCACCAGCTGCTGTTCGATCGCTTCATTTCCGAGGAGCGCAAGGAGCCGCCCGATATCGACGTCGATTTCGAGCATGAGCGGCGCGAGGAGGTGATCCAGCACATCTACAAGAAGTATGGCCGCCATCGCGCCGGCCTGACCGCCACCGTCATCCACTACCGCCCGCGCATGGCCATCCGCGAGGTGGGCAAGGCGATGGGCCTGTCCGAAGACGTCACCAGCGCCCTGGCGCGCACCGTGTGGGGCGGGTGGGGCAAGGAGGTGAGCGAGAACAACGTCGCCGAAACGGGCATGGACATATCCGATCCGCACCTGCGGCGGGTTCTGAAACTGACAGAGCAAATGATTGGAATGCCGCGCCATTTGTCGCAGCATGTGGGCGGCTTCATCCTCACCGACGGGGCGCTGACGCAAACCGTGCCCATCGGCAATGGCGCCATGCCCGATCGCACGTTCATCGAATGGGACAAGGACGATATCGAGGCGCTGGGCATCCTCAAGGTGGATGTGCTGGCGCTGGGCATGCTCACCTGCATCAGGAAATGCCTCGATCTGCTGGAAGACCATCACGATCGCCGCCTGAGCCTGGCCAGCGTGCCGCGCGAGGACCCGGAGACCTACGAGATGCTGCGCAAGGGGGATTCGCTGGGCGTGTTCCAGGTGGAAAGCCGCGCGCAGATGAACATGCTGCCGCGCCTGCGCCCGCGCGAATTCTACGACCTCGTCATCCAGGTCGCCATCGTGCGGCCCGGCCCGATCCAGGGCGACATGGTGCATCCCTACCTGAAGCGCAGGCGAGGCGCGGAGCAGGTGCAGATTCCCGCGCCATCGCCCGAACATGGCCCGCCCGATGAATTGTCCAGCATTCTGGAGCGCACGCTGGGCGTGCCGATCTTCCAGGAACAGGCGATGAAGATCGCGCTGGATGCCGCTCGCTTTTCCAGCGCGGAGGCGAACCGGCTGCGCAAGGCGATGGCGACATTCCGCAGTCGCGGCATGGTGGACGAATTGCAGGACATGATGGTGGAGCGCATGGTGACGCGCGGCTACGATCGCGACTTTGCGCAGCGCTGCTTCAACCAGATCCGCGGCTTTGGCGAATACGGCTTTCCCGAAAGCCACGCCGCCAGCTTTGCCCACCTCGTCTATGTCTCGAGCTGGCTGAAATGCCATTTTCCCGCCGCTTTCGCCTGCGGCCTGCTCAACTCGCAGCCCATGGGTTTTTACGCGCCCGCCCAGATCGTGCGCGATGCGCGCGAGCATGGGGTGGAAGTGCTGCCGGTGGATGTGAACCGCAGCCAATGGGATTGCACGCTGGAGGTGACTGGCGCGGCGCAGGATGCCAGTGGTGGCCGCCAGGATCGCCACATCGCCCTGCGCCTGGGCCTGAGGCAAGTGGACGGCTTGCCTGAACACGTCGCCGCCGCACTGGTCACCGCGCGTGAGGAGGGCGGGCCTTATGCCGATGTTGCCGAATTGCGGGACAGGGCGCGGGTGCCGGTGGGGCATGTGGAGCGGCTTGCCAGTGCCGATGCCTTTGGCTCGATGGATATGTCGCGCAGGCAGGCCTTGTGGGATGCACGCAGCCTTGTGGGCGGCATGGACCTGCCGCTGTTCGCACATGCTGACGAGCGTGACGAGGGCGCCGAACGGGGCAGGGCGATCCTGCCGAAAATGCCTTTGAGCGAGGAGGTGGTGGCCGATTACCAGACCACCCGCCTTTCGCTGAAAGCGCATCCGATGGCCTTCCTGCGCGCCAGCCTGGCAGAGCGCGGTTTCGTGCGCGCCTGTGACCTGAGGGCGCGCAAGTTCCGCAGCATGGTGCATGTGGCAGGCGTGGTGCTGATCCGCCAGCGGCCCGGCAGCGCCAAGGGCGTGTGCTTCATCACGCTGGAGGACGAGACCGGCGTCATCAACCTGGTCGTCTGGCCCGATCTGAAGGAGAAGCAGCGCACCGTGGTGATGGGGTCGCGGCTGATGGAGGTGCGCGGACGGGTGGAATATGATGACGAGGTGATCCACGTCATCGCGCACCACATGACCGATGCAACGCAGCAACTGCATCGCCTGTCGGACGATCTGCTCAACGCGCCGGTCGCCCGTGCCGATCATGTGAACAGTCCGCTTTCCGGCAGGCTGAACCCGCGTGACGATTTGCGCAGCGGGACGGACGATCCGGCCAATCCCGCAATCCGCCCGCGTGACCTGATCGACCAGTTGCCAAACGCGGATGCGCCACCGGCGCAAGGGGCCAATCCAAGGGGCCATCCGCGCAATGCCCGGATCATTCCCAAGTCACGGGACTTTCATTGATGTGACCCGCAAACGTAAATGGCCAAAACCGCCCGCCGATGACCGCAAACTGGCAATATTGCTGGTGATCATCGCTCTGCTGCTGGCCGGGCGCGTGTACCTGGCAGAGAACCCGCAACACAATCCCTGGGCCCCGCTGGACCTGCGCGATGAGCGGGGCTGGGCAACAGCAACGAAGCTGGCGGCTTTACGCGGCGATATCGAAGCTTGCCGTGCCGTGCTTGATCGCAGCGAAGTCGCCTTCAGTCCGCTGCCCGCCACGGGCGAGGGCGAATGCCGCCGTGAGGATCGCCTGACGCTGGGGACCATGCCCTTTGCGCCGCGCTTTCCGCAGTTTACCTGCCCGGTCGCGGCCGGAATGGTCTTGTGGCTGGAGAAGGATGTGCAGCCACTGGCCAGTGAAATCCTTGGCAGCCGCGTGGCGCGTATCCAGCAGCTAGGCACTTACAGCTGTCGCCGCATGTACAGCGATGAGGGCGCGCCGTGGAGCGAGCACGCGACCGGCAATGCCATCGATATCGGCGGTTTCGTGCTGGACGATGGCCGCACGATCAACGTGCTGCGCGATTGGGATGGCGATGATGACGAGGCGCGCTTCCTGAGAGCGGCCCGCGATGCCGCCTGCGACAGTTTCGGCACCGTGCTATCGCCGGAATACAACGCCGCCCACGCGGATCACTTCCATCTCGACCAGGGCCGCAGCGCCGCGATGGGCGCTTGCCGCTAGACAGGCTCCAGCGCGTAGCCTGCCGAACGCACGGTGCGGATCGGATCGCGCGTGTTGTCTACCGCGATGGCTTTTCGCAGGCGGCGGATATGCACATCGACGGTGCGCTCCTCGATCTCGCTGCCCGTTCCCCAGACAGCATCCAGCAATTGCCCGCGAGAGAAAACGCGGCGCGGATGCTCCATGAAGAACTTGATCAGCCGATATTCGGTAGGGCCGATCTGCAATTGCCGCCCGCGCCGCTCAACCCGGTGGGCCACGGGGTCCAGCTTCAGGTCTCCGGCTTCAATCGTCTCGCCCGCAAGGGCAGGGCGCACGCGCCGCAGGACCGCGGAGACGCGCGCCAGCAATTCGCGCGGGGAAAATGGTTTGGTCAGGTAATCGTCGGCGCCGGTTTCCAGCCCGCGCACACGGTCATCCTCCGCCTCCCGCGCTGTCAGCATGATGATCGGCACATGGGCGGTGGCCTTGTCGCGGCGCAGGCGGCGGCACACCTCGATGCCGCTGGTCCCCTCTATCATCCAGTCGAGGATGACGAGATCGGGCGCATCTTCTGATGCCATCATCAAGGCATCGTCGCCATCGGCGGTTACGCGAACGTCATAGCCTTCGCTCTCGAAACGGTATTCAAGCAATTCAGCCAATGCAATGTCGTCTTCGACAAGCAGCAGTTTGGGCGTGGACATGAATTAGGGCCCCTTGGGATTGCGGCAAAGCTTACAGTGCCGTGGGGCCTTTCATATTTCAATCTTGTGTCAGATTTGTTGCAAAGTGCCGTGCTAATAACGGCCTTTGCAACATACCTGAAAACTACCGCTCGATATCGCTGGGGTAGGAGCCGGTGGCCGAATAATGCACCATCTCGGCGACATTGGTGGCGTGGTCTCCGATCCGCTCGATATTGCGGGCAACGAACAGCAATTGCGCCGCGCTGCTGATGGTGGAAGGGTTTTCCACCATGTGGCTGACGAGGTTGCGGAAAATGCTGTCGTAGAAGGCATCGACCTTGTCGTCCCGCTCGATCACTTCGCGCGCCACCACCGGATCGCGTGCAGCATAAGCGGTGAGCACATCGTGCACCATTTCCGATGCCACCTCGCCCATTGCGGGCAACAGCAGCAGCGGTTCGAACCGGGCGCGGCCCTCGATGCGGCCCACGCGCTTGGCGATGTTCTTGGCATAGTCGCCAATCCGCTCCACCACGCCGCCGATCTTCAGCGCGGCCACGATCTCGCGAAGGTCGTCCGCCATCGGCGCGCGCAGGGCGAGGATGCGGACAGCCATCGCGTCCACTTCCGTTTCCAGCGCATCGAGCTTTGCATCGCGCTCCACCACCTGGGCGGCAAGCTCTTCGTCGCCATTGACGAGCGCCTGCAACGCCTCGTGAATGGCCACCTCGGCAAGGCCGCCCATTTCGGCGATCAGGCCGCGCAGACGCGTGATGTCCTCGTCGAATGCCTTGACTGTATGTTCGACCATTATCCGTACCGCCCTGTAATGTAATCCTGAGTACGCTTTTCGACTGGATTCGTGAATATGTCAGACGTGTGTCCATATTCCACCAGATTGCCAAGGTGGAAAAACGCCGTACGCTGCGACACGCGTGCCGCCTGCTGCATGGAGTGGGTGACGATCACGATACCATATCGTCCGCGAAGCTCGTCTATCAGTTCTTCGATCTTGGCCGTGGCGATGGGGTCGAGCGCCGAGCAAGGCTCGTCCATCAGGATCACTTCCGGGTCCACCGCGATGGCGCGCGCGATGCAAAGACGCTGCTGCTGGCCACCGGAAAGCGCGGTGCCCGAATCGGCCAGGCGATCCTTCACCTCTTCCCAAAGTCCGGCGCGGCGCAGGCTTTTCTCCACCACCTCGTCCAGTTCCGGCTTGCTATCGGCAAGACCGTGGATCCTGGGACCGTAGGCGATATTGTCGTAAATCGACTTGGGGAACGGGTTGGGCTTCTGGAACACCATGCCCACACGCGCGCGCAACTGCACCACGTCCATGCCGCTGGCGTAGATATCCTCGCCGTCCAGCTCGATCGTGCCGGTGACGCGGGCAGAGGGGATGGTGTCGTTCATGCGGTTGAGCGCGCGCAGGAAGGTGGACTTGCCGCAGCCCGATGGCCCGATGAAAGCGGTTACGAACTCGGTATAGACGTCGATGTCGACGCCATCGATCGCCTGCTTGGAGCCGTAATAGACATCCACGTCGCGGGCGCGCATTTTTGGCTCGCCCGTCTCGACGTTTTCATGTTCCAGCGATTTCTGCGCCTGGTTCGCCAAGGGGCTGTCGGCTGTGGGGCTGTCGGCTGTCTCGGACATCACCATTTCTTCTCGAATCGATTGCGCAGATAAATGGCCAGACCATTCATCAGCAGGAGGAATATCAATAGCACGATAATCGCCGCGCTGGTGCGTTCCACGAAACCACGGTCGATTTCGTCGGACCACAGGAAAATCTGCATCGGCAGCACCGTGGCATTGTCGGTGAAGCCTTCAGGCGGGCTGGCCACGAAGGCGCGCATGCCGATCAACAGCAGCGGCGCGGTTTCGCCCAGTGCGCGGGCCATACCGATGATGGTGCCTGTGAGGATGCCGGGCAGCGCAAGAGGCAGCACATGGTGGAACACCACCTGCACCGGCGATGCGCCGATGGCCAGGGCGCCGTCGCGGATAGAGGGTGGAACCGCCTTGATCGCGTTGCGCCCGGCAATGACGATCACCGGCATGGTCATCAATGCCAGCGTCATGCCGCCGATCAGCGGGGCGGACCGGTAGTTGGGGAACAACCAGAGGAACACGGCAAGGCCCAGCAGACCGAATATGATCGATGGCACGGCGGCCAGGTTGTTGATCGAAACCTCTATGATGTCAGTCCAGCGGTTCTTCGGCGCGTATTCCTCGAGGTAGAGTGCGGCCAGCACGCCGATGGGGAAAGCCAGCAGAAGAGTGACGATCATGGTCAGGATGGAGCCTTTCAGCGCACCCCAGATCCCCACAAGTTGCGGATCGGTGGCGTCGGCACGCTGCAGGAAGCCCGCATCGAAACGCGTGGCCAGCAGGCCGCGCTCCGCCAGATCCTCCGCCAGAGGCTGGAGCTCGGCGTTGCCGTCTCCCGAATAGGCGCTGGCCAGAGCCTCTGTCGTAGGCAGGGAAAACTCGCTCGATCCGCGAAGCAGCGAGGGATCGTTTGCCAGTTCCACGCCGACAAGGCGCCAGGCTTCGCTGTTCAGCTGCTCTGCCGCAGCTTCGCCCAGCGCGCGTTGTGCATTGAACTCGACAACAGCGGGCAAGCCCTGCGATTCCAGCGAGCGAACGATTGCCCGTTCGTCCTCAAGCGAGGGATTTACCGACAGGCCAGCCTGGGTAAAATCGATGGGCACGGTCATTTCTGCGCGCTGGAAACCGCCGATACCGTTGATGGTCATGGTCACCAGCAGGAAAACCAGCACCGACATGGAAAACACGATTGCGGAAAGCCCGGCGATCTTGAAGCGACGCTCTGCCTGGTAACGCTTCTTCAGCCGCGCCTCGAACGCCGGAGTGCGCGTTGGGCGAATTTTGGGTGGGGTGTCACTCATAAGCTTCGCGGAACCTCTTCACGACACGCAGAGCAATGATGTTGAGAACCAGTGTAACCATGAACAGGACAAAGCCCAAAGCGAACGCTGCCAGCGTGGCGGGGTGATCGAAGCTGCCCTCGCCGGTCAGCAGCGCGACGATCTGCACGGTCACCGTCGTCATCGCCTCCAGCGGGTTTGCAGAGAGGTTGGCGGCAAAGCTGGCGGCCATCACCACGATCATGGTTTCGCCGATGGCACGGCTGATGGCCAGCATGATGCCGGCCACGATACCGGGCAGGGCGGCGGGCACCAGCACGCGCTTGATCGTCTCGTTCTGCGTTGCGCCCATGGCCAGCGAGCCGTCTTTCATGGCTTGCGGCACGGCGGCAATCGAATCGTCAGCCATGGAGGAGACGAAGGGAATGATCATCACGCCCATCACCAGGCCAGCCGCCAGCGCGCTTTCGCTCGAAGGGTTGGATACGCCCAGCGACAGGGCCAGGTCGCGAATGGCAGGCGCAATCGTCAGCGCGGCGAAATAGCCGTAAACCACGGTCGGCACGCCAGCCAGAATCTCCAGGGCGGGCTTGATCCATGTGCGCACGCGGGGCGCTGCATACTGGTTGAGGTAGATCGCGCTCATCATGCCCAGCGGGATCGCCACGATCATGGCGATGATCGCACCGATGAAAAGCGTGCCCCAGAACAGCGGGATCGCGCCGTAACGGCTGCCATCCGGATCGGTTGCGCTGCTCATCGGGTCGGGCGACCAGTTTGTTCCGAGCAGGAAATCCAGGGGAGAGACCATGCCGAAAAAGCGCACCGTCTCGAACACCAGGCTGACAAGGATGCCGAGCGTGGTGAGGATCGCCACCAGCGAGGCGATAAGAAGAGTGGACAGGACCGCGCGCTCCACCCGGGTGCGGGCGCGGAAATCCGGTTTCAGGCGGAGGAATGCATAGGCCGCGCCAGCCGCGGCGACCAGCAAGGTGACGATGAAGCCGACGATGCGGTAGCGGAAGAGCGCCTCTTCGAACGGTTCGACGAGGGCCGCAGCGGCGGGATTGAATACGCCCGATGTTGCCCCGGTGGCGACACTGCGGGCTTCGGACAGCAGGGTTTCGCGCTGCATGCCGAAGGCGGGAAGATCGGCTGCGGCCGGACTGGCCAGCACGTGCTGGATGATGAGTTGTTCGGAAATGGGTGCCCAGACAAGGGCGAACAGCAGGGTGGGTACGACGATCCACAGCGCTGCATACCATGCATGATAGATGGGCAGGGACGCAATGCGACGGTTCTCGCTCGCGCGGCGAAACATTGCAGCGCGCGAGCGAGCGACCAGCCAGCCGGCCAGCCCCAGTCCAAGGACGAGAAGGATTAGGGTGCTGGCCGACATATCCGCAAAGAGGTTTCCCTACTCGAAATCGGAAGCTGTGAGCGGCGTAAATTCGCTCGCAGCGGTGTTGTTGCGCGCCATAGCGGCTTCAGGATTAGGCACAAGCCCAACCTCTGCCAAAGGCCCGCCCGATCCCCAGCTGCTTGCCCACTCGGCCACGAATTCCCGCAGGCCGGGAATGGCGTCGAGATGCGCGTTCTTCACGTAGATGAACAGCGGACGCGCACCGACATAATCGAAATTGGAGATATTCTCGTAGGTGGGTTCCACGCCATTCACGGTCAGGCCGTGGACGCGATCGGAGTTGGCATCGAGATAGGAGAAGCCGAAAATGCCAATCGCGTCGGCATTGCCTTCGATCTTCTGCACGATCAGATTGTCCTGCTCACCCTGCTCGACATAGGCGCCATCGTTGCGCAGTTCGGTGCAGGTTGCTTCGAAAGCATCTTCGTCCTGCTCTTCCAGTTCGGCCATGCCTTCACCGGATTCGCAACCGACCATCATCACCAGCTCGTTCAGCGCATCGCGCGTGCCCGATGTGGAGGGCGGGCCATAAACGAGGATCGGCTTGTTCGGCAGCGAGGGGTCGATGTCGCTCCAGTTTTCGAAGGTTTGTTCCTGCCCGTAGGGATTGGCGGCGATAGCCTGGTAGACAATCTCCGGCGTCAGGTCGAAGTCGATGCCGTCGGTGGCGCTGGCAAAAGCAATGCCGTCGAGGCCAACCTGGATCTCGGTAATACTTTCCACGCCGTTCTGCTGGCAGGTCTCGAACTCGCTGGCCTTCATCCGGCGCGAGGCGTTGACGATATCGGGCGTATCGGGGCCAACGCCCTGACAGAACAGCGCCATGCCGCCACCGGTGCCGGTCGATTCGATGATCGGCGAGGCGAAATCCTGGTTGCGGGTGAAGCTTTCCGCAACGCGCGTGGCGAAGGGATAGACGGTGGAAGAGCCGACGGCACGCACGCTGTCGCGCGTATCGCCGCCACCGGCATTGTTACAGGCGGCCAGCGCCACCAGGGCGAGAGCCGAAGCGGCGGTACGAAAATTCAGAGTCATGGTATTCCTCATTTCGGTTGAGATGGCAGATCGCTAGGTCTGCTGTATGACGCCATTGCGACAATCACGCGTTCGGGGCGTGACCCCATGTCATGATTGTCGCCAGCACGTTGCGGTCGGTTGTTAAAAATCGATCTGCGCCCGCATTCCCAGCACATCGACGGAATAATCACGCGACCCCGAAGCGGTCGCGTAAACGGCGTCGTCATATTGCAGACGACCGTAGTTGAAAGTGAGGCGGGTGTAATCCGTCGGCACCCACACCAATGATGCGAAATAACCGCTCTGCGTGCCGCCAATGATGCCTGCACCCGTATCGGTCAGGTCGAGATAGTCGTAACGCGCGTTGATCTGGAAGGCACCCATGCCGCCCTCGTTCACGGGATTGGCCGGGCGCGTGCGATCGAACTTGCCGCCCTTGTAACCCCGGCTGTCGCCTTGGGTCAGGAACATGCCGACTTCGGCATAGCCGCCAAAGAAGTCGGCATCTTGCATCAGCGCATCGGGGCGGTTTGCGGTCTGCCAGAAAGCTTCACCCACGGCGTGGAACGGACCCCTGATAACACCCGCTTCCAGCCCGGCGCCAAATTCGCTGGCAGCACCGATGTTGCCGGTGTTGATGAAGCGTTCGGAGGTGAAATGCACCAGCGGGCGCTGACGGTAGCGGACCGTGTCGCCATCGGGCACATCGGTGTAGTGGACGGAGCCGCCGAAGTGCAGTTGCGTATCGCCGACCTTCGGACTGGCGACGATGCGGGCATCTGCGCTCCAGGTGTCGCCGGGAAGGTCTGCGATATTGTCGGTGAAGACGCCGGCCTGCACGATGACGGTGTCGGTCACGTCGATTTCGGCGGAGACACCCAGGCGACGCTCGAAACCGAAGGCATCGGTGAAGGCCGCGCGCTCCATGAAGGAGGACCAGCGGCTGCTGGTCAGTTCTTCCAGCGACTGGAAACTGTTGTGCTGGCCCACGGTAAGCGTCAACGGGCCATCGTCATAGGTGATGATGGCATCGGTCACGGCGACTTCATCGCCGGCGAAATCCACTTCGAACTTGTAGCCGAAGCCGCCGGGGATATCGCCACTCATGCCGAGGCGTGCGCGGCGGATTTCGCTGCCGAAACCATCGGGGCGACCTGTCGAAGTCAGGAGCGTTGATCGTGCCGCCGTCGATGTTGAGGCGACCGAACGGCTTGAACGACCATCCACCTTCTGCTTCGAATTCCGGGGCGCCGGCCCAGCTTACCTCGGTGGACGCGGCGGAAGGTGCGACGGGAATCGATTCGCGCATGGCTGCGACCTGCGCTGCCATTGCTGCCTGTTCTACCGCGACATTGGCCTGCTGCGCCTCTGCTTCGGTCTGTTCCGTTTCCAGCTCTGCAACGCGCTGGTTCAGGCGCGCAACCTCGGCCACAAGCGCTGCGACCTGGTCTTCCAGTGACGGTGCATCCTGCGCCATCGCAGGGACCGAGGTAAGTGCTGTTCCGGCAAGGGCAGCGGCTGTGAAAAGCTTTTTCATGACAATCGGGTTTCACTTTTGTTGCGAAGTTGTGTGCCCGCTATGACCCGTTTGTGACGTCTGTGTTACAATGGCTGCAACAGCTTCCCCGAGTTGTGGGAAAGCTGTTGATAACTGCGCCGCGCTTTTCGCTATGTTGGTTCAGGCACTTTCCTGCATCAGCGGCAGGCGCACGGTTACCGTCGTGCCATCGCCCTGCTTGCTGTCGATATCCAGGCGCCCCCGGTGCCGCTCCACGATATGTTTGCAGATCGCCAGGCCAAGGCCTGTTCCGCCAGCAGCGCGGCTGCGGCCGGGATCCGTGCGATAGAACCGGCGGGTGAGGTGGGGCAGGTGTTCGGGCGCGATGCCTTCCCCGTGATCGCGCACCGTCAGGATGGCCATTTCGCGCTCGCCGCGATCGAGGCTTACGTCGACGCTCTCATCCTCACCGCCATATTTCAGCGCATTGTCGACAAGGTTGCGGACGAGCTGCTCCAGCTGCCGCGCATCGCCGCGCACCTGGAGCGAATCGTCCTCGATCGTGACGGTGACGCGCTCGAACCGGTCCAGCCCGGCGCCGTCGCGCGATGCCAGGCGAATCAGCGGGGCGATCCGCACCGGCTCGCGCGGCTGATCGTGTTTCTCCGCCTCGACACGGCTCAGCGACATCAGGTCGTCCACCAGCGTCTGCAACCGTCGTGCTTCGCGCAGGACGGTGGAATAGAAGCGCTTGGCCTGCTTCGGGGGAATGTCGTCCCCCTCGTCCTCCAGCGTCTCCATGTAACCGATGATCGATGCCAGCGGCGTGCGCAGTTCATGGCTGGCGTTTGCAACGAAGTCGGTATGCGCCTGGCTGACATCCGCTTCCGAGGTGCGATTGATCAGTTCGATCAGCGAATAGCGTTCGTCGATCTGCTGGATGGTCATCTGCCAATTGCTTTTCGGGCCGGTCAGGCCCTGCACGGTGATGCTGCCTCCGCCCTTGCGCGAAAGCAGGTCCACCGCCGCCGGATGGCGCAGGGCGACGCGCGCATCCTGCCCCAGGATGTGCTTCCCGATGGCTTCACGCGCGTTGACGTTGGCCATGATGATACGGTTGTTGTCGAGCAACAGCAGGGGCAGGCCGGAATGTTCGATCAGGTCACGCATGCCGGAACGGGTGATCTGCAATGCTTCGGCAGGCTTGGGGCGCGCCTCGGGCTGGGGCGGGGGCACCAGCCAGAAAGACAGGATCCAGATGCCGATGAATCCCAGCACAAGGCCGATGCCAACGCCTGCAAAAACCAGCACGATGCCACAGACTATGGCGAGCGCGATTGCCGCGGCCGGGATGCGGGAGCCATTCATGGCTTGTGCTCATGGGCGAGAATTGTGACGGTTTCCACCACGAAGCGCGAATGATCCACGCCAGCATTTGCATAAAGAGCTGGGATGGTGACCCCTACGGGAATCGAACCCGTGTTTCAGCCGTGAGAGGGCCGCGTCCTAACCGCTAGACGAAGGGGCCCCTGACGCCGGCCATGCCGCCGGTCCTTGGACCGGTCGTTTACCGTTGTGTCGGAAGGCAAATCCATCGTGGTGACCCCTACGGGAATCGAACCCGTGTTTCAGCCGTGAAAGGGCCGCGTCCTAACCGCTAGACGAAGGGGCCACGTGCGATGGAGCGGCGCAATTAGGGGGATGCACTCTCGCGGTCAAGTCCCGTTTGCAACAATATTGCGGGTCTTCGTGTCAGTCCGCCCAGGCAGCGTCTTCCAGGTGCAGTTCGGCGGCGGGGCGGGCGCCCCAATCATCTATTTTTGCGCGCCCCGCCAGCCACAGCTTCCGCCCCTTCGATCCATGCAGAATTGATTGGCCCATTTCGCTGGAAGCGGCCCTGAATGCGATGGCTTTCAGGCTGCGCCCGTCCTGTCCGGCGGCGATTATCCGCAAGTGATCAGTCCCCACGATATCGGCTTTCACCACGTGTACTGGCCCCACGGCCACGCGAGGCCCGGGCCAGCCGACGCCATATGGACCTGCGCCCTCAAGAGTTTCCACAAGCTCCGGCGTCAATCCGCCGGGGGCGACGGAAAGGTCCAGCAGCATGGTCTGCTCTGCGCTGGCCTTGGCAACGGTGGCGGCCAGTTTCTCGTCCAGCCAATCGGAAAATTCGTCCAGGCGGTCTGAATCGATGGTGAGACCGGCTGCCATGGCGTGACCGCCGCCTGCCACCAGAAGCCCGGCCTCTCGCGCGGCGATGATTGCGGCGCCAAGGTCGACGCCTGCGATAGAGCGTCCCGATCCCTTGCCCTGGCCGCTATCTGCATCCAGCGCGATGGCGAGGCTGGGCTTGCCGGTCTTCTCCTTGATCCGTCCGGCAACGATGCCGATTACGCCCGGATGCCAGCCCCTGGCGGCAACGCAGATTACCGATCGGTTGTGCTGCGCGGCAAGCTGCGCCTCGGCTTCCTCCTGCACCGCTGCCTCGATAACGCGGCGATCTTCGTTGAGGTGCGAGAGTTGTTCGGCAATGGCGCGCGCTTCTTCGGGGTCTTCGGTGGTGAGCAGGCGCACGCCCAGCGTTGCCTCGCCCACCCGTCCGCCAGCATTGATGCGCGGGCCCAGCGCAAAGCCGCAATCGCTGCATTTGGGCGCGGCCTTCAATCGGCTGGCGTCGATCAGTGCCGCCATGCCGGTGTTCGCGCGCTTGCCCATCACTTTGAGGCCTTGCGCAACGAAAGCCCGGTTCAGGCCGCGGATTGCCGCCACGTCGGCCACGGTGCCAAGCGCCACAAGGTCCAGCAGCGACATCAGGTTTGGTTCGGGGCGGTCCGCAAAATAATCGCGGGCGCGCAAGGTGCGAACCACGGCGATGGCCAACAGGAAGGCCACCCCAACGGCAGCGAGATGGCCGTGCGAGGCGGCGAGGTCATTCTCATCCAGCCGGTTGGGGTTGACCAGCGCATAGGTGCGCGGAAGATCGGGCGAACACTTGTGGTGATCCACCACGATCACATCGATCCCGGCGTCATGCGCCATCCCCAGCGCCTCGTGCGCCATCGCCCCGCAATCGACGGTAACGATCAGGCTGGAGCCTTCCTCGCCCAGCTTCAGCAAGGCCTCTCCGCTGGGGCCGTAGCCTTCCAGCAGCCTGTCGGGAATATAATGGCGGGCATCGTGGCCCAGCATGCGCAGCATGCGAATCAGCAACGCGGAACTGGTGGCCCCGTCGACGTCGTAGTCGCCATAGACGGCGATGCTTTCTTCGGAGAGGACCGCCTCTGCAATGCGTTCAGCCGCGCGATCCATATCGTTGAATTGCGATGGGTCGGGCAGGAAATCGCGCAAGGAGGGCTGCCGATGGCGGTCCAGATCATCGGGTGCGACCCCGCGTGAAAGCAGCAGCTGCGTGGTGATATCGTGGCCCAGGGCATGGATATCGCCCTCGACCTGCATGTTTCCGCCGCGCCATTGCCACGCCTTCCCCGAAAGGGAGCGCGTCACGCCAAGGATTGCCGAACGGGTTGCCATTTCACCGATTTAGCGCCTTGTGCGCCATGTTCCAACGGGGTCCGGCATTCTCTCTACAGACAAGTGGGGAAAGATTATTACGCTTGGGCGCAAATTATTTCCAGCTTCGGGCGAACAAGGACTCGACCAATCGCGCCTTTATGGGCAGAATTTCGTCTATTGGAGTAAGGGGTTACCGTCGATCGCCAGCGCCGAACGCCTTGAACACAAAAGGATAAAGTCGGCCGTGTCGCTGCTGTTCGCGCCGGGGGAGCGTCCGCGCGCGAAACAGATACGTACGCTTGCGATGAATTGCCCCCGGTTTTCGATCAGCCTCGATACCTCGGCAGACCGGGGGCAGGAGGAAGGTTGGCTGGAATTGCTGGCCAACGGCATGACTTTCGACCTCACCGGACTGGAACCGCAAGCCAGTATCGATATACCTGCAACCACGCATACATTCGGCACCGGGCAGGGCTTCGACCCGGCGCAGCAGGAGGCGATACTGATCCAGCCTGGTCCTCACCTTGCCGCAGGGGGAGGCATGTTTCCCGTGGTCCGCACGCTGGCAATGGTGGCGGCCACGTTGGCGCAACTGGATAATGTGAAAGCTGTCGCCTGGCATCCTGCGCGGGCGGTAAGCAGTGCCGATTATTTTAGGCGGAGCGTCATGGGCTGGATCGAAGGGGGCGCATTTCCCGGTCTTGGTCTGGCGGCGCTTTTCCCGACCGAGGCTGGCGGCCTTCAGAGCGAGGGACTGGCGCTTTTCACAGGCCAGGAACTCTACATGACGCCGGAGGTGGTGACCGACCGGGCAGAGGCATCGAAGATCGCTCTGCGATTGCTGAACTGGCTGGTCGAGAACGGCCGGATCACACAAAGTTTCTTGTTTACAGGACCTTCCGGCGAAACATTACGACTTGAACCTGTGGATAACTCGGGCATGGTCGAAGTGTGGAGTGGCGCGCACTAAAGAACGTGGCCCGCAAGGCTCGCGTGTCACATTGCTGGATAGACCGTCCGGCCTTGCCGTTCCGGTCTGTCAACGTGCGCGGACAGCCAGACTACCAGACCGATATGCAGCGTCACCACCTGTTGCCCCGGCAAATTCTCAACATCGCGGCACTCGGGCCTCTACTCCGCCAACTCGGCCGGGAGCGGATAGGCTTCGACGATTTCCGGCGTAACGGCCTCCTGCTGCCGTGCAGCACGTCCGCAGCTTTGCGAGTGGGCCTGCCGCTGCACCGCGGGCCACATTGCCTTTACAACGCGATGGTGCTGGATCGGGTCGGGCAGATCGAGGCGGAATGGTCGCGTTCCAGAAGCCTGAGGCCGCTGGATGCAGAGCGTGACGCGATCATCCGCCTGCAATTGTTGCAGCGCGCCCTGCGCAGGAGGTTGCTTGATCCTGGAAACAGTCGATTGCGATTGAACAGCAAGGATCCTTTCCGGCCTGGCGTTGATTTCACCGAGCTCGATGCGATGGCGGACCAGCTATGGCTGGCAACCCGGCCGGAAACGTGAAATCGGCGTACAGGCCGACTGCCACTTGTCAGAACCTTTGCGTTCCCGGTCCGTGCGCCGCGCCATTGGCGGCAGACAGGATTGCGCGCACGCTGGCGGTGGCAACGTCCTCGTCAATTCCCACACCCCAGCCGCTGCGGCCATCGGGCAAGGCCCACTCGATATAGGCCGCCGCACGCGAATCGACCCCGGTGCCCAGGGCATGTTCGGAATAGTCACACACTTCGAAATCCAGGCCGTATGTCTCGCGTATCGTTGCCAGCACCGAGGAGATCAGCCCCTTGCCACGGCCCGATACGCGCTGCTCCTCCCCATCTACCTTGATGGTGCCGGTGAATACCCTGTCGCCATCGGCAGCGCGCGCCTCGTCGTAATCGACCAGGGCGAACTGCCGGGTCTGGACTTGCAGGTAATAGGTCTGCTTGAAGCATTCCCAGATGTCGGGCGCATTAAGCTCGCGCCCGGTATCGTCGGCCATGAACTGTACGTGCTTGGAGAAATCCGCCTGCAGCTTCTTCGGCAGTTTCAGCCCCTGCATCTGCTGCAGAACCCAGGCAAAGCCGCCCTTGCCAGATTGCGAATTCACGCGGATCACCGCCTCGTAATCGCGGCCGAGATCAGCCGGATCGATGGGCAAATACGGCACACGCCAATGCTGGTCGTTCTGCTTTTCCTGTGCTTCGAAGCCCTTCTTGATCGCATCCTGGTGGCTGCCCGAGAAGGCCGTGAACACCAGCTCGCCGCCATAGGGGTGGCGCTGGTGAACGGGCAGTTCGTTGCAGTATTCGACCGTCTCGATCACCTTGTCGATGTCCGAGAAATCAAGTTCCGGATCGATGCCTTGCGTGTACATGTTGAGTGCGACTGTCACGAGACAGCAATTGCCCGTGCGCTCGCCATTGCCGAACAGGCAGCCTTCCACGCGGTCTGCGCCAGCCATCAGGCCCAGTTCTGCTGCGGCGACGCCGGTGCCGCGATCATTGTGCGTGTGCAGGCTGATGACCGCCGCTTCGCGGTTGGGCAGGTTGCGACAGAAATATTCGATCTGGTCAGCGTAGATGTTGGGCGTTGCAGCTTCCACGGTGGCGGGAAGGTTGAGGATGATTGGCCAGTCTTTCGTTGGGCCGACCACGTTCATCACCGCCTCGCAAACCTCCAGGCTGAAATCGAGTTCTGCGGTGGAGAAGGTTTCGGGCGAATATTCGAACTGCCACTTCGTGCCGGGCCGCTTGGCCGCCTCGTCCACCAGCAATTGCGCACCGCGCACCGCAATCTCGCGTACCTCGTCGCGGCTCATGCGGAAGACGATGTCACGCCACGCCGGGCTGACGGCATTGTAGAGATGGACGATGGCCGAATGCGCGCCCTCGAGGCTTTCGAAGCTGCGCGTGATCAGGTCTTCGCGCGACTGGGTAAGCACCTGCACCACGACGTCTTCCGGCACCTTGTCCGATTGCACCAGCCAGCTGATGAAATCGAATTCGGTTTGTCCGGCAGCGGGAAAACCGACCTCTATTTCCTTCACGCCGACTTCCACCAGCAGATCGAAGAAGCGCGTCTTCTTGGCGCGGTCCATCGGGTCGATGATCGACTGGTTGCCATCGCGCAGATCGGTGCTGAGCCAGCGGGGCGGGGCGGTAATGGTGCGGGTGGGCCATTGCCTGTCGGGCAGGTTTACCTGCGGGAACGGGCGATATTTGGCCGAGGGATCGGACATCATGGGCATGGTGCAAACAGCCTTTTTAGACTTCGACGCGCACGGCAACAGCGTGCGCAGTTTTATCAACGAGAGGTGAAACGGCCCTTAGACGAGGGTCCTGCACGATGGGCAGGACAAATGGCACGCCTAAGGGCGTGTTAGTCGAAGCAGGGATAGGCTGTAGGCCTGCGTCATGCGAGGATACTTAGGGACGATTGGTTAACAGGTCCAGACACAATTCGGCCAGACGCGATTCGGCCAAATGCGATTCGGGGTGCGAAGCCCCGAAGGCCACGCACCCCGATTGATGTTCGTAGAGGTCAGTCCTTTTCGAACGCGACCGTAATGTCGAGTTCGACTTCATCGCCCAGGCCAAAGGGAATGCCCCAGCCAAGGTTCCATTCGGAACGGGTAATGGTGGTCGTGCCGTGGAAACCGACGGTCTCCTTCTGGTTCATTCCATTCGTGCCCATTCCGGCCAGTTCGGCCTCGATGGTGACCGGCTTGGTGACACCGTTGAAGGTGAGATCGCCCATGATGTGGGCGCTGTGGTCACCGGTCTGGTGAACGGCGGTGGAAACGAAGCGGGCGGCTTCGGGGTTGGGGCCGAAGAAATCGGGGGCAGCGCCATCCTGCCCGGCGCGCAGGAGGTGATCCTTCAGGCCTGCGCTCGCCACGGTCACGTCCGAGATCGGGATGGTGACATCGACCGAGGAGTTCGACAGGTTCTCGGTATCCAGGTCCAGCGTTCCGGTAATGTTACCGAAAATGCCGAAGTAATCGTTGAAGCCCAGGTGATCGAGGCCCCACACGACCAGTGTATGCGCGGGGTCGGTGGAATAGGTGCCCGAAGTAATGGCACTGGTATCCATTTCCCCGCCTTCGTGATTGTCGGCCTGTGCGCCGGTAATCGCGAAAGTGGAGATGGCGGCTGCGCCCGCGAGGGCGAGAATCGTCTTACGCATAGAAAGTCTCCCGGTGGAAATTGCTCCTGCGCAATTTGGCGCGGCGCTTTGACAATGTCCACCGGGGAAAAAGGCGGTAGGTTAGAAAGCTAGTTCTTTTCCTTGTCCACCAGCTTGTTGGCAGAAATCCAGGGCATCATGGCTCGAAGTTCCGCACCGGTCTTTTCGATCGGATGCGCCTCGGCGCGCTTGCGAGCGGCCTTCAGCTCCGGCTGGCCGGCACGGTTGTCGAGCACGAAATTCTTCACGAAGCGGCCCGACTGGATATCGTCCAGCACCCGCTTCATTTCGGCCTTTGTCTCTTCCGTGATGATCCGCGGACCGGTGGTGATATCGCCATATTCGGCGGTGTTGCTGATCGAATAGCGCATGTTGGCGATGCCGCCTTCGTACAGCAGGTCGACGATCAGCTTGGTTTCGTGCAGGCACTCGAAATACGCCATTTCAGGGGCGTAACCGGCCTCTGTCAGGGTTTCGAAGCCGGCCTGGATCAGGTGCGTGATACCGCCGCACAGCACGGCCTGCTCGCCGAACAGGTCGGTCTCGCATTCCTCGCGGAAATTGGTCTCGATAATGCCCGAACGGCCACCGCCAACGCCGCTGGCGTAGGCGAGGGCAACGTCATGCGCATTGCCGCTGGCGTCCTGGTGGATTGCGATCAGGCAGGGCACGCCGCCGCCGCGCTGGTATTCGCTGCGCACGGTATGGCCGGGGCCCTTGGGCGCGATCATGATGACGTCGATATCCTGCGGCGCTTCGATCAGGCCGAAGTGAATGTTCAGGCCGTGGGCGAAAGCCAGCGCAGCGCCGGGCTTCATATTGCCCTTGAGATCGTTTTCCCAGATTTGTGCCTGGTGCTCGTCCGGGGCGAGGATCATCAGGATGTCGGCCTGCTCGGCAGCCTGCTTGTTGGTCAGCACTTCAAAGCCCGCAGCTTCGGCCTTCTTCGCCGTGGCAGAGCCTTCGCGCAGCGCGACGGCAACATTCTTCACACCGCTGTCGCGCAGGTTCTGCGCATGGGCGTGGCCCTGGCTGCCATAGCCGAGCACGACAATCTTCTTGTCGGTGATGAGGTTGAGATCGCAATCGGCGTCGTAATAGACTTTCATGGGTCGTCCTGTTTTTCTTGCGTGTTCTACGATCGAAGGGCCTAGGCCTTCCGGTGGATGATTGAAATGGGTCGGGCGGCTACGAACCCTCGCTGCCGCGCATCATGCCCACGATGCCGCTGCGCCCAACCTCGACAAGGCCAAGCCCGCGCATGAGGGTGATGAAGCTGTCGATCTTGTCCTTCGCGCCGGTCAGTTCGAAGACGAAGCTCTCCGTCGTTGTGTCGACCACGCTGGCGCGAAACACGTCGCAAATGCGCAGCGCTTCGACGCGATGCTCGCCCGTGCCCTTCACCTTCACCAGCGCCAGTTCGCGCTCGACATGGGGGCCTTCCTCGGTGAGGTCGGTTACACGGTGAACCGGTACCAGCCGCTCCAGCTGCGCCATGATCTGGTCGATCACCTGTGGCGGTCCGCCGGTGACGACGGTGATGCGGCTGATGGCGTGATCCTCGGAAATGTCGGCCACGGTCAGGCTGTCGATATTATAGCCGCGCGCGGTGAACAGGCCGGTGATCTTGGCCAGGATGCCAGGTTCGTTATCGACCACGACGGTGAGCACATGCCGCTCGGCTTCGCGATGCTGGATTTTCATGTCGCTAACAGTCCTTACACCAATGCCTTGGCTTCATCCGCCATGGTGCCACCGTGCTGATCGCCATAAAGCAGCATGTCGGTATGCGCCGCGCCAGACGGGATCATGGGGTAGCAATTGGCATCCTTCGACACATGGCAATCGACCATGACCGGGCCATCATGCTCCAGCATGGCGCGAATGCCGTCTTCCAACTCGCTTTCGGACGTGATGCGAATACCCTTCCAGCCATAGCTTTCTGCCAGCTTCACGAAATCGGGCAGGCTGTCGGAATAGCTGTTGGAATAGCGGCTTTCATAAGTGAGTTCCTGCCACTGGCGGACCATGCCCATGTATTCATTGTTGAGGATGAAGACCTTTACCGGCAGGCGGAACTGGCTGGCAGTGCCCAGCTCCTGGATGTTCATCTGGATGCTGGCCTCGCCCGCAATATCGATCACCAGATCGTCCGGATTGCCAAGTTGCGCACCGATAGCGGCGGGCAGGCCATAGCCCATGGTGCCAAGGCCGCCGCTGGTCAGCCACTTGTTCGGCCCCATGAAACCGAAATACTGCGCCGCCCACATCTGGTGCTGGCCCACTTCGGTGGTGATGATGGGATCGCGGTCCTTCGTCATGGCGAACAGCGTTTCGACCGCCTTTTGCGGCATCAGCGAATCGTCACGATCCGGGTAGGCCAGGCTGTCGCGCGCCTTCCATCCGGTGACGCGGGCCTTCCATTCGCCCAGGTCTGCGGATTTGCGGGTGCCCCAGCATTCGATCATCTGTTCCAGCACGGTGCCGCAATCGCCGACGATACCAAGGTCCACCGGCACCACCTTGTTGATGCTGGCCCGATCGATATCGATGTGGATCTTCTTTGAGTTGGGGGCAAAGGCGTCGAGGCGGCCCGTCACGCGATCATCAAAGCGCGCGCCGACGCACACCATCACGTCGCACTGGTTCATCGCCATGTTGGCTTCGTAGGTGCCGTGCATGCCCAGCATACCCAGCCAATCGGGATGATCGGCGGGGAAGGAGCCAAGCCCCATCAGGGTGGAGGTGAGCGGCGCGCCGGTCAGCTGCTGGAACTTGCGCAGGGCTTCGGACGCCTGCGGGCCGGAATTGATAACGCCGCCGCCTGTATAAAGGATCGGCCTTTCGGCATTGGCAATCATCTCGACCGCCTCGGCAATTTCCTCCGGCGCGGCGACGGTGCGCGGATTGTAGCGCTTGCGCCGTTCGGCAGCGCCTGCGGGCATATCTGCCGTGGCGATCTGCACGTTCTTGGGAATGTCGACAACCACGGGTCCGGGGCGACCGGTGGAGGCGATTTCGAACGCTTCCTCGATGGTCGCGGCAAGGTCTGCCGGGTCTTTCACAAGGTAATTGTGCTTCGAACAATGCCGGGTCAGGCCAACCGTGTCGGCTTCCTGGAAGGCATCAGTGCCGATCAGGTTCGTGGGTACCTGGCCGGTGATGACGACCAGCGGGATCGAATCCATGAAGGCATCGGCAATGCCGGTAATGGCATTGGTGGCACCGGGACCGGAGGTGACGAGCACGACGCCGGTCTTCCCGGTAGAACGGGCATAGCCCTCCGCCGCGTGGGCCGCGCCGGCCTCGTGCCGCACAAGGATGTGGCGGATCCGGCTATCGGAAAACAGTTCATCGTAAATGGGCAGCACGGCGCCGCCGGGATAGCCGAACACATATTCGACCCCCTGCCGCACCAGGCTTTCAACCAGTATCGCAGCACCGCTGCGTTCGTCCGACACGTTACTCTCCTCAAGGTTTCCTTAAAGAAACGACCCGGCACAATTTCTTGCGCCGGGTCATCCTCTCCTACTCACCGTGCGGGTCACTAAGGAGAACAATGTGTCTTGTCAACCCCTTTTAAAGGAATATTATTTCAAATTCTCTTTCCAATACGACATTTTCAGGCGTCAGGCGTGGCCATTGTTCTGGTGGCTGATGGCGCAGCCAGGTATATTGGCGCTTTGCATAGTTGCGCGTCAGTTGCTGGCCGATTGCGATAGCTTCGTCCCGCGACAGGGCATTGCGCAGGTAATCGGCTATCTGCGGCACACCGATGGCGCGCATCACTGGTAGGTCTTCGGGCAGGCCGCGCGCGAGCAGCGCCTCGACTTCATCGACAGCGCCATTGTCCATCATCATCGCAAAGCGGCGGTCGCACCGTTCGTACAGCCAAGCGCGTTCGGGCAGCAGCACCAGCGGGGCTAAGGTAATGGCATCGCCGATTCCGCCGGTCTTGTGACGCTGCCATTCGCGCAAGGGCGTGCCTGTAGAGCGTACCACCTCCAGCGCGCGGGCGAGGCGTTGCGTATCCTTTGGGTTGAGCGTTCGCGATGCTTCGCGATCCTCGCTCTCCACGGCGGCGAACAGTTCCTCGACAGGCAGTGCACGCACCTGTTCGCGAACGGCTTCATCGATGGCGGGCACCGGTGCGATCCCGTCCAGCAGCGTGCGGATATACAGGCCCGTCCCGCCCACCAATATCGGCACGGCACCAGACAGTTGCGCGTTCTCGATCTCGCGCTTGGCCGCGTCGGCCCAGTCCGCGGCAGAGCAGGGCTCGGCCCCGTCCCATGCGCCGAACAGGCGATGCGGCACGCCGCGCATGTCGTCCTCGCCGGGTCGCGCGCTGAGTATTTGCAGATCGGCATAGACCTGCGCGCTGTCGGCATTGATGACCACGGCTGGTTTGCCCGCCTTTTCCAGCGACAATGCAAGGTCTACCGCCAGATCGCTCTTGCCGCTGGCGGTCGGCCCTGCAATGAGCGCGACCTGTTTGGAAAACGGAGATGCAGACTTGCTCATAGCCCGGCTGATAGCAGACCCCGCCACACTGGAAAGGCGGCTGGATGCGATGACTGCCGCACTGGCAGATACTTCGGTGCCGGTCGCCCATGCGGCCATGCTCGATTTCTGCGGCGAGGTGCTGCAACTGGAAACCCCCGGCGACGATATGAATGCGCTCCGCAGCGCCATCGATACGCATTTCGAGACGAGCGACGCCATCATCGCGCGCGATGAATTTGGCGTGCCGCACCTGTTCGTGTCCGACATGGATTCCACCATGATCGGTCAGGAATGCATCGATGAACTCGCCGACTTTGCCGGTCTGAAGGACAAGGTTGCGCAAATTACCGAACGCGCCATGCAGGGCGAACTCGATTTCGAATCCGCCTTGCGAGAGCGCGTGGCCCTGCTGGAAGGGCTGGACGAAGGCGCGATCACGCGCTGCCTCGATGAACGGATCCGTCCGAACGATGGTGCGCGCGTGCTGGTCGAAACGCTCAAGTCGAAAGGATGCCGCACCGTGCTGGTGACGGGCGGCTTCCATCATTTTGCAGACAATGTCGCTGAACAGATCGGGTTTGAGCGTGTGGTGGGCAATCGGCTCGAGGTTTCGGGCGGCAAGCTGACCGGCGGGCTGGTTGGCGGCATCACCGACAGTTCTACCAAGAAGGCCGTGCTGCGGGACGAACTTGGCAAGCTGGGCGATGGTGCGATCAGCATGGTCGCAGGCGACGGCGCAAACGATATCCCGATGATCGAGGCGGCCACCTACGGCATTGCCTATCGCGCCAAGCCAAAGGCGCGCGCTGCGGCCAATGGTTGGGTGGATCGCGGCGAACTTACGGCCCTGCTCAAACTGCTCGAAATCCGTGAGGAGGAATGGGTGGCAGGTCATGGCTGAATTGAAGGCGCTGAGGCGCCCGGCGCCATCCCGGATGGCTTCTCCGAAATGCGGCCCTACGGCGGTTTTCACGAACTGGCCGGACCGATGTTCATGGCCAGGCGCGGCGACAATATCGTGATCGGCCTGCGGATGGACGAGCGCCACGGTAACGCCATCGGCACTCTGCACGGTGGCATGTTCATGACCCTTGTCGATACGGCGCTGACGCTCGCGGCCGGACGCGCCGCGCCCAAGGGACAGTATGCCGTGACGCAGGGCATGTCCGCCGATTTCCTTGCCTCTGCGCGCGAAGGCGACTGGGTTGAAGCCGAGGTGGAGGTGCTGAAGGCAGGCCGCAGCACGATCACGCTGGACTGCCGCGTGCGCAAGGACGGCGCGGAAGGAAAACTCTTGATGCGCGCCAGCGGCACCTTCCATGTGATCGCCGCGAAATAGGCGGATCAGAGCCAGCTGGAAATCTGCTCCAGCGGTTTCTTCTTCAGCGCATGATCCGGAACGGTCGCATCGTCGGCCGGATGGCCCACGACTACGATCATCAGCGGTTTTTCGTTCTTCGGTCGCCCACACAGATCGCGCAGGAAACCCATGGGCGAAGGCGTGTGGGTAAGTGTGGCAAGGCCCGCTTCGTGCAAGGTTGAAATCAACATTCCGCAAGCGATGCCGACGCTCTCATTGACGTAGTAATTCTGCGTCTCGCCATCTTCACCGATGCCGCCGGTGCGCTGCGCAAAGCATGCGATCAGCCAGGGCGCGGTTTCGAGGAAAGGCTTGCTGGCGTCGGTGCCGATTGGGGCCAGGGCGCCCAGCCATTCCTCGCTTGCCTTGGGCTTGTCGCCCTCATCGCCGTAAAAGCGGCGTTCCTCCGCCTCGGCGGCTTCTCGCACCGCGCGTTTCTTCTCGGGAGAGCCGATGACGGCGAAATGCCACGGCTGGTGGTTTGCCCCGCTGGGAGCGGTCCCGGCGGCGCGGATTGCATTCTCGATCACTTCGCGTGGGACAGGCGTATTGGCGAAGGCGCGGCAGGAGCGGCGGGATTTCAGTCGTTCGAATGCCGCGCGCGAGCGGGAGATGCGGTCGGCGTCCGAAAGTTCGGGCAGGGCCGGGAAGGGGTGGCCGTCCCCACTCACCGCAATTCCTTGCGGATCACCAGCTTCAGACCTTTCCAGTCATCGCCAACGGCGCAGCTTTTTGTATCAACCAGCCCTAGCGGTTGGCCCAGCTCGCGGACCGTGCTTTCGTCGATGTCGGTTTGCAATGACGAGGATTTCGTCGGCCAGCTAACCCAGATTTGACCATCTGCGGCGAGATTTTCTCGTACCGTTTCGAGCAGCTTTGCCAGCCCTGTTCGCTCGGTCACGAAAACATGCGCTGCATCCACGCCTTCTTCGGGCGCGGCGACAATCGTCAGTTCAAGCGCGTATTCGGCAATTTCCTGTTCGATCTCGTCCGGCATGTCGCAGAACCACACTCGCTGGCCATCCCGCAGGTCCAACTGCCGGGCGAGCGGCGTGCCGGAAAAGCCCGCCGCCATCAGGTTTCCATCCAGTCCTTGAAGAAGCTGCGATGCGCGGCCTTCATGTCGTCCAGCGAGACGCCGAGCAGGCTGTTGCCGCCTGTGGTGCCAAGGCGGCGGAAGCCCACGCGGGCCTGGTCCTCGTCCTCGGTGCCGCGCGCCATCGCTTCGTTCAGCGCCCTGGTATCGGGGACTGTGACGATGTAGCGGCCCTGGTCCTCGCCAAACCACCACTGCGCGGCGGTGTACTTGTCATTGCCTTCGACTTCGGCACCGATGCCGCCAGCCATCGCCATTTCCGCCAGGGCCACGGCGATGCCGCCATCGGAAACATCGTGCACGGCGCTCACCAGTCCGTCGGCGATCAGGTCGCGGATGATCTTGCCCGCGCTCTTCTCCAGCGCGAGGTCAACCGGCGGCGCGCGGCCTTCGTCGCGGCCATGCACAACATCCAGCCATAGCGACTTGCCGAGGTGCGATCGTTCGGGGTCGGGGGTGGCCCAGGCTTCTGCGCCGATCAGGTAGATTGTCTCGCCCGCGTGCCTTGAAGCCCATGGTCATCATGGTGGCGTAATCGTCGATAATGCCGACGCCGCCAATCGCGGGAGTCGGCAGGATCGCGCTGCCGCCGCCGGTTGCCTTGCTTTCGTTATAGAGCGAGACATTGCCCGAAACGATCGGGAAATCCAGCTCGCGGCAGGCTTCGCCCATGCCATCCAGCGCGTGGACGAGTTGCGCCATGATCTCGGGACGTTGCGGGTTGGCGAAATTGAGGCAATTGGTCACCGCCAGCGGCCGCGCGCCCACGGCACACAGGTTGCGATAGGCTTCCGCGATCGCCTGCTTCCCGCCTTCGTAGGGATTGGCATAAACATAGCGCGGGGTGCAATCGGTGCTGATCGCCAACGCCTTTTTGGTACCGTGCACGCGCACCACGCCGGCATCGCCGCCGGTTTGCAGCGTATCCGCGCCCACCTGGCTGTCGTATTGCTCCGAAATCCAGCTTTTCGATGCGAGATTGGGGGACGCCAGCAGCTTCAGCAGGTCTGCGCCCGCATCATCGGTGTCGGGACGGTTCTGCATCGGCGCGATGCCTGCCCACTTGGTATATTCATCCTTGGAGAGGTAGGGCCGCTCATATTCCGGCGCATCCTTCGCCAGCGGCCCCAGCGGAATATCGCACACGACTTCGCCATCGAATTCCAGCACCATGTGGCGCGTGTCCGTGACTTCGCCGATGACCGCGAAATCCAGCTCCCACTTCTCGAAGATGGCGGCGGCCATGGCTTCCTTGCCGGGCTTCAGCACCATGAGCATCCGCTCCTGGCTTTCGCTCAGCATCATCTCGTAGGGCGTCATGCCCTCTTCGCGGCAGGGCACCTTGTTCATGTCGAGCCGGATGCCCGCCTTGCCGTTGGTGGCCATTTCCACGCTGGAGGAGGTGAGGCCAGCCGCGCCCATATCCTGGATCGCAACGATGGCGTCTGTCGCCATCAGTTCAAGGCAAGCTTCGATCAGCAGCTTTTCGGTAAAGGGATCACCCACCTGCACGGTGGGGCGCTTGGCCTCCGCATCCTCGGCAAAATCGGCGCTGGCCATGGTGGCACCATGGATACCATCGCGCCCGGTCTTGGAGCCGACATAGACGATGGGGTTGCCCACGCCGGTGGCAGCGGAATAGAAGATCTTGTCAGCGTCGGCGACGCCAACGGTCATCGCGTTGACGAGGATATTGCCGTCATAGGCGGGATGGAAATTCGTCTCCCCCGCAACGGTGGGCACGCCCACGCAATTGCCATAGCCGCCGATGCCTGCGACCACGCCCTGCACGAGGTGCTTCATCTTGGGGTGATCGGGACGACCGAAACGCAGGGCATTGGCATTGGCCACGGGCCGCGCGCCCATGGTGAACACGTCGCGCAAAATGCCGCCAACGCCCGTCGCCGCGCCCTGGTAGGGTTCGATATAGCTGGGGTGGTTGTGGCTCTCCATCTTGAAGATGGCGGCCTGACCGTCGCCGATGTCGATCACGCCAGCGTTCTCGCCCGGACCGCAGATGACCCAGGGCGCTTCGGTCGGAAGCTTCTTCAGGTGGAACCGGCTGGACTTGTAGGAGCAATGCTCGCTCCACATGACCGAGAATATGCCCAGTTCCACAAGGTTTGGTTCGCGGCCAAGCCCGGCGAGAACTCGCTCGTATTCCTCGGGGTTGAGACCGTGTTGTTCGACGACTTCTGGTGTGATCTGACTCATGGCAGGGGCCTTAGCCCCGGCTTTGCGCCTTCGCTAGTCCTGCCAGCCCGGATTTTACCCGATTTAGCTTGCCAGTTTCAGCGTAACCCATGTGGCCGCGCCTGCCGCAACGGCAGTGGCAAAGGCGCCCCAGGCAATGTCGGCCACGCTGATATGGGTGGCCCACACTTTCAGCACCGCCTGGCTGGTGAGATCGAAGGTTGCATAACAAAGGCCGCCCAGCAGCGCGCCGTTCAGCACGGCAGTACCCACACTTCCCGCCTCCAGCCCCGGACGGATCGCGAACCACACCATGCCCGCGATATAGATAAGGTAGAACGCAGCCGCTGCGCCCATGCGGAAATCCTCCGCCATGATGCTGCCGATCACCGGGCGATACAGATTGTCCGCCGCCCATCGCAGCCACACGGCATCCAGCGCGCCAAAGGCCACTGCGGCGGCGATATAGGCAATAATCCACTTCATTTAGGGCTCTCCTGCTTGTGCCACAGCTTGACCCTGCGCCCTGCCACCGTCAATGGTCGCAAGCATGGCAGAAGACAGTCCCGATATTTCCGCGATGAGTTTTGAAGAGGCGCTCAAGAGCCTCGAGGACGTGGTGCGCAGGCTTGAAGGCGGCGAAGTGCCGCTGGACGAGAGCATTGCGCTTTACGAACGTGGCGAGGCGCTGCGGCGCCATTGCCAGGCGCGGCTGGACGACGCGCAGGAGCGGATCGAGAAGATTGTCGCCGGTCCTGATGGCCAGGGCAATGTCAGGCCGACAGGCACCGCGCCTTTCGATGCGGCCTGATACAATGGGATTGGTGATGGCGGACGATGTGCTTGGCAGGGGGCTCCAGCGAATCCAGCGCGAGGTTGATGCCTGCTTCGACCAGTTGTTGCCCGTTCCCGAAGATGCCCGTGCCCCGCTGGTGGAGGCGATGCGCTATGCCGTGATCGACGGCGGCAAGCGGGTGCGACCCATGCTGCTGGCCACGGTTGCGCAAATGTATGGAGCCAGCCGTGATGCCGCCGTGCGCGCAGGCTGCGCGATCGAGGCTATCCACGTCTATTCGCTGATCCACGATGATCTGCCCTGCATGGATGATGACGACCTGCGCCATGGCAAGCCTACACTGCACAGCAAATATGACGAGGCGACCGCCGTGCTGGCGGGCGATTCGCTGCACGCTCTGGCGTTTGAAATTCTGGGCGGCACGCTGGTGAGCACCGATCCCTTCATCCGCGCAGAACTGGTCCACGCGCTCGCTGCGGCCAGCGGCCACAACGGCATGGCGGGCGGTCAGGTGATGGATATGGCGGCAGAGACGCAGCAGTTCGACCTCCACGGCGTGACCCGGCTCCAGCAGCTGAAGACCGGTGCCTTGCTTGGCGCAGCGGTCGAGATGGGCGCGATCCTGGGTAAAGTGCCCGAAGACAATCGCGCACACCTGCGAAATTACGCCCGCGACATCGGCCTGGCCTTCCAGATCGCGGACGATCTGCTGGACGAGGAAGGCGACGAGAAAAAGGCCGGCAAGGCGCTGCGCAAGGACGCCGGGCAGGGCAAGGCCACCTTCGTTTCGCTGATGGGCGCAGAAGGCGCGCGGGCGCAGGCGCAGGCCCTGTCCGAACAGGCCATCGGCCATTTGCACGATCATGGCGAGGAAGCAGACCTGCTGCGGGCGCTGGCGCGGTTCGTGGTCGAGAGGGATCGGTGATGACCGAACGCATCGGCCTTTATCCCGGCACATTCGATCCATGCACGCGTGGCCATGCCGACATCATCCGGCGCGGGGCGAAGTTGGTGGATCGACTGGTCATCGGCGTCACCACCAACCCCAGCAAGAACCCCATGTTCACCCCTGATGAGCGGATGGACATGATGCGTTCCGAAATCGCACGGCTGGGCCTTGAAAACGTCGAGATTCGGGGGTTCGATTCACTGCTGATGAAATTCGCGGCGCATGTCGGAGCGAGCGTGATCATACGCGGCCTGCGCGCTGTCGCCGATTTCGAATACGAATACCAGATGGCGGGCATGAACCAGCAGATCGACGATTCGATCGAAACGGTCTTCCTGATGGCGGATATCTCGCTCCAGCCCATTGCATCCAAGCTGGTGAAGGAGATCGCAATCTACGGAGGCGATATCTCTCCCTTCGTCAGCACGCATGTTAAAGACCTCGTGGAAGCGCGCGTGATCGAGATCGGACGGCGCGGCGATCTCTAGCCGAACATTATGTTCATTGAACTGTCAGCAGCCAGACGATAGGGCGCCATGAGAAATCACCTTTCAATATCGGACGGGACCATGATCCGCCACATCGCGCTGACGGCATTCGCTGCCGCTTTTACCTTCGCTGCCACGCCTGCCACCGCGCAGGATACTTCGCTCACGCCTGCGTTGGAAGCCACCGAGGCGACGAATGAGGCGGCAACCCAGATGCCTGTCAGCGTGAATTTCGACATGACGCAGGACCGGGACAATATCCTGCTCCTGGACCTCTCCACCGGAGAGCGTGTGGCCATCCGCCTGATGCCGCAATGGGCGCCCGATCACGTTGAACGCATCAAGACGCTGGCGCGCGACGGGTTTTACAATGGCGTTCCGTTCCACCGCGTGATCGACGGCTTCATGGCCCAGACGGGAGACCCCACCGGCACCGGCCAGGGCGGCTCCACCCTTCCGGACCTGGAAGAAGAGTTCAACTTCCTGCCCCACGTGCGCGGCACTGTATCCATGGCCCGCGCCAATGACGATGACAGCGCCAACAGCCAGTTCTTCATCGTGTTCTATCCGCGGTTTGCGCTGGATCGTCGCTACACCAATTTTGGCCGGGTAATCAACAACATGGCTGCCGTGGATGCCGTGCAGCGCGGAGAGCCGCCTGCCAATCCCACCCGCATCCTGCAGGCCAGCATCGCTGCCGACAATGTGGAGCAGATGATGCCCGGCGCAGCAACGCCGCCGTCCGAGCGGATCACGCTCGACATGCTGACCGGTTCCGGCCGCAACTGAATTGGCCGACCGATGAGGGTCGACCTTTTCGATTTTGACCTGCCGCCTGAACTGATCGCGCTGCGCCCCGCGCGCCCGCGTGATGCCGCGCGCATGCTGGTGGTAAAGGGCGACGCACCAATCGCCGATTGCGGGGTGCTGGACCTGCCGAGGCTGCTGGAAAAAGGCGATGTCCTCGTCTTCAACGATACGCGCGTTATCCCCGCCCAGCTGGAAGGCCAGCGCGGCGAGGCGCGGATCGGTGCGACCTTGCACAAGCGGCTGGACCTGCGTCGGTGGCAGGCCTTCATCCGCAATGCCAAACGCCTGAAACCGGGAGACCGCGTGGCGTTCGGCGCGGATGTTGCCGCTATCGCCGAGGAGCGGCATGAGGATGGCAGCTTCACCCTCGCTTTCGAAGGCGATGAGCCGGTCGAGGTGTTGCTGGAACGGGCAGGGCGCATGCCGCTGCCGCCTTACATCGCGGGCAAGCGTGAAACCGATGCGCAGGATCGCGAAGATTACCAGACCATGTTCGCGCAAAAGGACGGGGCGGTTGCCGCCCCCACCGCCGCGCTGCATTTCACCGATCGCCTGATCGCCGCACTGGATGATTCGGGCATCGGTCGCGAAACGCTGACGCTGCACGTGGGTGCGGGCACGTTCCTGCCGGTTAAGGCAGACGATACGGACGATCACACGATGCATGCCGAGTTCGGCACGATCGATGCTGCCACCGCAGATCGGCTGAATGCGGCCCGCGCTGCCGGTGGCCGGTTGATTGCCGTGGGCACCACCAGCCTGCGCCTGCTGGAAAGCGCGACCGGAGAGGATGGCGTAATCCGCCCTTTCTCTGGCGACACGGATATCTTCATCACGCCCGGCTACGCCTTCCGTGCGGTGGACGGGCTGATGACCAATTTCCACCTGCCAAAATCGACCCTGATGATGCTGGTATCGTCCCTGATGGGGACCGAGCGGATGCAGGACGTCTATGCCCACGCCATCGCGCATGGCTATCGCTTCTACAGCTACGGCGATTCCAGCCTGCTTATCCCCTAGGGCCAGCTTGCAATTCCTTCGGGCGGCTCCACAAGGATGCCATGCCTGAACCGATTCTCGACATTCGCGGCCTCGAAAAAACCTACAAGGGCGGCGTGAAGGCGCTGGATGGCGTCGACCTGAAGATCCGTCGCGGCGAGATCTTCGCCCTGCTGGGGCCGAACGGCGCTGGCAAGACCACGCTGATCGGAGCGGTGTGCGGCATGGTGCGGCCCACAGGCGGCGTGATCGAGGTTTTCGGCAAGGACCTGTCGACCAACTGGAAAAAGGTGCGCCGCGAGATCGGGCTGGTGCCGCAGGAACTCAGCTTCGACATGTTCGACAAGGTGATCCGCCAGGTGCGCTATTCGCGCGGCATGTTTGGCTGTGCGCCCGATGAAGCACGGATCGAGGAAGTTCTGCGCAGCCTCAGCTTGTGGGACAAGCGCAACGCCGCCATCCGCGAGCTTTCGGGCGGGATGAAGCGGCGGGTGATGATCGCCAAGGCGCTGGCGCACGATCCGCAGTTGCTGTTCCTCGATGAACCCACGGCAGGCGTGGATGTGGAACTGCGCCGCGACATGTGGCGCCAGATAGACATGCTGCGCGACAAGGGCGTCACCATCATCCTCACCACCCATTATATCGATGAAGCCGAGGAAATGGCCGACCGGGTGGGCGTCATCAACAAGGGCAGGATCCTGCTGGTGGATGACAAGGATGCCATCATGGCCAAGCTGGGCCGCACCGAGGCGCATTTCACTCTCGATACGCCATTGGCGCAGGTTCCCGCGACGCTGGCTGCCTATCCCGTTCACCTCGAGGCGGGCGGAACCTGTCTCGTCTATCGCGGTGGTGACGGCACGGGCAAGGGCAAGCGCGAGGTGGCGGAACTGGCACAACTGATGGCGCGCGAGGGGATTGCCTTTTCCGGCCTCGAAACGCGCGACAGCACGCTGGAGGATATCTTCGTCGACCTGCTCAACGAACCGGAGGTGGCGGCATGACCTTCAACGCACGCGGCGCTTTCGCCATTTTCAAGAACGAGCTGATGCGCATGTTCCGCACCATCTTCGGCTCGATCCTGTCGCCGGTGATTACCACCTCGCTGTATCTGGTGGTGTTCGGCGCGGCTATCGGCAGCCGGATGGAACTGCCGGGAGGCGTCGATTATGGCTCCTTCATCGTGCCGGGCCTGCTGATGCTGACGCTGCTGAGCGAAAGCACCAGCAACGCCAGCTTCGGCATCTACATGCCCAAGTTCACCGGCGCGATCTATGAATTGTTGTCTGCGCCTGTTGGCGTGGCGGAAACGCTGATCGGGTTTGTCGGCGCGGCGGCAGTGAAATCGCTGATCCTCGCGGTCATCATCATGGGCACGGCAGCGCTGATAATCGATTACCAGCTGGTCCACCCCGTGCTGGCCTTTGGGTATATCATTCTGGTGGCGGCCACTTTCTCGCTGCTGGGCTTCATCATCGGTTTGTGGGCAGACGGGTTCGAGAAACTCCAGATCGTACCGTTGCTTATCATCATGCCGCTCACCTTCCTGGGCGGCACGTTCTATTCGATTGAGATGCTGCCCGAGCCATGGCGCACGGTCACGCTGATCAACCCGGTCGTTTATCTCGTAAACGGCCTGCGTTGGACTTTCCTTGGCCAGTCGGATTTTCCGATCTGGATTTCCTTTGGCGCAACGCTGTTTTTCCTGTTGGTGTGCATCACCATCATCGGCTGGATTTTCAAGACAGGCTGGCGATTGCGCGAATGACCCGCTAGCGGGGCGCCTATGAATAAACTTGCATGCCTTGCCGCTCCGCTGGCGCTGCTTTCCGTGCCAGCCGCGGCACAGCAATTGCCCGACGCCGCGCGCACCATGATCGATACCGCGATTGCCTCCGGCGATGCAGAGCAGGTCGAGGCGGTGATAGCCACCGCCCGCGCGGCATTTCCCGATGAGGCGGGAGAAATCGACGCGATCTGGACAGCCTATCAGGCCGATCAGGCGGAAATCGCTGCTGCCGAAGCCGCTCTCCATGAGCAGGAAATTCGCACCGCGGGCGTGCTGGAAAACTGGAGCGGGGAGGGGCAGATCGGCGCCTTCCAGTCATCCGGCAACATCGATGAATTCGGCGTGACCGCCGCGCTCTCGTTGAAGCGCGAGGGGATCGACTGGGACCACAATCTGCGCCTCACCGCCGATTACCGGCGGCAGGACGGCACGACTTCGCGCGAGCAGTTTCTCGCCCGCTACGAGCCGCACTACCAGATCAACGAGCGATTCTTCGCCTATGGCCTGGTGCAGTACGAACGGGATCGCTTGCAGGGGTATTCCTCCCGCTATGCGGCGTCGGGTGGCCTTGGCTACAAGCTGGTCGAGGCGGAAAACATGAACCTGGCTGTGAAGGCAGGCCCTGCCTACCGCGTCACCCAATTTGTCGACGGCACCAAGTCCAGTCGTATTGCCGCCCTTTTCGGGGTCGATTTCGATTGGGATATTTCTGACAAGATCACGCTGACGCAGGACGCCAGCAGCACGCTGGAAACCGGCGGTGAAGCCTTGCTGATCATCGATAGCGCCAACACCAGTCTTACCGCCTCCACCGGGCTTGAAGCCGGTTTGACCGATGCGCTCAAGGCGCGCCTTTCCTGGACCATCGAGTATGACAGCAACCCGCCGGCAGGCGCCGTCGATACCGACACACTCACCCGGTTCACGCTGATCTATGGCTTCTGATCGCCCCCGCTTCGATTTCGCCGTCCATGCGACGGACGGCAAGGCGCGCACGGGCGCAATCGCCATGCGCCGCGGCACGATCCGCACGCCGGCCTTCATGCCCGTCGGAACGGCGGCAACGGTAAAGGCGATGAAACCCGAAAGCGTGCGCGCGACCGGGCGCGGACATCATCCTTGGCAACACCTACCACCTGATGCTGCGCCCCGGTGCGGAACGCGTGGCCAAGCTGGGCGGACTGCACAAATTCATGCGGTGGGATCGGCCGATCCTGACCGACAGCGGCGGCTACCAGGTGATGAGCCTGTCCGACCTGCGCAAGCTGACCGAAAAGGGCGTGGAGTTTCGCAGCCATATCGATGGCTCGAAACACATGCTCACCCCCGAACGCTCGATGGAAATCCAGCGCCTGCTCGGCTCCGACATTGTCATGTGTTTCGATGAATGCCCGCGCGCCGACCGGCCGATGAAGGAGATCGAAGCGAGCATGGAATTGTCGATGCGCTGGGCAAAACGCAGCCGCGATGCCTTTGACGCGGGCGGAGACCACGCCGCCAGCAGCGCGCTGTTCGGCATCCAGCAGGGCGCGCTGGACGAGGGACTGCGCGCCCGCTCTGCCACGGCGCTGCGCGAAATCGGTTTCGACGGCTATGCCATCGGCGGTCTGGCCGTGGGCGAGGGGCAGGAAGCGATGTTCGGCGTGCTGGACTACGCGCCTGGCAATGCTTCCCGAAGATGCGCCGCGTTACCTGATGGGCGTTGGCAAGCCCGACGATCTTGTCGGCGCGGTGGAGCGCGGGGTGGACATGTTCGATTGCGTGCTGCCCACGCGCTCGGGTCGTAATGGCCAGGCCTTTACCTGGAACGGCCCGCTCAACCTGCGCAATGCCCGCCATGCCGAGGATACTGCGCCGCTGGACGAGCGCTGCACCTGCCCGACCTGCGCGAATTACAGCCGCGCGTATCTGCACCACCTTCAGAAGTCGGGCGAGATACTCGGCGCTATGCTGGTGACGGAACACAACCTCTCTTTCTACCAGCAATTGATGCAGGCCATGCGCGATGCCATCGGGGAAGGGCAGCTCACGGCCTTCGCGGAGAATTTCAGAAGAGACTATTTTTCAACACGGTGACGTGTTGGCGTCCGGCCTACCGTGCTGGATATCAGCCTGTCACCTTCAGGTGACAAAATCGCCTATCTCTCTTCGGACAACGCCACGACGGAGATGCTCTACGTCGTCGATCTTGAGGAAACCGCCGAGCCGCGCGTGATCACCTCTCTCGGAGAAGTGAATGCGCAACTGACGCAATGGTGCGCGGAAACATGTTGCTGGCGATAGACGCGTTTCTGGGTGAGCACCTGGCCGAATAGGCGACCAAACCGTGCCGCTATTCCGGAGGCGTTGCCGGCTTGCTGCGGATTTCGAGGATAGTGCCACGATAGGGAATGAAAGTCCCCGCTGAATCGAGAAAACCCGCGCCGATCCTGCAGGCCAGTTGCTGCGCCAGCGACAGTCGATCATACCATTTGCCCGCGCGGTGCGGGGTTATGAAACGATATTGGGTCATCGTGAGGCTGTGACGCGCGAACACGCACTGCGTTCCCGGCAAAGAGTTGAACCGAAACGAAAAAGGGCGGCCCCGAAGGACCGCCCGTAATTTCGTAAACGGCTTGCCGATCAGCGCGAGTAGAACTCGACGACCAGGTTCGGCTCCATCTGTACCGGATAAGGCACTTCGTCGAGCGAGGGAACGCGGCTGAAGGTGACCGAGTCATTGCCTTCGGCGGCAACATATTCGGGAACTTCACGTTCGGGCAGGCTCTGCGCTTCGATGACCAGCGCCATTTCCTTGGCCTTGTCGCCAAGCGAGATAACGTCGCCAACATCGCAGCGACGCGATGCCACGTTGCACTTCACGCCGTTGACCTTGATGTGGCCGTGGCTGACGATCTGGCGCGCGGCAAAGATCGTGGGCGCAAATTTGGCGCGGTACACGATCATGTCCAGGCGGCGCTCCAGCAGGCCGATCAGGTTCTGGCCGGTGTCACCCTTCATGCGGGTGGCATCCTTGTAGGTGCCGCGGAACTGCTTTTCGGTAACGTCGCCGTAATAGCCCTTGAGCTTCTGCTTGGCGCGAAGCTGCAGGCCGAAATCGGACATCTTGCCCTTGCGACGCTGGCCGTGCTGGCCGGGACCGTAGGAACGCTTGTTTACCGGAGAATTCGGACGACCCCAGATGTTTTCGCCCATCCGGCGGTCGAGTTTGTGCTTGGCGCGTGTGCGCTTCGACATGTGTCACTTCCTTCAATTTGCCATCATCACCCCAGCGGTGATGCTTTAACCCGGTATCGCACCGCCTGACCTGTTGTCAGACGTGGCTGCCGCTTCACCGGGGTGCGGAGCCAATTTAAGCGAAGGCGCGCATTTAACTGCGCGCGCGAGTAAGTCAATAGGAGGAAGTCAATAGAAGGCGCAATCCAGCACCAGCCTCAGCAATCCGGCCTGAGAGGATTGGTGTTGATGCACTGGCTCCCCGAAGCATTTCTGCCAGACCGGATCATGTCGTCACGCGTGTTCGCTTCCACCTGTGCCCACTCGTTTACCGTGAGGCAGGTTCGGCGAACACGGGTAAGCGAACCGGTAACGCGCTCGCGGCGGCACACTATTTCCTGGCCGGGATCGTCTTCCTCCGCGCCATCGCCCTCCGATGGTGCGGCAGGGGAATTGCTGACCTGTGTTGCAGCATTCTCGTCCGCTTCCTGCGCCAATGCGACAGTACTTCCGGCAAGCAATCCTGCTGCCACGATCATGGAAAATTTCATGCGATCTTCCCCTCCTTGACTTTGTCCATAGCAGGCAAGGGACGAAATTGGCAGAATTATTTAGTCGTCAGCGCGTGGCTCTCGCTGGAGTGCGGAAAGAACGCCGCGCAGGGTGCGCACCTCGAGATGGTTCCATCCCGGCTTCGTCAGCACACCGCGAAGGGTGCGCCGGGTTGCCTCCGCGCGACCTTCGGGGAAAAAATAGCGGTTCGGCTCAAGCATGCTTTCCAGATGCGCGATCAGCCCGTCCAGCGCCTCTTGCGGAGCCGGGGGCAAAAGCTCTTCCTGCGTCGGCATCGCGAGGTCGGCGTGCTTGGAAAGCTCGTAGGCAACCAGGATAACCGCCTGCGCAAGGTTGAGAGAGCCAAACTCCGGGTTGATCGGCGCGGTGATGATGGTGCGGGCAAGATCCACATCGTCCATCGCCAGGCCGGAACGCTCCGGCCCGAACAACACCGCGCTGCGACCGTGCTGGCGCGGGATGTCGCGCGCGGCCTGCTCTGGCGTCTGCACCGGCTTGGTAACGCCGCGCTTGCGCACGGTGGTGGCATAGACATGCGCGCAATCCGCCACAGCCTCTGCCGTGGTGTCAAACACCTGCGCGTTTTCCAGCACGATATCCGCGCCCGCCGCGGCGGGACCGGCAGAGGGATTTGGCCAACCGTCGCGCGGTGCTACCAGGCGCATTTCGCTGAGGCCGAAATTGAGCATGGCCCGCGCCGCCTTGCCGATGTTCTCGCCCAATTGCGGGCGGACAAGTACGATGACGGGCGGCGGGGTCTCAGCCGTCGCCATCGGGCGCGACCTGTTGAACGGTGCTGGCGAATTCCTCGAAATCGCGTGCTTCGGAGAAGTCGCGATAGACAGAGGCGAAACGGATGTAGGCCACCGTGTCCAGCTGCCGCAGCCCCTCCATCACCATCTCACCAATGCGTGCAGAGGGGATTTCGCTGTCGCCAGCCGTTTCGACCTGCCGCTGGATACCCGATACAAGCTGGTCGATCCGCTCCTGCTCGATCCCGCGTTTGCGGCAGGCGAGCGATACCGATTGCTCGATCTTGGAGCGATCGAAACTTTCGCGGCGGGGCGGGGTTTCGTCGCCGGTGGATTTCAATACCGTGACATCGCGCAGCTGCACGCGTTCGAAAGTGGTGAAGCGCGCACCGCAGCCCTCGCACTGGCGGCGACGGCGGATCGCGGTGTTATCCTCCGTCGGGCGCGAATCCTTTACCTGGCTGTCGTCATGCGCGCAAAATGGGCAGCGCATGGATCAGGGCCGGATCCGCTTGTAGATCATGTATCCTGCGCCAGCGACGCCGCCGACGATCGGGCCCACCACGGGCAATACCCAGCCGGCAACCGCGCCAATGGCCGCGCCAGTCAGCACGGGCTTGGAAGAGGGATGCTCCATCCCTTCCTTGCCCATTGCCTTCACCTCGTTGACGGCGTCGGCAAGGATGCGGTTGTCGATCGGCTCTTTTGGGGGCTTGTTCGGATCGGTCATGGGTTATCTTCCTGGATAAACGGGAAAGGCCGCGCACAATTCGCCGACTTCGCGGCGAACGCGTTCTTCCACCTGGGCATCGCCATCGTCGCCATTGCGGGCCATGCCGTCTATCACTTCGGCCATCAGCGCGCCAACCTTGCGGAATTCGGCAGGGCCGAAGCCGCGCGTGGTGCCAGCTGGGGTTCCCAGGCGAACGCCGCTGGTGATGAAGGGCGAACGCGGCTCGAACGGGATGGCGTTCTTGTTGCAGGTGATCAACGCGCGATCCAGGCCCTTTTCTGCGGCCTTCCCGGTTACATCCTTGGGGGTGAGATCGGCCAGCATCAGGTGGTTATCCGTGCCGCCCGATACGATGGCGATTCCCGCTTCGGAAAGGCTGGAGGCCAGGGCCTTGGCGTTCTCGACGATGGATTGGGCGTAAATCCGGAATTCGGGGCGCAGCGCTTCTCCGAATGCCACGGCCTTGCCGGCAATCGTGTGCATCAGCGGGCCACCCTGCATGCCGGGAAAAACCGCCATGTTCAACGGCTTGCTCAGTTCCTCGTCATTCCACAGGATGATGCCGGAACGCGGGCCACGCAGGCTCTTGTGCGTCGTGCTGGTAACCACATGCGCATGCGGGAATGGGGATGGGTGTGCGCCGCCCACCACGAGGCCGGAGAAATGCGAGATATCCGCCAGCAGATAGGCGCCCACCTCATCGGCGATCTTGCGGAACTCTTCAAAATCCCACGTGCGCGGATAGGCCGTGCCGCCGCTGATAATCAGTTTCGGCTTGTGTTCGTGCGCGAGGCGGCGAACCTCGTCCATGTCGATCCGGCAGTCTTCGCGGCGGACGCCATAAGGCACCACGTTGAACCACTTGCCGCTCATGTTGACAGGGGACCCGTGGGTCAGGTGCCCGCCGCTGGCGAGGTCCAGCCCCATGAAGGTGTCACCCGGATTGAGCAGGGCGAGGAAAACCGCCTGGTTCATCTGGCTGCCGGAATTGGGCTGCACATTGGCAAAGTTGCAGCCGAACAACTGCTTGGCACGCTCTATGGCGATGGTTTCGACCTGATCGGCATATTCGCAGCCGCCATAGTAGCGCTTGCCGGGATAGCCTTCGGCATATTTGTTGGTGAAGACGCTGCCGCAGGCTTCCAGAACGGCCGGGCTGGCGATGTTCTCGCTGGCGATCAGTTCGATGCCGTCCCGCTGGCGGCCAAGCTCGCGATTGATGATTGCCGCGACTTCGGGGTCTGCATCCTCCAGGTCGTCGCTCCAGAAGCGATCGAGCCAGGTGGCGTTTGCGGCGGATTGGGTTGCAGTGGTCATATGCGGTCTTTCAGGACGGATTGGACAGCTTGTCGACGCGGCGCTGGTGCCGACCGCCTCCAAACTCCGTTTCGAGGAATGCGGCAATACAGGCTTTGGCCATGTCGGAACCGACCAGGCGCGCGCCCATGGCGATGACATTGGCATCGTTGTGTTCACGGCATAGGCTGGCCGAAAGCGGTTCGGAAACCAGCGCGCAGCGCACAGCCGGATTGCGATTGAGCGCCATCGAGATACCGATGCCGGAACCGCACAGGGCAACGCCGCGATCTACCGTGTTCATCGGCGACGACGCTGGCCAGCTTGTATCCGAAATCGGGGTAATCGACCGAATCGGCAGTGTCAGGCCCGAGATCGGCAACTTCGTGACCCTGTTCGATAAGCCACTCGCGCAATTCGGCTTTGAGTTCGAGCGCGGCATGATCGGAAGCGATGGCAATCTTCATGGCGCCCACATAAGCCCGAGAGACGGTTTTCGCCACCCGAAAAGCCGGGTAAAATGCCTTTCTCCCCGACAAGCGTGGCTGTCTCGCCGCATCATGTGGCGAACAATTACCCATTTAGGCCAAAGCCTTCTTTACCCAGGTCCACAGCGCCTTCACTTCCTCGGCTGCCTTGCCATTGGCGTCCACTTCGCTCGCCACTTCGCCGCTGGAGGAGGAGCGGTGGAAGTCCGCCCGCTCTCCAAACGTTACGGGACAGGTTTCGAGGCCAAGCCCACTGACCACTGCCTTCGCGTCTTCCACCATCTTCGTGGCGCGGGCGGGAACGCCGTTCAGCACGACATGGGCGGGCGTGCCGGTATGGCTGACCAGATCGGCAATACCTTCCAGCGCATGCAGATCGAAGGCGCGCGGACGCGTGGGGATCAGCACCAGATCGGCGGCCTTTATCGCCTCGCGCATGGCGGCCTCTGCATGGGGCGGGGTGTCGATCACGATCAATGCCACGCCTTCCTTGCGCGCGTTTTCAATGGTTCGAGAAAGGCGCGCAGGCGGGCTGGTGACGACGGCGGGCAGGAAATCGCCGCGCCAGTCTCCCCATGCTGCGGCGGTGGCCTGCGGGTCTGTATCGATCACGCAGGTCGTCATCTTCTTTTGCACCGCGATAGTGGCGAGATGCAGTGCAAGCGTGGTCTTGCCGGAGCCGCCCTTCTGGCTGACCACTGCAATGACTTTTGGCTTGGCATCGGCGGAACTGGAAACTGGCACGAAAGAGCGCTCCTGCAATGGAAAACCGGCTCTCCTCTTCTCCGCTGCGCTTATGTCATCGCAATTGCGCGCCGTCCATCATTTGATTGCTGCATCGCACCATTTGCCCGGTTCAAGGTTGTCGAGGCTCCACTCACCCACGCTCCAGCGCACAAGGCGAAGCGTCGGGTAACCGACGGCAGCGGTCATCCGGCGCACCTGCCGGTTACGCCCTTCATTGATGGTTAGTCGCAGCCAGCTGTCGGGCACGCTCTTGCGAAAGCGGACCGGAGGATCGCGCGGCCAAAGCTGCGGATCGGCGATGACTTCGGCACGGGCAGGGCGGGTGAGGCCGTCATTCAATGCCACGCCTCGCGCCAGTTGCTGGATGGCGGCATCGTCGGGCTCACCCTCTACCTGGACGAGATAGGCCTTGGGCAGTTTGAACTTCGGATCGGCAATGCGCGCCTGCAATTTGCCATCATCGGTGAGTAGCAGCAGCCCTTCGCTGTCCCGGTCCAGCCGACCGGCGGGATAGACGCCCGGCACGTCGATGAAGTCGGAGAGGGTCGCACGCTTCGTCTGACTGCCGCGGTCGGTAAACTGCGACAGCACGTTCATCGGCTTGTTGAAGAGAATCAGGCGAGGCATCGCATTGGCGCATTCTCACCTGAAAACTCCTACTGATCCAGGAACGAACGCATTTTCCGTGACCGGCTGGGGTGCTTCAGCTTGCGCAGCGCCTTTGCTTCGATCTGGCGGATACGTTCGCGCGTCACGCTGAACTGCTGCCCGACTTCTTCCAGCGTGTGATCGGTGTTCATGCCGATGCCAAAGCGCATGCGCAGCACGCGTTCTTCACGCGGGGTGAGCGAGGCCAGCACGCGGGTGACGGTTTCCTTCAGGTTGGCCTGGATCGCCGCATCCACGGGGATGATGGCGTTCTTGTCCTCGATGAAGTCGCCCAGGTGCGAATCTTCCTCGTCGCCGATGGGCGTCTCGAGGCTGATCGGTTCCTTGGCGATCTTCATCACCTTGCGAACCTTTTCCAGCGGCATGGACAGGCGTTCCGCCATTTCCTCCGGCGTGGGTTCGCGGCCCTGCTCGTGCAGGAACTGGCGGCTTGTGCGCACCAGCTTGTTGATCGTCTCGATCATGTGGACCGGGATACGGATCGTTCGCGCCTGATCCGCGATGGAACGCGTGATCGCCTGCCTGATCCACCAGGTGGCGTAGGTGCTGAACTTGTAACCACGGCGGTATTCGAACTTGTCGACCGCCTTCATCAGGCCAATGTTGCCTTCCTGAATCAGGTCAAGGAATTGCAGGCCGCGATTGGTGTATTTCTTGGCAATGGAAATCACCAGGCGCAGGTTCGCCTCGACCATTTCCTTCTTGGCGATGCGTGCCTCGCGCTCACCCTTCTGCACCATGTTCACGATGCGGCGGAATTCATCGAGGCTCATGCCCGTGGCGCTGGCGATATCGGCGATTTCGGCGCGGATACGCTCTACGGCATCGGCTTCCTTATCGGCGAAGGCGGCCCATTTCTTGTCCTTCTTCGCCTTTTCCTTCATCCACGCATCGTCCAGCTCATTGCCGACATAGGCATTGAGGAAATCGATGCGCTTCACCTTGTGCCGTTCGGCAAGGCGCAGCATCTGGCCGCCCAGCGCGGTGAGGCGGCGGTTGAAGGCGTAGAGATTGTCCACGAGATATTCGATCTTCGTCGCGTGGAACTGCACGGATTCGACCTCTGCGGTCAGCTCTTCGCGCAGCTTTTCGTACTTGTTTTCCTTGGCCTTCGGAAATTCATTGCCGCCGGCCATGATATCGACGCGCTCTGCCTGCAGCTTCTCGAACTTCTTGAACAGGTCGGTGATGCGGGCGAAACGTTCGATGGCGTCGGGCTTCAGCGCAGCTTCCATCTGGGCGAGGGACATGGTGTTGTCCTCTTCCTCGTCGTCGTCGCGCTTGCGGCTTTCGCCACCTTCACCGTCTTCGCCGTCTTCATTCTCGCTGTCGTCGTCGTCGTCTTCATCGTCGTCGCGAATGGTGGGGCCAGTGGTCTCCTCGGAGATTTCGCCATCGTCGTCGTCGTTTTCCTCCTCCATCTTGTCGACGGGAGGTTCCTTGGAAAGCATGGCGTCGAGATCGAGGATCTCGCGCAGCTGCATTTCCTCGTTATTCAGCGCTTCGGACCACATGATGATGGCGTGGAAAGTGATCGGGCTTTCACAAAGGCCCATGATCATCGTGTCGCGACCGGATTCGATGCGCTTGGCGATGGCGATTTCGCCTTCGCGGCTCAGCAGTTCCACCGCGCCCATTTCGCGCAGGTACATGCGCACAGGATCATCGGTGCGGCCTTCGCCGGCGACCGACTTCTTCTTTTCGGGCACGTTCTGCTTGGGATCTGCGGCCTGCGATTCGGAACCGGTCGGAGCGATTTCCTCCGGCCCGTCGTCCTCGTCATCTGCGTCTTCCGCGCTTTCGACAATCTGCACGCCCATGTCCGACAATGCGGACTGGACATCCTCGATCTGGTCGGAGCTCATCTCGCCCGAAGGCAGCGCCTCGTTCAGCTCATCATAGGTGATGTAGCCCTTGCGCTTGGCCTTGGCGATCATCTTCTTGATCGATGCCTCGTTGAGGTCGATCAGGGGAGCGTCGTCGTTCTGCTTGGTCTTGGCGTCAGATGCCATAGTAATGCGTCAGTCCGTTTCCTGTTCGGCGACCTGCCTTTCGGCGGCCTCCGGATCTTGTTTATCGAACGCCTGCGAAGCGGCGCGTTTCCTGGTCATTTGCCCGAGTTGCACATCGATTTCCAGTTTTCGTTTGCGCAACCGCTGTTGCTCCGCAAACGCACCCTCCGGATCTGTATCGAAGCGACGGGTGGCCGCAACAATTGCCGCCTCGAGTGCCGGCCTTTCAACCAACAGGGCAACAGCTTCGGCCAAATCTTCCCTCGCCTCGTCCGGATCGGAACCTTCCATCAGGAAGGAGAAACGGGTGTTATCCGGTGCAGGCGGCAAGATGTCTTGCCCCGATATGGGCGAATTGCCGGAAGCTTCAAGCTCTTCTGCGTGATCAAGCAGGAAATTTACTGCGTGTGCCAATTGTGCATTGCCCTTTTCAAGGCTGAGGAGGGCATCGGCATGGCGATGGATCTCTCCCGCAAACCGCGCGAGTCCGTTGAGAACGGCGGAAGTCAGCATATCGCGAAAAGCGCCGGCAGTGGCCTTTTGCAACCGCTGTGTAACCTGCGGCGAAGTGCGTGCGGGTGCATCGCGCCGAAACGGTCCGTTGTTGCGAGAGCCACCACCTTTCTGGAATTCGCGAGGCGGGAACGCAAAACTGCCATAGCGATCCAGCAATTCGCGCCGGTAGAGCGAGCGGATATCCGGATGCTGGATGGCGTCGACATGCTCCAGCACGCGCGCCTTCAAGCCCGCCTTGTCCTCGGGGGAAGTCAGCGGGGCGGCGTCGCGTTCATTCTCCCAGATCAGGTCCAGCAGCGACCTGGGCTGTTCCAGCAGGGCATCCATAGCCTTGCGGCCATCGCGCTTCAGCAGGTCGTCCGGGTCCAGCCCGGCGGGCAATTGCACGACTTGCAGCGAGTGGCCTGGGCGCAGCAGCGGCAGCGCGCGTGTCGCAGCCCGCATGGCCGCACGCTTGCCCGCATTGTCGCCATCGAGGCACAGAACGGGCTTGTCCGCCATGCGCCAGAGCAGTTCGATCTGCTGTTCGGTAACGGCTGTGCCCATCGGCGCGACCACATCTTCGATACCGGCGGCGGCCAACGCGATCACATCCATGTAGCCTTCGGCCACGATCACGCGGTCTGTCTTGCGCGAAGCGGCTGCGGCGCGGTGGATATTGTAGAGCGTGCGGCCCTTGTCGAACAACGGCGTATCCGGGCTGTTGAGGTATTTCGCCACGCCATCGCGATCCTGCAGGATGCGCCCGCCAAACGCGATCACCCGCTCTCGCGCATCCTGGATTGGCAGCATCACCCGGCCGCGGAAACGGGAGTAGGGGATTTTCTCCTCGATCTCGATCAGCAGGCCTGCTTCGATCAACAGCCGTTCATCGAAGGCGGAGAGCGCTGTCTTCAGCGACTGCTTGTCGTCTGGTGCCCAGCCAAAGCCGAAGCGGCGGATCGTATGTTCGTCCAGCCCGCGTCGCTGGAGATAGGCGCGCGCCTGCTCGCCAGCGGGCGACTGCAACTGCGCCACGAACCATTCCTGCGCCGCGGCCATCACATCGTGCAGTGTGGCACGCTGCTCCGCCTGCCGCGCGGCGCGCGGGATCAGGCGCGGGCACATCCATCCCGGCTTCCGAGGCCAGTTCCTTCACCGCGTCCATGAATTCCAGGCCGTGCTGCTCCATCATCCAGTCGATGGCGCCGCCATGCTGCTGGCAGCCGAAGCAGTGGTAGAAGCCCTTCTGGTCGTTCACGTAGAAGCTGGGCGTTTTTTCGGAATGGAACGGGCAGCACGCCTTCCATTCGCGTCCGGCGCGTTGCAGTTTCACCGTACGCTGGACCAGCGCGGACAGCGTGATCCTGCCCTTCAGTTCGTCCAGCCATGCAGGTGAGAGCGCCATGTATCAACAATGCGACCGTATGGCGCGCAGTTCAACCGCCGATGTCAGCCCGCTGTGGATGTATCGGTGGATGGATTTGCGCAGGCGTTGCTCGCCATATCGCTGGCTGCCGGATAGGGGCCGGGGCCGCCTGCCGCGGTGTAGTTGGCGAAAACCTCGTAGGCATTGGCCGGGCCGGCAGGGGGGAGGGTGCTTTGCCAGTAGAAGGTGATCGGTTCGCCCTGGCCCCACTGGTCGCCGCCGTCGCCCTCTTCCACGGTCCAGGCGATGCCCTGTTCGTGACAGGTCGCCACGATCAGCAGGGCATCGGTCACCGCGTTCGCCGCTTCGGCGTATGAAAAACCGGCGGCGCCTGTGAAACCGTGGCTCGGCATGGTCATGCGAAAGGCTTCGGTCGTTTCGACATCGGACGCATCGGCCCCGTCGCCGCTGCCCGTGGTGGGGTCGTTGTCCTCACCCGGATATACGGTGTGGACATAGGTGTAGATCGTGCCCTCGGGCGCGGTGGCGGGGTTGCATTCCTCCATCCCGGCGGGGCAGGCGACGTAAGAGGTAATGTCGGCAAAGGCGCCGGTTTCGTTCATCAGCCGCCCTTTTACCTCATCCCCCTGCGGGCCGACGATTTTCGCGCCCAGTTCAAGATCGGCAAAGTCTCCGGCGTTCAACGACTCGCGGGCAATTTCGGCTTCCTCGCTCTCCGCCGCCAGATCGGCGTCGTTATCGATCTCCGGTTCTGACGAGCAGGCGGACAGCGCCGTGGCCACGACCAATGCGACGGGCAGGGCGAAATGGTGTTTCAGCATCGAAAGCCTCCTGGGCAGGCGGCGACACACGCGCGCCTCTCTTGGCCCGAAAAACAGTCGGGTCCGGCAGTAGGTTCCGCTGGCGTAACATTTTGATAGTTAACGCGTTGGCAGGATCTGACGGCGAATCAGTCCACGCTGTCGGCGTCGGGGGCATCCTCGCTGTCGGGCAATTCTTCGGGAGGGAAGGGGCCTGTCCCCATCGCGCGCCCGTTTTCCGTGCCCACGGCGTAGGCTTCTGCCGGGCCTTCGGGCGGCAGGGTGGATTGCCAGAAGAAGGTGAGTTCCTCGCCCGCGCTCCAGCCGTTGCTGACTTCCACGCGCCACACCAACGCGCCGTTATCTTCCTGCACGCGGATGGCATAGCCTTCACCCAGCACGGCCTCCGCCTGGGCGCGGTCGAAACCGATGTTGTTGGCAAAGCCGTGTGCGGCGCGCGTGGTGCGGAACACCATCGGCGTATCCAGCTCGTCCGACACCTCCACCGGCGTCACGCGGTGGACATAGGTGTAGACGGCACCTTCCGGCTGATCGCCCGGCTCGCATTCTTCCGGCGCCACTTCGCCTTCTGCGGGGGCAGGGCAGGCGACATAGCTGACGATATCGGCAACTTTCAGACCTTCGCGAACCAGCGCGCCCGAAACCTCCGCCCCCTGCGGGCCGACGATCCGTGGGCCAAGCTCCATATCGTTGAAGCCAGTTTCCACCAGCGTGCGCGGTCCGGCCACCGTCTCGCTGGGCGTGGGCGCGGGTGCAGGCTCCGGTTCGGAACCGCAGGCCGTCAAGGTCAGCATCGGCGCGACCGTCAGAGGCAGGGCCAGCACGAAGGAGCGCGAAATCGTCCTCAAGACAGCGACTCCTTCACCCATCCACTGGCGCGGCCCATGTCGAGCTGCGTGCCGTGGCGCGCTTTCAGTTCGCCCATCACCTTGCCCATGTCCTTCATGCCCTCGGCACCGGTCTCGGCCTTGATCTTCTCGATGGCGGCCTTGGTCTCCGCCTCGTCCATCTGCTGCGGCAGGAATTCCTCGATCACCGCCATTTCGGTCTTTTCCTGCTCGGCCAGTTCGGTGCGGCCGCCCTGTTCGTACATTGCGATCGATTCGCGGCGCTGCTTGGCCATCTTCTGGAGCACGTCGATCACCATCGCATCGTCATCGCCCGCATCCTTGCCGCGCAGTTCGATATCGCGATCCTTGATCTTGGCAGAGATCAGCCGCAGGGCGGCGGTGCGCTCTTTATCCTTGGCTTTCATGGCGGTGATGGTTTCGGCCTTGATGTCGTCTCTCAGCATGGGATCAATTCTTTCCTGTGGATCAATTCGCCTTCCATCTAATGCGATGCGTCATAAAGCCAAGTCTTGTGCTTGACGGAAGGCATGCCCGTCTCTAGCCGCTGGGACTTAGCACACATTGCCGGTCCAACTATCCAACGGGAGCCACCATGGCCTTTCTCGCCTCTTCGCGCGCGCAACCTCAAGGCTCCACCGGCGTACTGGTTCTGGCCGACGGAACAATCGTGTGGGGCAGGGGCTTTGGCGCCACCGGCAGCTGCGGTGGGCGAAGTCTGCTTCAACACCGCGATGACCGGCTATCAGGAGGTGATGACAGACCCCTCCTACGCCGCGCAGATCGTCACCTTCACCTTCCCCCATATCGGCAATGTCGGCACCAATGCAGAGGATGTGGAAAGCGCCGTGGAAGGCGCAGTGGGCTGCATCGTGCGCGAGGACATTACGCGCCAGTCCAACTTCCGCAGCGAAAGCGAATTTGGCGAATGGATGGCGAAGCAGGGCAAGATCGGCATTTCGGGCGTGGATACCCGCGCGCTGACCCGCCGCATCCGCATGAGCGGCGCGCCCAACGCGGTGATCGCGCACGATCCCAAGGGCAAGTTCGATCTCGACGCACTGTTGCAGCGCGCGCAGGAATGGCCGGGGCTGGAAGGCATGGACCTTGCCCAGCGCGTTAGCCGCGAGAAGCAGGAGAACTGGGAAGGCGGCTACTGGCGGCTGGGGCAGGGCTATGGCCGCGCCGCGCGCGATGCGAAACCGCACGTGGTCGCCATCGACTATGGCAGCAAGGACAACATCTTCCGCAACCTGGTGAAGGCCGGTGCGCGGGTTACGGTGGTTCCGGCGAAAACCTCGCTGGAGGATATTCTGGCGCTGAACGCCCGATGGCGTGTTCCTCTCCAACGGCCCCGGCGATCCGGCGGCGACGGGGGAATATGCGGTGCCGGTTATCAAGGCGCTGCTGGACAAGGACATGCCGCTGTTCGGCATCTGCCTCGGCCACCAGATGCTGGCGCTGGCAGCGGGCGCGAAGACCGCCAAGATGCACCAGGGCCACCGCGGCGCGAACCACCCGGTTCAGCGCGTGGGCGAAAGCTGGGGCGAAACCCGCGACCTGGTGGAAATCACCTCGATGAACCACGGCTTCGCGGTCGATCCCGACAGCCTGCCCGAGGGCGTGGAGCAGACGCATGTGTCGCTGTTCGACGGCTCCAACTGCGGCATCGCGATCAGCGGCAAGCGGGCGTTCGGGGTGCAGTACCACCCGGAAGCATCGCCGGGACCGCAGGACAGCTTCTACCTGTTCGAGAAGTTCGTGGGGATGTTGGGAGAGTCTAGAGATGGCTGTTGTCTAAAAACTTTAGGGTCGAAGATCAAAATTCTCGCGTTGGATCAGCTCCGAGATGTACGGGCGCGAATTCGAGCGATTCGAGGTCGATGGTGAGAAGTTTGTTCAGATAGATACCTACGGTTCCAAGAGACCGAGAATTCCAAGACAAATTGTCTACAGTCGCTTCGCTTGACAGAAAGCGCGATTCAGATCAACTCGTCAAGACTTGGCAAAGAACACTTTTAATGCCCAAACGCACTGACATCTCCTCCATCCTCGTCATTGGCGCTGGTCCGATCATTATCGGGCAGGCTTGCGAGTTCGACTATTCCGGCACGCAGGCGATCAAGGCGCTGAAGGAGGATGGCTATCGCGTCATCCTGGTCAATTCCAACCCGGCCACCATCATGACCGACCCGGAATTTGCCGACGCGACCTATATCGAGCCGATCACGCCCGCGATTGTCGCCAAGATCATCGCCAAGGAACGGCCCGATGCGCTGCTGCCCACGATGGGCGGGCAGACCGCGCTGAACTGCGCGCTGGCGCTGGATGCCGATGGCACGCTGGAGAAATACGGCGTCGAGATGATCGGGGCCAAGGCCGACGTGATCGACAAGGCCGAGAACCGCATGCGCTTTCGCGAGGCGATGGACGGCATCGGCCTGGAAAGCGCGCGCAGCGGCGTGGCGCACAACGATGGCCGAGGCGCACGAAATCCTCGAGCGCACGGGCCTGCCCTCCATCATCCGCCCCAGCTTCACCATGGGCGGCACCGGCGGCGGCGTGGCCTATAACAAGGCCGAGTTCGAGCGGATCGTGAAAAGCGGCCTCGACGCCAGCCCCACCACGGAGGTGCTGATCGAGGAAAGCCTGCTCGGCTGGAAAGAGTTCGAGATGGAGGTTGTTCGCGACAAGAACGACAACTGCATCATCATCTGCTCCATCGAGAACGTCGATCCGATGGGCGTCCACACCGGCGATTCCATCACCGTCGCGCCAGCGCTCACGCTGACCGACAAGGAATACCAGATCATGCGCAACGCCAGCATCGCGTGCCTGCGCGAGATCGGCGTGGAAACCGGCGGATCGAACGTGCAGTTCGCGGTCAATCCCGAGGATGGCCGCCTGATCGTGATCGAGATGAACCCGCGCGTTTCGCGCTCTTCCGCGCTGGCATCCAAGGCCACCGGCTTCCCCATCGCGCGCGTCGCGGCGAAGCTGGCCGTGGGCTACACGCTGGACGAGATCACCAACGAGATCACCGGCGCAACGCCCGCCAGTTTCGAGCCGACGCTCGACTACGTCGTCACCAAGATCCCGCGCTTCGCCTTTGAAAAGTTCAAGGGCGCGGACAATCACCTCTCCACCGCGATGAAATCCGTGGGCGAGGTGATGGCCATCGGGCGCAACATCAAGGAATCGATGCAGAAGGCGCTGCGCGGCCTCGAAACCGGGCTGGACGGGTTCAACCGCATTCCGGAACTGGAAGGCAAGAGCCGCGAGATCATCACCGCCGCGCTCAGCCAGGCGACGCCCGAACGCATCCTCCACATCGCGCAGGCCTTCCGCGAAGGCTTCACCGTGGAAGAAGTGCAGGCGATCACCTTCTACGATCCGTGGTTCCTGCGCCATATCGAGGAAATCATCTACGAGGAGAGCATGATCGGCGCAGAGGGCCTGCCCAACACCGCCGCCGAACTGCGCCGCCTGAAGGCGATGGGCTTTTCCGACCGGCGGCTGGCCACGCTGGCCGTCCGTTCCGTGGGCGTGGCCGGCGGGCTGGGCGAAACGCAGGCGAAGCGTTCGGGCCTGCTGCACGATGCCCTGCGCGCCATGGCCGGTGCCACCAGCGAGGAAGAGGTGCGCAAGCTGCGCCAGAAGCTGGGCGTGCTGCCGGTGTACAAGCGCATCGACAGCTGCGCCGCCGAGTTCGAGGCGATCACGCCCTACATGTACTCCACCTACGAAGCGCCCAGCTTCGGCGAGCCGGAGAACGAGGCATGGCCGTCCGACCGCGAGAAAATCGTGATCCTCGGCGGCGGGCCGAACCGCATCGGGCAGGGCATCGAGTTCGACTATTGCTGCGTCCACGCCTGCTTCGCGCTGGCGGAGGCGGGCTATGAAACGATCATGGTCAACTGCAACCCGGAAACGGTCAGCACCGATTACGACACCTCCGACCGCCTGTATTTCGAGCCGCTGACGGCCGAAGACGTGCTGGAAATCCTGCGCGTCGAACACTCCCGCGGAACGCTGAAAGGCGTGATCGTGCAGTTCGGCGGCCAGACCCCGTTGAAACTGGCCAGCGCGCTGGAAGAGGCGGGCATCCCCATCCTCGGCACCAGCCCCGACGCCATCGACCTTGCCGAAGACCGCGAACGCTTTGCCAGGCTGGTGAACAAGCTGAAGCTGAAGCAGCCCGAAAACGGCATCGCCTATTCCGAAGAGGAGGCGCTCGCTGTCGCCCATCGCATCGGTTACCCCGTGCTGCTGCGCCCGTCCTACGTGCTGGGTGGCCGCGCGATGGAAATCGTCGACGGGGACGCGCAGCTCATCAACTATATCAACACCGCCGTGGAAGTGTCCGGCGACAGCCCCGTGCTGGTGGACCAGTACCTGCGCGACGCGGTGGAATGCGATGTGGACGCTCTGTGCGATGGAACGGACGTGGTGGTCGCCGCCGTGATGCAGCATATCGAGGAGGCGGGCGTCCATTCGGGCGACAGCGCCTGCTCGCTGCCCCCCTACAGCCTGCCCGACGAGATCATCGAGGAAATGGAGCGCCAGGCAGAGGCGCTGGCCATGGCGCTGAAGGTGCGCGGCCTGATGAACGTGCAGTTCGCGGTAAAGGACGGCGAGGTTTACCTGATCGAGGTGAACCCCCGCGCCAGCCGCACCGTGCCTTTCGTTGCCAAGGCCAGCGGATCGCAGATCGCCAAGATCGCCGCCCGCGTGATGGCGGGCGAAATGCTGGCCGACCTGCCGAAAATCCGTCGCGAGCTGGACTGGGTGGCCGTGAAGGAGGCCGTGTTCCCCTTCGCCCGCTTCCCTGGATCGGACCCTGTGCTGACCCCCGAAATGAAAAGCACTGGCGAAGTGATGGGCATCGATAGCGATTTCGCCAGGGCCTATACCAAGTCCCAGATCGCCGAGGGTAGCGTGCTGCCCAAGCAAGGCACGCTGTTCGTTTCGGTGAAGGACGGTGACAAGCCCGCCATCGTCGGCCCGGTGAGGCAGCTCGTCGATTTCGGTTTCCGGGTGATCGCCACCGGCGGAACTGCCAGCTACCTTGCCGAACAGGGTCTGCCCGTCGAACGGGTGAACAAGGTGGCGGAAGGCCGGCCGCATATCGTCGACAAGCTGAGCGACGGCGAAGTGGCGCTGGTGTTCAACACGACCGAGGGTTGGCAGAGCCACAAGGACAGTCAGTCCATCCGCGCATCGGCGCTGGAAATGAAGGTTCCCTACTACACCACTGCTGCTGCTTCGGCCGCCGCGGCACAGGCGATTGCGACGGTGAATGCAGACGAACTTGAAGTGCGTTCGCTGCAAGACTATTATGGCTAGGAACTAGACACCACCTCTCCTCCCAATCCGGCTCGTGGAGCCGCCCACAAGGGCGGGGCAGGGCCGCATTGGCGAGAGACATAGAAAGCAGGGAATACAATGCAGAAAGTGCCGATGCTCGCGGAGGGCTATGAAAAGCTGACCGCCGACCTCAAGGCATTGCGGGCGGAGCGCCCCCTGATCGTGGATGCGATCGAGGAAGCGCGCGCGCATGGCGATCTCTCGGAAAACGCCGAGTATCATGCAGCCAAGGAGCGGCAGGGCCAGGTTGAAGCGCATATCTCCGATCTGGAAGACAAGACCAGCCGCGCGCAGATCATCGATCCCGCCACGCTCTCGGGTGACAAGGTGGTGTTCGGCGCAACCGTCACCGTGCTGGACGAGAATGACAAGCCGCTGACGTACCAGATCGTTGGCCAGGCGGAGAGCGACGCGAAGGTTGGTCGCGTGTCCTACGAAAGCCCGCTGGCACGCGCGCTGATAGGCAAGCGCGTGGGCGACGAGGTGGAGGTGACCGTACCTTCGGGCGAGAAATTCTACCTGATCGACAAGATCGAGTTCAAATGATCGCGCGTTGATGCTCGACATGAAAAGCCCCGCCAGAGCGGGGCTTTTTTGTATCTGGGATCACTTGCCCGGAAGGTCCGGCTCCAGCAGCTTGTGCAGGTGGACGATCACGTATTTCATTTCCGCATCGTCAACCGTGCGCTGGGCCCAGCCACGCCAGGCTTCCTCTGCGCTTTCGAAGTCAGCGAAGAAACCCACGACGTGGATATCCTTCAGGTCCTGGAATTCCACCCCGCGCGGATCGGTTACGCGGCCACCCATCACGAGATGGAGAAGCTGGTGGTCGTGCTCTTCTGACATGCGATGGCCTTTCGGTTACTATAGAAAACAAATCCCCTCGCGCTCTAGGCCATAAGGCACGCAGCGCAAGGGGACTTAAATCTGTAAGCCAGAAGTGGGTGGCTTCAGCGGCGGCTGAATACTCGCGCAATGCGCTTGCCGGTTTCCCGGCTGGCAATGCGAGCGGCGTCGCCGGCACGGTCTGCCTGGTAGCCGGCATCACGGCGTACGGAACGGGCACGGTCACCAATGGCATCGCCGACATCTTCGGCACGGCGCGCACCGGCCCGGCCAACGTCCTTCGCATCGTCCAGCAGTTCGCTGGCAAAGGCAGACGCAATCTCGGCCCCGATGGCTGCGAGGCCAACGGCCTTTGCCCCACCGGTGGCTGCGGCGCGGCGCGGTCCCTTGAACATGCCGGCGACCAGAATGCCCAGCGCGACACCGCCTGCGGCGGCGGCGAGGGGATGCTCCTTCACGAAGCTGGTGAATGCGTCACCGGCATCGGAAGCCTTGTCGGCAACACGCTGCGTGGTGGACTGTTGGGCCTTCGCGTCTTCGCGCGCTTGCGCGGCTGCGATGCGAGCCTTGATTTCAGCACGTTTCGGGTCGTTCATCGGGTGTCTCCGGGAGATTTGTGTTTCAGTCTATGTAGGAACGGGCGTCACGCGCGAGTTGTTCCGCTTTTTCAGCCGCCTGTTCCAGCGGACCCTTGTCGTGGAAAAGATCGTAGAGCGCGTCCGCCAGCCGATCGCGGAATATCCAGCCCGCAATTGCAGCCACAGCCACGACAATACCAGTTCCGACCTGGGTGCGATGGGTATCCGCAAAATCGGTGGCGTTGTCCGTCAATTCGGCAGCGCCATCCTTTGCCCGGTCGACAAAACGACCGCCCAGACCCTTGCGGGAGAAATCGCCTTTCACAAAGGCGACATCGGCTTTCACCAACTGCTTCGCAGCGTCGCGCAGCATGCGGTCTTCGTGCAGCTGTTGTTGTAGATCAGCCATGGTCGCCAGGCTCCTCGTCACTTTTGACAGCGCCCATGATATCGCGCCAGGCTTTTCCGGCCTTGCGGACCAGCAGGTAAGCGGCCAGCAACAGCGCCAGCACCACGATGGCGGTGGCACCCCATGCGGTTATCAACGGCGTGAGAGCAATGATCAGCCCCACCGTCAAGCCGATGGTGGCCAGCACGGCGAAATAAGCTGCGACCACTCCGAATGCGATGGTCTTCTTGAGCCTGTCCGCCACAAACCCGGCACGGGTTTTCTGGTAGGACATTTCGGCATCGAGATATGTGCGCGCATCTTCGACCAACGCTTCGAGATCGTCGGCAAGAGAACGCGTTTCCGCAGGTGTCTCGGCGGCATGCGCCGATTCACCTTGCGGAAAGGTTGCTGCGGTTGCGGCATCGCTGGCCTGAAGCGGTTCGACGCCTTCGTCGTGTTTGACCTGCACTGTGTCTTAGCGGAACAGGCGGGCGAAGAAAAAGCCGACCAGCGCGGCGAGGCCAACGGCTGTCGCAGGGCTCTTGCGGATGGCTTCACGCGATTTGTTCGCCAGTTCGTCCAGGCTCTTTTCATCGAGCTTGCGCGCATTGTCCTGCAACGACTGCGAGGCCGAACGCGCATAGTCACCGTATTTCGGCCCGAGCTTCTCATCCAGCGTAGGCGCGTTCTCGTCGATCATGCGCGACAGCCCGGTGAGAGCTTCGCTGGCCTTGTGCTTGCCTTCAACGGCAAGTTCGCCGGCCTTGGACTTGGCATCGGTCGACCATTCGCCGCCGCGTGCCTTGGCGTCTTCGCGATACTCGCTGGCGCGCAGCTTGGCTTCGTCACCAAGAGCCGCGGCACCTGCTTTCGCTTCGTCGAGCGCGGCGTTGAAACGAGACTTCGCCTCGGCCGTGTTGGGCGAGGTCTTCGTTTTGTGGTGGTGGGGGTGGTCGCTCCCACTGTCTCGGTCGCGGTTGTCGTCGCGGCTACGGTGGTTTTGTTGGTTGCGGGCTTCTTGGCTGCCATTGTTATTTCCCTTCCTTGGTTCACTTCTGTGTCCCTCGAATATCGTATTATGGGGCTAAGACACCCCGGTTCAAAGGCTCAACGCGTGTTGCAGTGCAAAGTTCCGGGCGATAGGAGGCGCCAAGACCCGCAACGGGCCCCGCCAGCAGGAGCTTCTTTACATGACCGCGATCATCGACATTCACGCCCGCGAAATTCTCGATTCCAGGGGAAATCCCACGGTTGAGGTCGATATCCTGCTGGAAGATGGAAGCTTTGGCCGGGCCGCTGTTCCGTCGGGTGCGTCGACCGGCGCGCACGAGGCGGTGGAATTGCGCGACGGCGACAAGGATCGCTACTTCGGCAAGGGTGTGAAGAAGGCTGTTGAAGCCGTGAACGGTCCGATTTCGGAACTCTTGTTGCTGGGACCCGATGCGGAAAACCAGCGCGACATCGATCTGGCGCTGATCGACCTTGATGGCACCGCCAACAAGAGCAAGCTTGGCGCCAACGCCATTCTGGGTGTGAGCATGGCGGTTGCCAAGGCGGCGGCCAATTCCCGCGGCCTGCCGCTGTGGGCCTATGTTGGCGGAGTATCCGCGCACGTGCTGCCGGTGCCGATGATGAACATCGTGAACGGCGGCGAACATGCCGATAATCCTATCGACGTGCAGGAATTCATGGTGATGCCCGTCGGCGCGGACTCGATTGCAGAGGCCGTGCGCTGGGGCAGCGAGATCTTCCACACGCTGAAAAAGGGCCTGTCGGAAAAGGGCCTGGCCACTTCTGTTGGCGACGAGGGCGGATTTGCACCCAATCTGGCCAGCACGCGCGATGCGCTGGATTTCATCATGGCCAGCATCGAAAAGGCTGGCTTCACGCCTGGCGACGATGTGGTGCTGGCGCTGGATTGCGCCTCCACCGAATTCTACCGCAACGGCAAGTACGAGATTTCCGGCGAAAACCTATCCCTGACGGGCCAGGAAATGGCGGCCTACCTCGCCAAGCTGTGTGACGATTATCCGATCAAATCGATCGAGGACGGCATGGGCGAAGACGACTTCGAGGGATGGAAGGCGTTGACGGACCTGATCGGCGATCGCGTGCAACTGGTTGGCGACGACCTGTTCGTTACCAACCCCGAACGGCTGAAAATGGGCATCGAGAAGGGGCTGGCCAATTCGCTACTGGTGAAGGTCAACCAGATCGGCACGCTGACCGAGACGCTGACCGCTGTCGACATGGCCACCCGCGCAGGCTTCACCTCGGTGATGAGCCACCGCTCCGGTGAGACGGAAGATGCGACCATCGCCGATCTCGCTGTCGCCACCAATTGCGGACAGATCAAGACCGGCTCGCTCGCCCGTTCGGACAGGCTGGCCAAATACAACCAGTTGATCCGAATCGAGGAGGAGCTGGGTGACAGCGCGTCCTATGCCGGTCGTGGTTGCTTCGGTCGTTTGGGATAATTGCGCCACCAGCGCGGCCCGGCCAGTTAGGCGCAAGGCTCCCTGAATCCGGCACAGCTGGTGCCCGGAAACCAGCATCACCTCGCCGGGAGTAGGGTCAGGGTCAGTCCTGTTTGGTGTTCTTGGGATGGAACCAGTATTGCCACACGCCCCACGCGTTGATCAGCAGCAGCACGAAATTCATCGCCGCGATCGGCATGGAGCCGCCGGTCAGTCCGGAGACAATCCAGGTCACCGAAACCACGCAGAAAAGCACGAAGCCCCAGGCCGTGGCGCGGCGGCCAAGATCGAAGGCGATGAGCGAGGCGGCGAGCATCGTGCCGACGGCGGCGATCCATTCAAGCGGTCCATCCATGGCGCAATGAGCGCTCCACGCGGGATTGGGTTCCTGACCCCGGTGAAACAGGGCGGGGAGGTGGCGGGTCAAACCCTTGCTGTCCATTCCCTGTCCCTTGCCGCCCCCGAAGTTTCGCAACCTCAGAGCGAGCAGTCCAACAGGGTCACACTCCGATGTGAACCGGCGTGAGGATCAAAGCGCGTCCGTCAGCCGCTTCACCTGCGCATCCGAAAGCTCCAGCCGGGTAAATTCCAGCAGAGTTTCGAGCTGGTCCACCGTTCGCGCGCTGGCGATTGGGGCGGGAATGCCGGGCTGGCGTACCAGCCATGCCAGCGCGATGGCGGGCAGGCTCGCCCCTGTTTCGGCAGCCACTTCGTCCATCGCCGCCAGCACTGGGGGACCGGCTTCGGCGTAATCCTTCACCCGGTGGGTTCGGTTGCCCTGCTCGAAATCAGCGGGCTTGCGGTATTTGCCGGTGAGGTAACCTGATGCGAGGCCGAAGAACGGCAGCATGGCGATATCGCGCGCTGTGCAAAGCGCCTGCAACTCCGGCCCGTAGGCATCGCGGGAGACAAGGTTATATTGGTTTTGCAAGTATTTGAATGGCGTGGCGCCGGTGTCGTCCGCATAGTCCAGCGCCGCTTTCAGGCGGTCAGCGGTAAAGTTTGACGCACCCAGCTCGCGCACCCTGCCAGTCTGCACGGCACCTTCGAAGGCATCGACGATCGCGCCGATCTCAAGTTCCTCGAAATCACGATGCGCGTAGTAGAGGTCGACCTGGTCGATTTGCAGCCTTTCGAGCGAGGCTTCGAGATGGGACAATACCTGCTCGGGCTTGTAAAGATCAGGATCGCCCATCGATCCGGGTGCGCTGGGCGTCTTGGCGCTCCACATGCCTGTCTTGGTATGGATGCGCAGTTCATCGCGAACACCGCAATTCGCGAGCCACTTGCCAAGATACGTCTCGGATTCACCGCCCGTGTTGCCGGGGATCCAGGCCGAATAGACATCGGCCGTGTCGATCATCCTCCCGCCAGCCTCGTAGAAGGCGTCGAGCACGGCGAAGCCTTCATCACCATCGGCGGTCCAGCCGAAGACATTGCCGCCGAGGACCAGTGGAATTCCGGCAATTGCATGATGCCCGCTCATGCGAACTGCTCGCTCAACTCCAGCATCCGTATCGCGGCCTGGGCCGCTTCGCCGCCCTTGTTCTTCTGGTCGGGGTCGGCACGAACCAATGCCTGGTCCTCGTTCTCCGTTGTCAGGATGCCGTTTCCGATTGGAATACCGTCCATCGTCAACGCCATGATGGCGCGGGCGCTTTCGCCGGCCACGATCTCGAAGTGATAGGTTTCCCCGCGGATCACTACGCCGATTGCGATGAAGCCGTCGTACTGATCGCTTTCGGCGGCCAGCGCGATGGCGCCGGGCACTTCCAGCGCGCCGGGCACGGTAATCACCTCCGCCTCATGCCCGGCGGCCTTCAAGGCCGCTTTTGCACCCTCGATCAGCATATCGTTGAGATGGGCGTAGAAGCGGGCTTCGACGATGAGGAACTTGGCCATTGGTTACTCCGGGATTGCGCGGGTTTCGACCACCGTAATGCCATAGCCTTCAAGGCCAACAACATTGTGGTGCGAGTTTGAAAGGAGGATCATGTCGGTAACGCCGAGATCGGCAAGGATCTGCGCGCCGATGCCGTATTCCCGCAAATCGCTGCTGGTTTGCGGGCTGCCGCCGATCTCGGTTTCAAGCGAGGTCGGCTTGTTCGGCATGATCACGACGATAAGCCCTTCGCCCTCTTCCCCGATCGCGGCCATCGATCGTTGCAGCGTGCGCTTTTTCTCGCCGCTGCGGCCCAGCACATCGTCGAAAATCGAGATGGCGTGCATCCGGGTCAGGATGGGCTTGCCCGGTACGACATGGCCTTTCTGCAGCACGAGGTTGACCGACCCATCGACGGTGTTGCGATAGCTTGCCACGCGCCAGTCGCCGCCATAGTCCGAACTGAAGGTGCTTTCATTGGTGCGCTTGACCAGGTGATCATTGCGCATCCGGTATTCGATCAGGTCGCGGATAGTGCCGATCTTCATGCCGTGTTTGCGCGCAAAGCCGATGAGGTTTTCAAGCCTCGCCATCGTGCCGTCTTCGTTCATGATCTCGCAGATCACGCCGCTGGGGTTCAGGCCCGCCAGCCGCGATATGTCGACCGCGGCTTCCGTATGGCCAGCGCGCACCAGCACGCCGCCGTCACGCGCGATCAGCGGGAAGACATGGCCGGGGGTAACGATATCGTCCGGACCTTTCGACGAATCGATGGCGACGGAAACGGTACGCGCCCTGTCAGCCGCGCTGATGCCCGTGGTGACACCTTCGCGCGCTTCGATCGCCACCGTGAAAGCCGTCTGCTGGCTCTCGCGGTTGCGGTTGCTCATCATCTCGAGGCCAAGTTCCTTGCCCCGGCGGGTTGTCAGAGAGAGGCAGATCAGGCCGCGGCCATGCGTGGCCATGAAGTTGATGGCATTGGGCGTTGCCATCTGGCCGGGAATGATCAGATCGCCTTCGTTCTCGCGATCCTCGTCATCGACGAGGATATACATCCGTCCGTTGCGCGCTTCCTCGATAATCTCCTCGATACCGACAAGCACGGGCGTCTCGTCATTGTCGGTAAGGAAACTGTCCAGCTTGTTCAGAGTGTCCGACGTTGGGATTCCAGCTTTCCTCGTTACAATCGCGCAGCGTGTTGGCGTGGAGACCGGCAGCACGGGCGAGTCCGGCGCGGGTCATCTTCGAGTCGGCGATAATTTCGCGGACGCGGGCTATGATAAGGTCGCTCATGCGACGCCTGTATCACATTAAAATGTGCTGACAAGGGAGCGGTATCACATTGCCGTTGCAAATTCGCTCTTGCGCCGCAACTCGCGAAAACGCAAAGAGCAGACATGAGCGATGTAGGACAGAGCCACGAAGAACTGGTTGAAGCCTTTCGCAAATCGATGCGCCATGTCGCCGCGACGGTGTATGCCGTCACCACGAGAGACAATGGACAACGCTACGGCATCCTTGCCACGGCGGTGAGTTCGCTCAGTTTCGAGCCGCCGTCACTTCTGGTCTGCATCAATCGCACCGCGTCGTTACACGATCCGCTCGAACGCGCAGAACGTTTCTGCGTCAATGTGCTTGGACTGGGGAACCGCGACGTTGCAGAACATTTCATGCGACCCGACGCAGATCGCTTTGCAGTAGGTGACTGGCTGGAGGTTGAAGGCGCTCCGGTTCTGCGCACGGCGCAGTCGAGCCTGGTATGCCGTACAGTCCATCGGCACGAATTTGGGACGCACACGATATTCATCGGTGAATTGCTGGCGGCCAAGCATCGCGACGACGCGACTCCGCTAACCTATTTCGATCGCAACTATATCGATATCAGCGAGGCACCGAAGGGCTCGAGGCGCAAGGATTAGTCGCTTGCGAAACTCCGGTCTCTCCACCGGAGCAGATGCCCCGGCCAGCTCGGGCCGCGGCGGAGTGAAAGAAACCGCGCGATTTCCTGTTCGATCAAGTCGGCACGCGCAGACTGCGTCGGGTAAATAAAGCTGGGCATCGCGCCGCCGCCGGCCACAAGCCCTTCCGGGGATCGCCAGAATTGTGGCGCGATCATCGGATCGTAACCGGCATTGGCCAGCAGATGCACCGACAGCCTGTCTGCCTCGATTTCTGCTTGCCGGTTTACCCGCTGGTTGCGACCCAGATGACGCAAGATACTGGCGTTATCGATGCCCGCCTCCACCTTGCGTCGTCGATGTTCCAGCACGCTGTGGGCAAGCTCGTGCGCAACGATCACGGCCAGCTGTTCGTCTGCCAGCGTGGCAGCGAAATCGAATTGCACCTGGATGACGCGCCCGTCCGAGCGAGCGCTGAATCCATCGGCCATCAGTATTTCCACCAGGGCGCGGCAACCCCTTGGCGCGTCGAACCGGAATTCGGGCGTTTCGCCGTCGCGGGTAACCTCGAGTTCTATGAAATCGTTCGGCCCCAGTTCCGATAGGGCGAAAAAGGCCACTTCGCGCAAATGGTCTTCACCCTCTGGCTTCAAGCTGGAGACTGATACGCCGTTGATTGCGGCAATACCGTCGTTCGCTTTCAGCCCTGCAAGCTCCGCTACCGAACCGGGTAGAATTGCGGCTATCGACAATGGACCGTTCCGAAAGAAATCCTCCGCCCCCGCGCCATATTGATCGGCGCTGTGCAGGATCATTCCCGTGACAGGCATTGTTTCGCGGCAAAGCCGGGCGTTGCCCGCCAACATCGCGTCCGCAATGCGTGCAAGACGCAGGTCCTGCGCGGCTAGGTCGGCACCTTGAGCACGTGCGTTTGGCGCCATCGCAAGAAGGATCAAGACCCAAAGGACAGCCAGCAGGGTTCTTTGCTGGCGGGTTCGCGGCGATTTCATGCTAGCGCCTTGCTATCGATCTGATCGACCGAAGTGAGGCCCAGCATGGCCATTGTTCTGGATATCTCGCTCCCCAGCAGATCGATGGCGCGCGTGACGCCGGGCTCTCCCGCGGCAGCCATGCCATAGAGCGTGGCTCGTCCAACCATTGCCCCATCGGCCCCCAGTGCCAGCGCCTTCACGATATCGCTGCCGCGCCGGATACCGCTGTCCAGCAACACGGACATCCTGCCCCCTACGGCGCTGACAATATCGGGCAGGGCATCGATGGCAGCGATCGAGTGATCGAGCGAACGCGCGCCGTGGTTGGAAACGACGATGCCATCTGCGCCCATCTCCAAAGCCAATCGTGCATCTTCGGGATGGAGGACGCCTTTCAGTACGAATGTGCCCGGCCACAGGTCGCGCAGCTTCTTCACGCCGTCCCAATCCAGATTGTCTTGCTTGAACATCGCCCCCGGCTTGGCCCCGCGTGCGACGGAGTTTTTCAAGTCCTTCGGCAGGTTTGCCTGCTGTGGCAGGCCACCTTCCAGCAGGTAGCGCCCGACAACGCCCGCCAGCCAGCGCGGATGCGTGAGGATATCGGATACGTTGCGGCGATTGAACTGGAACGGCATCCCGAAGCCATTGCGCCAGAGGTATTCGCGATTGGGTGGCACCGGCAGATCGAGAGTAACGAACAGGGCATCACATCCTGCACTTTGGGCGCGGCGAACCACGTCGTAGGACAGCTCGCGGTCTTGCCACATGTACAACTGGAACCACCGTGTTCCCTCGACTGCGGCAAATTCCTCGACATCCATCGTGCTGGCGCTGGAGATGCAAAAGGGTATGTCAGCCTTCGCGGCTGCATTGGCCAGCGCAAGGTCGCCGCGATACCACATCATTCCTGCTGCGCCCGTCGGGCCAATCGCGAAGGGCAGGGCGCTTTCCCTCCCGAGGATATTCGTACGCAAGTCGATACTGTCGACATTGCGCAGCACGCGGGGGCGAAAGGCCATTCGCTCGAAAGCCTCGCGGTTGCGCGACATTCCGGTTTCATCTTCCACGCCGCGTTCAAGATATTCCCAGACTCCGCGCGGGAGACGTCGCCTGGCTTTCTCTCGCAGGTCGGCGATGTTCCAGCAGTCGAGCGTTGCGCTCATTATCCGCGACCGAGAAACGGCAGCTTGTTCTGCACCACCAGGGCTTCATAGAAATTGAGGTGGTCCGGCATGTCGCACATGTGCACGATGACTTCGGCGATTTCCTCCGGCGTCGCGGCAAAATTGTCGGGCAGCTTGACCGATCCGGGCATGATCTCGGTCGCGACGATGCCGGGATGGAAGATTGACACGGCAATATTGTGATCGCGCCCATCGACGGCCAATGCATGGGTAAGGCCCTGAAGGCCGAATTTGCTTGCCGTGTAGCTGGGACACTCGCTGCGCGGCACCTTGGCAGAGATTGACCCGATATTGACGATCCTGCCGTGCCCGCCATCCATGAAGTGTGACCAGGCGTGCTTTGCGCAAAGGAATGCGCTGGTGAGATTGGTGTCGATCACCCTGTGCCAGTGCTCCAGCGTGGTTTCCGCAACCGGTGTGTTCTCGGCGATGCCGGCGTTGTTGATCAACACATCGATCGAGCCGAAGCGTTCGGATCCCTTCGCGAACAAACGTTCGATATCACCTTCATCGGTAACATCGGTGACGACCGCCAGTGCCTCGCCACCCATGCTCTCGATTTTCTCGACCAGGGCATCAAGACGCTCCTGCCGCCGCGCCGCCAGGACAACTTTCGCGCCCTTGTTCACGAACTCAACAGCGCAGGCTTCGCCAATACCAGAGCTAGCGCCGGTGACGACGACAACACGACCTTGCAGAATGCTCATAGTCAAATCTCTCCCAATCCATTCGCCTGTTGCCGAATGAGGGAGGACCAAGTCAACAAATGAAGAGGAATGGTGGACGCACTGGCCCTTGGCTACGCAACCCCGGCGGTGTTCGCCACCCAACTGGATAAGCAATGGCCTGCTTCGCTACGCCCTACGGGCTCCGCTACGCAGCCCATTGCTTCAACCGCGCTCATGCGCAACAAAGCGGCTCGGCTCTAATCCCAGCTGGGGGAAAGTTTGGGGTCACGTCAGTCCCTTTCAAAATTCGCCTAGCGCTATGATTTAAGCGGCCTGTGTAGATATCATCTTCTTGAAATCTCGGAGAAGACAATTCTCGATCGTCTGATGCACATTGCTCCAGTGCCCGCGCGACTTCCCCAAGACGTCAGGTTTTCGACCATATTCTTTGATTGCAGCCTTGGTTTGGGTGGCGAGCTCAAGCGCGATGTCTTCCTACAGCTTAGAACGGAATCGAATCACCCTTCCATTCAGCCAAGCCCGTTTCGGGGTTGATCCACACCTTATTACGGTACGCAGCAAAGAGCGGATACTGCGCCCCCTTCGTCAGCCGCCATTCCGCTGAAGGAAGCCCCGCAAACGGGAATAAATATTTCTTCTTACCTTTGGCATGCTCGACTAGGTCAAGACCGCCAGCACTGCCGAGATCAGCACGATAGTAGACGCGACGGAAATCCCGGCGGATGCGGTCGGAGAGGTAAAGCGCCCCGCGTAGAATAGGCCCAAGACGGCGATACGTCGATTCGTCGGGATGATCCGCGTACTTATCGAAGTCTTCCGAACACTTTTTCATCACGCGCTCGCGACCTTCGTAAGCAGAGAGGATAAGGTCTTCCGGCGATTGAGGCGTTCCGCATCCATCGCATTATAAAGCAATCTCGATTAGACGGCAGTGCCTGAGGAGGACTCTGAAAGCAGATAAGCTTCTAACACTCCCCAAGCAGACATCGCGAGTAGTCCGGCTTTTTGGCTCCGGGATTTTTGCCGATGCCTTTTTTCCTAATCTGGCACACCACCACAGAAAGACTCTGCAAATCGTCAATCATCTGTTAACCAATCGCATCGAGATATAGTCGAATATACATTTGCCAAAAATACGTGGGTCGCTCCAAACGCATTTATCGTTTCATTTGGAGCCTATCATGAGAAATTCTTTTCCGATGAAGCTTGCATCCTTTGCAGCCCTCGCGGCTGCTTCATGCATTGCAGTTCCAGCCCAAGCAGCGCTAACAGTGGTTTCGCCGTGTGACCCTGCTTTGACCACCCCTGACGCGGTCGCTTGCGCTGGTTATTATAGTGGGAACCTTTTAAATGGTAGCGCTGCTGATATAGCCAATCAGCAGGAAGCGATTGCAACACTGCCAGGTGCCTTTGCTTTTGACGGCAATTGGGACGCTCTCGATCCGGCCTCTAAAATTACATCGCTTAGCAACGTTAATCAAATTGATTTTGGTAAGATGCTCTACGGCTCGACAGTGATCGGCGCTCACTTTGGGAACGTTGCAGGCGCGGCTGGAAACGTATCTGTATTCTGGCTGTTCGATTTTGACGCCGCCGGCGCTCAGTACGTGTCGCTCGATAACACGCAGGGCTTTTCAAATGCCGTACTTTATACAACCGCTACCGGTGCTGTCCCCGAACCGGCAACGTGGGCAATGATGTTGCTTGGCTTCGGCTTTGTTGGTGGGGCGATACGATCTGTTAAGCGAAGTCAGAAGGTCACCGCTTCCTACGCTTGATTGGTTGCTTACAACGCAATTAAGCGTCGCTGGTCGCAAGCTGGGGGCGTTTGCAATTTGGGGTATGGCCGCTTTTACCCCATCTCCTGACGCCTTCACCGAACACCGCATGTGCCAAGATCGGGTCAGTCGCTAACTCCCAAAAGTGCGGTTAACAAGTAGGGTTATTTTTCTCAAGTGGTTACTCGAGAGGAGTTCTTAAAATGGCGAGAGGATGCATCTTATTAAGAGAATTGCGATGCATCGATCAGGACAGGGTCAATGGAATTATTCCGACAAATTGATAAATACGAGGATGCAACGGTTAGAAAAGAAGGACGTGTTTTCGAAATTGCGCGACTTATTTCGCGTTTAATGCACGCTGTGTCGTTGTGCGGCACCGTCGGAATATATGTCGCTCAAGGCCTTATACGATCGCCGCTTTTATTTGCACTGGGATTCCAATAGTTGCATATTTTGTTAATTGGGACATACTTGAACGCATGAAGTGCAAACAAATTATCCACCACGCCGGCTAATCAACGAAACCAACACTGCACAGCGTCAGGCTGAGCAACTCTTTGCGCTAACGGACACATTGCAAAGCGGACACTAACGAGCATGCTGCCTATGTATTGCAGTCGACCAGCAGGTGACTGCTACCTGGATGCGGCGGTGCGCTCTACGTATTCAACAACTCTCGCGACCGGCTTGACCTTATCCATGAGTGTGACATGCTTGAAGGTTACGTTCCGACGGCCTCGCTGACGCCGGTCAATTGCTGGGCTCTCAAGCGGGACCATGTAAACGACATAGAACCCACCGCTCTTTGCTGCTCACACTAGGTCGGTGAAGTCGCCAGCATCGAAGTGCCTATGATCGCTCGAGGGTCGGTTTTTGGCTTGCTGATCGTGACGGCACCGGTGACAATGTGGATATGGCCCGACGCATCGCTCGCGCCTTGGCGGATTCGACTTCGCTTGCGTTATCAAATATATCTCTTCGCGAGCAGTTTCGCACTCAATCTCTGCGTGATCCGATGACCGCCTATATAATCGTCGTTAAATGGAAGATGCGTTGGAGCGCTTTGCAGCAATAGCCCAACGCAAAGAACGGTCGACTGCGGCAGTCATGATTGATCTCGACGACTTCAAGAAATTGAACGACGAACAAGGACATGCGAAAGGCGATGCCGTTTTGAAGGATGTTTCAGCCCAATTGATTGGTGCAGTAAGGTCGTCCGATATTGTTTGCCGCTACAGGGGAGAAGAATTGCTAGTGATCCTACCCGAATGTTCGCTACAGGAAGCTATGAAACTTCTGACGTGCTCCCCTGATTGTTACCAGTCAGAGGTAAAGTCTGGCTCCTTCATGATGGTTGTTTGATGGGATGGCAACATGTCTGGGGGCAGGATACGGAAGCGCCGACCGCAGATCAGTCTGTCAGAGACGAAATCGAGCGACCAACGTTGGTTCGGACCATCCGGAAGCACCATTGTTCTGCGTGTGCCCAGAGCGCGCTTGCGGCCGCCACAGCGACGCACGCGCAGCCCTTCCTCGCGATAGATGCGCAGCAGCGTCTTGTGGTTGGGTGTCGATGCCCTCCCGCGCCAGTAGGTAGCCAAGACGGCGATAGCCGAACCGGCGGCGTTCCGCCGCCAGCTCGCGCAGCCGTTGCCGCATCGCCCCGTCATCCGGCCTTGTCGGCTCGTAACGGACCACTCTGCGGCTCACACCAACCAGTTTACACGCCCGACGCTCGCTCACCCCGTGATGCTCTCGGGCATGAACGACGGCTTCCCGCTTGGCGCCGGGCGTTGCCATTTTTTTGATGCCAGATCCTTCAGCACGGCATTGTTCTAGCATCGCTTCGGCCAAGAGCTTCTTCAGCCGGGAGTTCTCCTCCTCGAGCGATCGCAACCGCCGGGCCTCGGATACCTCCAGCCCGCCGAACTTCGACTTCCACTTGTAGAACGTCGCCGAGCTGATCCCGTGGCGGCGGCAAAACCTCCGCCGTCGGCATCCCGCCTTCCTGATCCTTCAAGATCGCAATGATCTGCTCTTCGTTGAACCTGCTTCGCTTCATCATCGTCCAACTCCTTGGCGTCAGACTCTATTAAAAAAGCGGTCTCATTTCAGGGGAGCACGTCAGCACGTAGTCGGATACTGCCATCTGTCCGGCCTCCTGATGCAGCGTTTTGTGCTGCGGTCCCGTATAGGGAGTTCGCGGACCGGAACCACATCACCCGCAGCGTGCTGATAAAGCACGGTGGAAAGCCTTGGTTCTTCCCGTCCCTTCGCGCCGACTGTTTTGCCATACTCTCCTTCGTCCGCCTACCTCCTTCCGGCGCCTTGTAATAATAGTTCTTCGTCATCACTGCCCAGCCGATGCGCGCGGTCTTGTTCGCGAGCGCCACCGTCACCAGCATGCGTGACTGATTGCCGTGCTTCAGTTTTCACTGGCACGAACCGCATGCTCGATCGCTGCGCCGCCTCGCAGATAGCTTCGGCATCCGCCGCATCGTTCTTCTGGCGCTTCACGAACGGTTTTACGTAGGCCGGTGCGATCAACCGGACATCATGGCCCAGCTTCGCCAGTTCACGCGCCCAGTGATGCGCGCCCCCGCAAGCTTCCAGGACCACCTGGCAGGAGGCTGCGAGCCAAAGAACTGCAAGAGCTTCGCCCTGCTGACCTTCTTGCGAAGCACCGCACGACCCGACGCATCGGCCCCGTGAACCTGGAAAACAGACTTTGCGATATCCAACCCGATGATGCTAACTTCCGACATGGACGCCTCCTCACTAATGGTGTTCAAAAACCTCCATTATGCACATCGATGCCGTCGGGGGGCGTCCACCCCATCACCCCATTTACAGACATCCCCGAAAGCATCGGGAGCACCCAGTAGCAGACAGGCTGCATTTCCCCTTCTCTCGTTCGAAAGCGGTTTGTCAGCAAACGTCTCCCGGTGCAGCTCCCCAGTCCATCGCTTGACCACTCCAATAGCGGGCCGTCTACTTTTCGTGTGAAAGCGACGATAGCTGATAATCGGTGAGTTACCCGAATGGGAACAGTGCAGATCGTATTGCTGCAAGGTGTCATCCCAAGCGGAATAATAGGGTTATATAAGCATTTACCCTTAATAGGCCGCGAAGGTTTCCCTATGTAAATCGCCCTACTGATTCTTGCGTATCCAAGGGAGGCTTCGCATTGCGAGCACATATTATCGATAATGATGCGGGTCGACGGGCGACGCTAGCACGGCAAATGCTTGACGCAGGGTGGCATGCCGAAATCTTTGATTTGGCGAACCAGTTTGCGTCGTTCAAAGCAAAGGAAGGATTTGTTTTCGTTTACGACGAACCGCGTTGCGAAAAAACCTTCAAAGACATGGCGGTCTGGAAAGGTGAACGAGGGGGCTTGCCAGTGATTTTCTATTCTAGCGACCGAGTCATTGAGCCAGTCGTTCGCGCCATGCTGATCGGAGCGATAGATTATCTCGATTGGCCTATCGCGCCAGAAAAGCTCGATGCCCTTACGGCAAGTATCGATGAGCACACAAAATGCGGCGTCGTGAAGAAGAAAATCTTAATTCCAGGCGACCCAGTTAGTATCTACTCTTTCGCGGCGTGAACGAGAAATGTTGGCTCAATTGACGAAGAGCAACTCGAACAAGGATATCGCCAGAATACTCGATATTTCTCCCCGCACTGTTGAAATCCACCGAGCGAACGCGTTCAAGAAGCTCAATGCCGGGTCCACAGCCGATGCCGTGCGGATTGAGATCTACGCTGAATTGGATCTGTCAGATTAACCTCACCGTCTAGGCGGCTTTCTCGATATTTAGAATGATTTCTATCCAGGCTCAGCTCCTACTTAATATCCCCTCGCTTTGTCACGCCTTCTTTCCTAAATTTAAAAACAAAAAACTATAATATATAAGCTAATTTCAGCGATGAGTTCAAGCGCTATGCGTAACGCATGTTACCGAGCAAAGCTACCTCGTAGCAGAGGTTTCAGAGCGGCTCTACGTGAGTCCACACTCGCTGTATGCGTGGAAGCGTCAGTTTGCGCAGCACCCGGAAATAGATCGAATATACCTAGATCCGGCAGCTGAAGCGCGAGCTAACATCTCGTGACCGAGAAGCGCGACATCCTAAAAACGCCACCGCGTATTTCGCCAGAGATGCAAAGTGAGATACTCGTTCATAGCCTAGCATCACACTCTGTTCTCGGTGCGTTCGATGTGCCGTGCTGCTAATCAGCCCAGCGGCTTCTACGCCTTGTCTAAGAACTCACTGAGCATGACTGTCTAAAGAAGATGTGCGCCAGACTGCTATGATCCAGCAGGCGACAAATGAAAAGCGTTGCTGAGAGCCTGCTCTATTTCAATAGATCCGGTAGCCAAACGCTCACATTAGTCGACCAAGTCGATCAAACCGTAGCTCCTGAGACAATGGACGTATCTTCGTCAATTTCGAATTTTTCCCACCATCGGTCATAGCGAAGTCTTGTTTCAATATAGTCAAAACAGCAACTGCGCATTTGGAACTGTGCGATACTCGGACGTGTGAGGAAAATATTTTGTTCACCTCCAACTAGGCTCAGGACCTATTGAAGGGATTCCCAAGGGCACGATATTCTGATTCAATGGCAACCCTGAGGGGGAGTTATCGTGAGTGATCTGATCTGGTTGTCGGAGGCGGAGATGCGCCGGATCGAGCTGTATTTTCCTCTGTCGCATGGAGTGCCCCGGGTTGACGATCGTCGGATCGTCAGCGGTATGATCTTCGTGATCAGGAACGGGTTGCGCTGGCGAGATGCACCGCGCGAGTATGGTCTGCACAAGACGACCTACAACCGGTTCATCCGCTGGAGCCGGGTGGGAGTGTTCAACAAGATCTTTGCCGCGCTGGCTGCGAAGGGTGGCAAGCCGGATCAGTTGATGATCGATGCCACGCATCTCAAGGCTCACCGAACAGCTTCCAGCCTCTTAAAAAAGGGGTTCTTCCCAGACGTATCGGACGCACCAAGGCGGCCTGAACTCCAAGCTTCATGCAGTCTGTGACGGCCAGGGGCGGCCTCTGGTCATGCTGCTTAGCGAAGGCCGGATGAGCGACTTCAAGGGCGCTGCGTTGATGGTCGACGCGCTACCAAGAGCCAAGGCACTGCTCGGAGACAGGGGCTATGATGCCGACTGGTCCCGCGCCGCTCTGGCCAATCGCGGGATCAGCCGATCATTGATGCCATTCCGGTATCGCGGAAGGGCAGCTGCCGCGCCGTGTTCGCCTACGCATCGGTCTTGTTCGGCTGGGCCGTGAAGCGGGGCGACATCGCTGCGAACCCGCTGAAGGAGATCGCGAAGCCCGAGGCTCCGAAAGCGCGGGACCGCGTGCTTGAGGATGAGGAGCTTGCCCGCGTCTGGCGCGCGACCTCGAAAGTCGGGTCTATCCAAACGCCAAGTTCCCCGATGTAAAACAAAATCCTAGAATTTGTGCATGGTCGATACCACTAGCGCTGCTGACCATCCGCTACTTGCCCAAACACGGTTCCATTGCTCTTGAAGTTCTCCATTATAGTGCACCAGCGATCCACCGATCGCCTCCCCCTTCAAGGTGAAGCGATTTATCGCGCCGAGGATAGCATTTTTCTTGAATGGCATATGGATAGCTTTAGCCGATCGATTGTCGATCCTTGCTTCCAAAGACCTCGGCCATCTGGGTCTGAACACCGCTGGGCGTACGATTTTTTCGTAGCCCACATCGCATACGAGGAGGGGAAGATCGTAGGTGTCTACAGCTTTCTCTATCTCCCAAGACAAAAGGCTTCCCGTCTTGCGAGTGTCTGACGAAATGATGACAACCATGTTTTTCGAAACCGACAGCCGTTTCGATATGTTGGCTCTAAGTGTTGTCATTAAACTCGTTGCCCTCACTGCACTGGCTTTATCGTGGCTGTTTGCGCACCTGAATTCGATATGTTTCGACGCTGTCCATGCCTTGATCGTAGAGTAGTAACGGAAATCGGATTTGGTCGGGTTGTCTTCGCCAAGCCCATCGAATGCAAAATAGGTTGCCGTCCGATTAGCCATTCGTCCAAATCCTCTTGTGGTCCTTCAGATTAACTTTAGCAGCGATATTAGGATAAATCACAATGGTGATTCTCTGTGTCACAAAAGCTTTTCGGCTTTCTTCAAAAATTGCCGAAATTATCAAGTCAACCAGAATGGAGTGTTTCGTGCCAACCCTGGAGAGCCCTGAACCCATAAGCGGAATAACTAACGGTTCCATCGCGCACAATGTCCGAGCCACTGAAATCATTTCGCGCACAGCGCATACGAAAGGTTCAATGTTTGCGCTCACCTCATCATTTGAGACATTGGTCTTGCCAAGTGCGACAAAGAGGAAATTTTCTCCATTTGCTGATGCTTTGGCCGTGCTTCCAATTGGGAAGCGTAGTGGTTTTCCTTTTCCTCTTCTCTCGTAATGTCCAGCATCACGCGGAAGAGCGCTTCGGATTTGGTCGTCCCAATCACTTCTATCGTTTGGCCAAAACTCTTCAAGAACGATGCCATGAAGCGACCTAGATGCTACTAAACCGCTATCCACCACGCTGTCGAAAAAACGTTGACGCCGATCGCTTTTCAGCCGGTTTCGTCAAAAATATCGCCAACCTTGAGAAACATCTCCCTCGATGAATGTGGGACTGGTATTTGGACTTCTTTCCTTAAAAAGCCCGAATTCAAAATCCGTCGGCAAAGAAAAGCAAAGTTCCAAGTACAACAATAAGTATGAAGAACTGACGAACAGTCAACCTTAAATTGTTATCGGTTGCTACCTCGTATCCTTCAAAAAACATAAAAATTACAGAGAACGAATAGGCAATGGACTGAAGGAATTCTCTCCAGTGGCTAAATAGCCAACTTCGTTTTCCCATTATACTCCTCACTGACCTCGTCAGCAACAGATGCATAGTTTTTGGAAGTTTGGCTATTCCTTGCGCGAAATTTTCTGTGCAAAATCAGATAAGCCGCGGTCTGTGCTTCCACAAATTCTGAACGAAATGCGCATTGGATACGCAGACGGGCATGGATCTTTTAGAAAGGCTGTCGGAAGTGGTGGATCCTGTTGGGTTCGAACCAACGACACGCTGATTAAGAGTCAGACGCTCTACCAACTGAGCTAAGGATCCATTCTCGCGTGGAGAGGCGCCCATATAGAGCTTCGGTCTCAAGGTTCAATAGGAATCTTGAGGGTCTAGAGACAATCGCGGATGTTCAAGTGTAGGGCTGCTGCAACGTCCACATATTCCACAATATCCAAGCGCCGTTCACCAAACTCATATTTCGAAACGAACTGCTGTCTTTTGCCAAGAAGGGACGCCAGCTGTTCCTAGGTGATGCCCTGCCGCTTTCGCTCGGACTTCAGCATGGAGATCGCGTCGAAATAGCGTCTATCTTGATCTAGGGATCTCTGCACGATTGCCAAGTAGGCGTGGATTTGCCTATACCCTAAAATGGGGTAAAGTTTCCTAATGGCGGGCGACGACGATATGGAACCTTTCGCGTGTATGACCCGATCAGAAATTGCGCGTTTCCTGAAGATTAGTCCCAAACAGGCAGGGCGTTTGATGGATAAGATTGGCTTCATCAGAGTCGGAAAGAGCCACCGTCGCGTTCTTATTTTCTGACTTTGATCGTTGGCTGCAAGGTAGCCCCATCGCTTCCTTGAGGGAAAACTCCGCGAAATTGCCGTCACCGTCGGGAGGTGCAGCGAGAGTAAGGGGACCCGAGAAAGGCAAGGTAATCGAGGAGGCTAGCAGGTCGGGGAAAAGCGCCGGAAGCGTTAGATTTGTATGAGCCATCACGCATGCGCTTACCACATTCACCCACCACAGTGCGCTTTGCTTTCACACGTAAACCCATGATATTAAGAGAGAATCTCAAATAGCGGGTAATGATTAAGAGTCAGCTGCTCTACCAACTGAGCTATGCGTCCATACCGGCGAAGTGTCGCTGGTACCTTTGATTCGCGCCTGCGAATCGCCGGGAGGCGCTCATATAGCGGTTGTTTCCGGCATGAAAAGGGGGTGCGTCACAAACCCGATCAACTCGACCGCCGGTTCCACCGTTCCACCATCATCAGCGCGCCCACGCAGATCATGTTGGTCATCATCGAAGAACCGCCATGGCTCATGAAGGGCAGCGGGATTCCCACGACCGGCGCGAGCCCCATCACCATCATCAGGTTCACCGCGACATAGAAGAAAATCGTGGCTGTCATGCCGCCAGCCAGTAGTCGCGAAAAGCGGGTGTGGGCTTCCCGTGCGATAAGCAGGCCCCAGCGCAGCACGATGCCGAACACCAGCAGTACAAACAGGCCGCCGATCAGGCCCCATTCTTCGGCCATGGTCGCAAACACAAAGTCCGTGTGCGGTTCTGGCAGGTAATCCAGCTGGCTTTGCGAACCTTCACCGAACCCCTTGCCCGCCAGCCCGCCGGATCCGATCGCAATCTTGGACTGGATGATGTGATAGCCGCTACCTTGTGGATCGCTGGCCGGATCGAGGAAAGTCAGCACGCGTTGCTGCTGGTATGTCTGGAGGCCAAAGAAAAAGGCGATCGGCGCCGCAATCACCGCAGCGATCCCGCCGCCGATAAACCATTTTTGCGGAATACCTGCGATAAACATCACAACCACCCCTCCAAAGCCAATCGCAAGCGAAGTGCCAAGATCCGGTTGCAGCAGCACCAGGCCGACGGGGAGTAAGATCAGCCCGATAGGCACGAGTAACGCGCGCCAGCTACCGATCATCCCGACTGGAAGGGTGTGGTAAAAAGCCGCGATGATCAGGACAATGCCTGGCTTCATCAGCTCCGATGGCTGCAGTCGCATAAAGCCAAGCTCCAGCCATCGCTGGCTACCCCCGCCAAGCTGGCCAACCGCCTCCACTGCGAAGAGCAGCAAGAGGACGATGGCATAGCCAGGTATCGCCACCAACTTTGCCCACTCCTCGGGAAAATAGGACATGACGAGCGCCACGAACAAGAACACGGCAAAGCGGATCAGGTGTGAATCCGCGTAAGGGCTCATTGAACCACCAGCGGCCGAGTGCAGCACCGCGGCGCCAAACGCGACAAGGAGCGTGAGGGGGATCACTACGCGCCACGGAAATTCCGCTATCGCTGGGGGGAGGGTGATTTCGCCCCTCATGTCGTCGTTTCATCGGCGCGGGGATTGGCTTCGTCGCGCGGTGTAAACACCCGGTCGTTTTCCTGCTCAGGTCCGGAGTAGGCGGCGCGCGCCTCTGCATCCACCTGCTCGGCAAGCCGGATTGGTGGCGGTGCCGGCGGTAGGTCTACGCCTGCTGCTGTCGCATAGTTCTGGTATTGCGCGTCGAGCCGCTGTTGCGCCGTCCCGCCCCACTGCTCCTCCAGCGTGTGGAGAGCGTCGAGCCCTTTCTGGGGGTCGAGCAAGAAGGTCATCACATCCCGAGCAACCGGGTATGCCGAACCCGATCCGCCGCCATGTTCGATGACCACTGCACCCGCATAACGCGGATTGTCGAATGGTGCGAAAAACACGAAAAGACCGTGGTCGCGGTACTTCCATGGCCCAGAGCGACCATCCGAGACGCTGAGGCTGACGACCTGAGCCGTGCCCGTCTTGCCCGCCATAAGCACATTTTCAATTGGCAGGCGCGCACGGCCAGCGGTGCCGGGACCGTTGACAACATCGCTCATCGCTTGCCGCACGTAAGCGATTTCATCGCTCCTGTAGTCCATCGATTCAAATTGCGGAGGAGAGTTAGGCTTGATCAGCGAGGGCGTGACGATCCGACCCGTCGCGATTCGCGCAGACATCACCGCCAACTGCAATGGGCTGGCAAGGTAATACCCCTGGCCGATCGAAGCGTTCACCGTATCGTAGGGTTGCCACTCGGAACCGTACTTTTCCAGCTTCCATGCGGGATCGGGCACAGTGCCATAAAACTGGCTGGCAACCGGTAAATCGAATTCCTGTCCCAGGCCAAATCGCCTCGCATAATCGGCGACCTTATCGAACCCGACCTGTTGTGCGAAGTGATAGAAGTAGCTGTCGCAACTCTGGTAGATACCTTTGGCCATATCGACGCGGCCATGGTTGCTCCAGCAATTGAAGAAGCGATTTCCTATCCGTCGGCCACCTCCGCAAATGATGGATTCATCTGGCGACACACCCTCATGCATGAAGGCCATGGCGTGCATCGGCTTGATGGTCGAGCCAGGCGGATAAAGGCCTTTGAGCGTCTTGTTGCGCAGCGGAACACGATCGTTTTCGCGCAGCATTGCGAATTCGACCCGGCCAATGCCGTCGGAAAAACTGTTGGGATCGAAACTGGGCATGGATGCCATGCACAGCAACTCGCCGGAGAGGCAATCCATAACCACGACGGAACCCAACTCCAGGCCGATCCGGCGTGCCGCATAATCCTGCAAAGGGCCGTCGATAGTCAGCTGGATAGCCTGCCCCTGAACATCGTCGCGGGTTTCGAGATCACGCACGATCCGGCCTGAAGCGGTCACTTCCACGCGGCGTGCGCCCGGTTCACCTCTCAAGCGCTGCTCGAACTGCTTTTCGATACCGTCCTTGCCAAGTTTGAAACCGGGGGTGAGCAAAAGCGGCTGCGGCTCTTCTTCATACTCCTCGCGACTGGGCGCGCCGACATAGCCGATCAGGTGCCCGACAGAGGCACCGGTGGGGTAAAAGCGTGAAAAGCCGCGCTGGGGAATTACGCCCGGCAATTCGGGAATACGCACGCTGACGGCGGCGAACTTCTCATAGTCCAGACCGTTGGAAACAGGCACCGCGGCAAAACCTGCCGAATCATTGAGCCTGTCGCGCAGATCGGCCTTTTCCGCGTCGGTAAATTCGAGCAGATCGCCCAGAACTTCTACGGTATTCTCCGGGTCCTTGAGCCGTTCCGGGATGATGTCGACGCGGAAGTCCGCGCGGTTGGAGGCGAGGGGAGAACCGTTGCGGTCGAGGATCCAACCCCTGCGCGGGGGGATCAGGCTGAGATTGACGCGATTGCTCTCCGCCTCCATCTCGTATTTCTCGTTCTCGGCGACGGCAATGTAGCCCATGCGCGCGGCCAGCAGCAATCCGACGCCGCCCTGTACCGAGCCGATAACGAAGCTGCGTCTGTCGAAGAGTTCCTTGAGTGAATTAGACGTAAGTTTGCGATCCATGGCTCAGCCTATCCGCCTCACGCGTGTCAGTCGCATATTGTCGAGCAGGGAAATCATCTTGGCTACAATTGGAAACGCAATGACGGAAAGCAAGACCTGGGGGATGAGAATTGGCAATCGCTCCAGATTGATTTCTGCGCCCGAAAACAAAGCGCTAGCCAGCAAGTAGATCGGGATGAACGTGGATGCGATCAGCCAGTCCTGCCAAAAGCTCCGCCAGGGAAAACGCAATTCGATCAATTCAAGTGCGATCATGGTGAGCGAGAATAGCAGGATGCCGCTGCCGAAAGGCTGACCGGAATACAGATCGTTGATAAAACCGAGCGGCAATCCTGCCCACATGGGCAAGAGGCCCGGTCTTGCCAGCCGCCAGGCCAGCATGATCAGAAAGCCAAGTGGCGGCAGGATGGGGGCAGGCGCGATAACCGGCAGCAGGGGCGTCAGCGATCCCAGTATCGATGTAAGCCAGGGAACGCCATACGCCAGGACGGGCGAATGGGCCCGATTGATCTTGCTGCCATAGGCATCACGCCGCGCGCTGGGGGCCAGCCTTTCCATTATTCTTCAGCTTGGTCTGGTTCGAGGGGATCTCCCATCGTATCGATCAACTGGCCCTGCCAAACCGGTTTCACGATCACCACATCGGTTGCTGCCGGATTGCTGAGCAGTTGGCCGATTGCTCCGTCATCGGTGATTTCGCTGACCATCGCGACAGCAGTACCCGGATGAAACATCCCACCCGCGCCGGACGTCACGAAGATGTCCCCTACTTCAAGAGGGTTGATGCCCAGATTTATCAAGCGAATGCGCAAAGAGCCGTCTGCGCGGCCTTCGGCAAAAGCGACCGTGTTATCCGTCGCCCGTCGCACAGGCACGACGCTGTCCGTATCGGTCAACAGCAACACCCGCGAAGTATTGGAGCCTGCCTCGAGCACGCGTCCGACCAGACCGAGAGGCGATGTGACCGGCATGCCCGGCGCCACACCATCGCTGGTGCCGGCCGAGAGATAGGCAAAACGCCGCGTGCTTGTGGAAGTCGAGCCGATCAGCCTGGCGGCCGTCACCGGGACGACATCGCCATCGGACAAGCCCAGGACGGCTTTCAGACGCTCGTTCTCTTGCTCGAGCGCGCGCGCCTCTACCAACCGCACGCGGGCGATCTTTATTTCTTCCTCAAGTTCCGCATTCTTGCTGCCAGCGTTGTAATAGCCGGCGATGGCCTCGAAGAAATTGCGCGACCCCACGCGGCCAGCAGCACCCACTTCCCCGACTGGGGCAGCGGCATCGCTGGCCATGGATCGCAGGCCGTTGAATGTTTCTGGTCGCCAGAGCGAGATGGCGAGCAGGAGGATTCCCAGAGCCGCGCCAAGGCCGGCAGCAAGGTATCCGGCGAACAGCCCTAGCTGCGCCCTCTTATTCGAACCTGATCTGTTTGCCGATGGCGGCGCCATAACCGCCGTTACCTCCCGAATTTGTCTCGATTACGCGGTCATCAACACGCCGCGAAAGATCGGGTCTTCCATTGCCTTGCCTGTGCCGATTGCCACGCAGAGGAGAGGATCTTCGGCAATGCTGACAGGGAGGCCAGTCTCTTCCTTGATATGATCGTCGAGGCCACGGATCAGCGCGCCACCGCCCGTCAACACGATCCCTTGATCGACGATGTCGGCCGCCAGTTCCGGCGCGGTGTTTTCCAGCGCGATACGCACGCCTTCCACGATGGCACCGATGGGCTCCGAAAGAGCTTCAGCGATATGCGCCTGGTTGATCGTGATTTCCTTGGGCACGCCGTTCACAAGATCGCGGCCCTTGATGATGATGCTTTCACCAACGCCATCCTCGGGAACCGTGGCAATGCCGTAGTCCTTCTTGATACGTTCTGCCGTGGCGTCGCCGATCAGCAGATTATGGTGGCGACGAACATAGGAGACGATGGCTTCATCCATCTTGTCGCCACCGGTGCGAACCGAGGTGGTATAAGCGAGGCCTCGCAGCGAAAGCACGGCCACTTCGGTGGTGCCGCCGCCGATATCGACGACCATGGAGCCGACCGGTTCGGTCACCGGCATATCGGCACCGATAGCGGCCGCCATCGGTTCCAGTATCAAGAATACTTCCGAAGCACCGGCATTGCTGGCGGCATCGCGAATGGCGCGGCGCTCCACCGAAGTGGAGCCGGAAGGAACGCAGATCACGATTTCGGGGTAGCGCAGCAGAGTACGCTTGTTGTGCACCTTGCGGATGAAGTGCTTTATCATCTCTTCCGCGATCTCGATATCGGCGATCACGCCATCGCGCAGCGGGCGGATGGCTTCGATGCTGTCGGGCGTCTTGCCCATCATCATTTTCGCATCTTCGCCGACCGCCTTGACGCGCTTCACACCGTTCAGCGTTTCAATGGCGACCACGGATGGTTCGTTCAGCACGATGCCGCGATCCTGCACATAGACCAGCGTATTGGCCGTACCCAGGTCGATGGCCATATTTTGGGAGCCGAACTTGAAAAGATTAGAAAAGAAAGAGCCCATCGAGAAATCCGTATTTTAGGTGAGCTTCGTCACGGAGAGACTCCGCGCATCCGCCTAAGGTGTCCGAAAAGTGGCGCGTCTTTAGCGCTTCATAAAGATAAAGGCCAAAAAATTTGTCGACAAAGGCACAGTTTTGTCGCGGTTCGCCTCGAAAATGCGGCGAGTGATCGATAAGGTGCCCAAATGCCGCAAATTCGCCGACTTCCAGAGACTCTCATAAACCGCATCGCCGCTGGCGAGGTTGTAGAGCGTCCGGCCTCCGCACTCAAGGAATTGCTGGAAAATGCCATCGACGCGGGCGCGACGCGGATCACGGTGACAATTGCCGAGGGAGGTCTCGAGTTCGATCCAGATAACCGACGATGGCTGCGGCATGTCGCCAGAGGAGATGTCACTCGCGCTTGAACGACATGCGACCTCGAAACTGCCGGATGACGCCATAGAGCAGGTCGGGACCCTCGGCTTCAGGGGAGAAGCGCTTCCTTCCATCGGCAGCGTATCGCGACTGACCCTGGAAAGTCGTCCACGCGGGGCCGAGCAGGGCTGGCGCCGGGTGGTCGATCATGGTTCCCTGGTGGACGAAGGCCCGGCTCCCCTGCCGCCTGGGACACGGGTGCGAGTCGAAAATCTTTTCGCCAAGATTCCAGCACGTCGCAAATTCCTGCGCACGCCGAGGAGCGAATACGCCGCATGCCAGGACGTGGTGAAGCGCCTTGCCATGGCCCGTCCCGATATCGGCTTCACTTTCGAACATGGCGGCAGGCGCATTTTTGCCGTGCAGGCTGGAGAAAGCACCGTATCGCGCGTGGCACAGATCGTCGCGCGCGAACTTGCGGACAATGGCGTTTCCATCGAGCTCGAGCGTCCGAGCGGTGAGGGCATGATGCGCCTAACCGGCGTGGCTGGTCTGCCGACCTACAATCGCGGGGTAGCGGATCATCAGTATTTGTTCGTCAACGGGCGCCCGGTGAAAGACCGTTTGCTGACGGGTGCCGTGCGCGGTGCCTACGCCGAGATGCTGGCGCGCGATCGTCATGCGGTGCTGGCGCTGTTCCTCGAAATCCCTTTCGGGGATGTGGACGTGAACGTGCATCCCGCGAAGACCGAGGTTCGGTTTCGGGATGCGGCGGCGGTGCGCGGCTTTATCGTGTCAGGCCTACGCCATGCGCTATCGACAGGTGACAGGCGCAGTGCGCAGGCACCGGATTCTGGAGCGATGGGGCGCTGGCAGGCTGAACCTGTCCGCGAAGAGATTGCCCCGGCAATGCGCTCGATCTTTTCCGGGCGCGACTGGACTTCGCCTTCCCATTCGCACGTCGCGGAACCGCGCATTGGCTGGGAAGGCGGGGCGGATGTCGCGGCGGCGCCGCAGGGCCGCGCGGAGGCGGCAGAAGCGCTGCCCGAGAATGCGGAGCAATTTCCCCTTGGAATTGCACGCGGGCAAGTCGCCAACACCTATATAGTTGCCGAATCCGCCGATGGACTGGTGCTGGTGGACCAGCACGCCGCGCACGAGCGTATCGTGCTTGAACGCCTGCGCGCAGCGGGGGCAGAGGACAAGGTTGCCGCAAGCCAGGCCCTGCTCATGCCGGAAGTGGTGGAAATGGACGAGACTGCTTGCGACAGGCTGGAGGAACAGATCGATCATTTCGCCAAGCTTGGCTTGCTGATCGAGCGCTTCGGGCCAGGGGCGATGCTGGTGCGCGCCTTGCCGGGAACTCTCAAACGCGCTGATCCGGACAAGCTGCTAACTGATCTTGCCGATGATCTCGCCAAGCACGGGGCATCGCTGTTGCTGGGTGAGAAGATAGAACATGTGCTCGCCACGATGGCTTGCCATGGCTCTGTGCGGGCCGGGCGTACGCTGAATGTCGCAGAGATGAATGCCTTGCTGCGTGAGATGGAGGCAACGCCGCGTTCAGGACAATGCAACCATGGGCGTCCAACATGGGTGAAACTGTCCATGTCGGACGTTGAGAAACTGTTTGGGAGGCATTGATGAAACTGCCTGTCATCATATTGGCGGGATTGGCGATAGCATCCTGCGGCGATGATATTAGCGATGCGGAACGGGCAGAAGAAGATCGCGCCGTCGTCGAGAGCGTGCGCAATGCCAATGACACAGCGCCACCCTTGATCGAAGTCGTGCCGGAGCCGATCCTGTATCCCGATATCGAGGCGAACGATCTGTTCGGCCTTGCATGTTCATACGCTCCCGGAACGAGCATGGGCGCGCGGGTGATTGCCCGCGAGGTGGATGCCTTTGTAAAAGTCGATGGCGATGTCCTGCGATTTGCAGCGGACCCTGGTTCGCGGGAATTGCCGGCGGGAACCCGCTCCTTCTACAACGGCCGTGAATATTCCCTGCGACTTGAGATCGACGACAAGCAGGCCGGAGAGCAAATTGGCGATGGCGGAGCCGTTCTTTACGAGGGCACCGTATGGCTGCGGGACCGCTGGGACCGGGTGATCTATCAGGGCACGGGCGCGGTCAATTGCGGCGCATGATGCTCACAAGGCGATTGGTCGCACCACCATCCAGATGGCCATAGCGACCATCGCAAGGTTTTCAGTCAGCGAGACAAAACCCAACGGAACGTTTGCGCTGCCCCCAACGCATGCGCATTTGATCTCGCGTTTCTGGATGTAGACGGCGTAGATCACGCTTGTCGCGCCGATCGTGCCTATGAACAGGGCAATCGGGACAGACAGCCACGGCAGCAACCGGCCCGCCATAAGGATTGCGGCACCTGCCTCGAGAAAGGGATAGAGGTAGGCGTAGGGTACCCATCGCTTCGCCAGCAGGTCATAGCCCAGGAACATCGTGGAGAATTGCTCCACGTCCTGCAGCTTGAGCATGGCCAGCATCGCCATCGAAAAGGCGACGAACCACTCTGCTGCGCGGATGGTAAGCGGCGTTCCGAAACTCCACCAGCTCAATGCCAGCGCGAGGCCAAGACCGACTGCGAAAACTGCCAGTACAGGCGTATAGCTTACTTCGCTGTCATCCTTGGGAGGATTGCCGAAATGGGCGCGCAACGCGTCATACCCGCCGATGCGCTCGTCCCCGATGAAGACCTGCGGCGTCGTCTTGACGTCATGCTTGTCCTTGAATGCGTCGGTCTCTTCGCGCGTCGTAAGGTAGTGATCTTCAACTTCGTAACCGTTTCGTTCCAGCAGCCACTTTGCCTTCAGGCCATAGGGACAGACATGCTTTTCCATAACCATGCGGTGGAGGCGCGCGTGTTTGGCTCCGCGCGCCTCCGTGCTGGGATGAGTTGATGCGGAATTCATGCGCGGAAGCTGGGCACTCCGGCGTCCTTGTCAAGATCCGGAATGATCCGGTAGCGGGCAAGGATGAGGCTGAAGATGCCGAACAGCAGGAGGCCGATCGCCGTAAGCGTGAAGATGAAACCTTCACCGGCAAGGCTGGCAACCGCATCGCCAAGCGTCTTAACCTGCTGCGCGCCCGCCGACATGAAGCCTGCCTTGAACAGCGACCAGCCGATAACCGCGTAAACCACGCCGCGCGCCAGGAAACCGGCGCCACCCAGCCAGCGTGTGGCGGATGGAGCCTGGCCGCTGATGCGGTGCATGAAATCTCCGCTGATGCCTTTCTTGGCCTGGAAGATTGCAACGATGAAGAAGATGAGGCCGAGGATGCCGATCACGGTGCCACCGAAATCCATCGACAGGACACCGGAGGCCGCTTCCTGCGCGCCGCCGCCAGAGCCGCTACCGGAATCGCTGCCACCGGAACTGCCCGAGCCGCTACCTTCGCTGCTGGCGAACTTGTAGGCAGAGTAGGCCAGCGCAAGGTGACCGATACCGCTACCGGCATGACCGATGCGCTTGGCCCAGCCTTTCTTGTCGGACCCGTTGTTCTCGATATCGAACAGGGGCGAGCAGAAGCGGAACAGGGCATAGGCTGTCAGGCCGACCACCATGATCCACAGGATTATCGTTCCCGCCGGATAGTTCTCGATTGCCTGGAAAATACCGTTGGTGCCCTGGGCAATCTGCTGCGCGCTGGTGAGGGCGATAAGGCCCAGTACCGAATACAGGATTGCGCGGCTGAAATAGCCCAGGCGCACCAGCCAATTGAACTTCTCGGATTTGTCGACCATCGCCCTGTTGTCTCCAATGTTTCGTTTCCCCAGCAACGGGCGAGACGCAAAAACGTGCCGAGGCGTGGAATCCGGCAGCTAATGTGGAACACATGGAACACTGTCCAGGGACGAAAATTCCCTTCGGCCGTTTCCCGTTGCTAAACCGGAAGTTAGGCCCCGCAGCGCAATACATTCGCGATGGATTTTGATGGCAGCTACGCATGACAATCGCCATGCGGAAGGCGGGGCAGGGTAGGAAAGCGCGGGCGCGTTCCTAGCGCAGGCGCTTCACATAAAGCTGCTTGTCGTCGCGACGTTCCATCTTGAAGTTGTCGCTGGCCGCTCGCATCAGGTCGGACAAGCGTTTGAACCCGTGATTGCGCACGTCGAAGCTGGAGCGGTTTCCGGCGATCTGTCCCACCTCCTGCAGCCGGGCGTACCCTTCGTCATCGCGGCTGGCGGCCTTCCACGCATCGCCCAGCAGGTCCACCAGATCCTTGTCCAGCACATTGGCCGAACCGTTCTTCTCGTCGGAGGAATTGGTGCGGATCAGCTGGTCAATATCGATGTAGCGCGTGCAGGCCGTCTTGAATGCCTCGGGCGCTTTCTCGCTTCCGAAGCCATAGACGATCAGCCCATCCTGCCGCAGCCGGGTAACGAGCGGGGTAAAATCGCTGTCGCTGCTCATGATGCCAAAGCCATCCACCTTGCCTGCATTCAGCAGGTCGATGGCGTCGATGGTCATGGCGATATCGGTGGCGTTCTTGCCCTTGGTGAGATCAAACTGCTGCACTGGTTGCAGGCCGAAGCGGTGGGAAATCTTGTTCCAGTTTGAAAGTGCGGGCTTGGCCCAGTTGCCATAGGCGCGGCGGATATTCACCTGCCCCAGTTCGGCGAGCACGGTGAGCACCGGATCGATACCATGATGGCTGGCATTATCCGCGTCGATCAGGAGGGCGATGTTCTTGAGTTCTGCTTCCGGCATGGCGCGCTACATGGCTGGGGGAGCGGGGGAAGGCAAGAGCTTGAATTCGTCCGCTGTTGGGCTGGCTTTCGGACACGAGTTGCCAGGTTTGGCGTGTGTGCGCCTAGGCCACCTGAAAGAGGACCACGGCGAGAATTGCGACAAGCACCATCACAATGGCCAACCTCATCGGTTTAGATTGTCTGGGCGTCGGCATCCGATGATCTCCGCTAGAGTAAAGGCAAGGTGCCTAACAGCGGCAGCCTCTCGGAAGGATCTGGTTTCGACGAACCGCCTCAACTGTCTGCTTGGGGTTCTATGCAGACGAGCCGTCTAAGCCGCCCTGAACTCGCCGCTGTCTTCATCCAGCAAGTGCAGGACACCATCCGAAATCGCGAAATAGGCACCGCGCACGGTTAGCTCGCCCGACGCTTCTTTCTCCTTCACGCATGGGAAGGTGCGCAGGTTGCGAATGCTCACCTTTACCGCCGCCAGTTCCATCGCGCGCTCTGCCTTGCGGCCGGTGGTGCCGTGGTCTGCGGCAATGGGTTCGCGCACGTCGTCCAGCATGTCGATCCAGTTGGCCACAAAGCCGCCTTCGCCAAGCTTCTTGCCATGCAGATCCTGCGTCAGCGCCGCCTGGCAGCCACCGCACATGCCGTGGCCCATCACCACGACCGAACTGACTTTCAGGAATTGCACCGCAAATTCCAACGCTGCGGATACACCGTGCTGGCCGGGTGTCGTTTCGAACGGAGGCACCAGTGCAGCGACGTTGCGCACCACGAAAATCTCTCCGGGTGACACGTCGAAAATCTGGGCGGGGTCCACCCGGCTGTCGGAACAGGCGATCACCATCACCCTGGGCGACTGGCCCTCTTTCAGCTGTTCCCAGCGATTATGCTGCTCTTGCCAATCGCCGTATCGGAAGCGGGCATAGCCTTCGAGCAATTCGTCAAAACTTTTCATCCCGCGACCGCTGGCGCGATTTTGCAGATTCGGCAAGGGGGCAGGGCGCATTGCCGGGTTGCCCCACGCGGGGCGTGCTCCTAAGTGAGCAACGATATGAACGATCTCTCCACCGCACCAGAGCCCGAAGGCGAACGCCCCGCCCGTCAGCGCAAGCCAGACTGGATTCGCGTCCGCGCGCCCACCAGCAAGGGTTTCCACGAAACGCAAAAGCTGATGCGGGAGCTGAACCTCAACACCGTGTGCGAGGAGGCGGCGTGCCCGAACATCGGCGAGTGCTGGAGCAAGAAGCACGCCACCGTGATGATCCTTGGCGATGTGTGCACGCGCGCCTGCGCCTTCTGCAACGTGAAGACGGGCATGCCGCGCATGGTCGATCCGATGGAGCCGGAGAATACGGCGGTCGCGGCGGCCAAGATGGGGCTGGAGCATATCGTCATCACCAGCGTGGACCGCGATGACCTGCCCGATGGCGGGGCAGGGCAGTTCGTTAAGGTGATCAAGGCGTTGCGGCGTGAAGCGCCGAACATGACTATCGAAATCCTCACGCCCGATTTTCGCGGCAAGATGCGCGCCGCGGTGGAGGCTATCTGCGAGGCCGGGCCGGATGTGTACAATCACAACCTGGAAACCGTTCCGCGCCTGTATCCGACGATCCGCCCTGGCGCGCGCTACTATGCCTCATTGCGGTTGCTGGAAGAGGTAAAAAGTCACGACCCGATGATCTTCACCAAGTCCGGCATCATGCTGGGGCTCGGAGAGCAGCGGCTGGAAGTTCATCAGGTGATGGACGACATGCGTAGTGCGGACGTCGATTTCATCACCATGGGCCAGTATCTCCAGCCCACGCCGAAGCACGCCAAGGTGGAAGATTTCGTCACGCCCAAGGCTTTCGACGCATTCGGTTCGATCGCACGCGCCAAGGGCTTCCTGCAGGTTGCCGCCACGCCGCTGACACGCTCCAGCTATCACGCGGGCGAGGATTTTGCCGAAATGCGCGCGGCACGAGAAGCAAAGCTGGCCCAAAGCGCAAAAAGGCAGGCTGCGAAGGAAGGGCGCGGAGCCTGATGCCATCTATTCGTGAGACGCACCGACTGCCCTACACGGCAGAGCAGATGTTCGACCTTGTGGCCGATGTCGACAAATACCCGGAATTCCTCCCCTGGGTCGTCGCGACACGCGTGCGCAAGGACAGCGATACGCAGATGACCGCGGATATGCTGGTGGGTTTCAAGGCCCTGCGCGAGAAGTTCACCTCGACGGTGGTGAAGGATCGACCGCACACTATCAATGTCCACTACATCGACGGGCCGCTGCGCGACCTCGATAACAACTGGACCTTCCGCAATTGTGGCGAGAATTGTTGCGAGATCGATTTCGCTGTCGATTTCAGCTTCAAGAACATCATGTTCGAAACACTGGCGGGCCAGTATATCGACCGCGCTTTTCGCAAGATGGTGGACGCGTTCGAGAAACGCGCGCACGAGCTCTACGGCAGCAACAGTTCCAGCGCACAAAGCGTCGCCTGAGCGCGCACGCCGGATCGACCGGTGTCTGCGAACAGGCGTTCCTCCGCCTCGGGCTTTTCCTGCCCCTTCTCCAGCCGCGCAAACACCACGGTGCCCACCGGCTTGCCGTCAGTTCCGCCATCCGGACCGGCGATGCCGCTGATGGCAACGGCGATGTCCGCACCGCTGCGATCCAGTGCGCCGCGTGCCATGGCGTAGACGCAGGCAACCGACACCGCGCCGAACGCCTCTATAATGTCGCTGGCAACGCCCAGTTCGCCTTGCTTGGCAGCGTTGGAATAGGTGACGAAGGAGCGATCGAGCACGGCAGAGCTGCCGGGTATTTCGGTAAGCGCGGCGGCAACAAGGCCGCCAGTGCAACTTTCCGCCAGCGCAATCGTGCGACCGGCAGCGGCGTTCTCCTCCACCACGCGGCGGGCGAGATCTACGATATCCTTGGGAAGCAACGCGTCAGTCATGATCGCGCTACCATAGTCGCCATGGCCTGCGCCGCAATGCCTTCGCCGCGCCCGGTGAAGCCAAGTTTCTCGGTTGTCGTTGCTTTCACGCTGACAGAACCCTCCGCCACTCCCAGAAGTTCCGCCAGTCGTGCGCGCATGGCATCCCGATGGGGGCCAATCTTGGGCGCCTCGCAAATCAGCGTCAGGTCGACATTGCCAACTGCGTAGCCCACTTCGTCCGCCAGCTTCACCGCATGTTCCACGAACCGGGATGACGGAGCGCCTTTCCATTGTGGATCGCTGGGTGGGAAATGCTGGCCGATATCGCCTTGGGCAACCGCGCCGAGAATGGCGTCGACCACAGCATGAAGCCCCACGTCGGCATCGGAATGGCCCGCAAGGCCCTTGTCATGATCCACCTTTACGCCGCACAGCCACAATTCCTCGCCCGCAACAAGGCGGTGCACGTCGTAGCCGGAGCCGACGCGAACGGGCAGGGCAGGTTTCTCGTGGTCCATGAAATCCTCCGCAAAGGTAAGTTTTTTCAGGCGTTCGTCACCCTCCACCAAGGCTACATCGCCGCCGGCGGCACGCAGCACTTGCGCATCGTCCCCGGCAGCAGGCGCTCCGGCCCATGCGCGATGGGCCGTCAGGATCGCCTCGTAGCGAAAAGCCTGCGGAGTCTGCACGCGGCGCAGGGCCTCCCGCCTGGCGTTCTCCGCCATGAACCCGCCATCCGCCACAATCATGGAATCGACCACCGGCAGCACCGGAACTGCTCCCGGACTTGTTTCCAGCGCTTTACTCAGCCGGGCGATCACTGCCGCGGGGCAATCGGGGCGTGCTGCATCGTGGATCAACACGATGTCCGGCGCGTCGCAAGCGAGCGCCTCCAGTCCGCACGCTACACTTTCCTGCCGCGTCGATCCGCCTGTTACGACGGACACGTTGGCGATGCCCGCCAGGCATGTGTGCGCAATGTCTTCCGCGCCGTTCGGAATGACGACGACAAACCGGTTTACTCCGCCTTTCAGCAAGGCTTCGACTGACCGGCGCAACACGCTGGAGCCGCGATAGGAGGCGAATTGCTTGGGCACAGGCTGTCCCGCACGCAGGCCCTCACCAGCGGCCACGACAACGGCGGCCAGCTTTGGCTGAGACGGGGGTGAGGTGGTGCTGATATTCACAGCCGCGCGCTAGCCGCTTGAGGCGGGCCTCGCAATCCACTATGCGCCTGCCTATATTTTAGGCACCAGCCATGATGACCCAGACACAGCTACCTACTCCCCCGGCGGTTACGCCCATCGATATCGGTCCGGTGCGGATCGATTGCCCAGTCGTGCTCGCCCCGATGACCGGCGTGACCGACCTGCCGTTCCGCACGCTGGTGCGCCGCTATGGTTCGGGCCTAAACGTGACGGAGATGATCGCCAGCGAGGCGGCCATTCGCGAATCGCGCCAGTCGATCCAGAAAGCCGCATGGGCGCCGATCGAGGATCCTGTGTCGATGCAGCTTGTCGGTTGCGATCCCGCTTCCATGGCCGAGGCGGCCAAGATGCAGGAAGACAATGGCGCGGCGGTGATCGATATCAATTTCGGTTGCCCGGTGCGCAAGGTTGTGGGCCAGCTGGCTGGCAGCGCCTTGATGCGCGAGGTGGGACTGGCGACAAAGCTGATGGAAGCGACAGTGAAGGCCGTATCGGTTCCGGTGACGGTAAAGATGCGCATGGGCTGGGACCATGCCAGCCTCAACGCGCCTGAACTCAGCCACATTGCAGAAGACCTTGGCGTGAAGATGATCACCGTCCACGGCCGCACGCGCAACCAGATGTACAAGGGCAGCGCAGACTGGTCCTTTATCCGCAAGGTGAAAGATGCCGTCTCCATCCCGGTAATCGTTAATGGCGATATCTGCACCATCCAGGATGCCGCTACCGCGCTCGACCAATCTGGCGCAGACGGGTTGATGATCGGGCGCGGCGCCTATGGCAGGCCGTGGCTGCTGGGGCAGGTGATGCACTGGTGGAAAACTGGCGATGTGCTGGAGACCCCGTCGTTCGATGAGCAATACGAGAACGTAACCGAGCATTATAACGCGATGCTGGCGCATTACGGCGACGACGTGGGCGTAAAGATCGCGCGCAAGCACCTGGGGTGGTACACCAAGGGGATGCACGGCAGCGCCGATTTTCGCAACAAGGTGAACTTCATCGACGACAGCGCGCAGGTGCTGGGCGAGCTGGAACGTTTCTACGAGCCGTTCCTGAGGCGTCGCGCCGCGTGAGCGAGCGCGATCCCGCGCTTCCCGCCGCGCGCGAACAGATCAATGGCCTTAGCTTCGGCATGCTGTTGCTCTCGCCCGATCATGTGATCCAAGAGGCCAATCCCGCCGCCGAAAGCCTGCTGGGCCTGAGCACGCGGCGAATGGAAGGCAAATCCTTTCTCGATATCGTCACATTCGCCCGCCCGGGCCTTATGGATCGCCTTCGCGAAACGGATACGCAGCTGACAGCGCGGGGAGTGGATGCGAAAGTCGGGACCCGTGACCTGCGCGTCAATATCACGATGTCAACGCTATCGAACCATCCCGGCTGGCGCATGGCAACGCTGTCCGATGCCAGCCAGGGAGAGCGGTTCGAGGATCACGAACGGCGTGGCCAATTGCGCGGACCCGCGGTGCTGGCCCATGAAATCAAGAACCCCTTGGCTGCAATCCGTGGTGCCTCGCAATTGCTGGGGCGCAAGTTGGGAGATAGCGAGAAGGCCCTGACCGGACTGATCGCCGACGAAGTGGATCGTATCGCCCAGTTGATCGACCGAATGCAGCGCCTTGGTCGCGAACGGGCAGCGCCGGTTGGCCCGATCAATCTGCACGAGGCCATTCACAGGGCGTTTGAAACCGTGCGCATTTCCAGCGATGCCAGCGTCGCCTGGCGCGAGGAATTCGATCCTTCTCTGCCACCCGTTCTCGCCAATGAAGGGGCGCTGGTTCAGGTGCTGGTCAACCTGATGGCCAATGCGCGCGACGCCTGCAGCGATGTGGTTGCGCCGCAGCTTACCGTGCGCACGCGTTTTGTCAGCGGCATCGTGATGAACGTTTTCCGGCTTGGGCGTCCGGTGAAATTGCCGATAGAAATCCAGGTAAGCGACAACGGCCCCGGTATCGACCCATCGATCCGGGACGATATTTTCGAACCATTCGTGACCAGCAAGACGAACGGGCAGGGCCTCGGTCTTGCCCTGGTGCAAAAACTGGTTCGCGACATGGACGGGCGTGTCAGTCACGAACGCGACGAGGCCGGGGGGTGGACGCATTTCCGCATCCACCTGCCAATGGCTCGCTGACAATAGCGTAGGGTAGGGGAATTCGAATGGCACACCGCGCCTTGCTGGTAGAAGACGACAATGCCATCGCCATGGTCATCCGCACTGCGCTGGAGGACGAGGGGTTCGAGGTCGATACATCCGATACTGTGGCGGGCCGCGATGCCGCGCTATCCCAAAGCGCATACGGTGTCATGCTGACTGACGTCATGCTGCTGGACGGCGACGGTATCGAAACCCTTGGCGCCGTTCGCGAAACTTATCCGGAAATGCCGGTTATTATCCTCTCGGCGCAGAACACGCTGGATACTGCGGTACGTGCAACGGACCGCGGTGCATTCGAATATTTTCCCAAACCGTTCGATCTGGATGAACTGGTGCGCGCCACGCTCCAGGCGGTGGAAAGCCGCAAGACTGCCGTCTCGGGGACGGATGACCTTGGCGATGGCTTGCCGCTGATCGGTCGCAGCCAGGCGATGCAGGATGTCTATCGCCTGATAACCCGTGTGTTGAACAACGATCTGACGGTCCTGGTGCTGGGCGAAAGCGGCACCGGCAAGGAACTGGTGGCGGAGGCTATTCATAATCTCGGCGCGCGCAAAAACGGCCCGTTCGTTCCGGTCAACACGGCCGCAATCCCGCGTGAACTTATCGAAAGCGAGCTGTTCGGCCATGAAAAGGGCGCCTTCACCGGCGCAACCGCACGCTCCATCGGCAAGTTCGAGCAGGCGCATGGCGGCACGCTGTTCCTGGACGAAATTGGCGACATGCCCGCCGAAGCGCAGACGCGCCTGTTGCGCGCTCTGCAATCGGGCCGCATTCGCCGCGTCGGCGGGAGTGATGAAATCGCTGTCGACGTGCGCATTGTTGCTGCGACCAATCGCGACCTCTTGCCGCTGATAGCAAACGGCGGTTTTCGCGAAGACCTCTACTACCGTCTCAACGTCGTGCCGATAAAACTACCACCCTTGCGCGACAGACGAGACGACGTTGCACCGCTGGCGCGGCATTTCCTGACACGCGCAGCCAATGAAGGCCTGCCGAAAAAATCGTTGAGCGACGAGGCCGCGAAGCTGCTGGCCGAGCAGCAGTGGCGCGGAAATGTGCGCGAGTTGCAGAACCTCATCTATCGCGCAGCTCTTCTGGCGCGCAAGGATGTGATCGATGCGGAAACCGTCCGTTCCGTCATCGACGATGCGCCGCGCAACGCAAGCCGAAGCGGTGATCGCGATATTGGTGCGCTGATCAGCAACTGGCTGGAGCAGGCGGGGTTCTCGGATGGCGACCTTTACCAGGAGGCGCTTGCCGAACTCGAGCGACCAGTCTTCCGGCACGCCCTGGCAAAGACCGGCGGAAACCAGCTGAAAGCCGCGCAAATGCTCGGAATCAATCGCAATACGCTGCGCAAGCGATTGTCCGAACTGGAAATCGAACCCGACAAGTTTTCGCGCGGATAGGGGATTACAACGCTTTTAACTTGCAAAGCTGCAACAGCGTTGTTGTAAGCCTGCAACGTGACACAAGAGCCACACTTAGAACCTGATGCTGCGACCGCAAAACGCTCCCGATTCTTGCGTCGGGCGGCGGTTGCCTCGCGTCGGCTCAACCTTTTCCTCTGGCTGGAATTCGCCTGCTATGCCGCTTTGGCGGTAATGCTGGTGACCGTATGGTTGACCCTTTCCGGTCGGCCAAGCTTTGGTGAGCCGGTACCATCCTGGCAGGCAGCGGCATTGCTGGTCGGCACATTACTGCCGGCGCTGGGACTGATCGTCCTTTGGGGCCGCCGCATTGCCAAGCGCAGGGCAGGGGGCACCACCGGGCGGCTTCACGTGAACCTGGTGTTCTTTTTCTCGCTGCTGGCGGCGATCCCGACCCTGTTTGTTGCGGTGTTCGCGTCGATCCTGTTCCAGTCAGGTGTGCAATTCTGGTTCAGCGACGATTCCCGCGGCATCCTCGACAATGCCAATGAACTAGCGCGGGGCTATTACGACGAGAACCAGCGCGCCGTGGGCGACAATACCTTGGCCATGGCGATCGACCTGCGTTTCTTCCTGCAAACCATGGCGATCAACAGCCCCGAGTTCGTGGAGCAGTATTTCCTCCAGGTGTATTCCCGTGAACTGAGCGAAAGCGCCGTCTTGCAGCGAGCGCCTGACGGTGAATTCCGCGTTATCGCCATCGTCGATCCCGACGAAGACACAGAGCGCCAACGGATCAGCCCGGAAGAACTGGACCGGTTTCGCAGCGGGGAATCGGTTGTGTTGCGGGCGACTGAAGAGCGCACCGAAGCGGTCGTACCCCTGGATGAATCGCTGGGCATTTATCTCTATTCCGCGCGGGACTCCGATGCCGAGGCGCTTTCCCAATATCGCCGCGCGCAAAATGTTGCCCAGAGTTATGAAGAGCTGACCGAACAGGCACGCGTGTTGCAACTGCAATTCAACATTGCCCTCTTCGGCGTTTCGCTGGCGCTGGTGGCACTGGCCGTGTGGGCCGCGCTGCGCTTTGCCGATCGGCAGGTGAAGCCTCTCGCCGAGCTTGCTGAAGCCGCGCAGGAGATCGGGGCGGGCAACTACGCCATGCGCGTATCCGGGCGTACCGGACAGGATGAGATCGGCCTGCTCAATCGCGCCTTCAACCGCATGAGCGTACAGATTGGGCGGCAGACCGACGCGCTGCTGGGCGCCAATCGCCAGTTGGCCGAACGCCGCGCCTTTATCGAGGCGGTACTGCAATCGATACGGGCCGGGATCATTTCGCTGGATGCCGACGGGCGTATCCTGTTGATGAACAATTCTGCCCAGCTCCTGCTGCTTGATAGCGAGGGGCCAATTCCGGTCGATCAACCCCTGGAAGATGTTGCGCCGCAGCTGGCCCAATTGGTGAAGGATGGCGCCCGCAGCGAGATCATCCAGATCAGTCGGGCCGGTGAACTGCTGACGCTGGCGGTGCAGCTTTCCCCGGCCACGCAGGGTTACGTGATTACCTTCGAGGATATCACCCGCCAGTTGCTGGATCAGCGACAGGCGGCTTGGTCCGACGTGGCCCGCCGGATCGCGCATGAGATCAAGAACCCGCTCACGCCGATCCAGCTGGCGACAGAGCGCCTGAAACGCCGCTATTCCAAGCAGATCGAGACGGACAAGGAACTGTTCGACGAACTGACAGGCACAATCATCCGGCAGGTAGGAGACCTGCGCAAGATGGTGGATGAGTTTTCCAGCTTTGCGCGCCTGCCCAAGCCGGTTTTCCGAACCGAAGATGCGGTCGATCTCGTTCGCCAGTCGCTGTTCCTGCAAGAAGTGGCGCACCCGGAGATCACCTACGCCTTCAGTGCTGGCAAGGATATCCCGCCCATAGAATGCGACCGCCACCAACTGGGCCAGGCGATGACCAATGTGCTGAAGAATGCGGCGGAAGCTGTCGATGCTTGCCTGGCCGATGCCCCGGCAGATTGGCGCGGGCGGATAAATGTGGCGATGGCGCGGAGGCGCGACCAGATCGAGATCACCGTAAGCGATAACGGCATCGGCCTGCCGCAAGGTGGGGAGAATGTGATGGAACCCTATGTCACAACGCGCGAGAAAGGCACCGGCCTTGGTCTCGCTATCGTGAAGAAGATTGTCGAGGAGCACGCAGGCGATCTTGAATTCACCTCGCTGTCCGAAGGCGGGACGCGGGCGACCTTGCGTTTCGCAATACATCCCGGCGACCTGGACGAAAACAGCGAGGCGGCCGAATGATTTTGACAGGAGAGCACTAAATGGCACTCGATATCCTTGTGGTCGATGACGAGCGCGATATTCGCGATCTCGTGGCCGGCGTCCTCAGCGACGAAGGTTACGACTGTCGTACCGCTGGTGACAGCGACAGCGCGCTGGCCATGATCGACGAACGGCGCCCCAGCCTGGTGCTGCTGGACGTCTGGTTGCACGGCAGCCCGATGGACGGACTGGAAGTGCTGGACGCCATCAAGGCGCGAGAGCCGAACCTGCCCGTCATCATCTTCTCCGGCCATGGCAATGTCGATACCGCTGTATCGGCCGTCAGCCGCGGGGCGATGGACTTCATCGAAAAGCCTTTCGAGGCGGAAAAGCTGCTGCATCTCGTCGCCCGCGCGACCGAGACAGAGCGCCTGCGCCGCGAAAATGAACGGCTGCGCGAAGGCATGGCCTCGCATGACGAGTTCACCGGCAATTCCAGCGCCATCAACGCCGTGCGCGCTACGCTGAAACGCGTTGCCAACACCGGCAGCCGCGTCCTGGTGAGTGGTCCTGCCGGGGCGGGCAAGGAAGTGGCCGCCCGCCTGTTGCACGCGTGGAGCCCACGCGCCGACAAGGCTTTCGTCACCGTCAATTCCGCACGCATCACGCCGGAGCGGTTCGAGCATGAACTGTTCGGCGAGGAAGCCGACGGCATGCTGGTTCGCGCCGGACTGCTGGAGCTTGCCGATGGGGGCACGCTCTACCTCGACGAAGTGGCGGATATGCCCGCGAGCACGCAGGCGCGTATCCTGCGCGTGCTGACCGACCAGAGCTTCGTGCGTGTTGGCGGCAATCGCCAGGTTGGCGTGGACGTGCGCGTCGTGTCCTCTACCGCGCGCGATCTGCTGGTGGAAATCGAGGAAAAACGGTTCCGCGAAGATCTCTTCTATCGCCTGAATGTGGTACCGATCGAGATACCGCCGCTGGCCGACCGCCGGGACGATATTCCTGCCCTCGCAGACCATTTCTTCACACGGTATGCGCGCGAACAAGGCCTCGAGCCACCCAACATAGCGCCCGAAGCACTGGCGGCGATGCAGGCTTATGATTGGCCGGGCAATGTGCGCCAGTTGCGCAATGTTATCGAACGCACGGTGATCCTCGCCCCCCGCGAGGATTTCCAGGCCATCTCGCCGGATATGTTGCCGTCGGAATTGACCGGTGGCTCCAGCGAAGAGGGTGGTGGGATATCAACCCTCATGGGCGTTCCCTTGCGCGAAGCGCGTGAAAGCTTCGAGCGCGAATACCTGCGCATTCAGATACGCCGCTTTTCTGGCAATATTTCCAAGACAGCCGGTTTTATTGGCATGGAACGCTCCGCCTTGCACCGGAAGCTGAAACTGCTCGGCATGAACGAGCGAAACAACAATGGGGAAAGCGATACGGACTAAAGTCCAGCGTGGAACCATTTGCGTCCTTCGGGTTTTTGCTAATATATCGCTGCACCGCACAAAAGTGCAGTCGGTGAGTCTTCTGTTTGTAACAGAGGGCCGCCAGATTGCGGGTTCGCCCGCCAAGAACGATGGAGTCAAGCAATGACCAAGGGCACTCTTTCAACACGCGCACGGGCAACTGCGGAAATCGAAGAAGCTGAACCGCGCGCCGGAGAACCTGCGTCAGGCGGGAAGAACGCCAATCTGCAGGACGTGTTCCTCAATCACCTGCGCCGCGAGAAAACACCGGTAACCATGTTCCTGGTGAAAGGCGTGAAGCTGCAGGGCATCGTCACGTGGTTCGACAATTTCTCAATTTTGCTGCGCCGCGATGGGCAATCGCAGCTCGTTTACAAGCATGCAATTTCTACCATCATGCCGGGCCAGCCGGTGGATGCGAAGCAGTTCGGCACCGGTCCCAGTGGCGGGCGCAAGATGCGCCAGTTGCAGGATATTTTCCTGACGCGGGTTCGGGATGCCGGTGTGGCTGTAACGATGTTCCTGGTGAACGGCGTTATGCTGCAAGGCAGGATTGCCAGCTTTGACCTGTTCTGCATGCTACTGGAACGTGACGGATTTGTTCAGCTGGCTTACAAGCACGCCGTGTCTACGATACAACCCGATCGTCCGGTCGACCTGACCGACGACGATCTGGATGAAGATGCGAATGAAGGCGACAACGACTGATCATTGATGACGATATCGAAGGCGAAGTCACCCGCGGTGCGCGGGCTCTCGTCGTATGCCCGGACATCCGCAGCCAGCGCCGCGATGACGATCCAGACGCGCGTCTGGAAGAAGCCAAGGGGCTTGCCCTCGCCATTGGCATTGTCGTTGCAGAGGCGTTCATCCTGCCGGTACGCGAGGTAAAGCCGAACACGCTGTTTGGTGAAGGGCAGGTGCAGCGCATCGCCACCGATTGCGAATTGCACGAGGCCGAACTGGTGATCGTGGATGGTGCGCTTTCGCCGATCCAGCAGCGCAATCTTGAAGACAAGATCGGCCGCAAGGTGATCGACCGGACCGGCCTGATCCTCGAGATTTTTGGTGAGCGTGCAGCGACCGCCGAAGGGCGACTCCAGGTCGAGCTGGCGCATCTGGACTATCAGGCCAGCCGCCTTGTTCGCAGCTGGACCCACCTTGAACGACAGCGCGGCGGTTTCGGCTTCCTGGGCGGGCCCGGGGAGACCCAGATCGAAGCCGATCGCCGGATGATCCGTGATCGCATGGCGAAACTGCGCCGCGAACTGGAACAAGTCCGCAAGACCCGCGAACTGCATCGCAAGCGGCGGGGCAGGGCGCCTTGGCCCGTGGTTGCACTGGTCGGCTACACGAACGCCGGTAAATCCACGCTGTTCAACCGCATGACCGGCGCTGAAGTCATGGCGGAAGACCTGCTGTTCGCCACCTTGGACCCAACCATGCGCGCGATCACCTTGCCCGGCGTCGAAAAGGCCATCCTGTCGGACACTGTGGGTTTCATCTCCGACCTGCCGACCCAGCTTGTCGCCGCCTTCCGCGCCACGTTGGAGGAAGTGACCGCCGCTGACATCGTGCTGCACGTGCGCGACATCGCCAATCCGGATACAGCGTCACAAAAGAAGCAGGTTCTGCAAGTGCTCACCGACCTTGGCGTGATCGACGAGGAAGGGGAAGGGGAGCCCACTCCCATCCTGGAAGTATGGAACAAGTGGGATCTTCTCGGCGAAGAACTGCGCGAGAAACTGGCGGATGTTGCCGCGCATGATGACGATGTGGTGACCATTTCCGCAATTACCGGCGAGGGCATCGAGGCTCTGCGCGAAAAACTTGGCGCGGTGCTGACAGAAGGCGCGCGGCGTCATTCCTTCATGATCGCGGCATCTGATGGTGCACGTATTGCGTGGCTCCACGCGCATGGCGAAGTGCTTTCGGACAATGACGGCGGCGAGGGTCAGGACGGCCCGATGCGCCATATCGAGGTGCGGCTGACCGAGAAGGAATGGGGACGCTTCGAGTCCCTTTAGGTTCCGCGTTCCTGCCGTTTGACCTGCTGCCAAAGCGCTTCTTGCGCATCGAGATCGCGTTTCGCGAAATCTCCGCCCGCGAGGACTTCCATTGCGCGGTAGCGGCGCTCGAACTTGGCATTTGCCGCTTTCAGAGCGTCTTCTGCACCGATGCCATAGGATCGCACGAGGTTGACGGCGGCGAACAGCAGGTCGCCTGCTTCCTCGGCGCGATCGGCATCATCGGCGTCGTGCAGTTCCCCGGCTTCCTCCGCCAGTTTTGCGGCCGGGCCATCATGGTCTGGCCAGTCGAAGCCATCGCGGGCGGCGCGCTTCTGCAGCTTTTCTGCGCGCAGCAAGGCCGGCAATGCGTGAGCAACGCCGTCCATCGTGCTGGTCGATCCGCTCGTCGCGCGCTCTGCGGCCTTGATATCTTCCCAACGCTTGCCATCCATCACGCCGCCTTCGTCGCCAAAGATGTGCGGGTGGCGCGCTTCCATCTTGTCCGAAATGGCGCGGGCAACGTCGTCGAATTCGAAATGACCGGCTTCCTCGGCCATGCGGGCATGAAAGACGACCTGGAGCAACAGATCACCGAGCTCGCTGCGCAGGTCCACCATGTCGGCCGCGTCCGATGGCGTCGGCAACTTCGTAGGCTTCCTCGATCGTATACGGCGCGATGGTTTCGAACGTTTGCGCAACATCCCATTCGCAGCCCCGATCTGGATCGCGCAGTCGCGCCATGATCGAGAGGAGGCGGGTCAATTGTTCGGACATGGACTGCTCCCGCGCATGGCAACATAAGAATGATAATATATATTATGTTAAATAATGGACGAGTTCGCAACAGGCTGGCTCAGCCGCCCTCTCACATCACCAACCCGAAAAAGAGCGCCATACCTGTGAAGATGCAACCCCAGATCAGCGCCAGCCGGATCGTCTTTGACATGTTCACCTGGTGCGAACGATAAGCACCCAGTGCGAGGATCAGCCAGCCAACCAACGCCACGATCGAGACCAGCGATGCGTCGTTCATGCTGTGAACTCCAAGCCATCGAAACCGACCACGACGTTGTCCGGCACCTCGGCGCTCAATGTTGCGTAATCCATGCTCTTGTCGAGATGTGACAGCACGGTCGTTCCGGCGCCGGTCCGCTCGGCCAGTTCCAGCGCCATGTCGAGATTGGCGTGTGTCGGATGCGGTTTACGGCGCAGGCAGTCCGTCACAAGGATGTCGACGCCATCGAACAGGTCGACCATATCATCGGTAATTTCTGCGAAGTCTGTGGCATATCCTATTGATTTTCCGTCTGCTTCGAAGACATATGCCGTGGTATGGATATGACCGTGCGGCATTTCCACCGTATCCACGCCGAAACCGGCATGCATCCGCAGATTGTCCAACGTGCTCAGTTCCACGATCGTGTGATAGCCAAATTGCCCGGCAAACACGTAGCCAAACCGATTGCGCAGGCGGCGGCAGGTCTCACTCGATGCAAAGCCCGCAATAGGTCCGGCACGTCCGTAACGCATGGGCCGCAGATCATCGATGCCATGGCAGTGATCGGCATGATCATGCGTCCAGAATATGCCATCGACGCCGCCGATATCATTGCCGAGCAGTTGGTTTCGTAAATCCGGAGAGGTATCCACCAGCAGGCGTTTGCCTTCATTGCTCTCGACTATGATGGAAACGCGGCTCCGCCGGTTCTTGGGTTCTGCCGGATCGCATTCGCCCCAGTCATTGCCGATACGTGGGACGCCTGTCGACGTGCCGCAGCCAAGCACCAGCAACTTCACGTAGCCGCTCCAGCTTTCTTGAATAAATTGAAGAAGTTGCGTGACGTATTTGCGGCGAGGTCTGGCAATTCCTCGCCTCGCAATTCCGACACGAACTGCGCAGTGTGACGGACGAATGCCGGCTCGCAGGTCTTTCCGCGATGCGGCACAGGTGCAAGGAACGGGCTATCGGTTTCGACCAGCAGCTTCTCGGACGGGATATCCTTGACAAAGTCCTGCAAGTCCTTGGCATTCTTGAAAGTCACGATGCCCGAAATCGAGATTGTCAGGCCCAGATCCAACACCTTGCGCCCGAAATCGGCGCTGGCGGTGAAGCAGTGGATCAGCGCCGGGAAGGCGCCCTTCCCCATTTCATCGGCGATGATTTGGGCGGTATCATCCTCCGCATCGCGCGTGTGTATCACGAGAGGAAGCCCGGTCTCCCTCGCCACGTCGATATGCATACGGAACAAATCCCGCTGAACCGCGCGATCGGACTTGTCGTAATAATAGTCGAGCCCGCTTTCACCAATTCCGATCACGCGGGGATGGTCTGTCGCATCGCGCAGCACCTGGCGACCGAGATCGGCGTGCTGGTCTGCCTCGTGGGGGTGAATGCCGACGGTGGCCCAGACATCGCTTTCGCGCTCTGCTGTCGCCACCACATCGCGCCACTCGCTTTGGCGGGTGGAGATGTTGAGAAAGCCGGTCACGCCAGCATCACGGGCATTGGCCAGAACTTCGTCCTGCCGTTCTATCAGGCCTTTGTAATTCAGATGGCAATGGCTGTCGATCAACGGGACGTTCAAAGTCATTCCGCCGCCTCCGCTTCGGGCATTTCGAGGCGCGGGAAAAGACCCTCCGGCTTGTCGAGGGTAAAGCCCGATTGTGCCAATGGTGAATACCAGTCGGAACGGATGGCATCGAAATCGCGCAGTTCGGGCGCGATGCCCATGGCGTCCAGCAGCTTGCCCATCGCAGCCCGGCATCACCGGGATTACGGCGACAGCAAGTTGCGCAATGCAGATGTACAGCGTTGCCAGCACCGTTTTCATCCGTTCAGGGTCGGTCTTCTTCAGCGCCCACGGGGCCTGCGCATCGACATAGGCGTTGCACGCGAAAACCGCGCCCATCCACGCCTCCAGCGCCTGCGCAAAGGCGAGATCGGTGTAGGCAACCGGCATCTCCTGATGGATTACGCGGGCCACATGCGCGAACAGCGCCTCGTCCTCATCCGTCTGGCCGATCAACCGGCGGCAGGCTGCCTTCGCAATTCTTGTAAATGAGCGAAAGGGTGCGTTGCGCCAGATTTCCGAAGCTGTTGGCAAGTTCGGAATTCGACCTGCTTACAATAGCTTGTGCTGAATAGCTGCCATCCTGTCCAAACGAAAATTCGCGCAACAGGAAATATCGCAGTACATCGACGCCATAGGCATCGGCCAGGTCCGCAGGATTGGTGACATTGCCCAGCGACTTCAATTCCTTCTGCCCCTTGTTGAGCAGGAAGCCGTGGGCATAGACCTGTTTAGGCACCGCGATGCCAGCGCTCATGAGGAAGGCGGGCCAGTACACGGTGTGGAAGCGGGTAATATCCTTGCCCACCAGATGCAGATCGGCGGGCCAGAACTTGGCCATGTCCTGCGTATCATCGGGATAGCCAAGGCCCGTGAGGTAATTGGTGAGCGCATCGACCCACACGTACATTACATGGCCCTCGCTTCCCGGAACCGGCACCCCCCAGTCGAAGCTGGTGCGGCTGACCGAGAGATCGCGCAGACCGCCTTCGACAAAGCGCGTCACTTCATTGCGGCGGCTTTCGGGGCGGATGAAGTTGGGATTGTCCCGATAGAGCTGCAAGCAGCCTGTCGCCATAGGCGGACAGTTTGAAGAACCACGTTTCCTCCGCCGTCCATTCCACCGGAGTGCCTTGCGGGGAAAGCTTCTCGCCCCCCTCGCCTTCTTCCAGCTCGCTCTCGTCATAATAGGCCTCATCCCGGACCGAGTACCAACCCTCGTACCGGTCGAGATAGAGATCGCCATTTGCCTCCATCGCCTTCCAGATGGCCTGACTGGCGCGGTAATGATCTTCATCAGTGGTACGGATGAACCGGTCGTAAGAGATATCGAGAACGTCGAACAAATCACGAAAATAGCTGGACATTTCATCCGCCAGTTCGCGCGGTGTCTGCCCCAGTTCACGGGCTTTTTGTGCCATTTTCAGGCCGTGTTCGTCCGTCCCTGTCTGGAAACGCACTTCGCGCCCCATCTGCCGGTGGAACCGGGCTAGGACATCGGCCGCGATCGTCTCATAGGCATGGCCGATATGCGGCCTGCCGTTGGGATAATAAATCGCGGTGGTAAGATAGAAAGTTTCAGCCATTGGCGGGCGTCCTAGAAGCCGCGAGGTTGGCGAGCAAGGTGCCGATTTCCATCACCAGCAGTCCGGGATCGAAATTGTAGGTCGGCGCCTGCCCTGCCAGCCGCACGAGTTCGCCATGCGTTTCCACCATGGCCGGGATCTGCGCGTGGTTCACACCGCGCATCCTGTCGGCCACCACGGCGCGTGCCAGTTCGATTGCCGCAAGCTGTTTTTCGCGACTGGGACGGGCGCCGATGGCACCGGCCAGCCGTCCCCGCAGGGCAAAATCGGGATCGCCCTGTTCCACCACCTGCTGCATCAGCGCATGGATCTTGCCGAGGTCCAGCTCCACGAAATCGATCGCCGCGCCGGGCGAACCGCTGGCAGCGGCAATCGCGGCGGACCGTTCCTGCGAACTGGCCTGCGGGCTTTCACGCGCGAGGATGGCGTCCATGTCCAGGTCCGAAACGCGCGGAAACGTAAGTATCCGGCAGCGCGACCGGATTGTGGGCAGCAGCCGACCGATACGATGCGCGATCAGCAGGAAATAGGTGCCAGCCGGTGGTTCCTCCAGGCTTTTCAGGAGGGCGTTGGCGGCGCTTGTTTCCATGTCGTCCGCGGGATCGATGATGACCGCACGGCGGCTGCCTAGCGAGGGCCGCGTATTGAGGCGGCGCTGCAACTCGCGGATCTGGTCTACCTTGATATTGCGTGCCAGTTCGAACGGCTTGTCATCGTCACGCTTGCGCGCTTCGGCATCGTTTTTGGGGGGATGGCTGAGATAGCGGATATCGGGGTGCTGACCAGCCGGCTGTGGAATACCATCCTCTGCCACCAGTTCGCGTGCCGCAGCCATCGCAAAGGCCGATTTGCCCACGCCCTTGCGGCCCGAAAGGATCCAGCCGTGATGCATACGGTCACCCGCCAGCGCGCGGCGCCAGTCGGCCCAGGCTTCATCATGGCCAATGTAGTTGCTCACCCGCCTTCCCCGATGAAGGGCGCCATCGCGCGTATCACCCGCATGTGGACGTCTTCCGGCGTACCGCCGGCGTCGACAAGGACGAAGCGTTCTGGATCGGTCGCGGCCATCTGGCGGAAATGTTCGGCAACGCGGGCGTGATAGCTGGCTGGCTTGCCTCCAATGCGATCCGAGTTATCGCCATCCCGCTGGTGCAGTCGCTGCGCAACCTGCTCTATCGGAGCCTGCAGCAGGAAAGTGATATCGGGCATCAGCGCGTGAGAACCCAGCGTGTGCAGGGACAGGATCGCATCGTCGGACCACTCCCCTCCCCCACCTTGGTAGGCCCGCGAGGAATCGATGAACCTGTCGCAAACGACCCAATCGCCGCGATCCAGTGCCGGGCCGATCAGGCCTGCCACATGATCGGACCGTGCGGCAGCGAACAGCAGGGCCTCGGCGCGGGTGCCCCAGTCGTACTTCTTGTCGAGCAGGAGGCCGCGAATGGCCTCTGCCCCCGGCGTCCCGCCCGGCTCGCGCGTCTGGACGACACCAAGGCCGCGCGATCGCAAAGTATCCACCAGCATTTGCGTCTGCGTTGATTTGCCGACGCCCTCGCCGCCTTCGAAAGTGATAAATCGACCGCTCGTCATGCCAGCCATTTTCTCCACGCGTTGGCAATTCGCTGGAATGGGTTTGCCTTGGGAACCGCGTCGGCCGCTTTCAGCGGCACTTCAAGAGTGGTCTCCCCGTTCAGGCTCAGCCGAAGCCGGGCGATTTCGGCACCGGCGTCGATCGGTGCCTGGATCGGCCCGCGATAGACAATTTCCATTGTTATCCGTTTTTCATCCTGCCCACGCCGACGGTTGATGAGCACGGGTTTCGCTGTTTCGAGTGCCACGTGCGTGTCGACCCCGTCCTGGACCAGTGCATTGCCCACCGCCACGTCCGCAGGGATTACGGTTTCCTGTTGGAACTCATCAAATCCCCAGTTCAGCAGTGCGCGCGATGTGCGATCTCGCAAACCGCTATCTGGTGATCCCGCGAGGACCATGACAAGCCGTCGTCCATCGCGCTGCGCAGAGCCGAGGAAGGTGAAGCCTGCCTCTCGCGTATAGCCTGTTTTCAGACCATCCGCGCCATCCACACGGCCAGTCACCGGATCATGGTTGGCCTGCGTGATGTCACGCCAGCGCATGGTATGGTGGCCGAAATATCGTCGGTAGAGCGACGGGTATCGCTGCGTGATCGCCTCACCCAACATCGCGAGATCGCGCGCCGAGGTGTAGGTCTGGCCGCCATCGGGATATCCGTTTGGAGAGCCAAAATGCGTGTTCCGCATCCCCAATTCTGCGGCATTGGCATTCATCAGGCCCAGCCATGCATCCAGCGAACCGGTTGCGGCAATGGCGATTGCCACGCTGGCATCATTGCCGGATACCGTGGTTATTCCCAGCAGCAACTGGCCGATCGTCGGCTGTTCGCCGGCGAGCAGGAACATGTTGGAGCCTTCGTTATACCAGGCATCTTCCAGTTCCTGCGAATAGGCAAAGCGGGCGTCCGGCTGCAACGCGCCTTCGTCGATCAGTTTGAATGCGGTGTACGCCGTCATCACCTTTGTAACGGAAGCGGGGACGAAGCGGCGGTCTTCTTCGCGCGAAAACAGCGTCTGCCCATTGGAGAGATCTACCAGCAGGCCGATCGGGATGTCTTCCGGCACCGGAGCGGGCGTGGTGACGGGTACTGTGGCGGGTGCTGTGGCGGGTTTGTTGGCAGGCGTAGTGGCAACCGCGGGGGCGGGCATGGCCGGGCTTGCAGCAAGCGCAATGGCAGATGCCATCAGCGCGGTCTTTACCGGGGCCTTCAGCTGTCGCACACATTCTCCACCGCTAGGTTGCGGCAGAGGAGCAAGGCTCAGCCGCTGGTCAGGATTCGAGCATCGCTATAGCCCGCACGCTGCACGTTGGCGAGCGAGGCTTCGGCTTCTCCACGGGTGGAGAAGGGCCCGGTGCGCACGCGGTAATATTGGCCTGACTGGCTGATCGCCCCGCCTAACGAATCCGCAGCGCGGCGAGCATTGTCCATATTGGCAAAGGCCGCCGCCTGGACGATGAAGCCACCTTCGATTTGCGGTGGAGGCGCTTCAATCGACGCGGCTACAGGTGTCTCAACTGGTTCCGCTTGTTCGGGTACGATGCCGCTGGTTTCGAAAGCTGCGGCGAAGTCGCGGCGCTCTGCTGCGGTCACTGCCTGATTTGGCGCGATCATCGGTTCAACCGTCGCAGGTTCGGCTTCAGCAACCTGCGCGTCGGCCAGCGCAGAAGTATCGTTGCCGGGCGGCATGCCTGCCTCCTCGGGTAAGGCGGTCGATGCCGCGAGCTCGACGGTTTCGATCTGGCTCGGAGCCTCTGCGTTCAATGCCAATGAGGCGGAGCCACTATCGGGCAGGCGCCGTTGCAGCACGGTGAGCAGGGACGAAGGCGTATCCATCCGCAGCGGCGTTGCCTCGCCAGCGCGCAACATGGCGCGTTGCGCTTCCGGCGGATTGACGCGGCGCACGCGGACGGGGGTCTCCACACTGCCGCCCAGTTGGGCCATTGCGGCGGGTGACAAGGCGACAAGATGGTTGGTGGTCATCGGTCCACGCCGCTCCAGCCGTACCAGCACGGTGCGCCCGGTTTCCAGCGATGTGACTTCGGCATAGCTTGGCACGGGCAACGTATGATGCGACCCGGAATACCCTGCGGTATCGGGATCGAGAGTGAGATAGCCCACCTCGTCATAATTCAACACGTCGGCAGGCGTGTAGGCGGTACCGGCGATCTCGTAAGGATCACCCACCAGGATCGGGTAATCCGCCTGCGGCCCATTGGTGGGCATCGCCTCCACCGAAGCGGTGTTGATGCTTCCCGTGGTCCCGCATGCCGTCACGACAGAGGCAAGAAAAATGGTTACCAGCGCTCGCGCGCCGGATCGGGTGTTCAGGCTATCTACTAATCTCATCTGCAAGCAATCCCACACTCATCGCGTAGTAATTCGAGCAGTTATATTCGAGGATAACCCTATAATTCTGGGTTAAGAGGTAGCCAGGTTCCGCCGGACCATCGGGTTCGAACAGCGATGCCATGACGTCATCACCGATGGGCGCGCGCGGCTCGATGCCCCTTTCGCGCCATTCGCGAACGGTCATCCATCGACTGTGACGTTCGTGGACACGCGGGCAAATCGGTGAATTCACGCGGTTTTCGATACCCGACCGATCCGCCGAGTTGGGCACGTAGGCGCGCACGGCCCACGGCTCCCCCGTACGCCAGCCGGCATCGCGAAAATAATTCGCGATAGAGTGCATGGTATCGACATCCGAATTCCAGATATCGCGATCACCATCGCGATCACCATCGACTGCAAGGCGCAGATAGACACTCGGGAGGAACTGGCCGTTGCCGAAAGCCCCCGCCCAGCTTCCCACCAGTTGCGAGCGGGCAACGCCCTGGTCGACCATCTTCAGCACGTCGATCAGCTCACGCTCGAACAGGGTCCTGCGGCGCCCGTCCCACGCCAGCGTGGCGAGGGAGCGGGGGAGATCGAAACTGCCCATCACCTCGCCATATGCGGTTTCGTGGCCCCAGATGGCGATGACGATTTCGGCCGGAACGCCGTATTGCCGCTCCACCTCGGCTCCCAGTGAGCGCACCTGGGCAAGCTTGCGAACGCCGCCGCTTATGCGCGCCGACGTGTTGTGGCGATTGAGGTAGCCCGCCATCGACGGGAAACCGGTGCTGGTCGTCGAACCACCCGACGATACGTTTTCCCGGTCCAGCGCCAGCACGCGATCGTTGGGCGTCAGTCCGTTGAACACGCGGTCGATAGTACCCTGGCTCACACCCTCGGCGCGGGCGTGCATCGCAACGGTGTCCAGGTAATCGCCAAAAAACTCGCCCTGCGCGGTGGCAGGCGAGGTACTCAGCATCAGTGCAGCAGCGAAGGCGCCAGCGTGGCGCAAGGTCTGAAATTTCATGCCACCATGACTACTGCACGTGTCGCCGCGAGGGAATCCCTCAATTGCGCAATGCGACGAAATGCCGCTGTGGTGCGCCTATTCGTCGATTGGCGCGTATGGCGGCTGCATATCGGGGTTGTCGGCCAGCATTTCTGCGAAGGGAGGAAAGCCACAATTCTCCTCTTCGCAATAGGTTACGGTGTGAACATAACGTAGTTTCCCATCTTCCAACCGGAAGGTGTGGCTGTCTGGCCGCGCACTTTCGCCGAATTCAAGGAAAACATTCACGGCACCCTTGGTTTCATCCACAACATAGCGCCGGTTGGTAAGCTCGACGCCTTCCGGCACGCCGACGTTGCAGGTGTCGGTTGGTTCACCCCGTCCGCTATAGACACCTCCTTCAAGGCGGGCGCAGGGCTCGCCCCAGGGCACTTCGACAGTCGGGTCGTTGAACAGGTCGAGATAGGCATCGGCCGCAGCGATCAGCTCTTCGCGCGTTGCACGCTCTCCCTCGGGAATATCGCCCCAATCCTCGCGACGGGCATATTCGTACGTAGCCGACGCGTCGAACAACCAGTCACCCTCGTCGGTCACGATGTTGTCGAACGGCCCCACGCCGAAAAACCCGTTGCCCAGTTGTGTTGCGGTAACGAGCGGGCGCTCATCATCCAGCATCACGGCCTCCACGAAAACCTGGCACGTGAGCGTGTCGAGCAGCGCCAGGTGCCAATTCACCTCCCGCGGATGGTCGAGGAAGCTGCCCAGCGAACTGCGCTGGAAGTTCTCGTTGTACTCGACCCATTCGCCGAGCTTCATCGTCATCATCGTGCCTTGCTCGATAGCGGCGACCCAATCGTCGGCTATCCCCTGGAGCAGTTCCCGATCACAGGCGCCCTGTGCTTGCGCGGGTGATGCAGTGGCAATGGCGGCGGTGGCAGCAAGGGCAGCGCAAAGCTTGCGATTCATGTCTGGCGATCCTCTCGAACGGTGTTGCCGATTGTTTCGGCAAATTGACTCCATCCGAATGCTAGCGCGACCTTGCGCGCCTGTCACCTGTGCGCTTTCAAAGCGAGATGCTGGCGGACAGGGTGGGATTCGAACCCACGAAGGGCTTGCACCCTTGCTGGTTTTCAAGACCAGTGCATTCAACCGCTCTGCCACCTGTCCGCGCAGCGCGATGCCCGCTAGCGCGATTTTCGTGCGGTGTCACGACCTCCTGTCAGGACAACTGCCTCTCTTCCTGCAAAAGGTCGGCATCCTGCTCGATTGGCTCTGGCTGCAATGCGATGCGTTCCGGGCGGTAACTTTCCTGCGGCTGATCTGAAATTTCGTATTCCATGACATTCACCTCTCCCCACCAAAACGCGCGAGAGGATGAATGTTTTCCGGCATTTGCGACCAGCGGTTCGTCGCAGATTGCACCGTCAGATGTGTATCGCCCGCCCGTAGGCAGCCAGCACGCTTTCGTGCATCGATTCAGAGATCGTGGGATGCGGGAAGATCGTCTGCATCAGCTCAGCCTCGGTCGTTTCCAGCGTCTTGCCGACGACATAGCCCTGGATCATTTCGGTGACTTCCGCGCCGATCATATGCGCGCCCAGCAATTCGCCGGTCTTGGCGTCGAACACCGTCTTGGTGAAACCTTCCGCCTCTCCCAGCGCGATGGCCTTGCCGTTGCCGATGAAGGGGAACATGCCGACCTTCACCTCGTGGCCCGCTTCCTTGGCCTTGGCCTCGGTCATGCCGACGCTGGCGATCTGCGGGTGGCAATAGGTGCAACCGGGAATGGCATCGCGGTTGAGCGGGTGCGGGTGGACATCCTTGTTGCCCATTTCCTGCGCGATGGCTTCGGCAGTTGTGACACCCTCGTGTGAAGCCTTGTGCGCCAGCCACGGGCCGGGTGTGCAATCGCCGATAGCCCACAAGCCCTTGGACTTGGTGCGGCCATAATCGTCGATCTGGATGAAACCGCGATCCATCTCTGCCAGCTTTTCCAGCCCCACATTCTCGGTGTTGGGCTGAATACCAATGGCGACGATGCAATGGCTGAATTCGTGATCGGCAACCTTGCCGTCCTTGCCCTTGATCTTGGCCGATACGCCCTTGGCGTCGGACTTGATATCTTCAACCCCGGCACCCGTCATGATGGTCATGCCTTGCTTGGTGAGCGCCTTTTGGAGGAAGCCGGAAACCTCCGCATCTTCCACCGGCACCACCCGGTCGAGCATTTCGACCACGGTAACATCGGCTCCCATGTCATTGTAGAAGCTGGCGAATTCGATGCCGATCGCGCCCGAGCCGATCACCAGCAGCTTCTTGGGCATTTCAGATGGCGTCATGGCATGGCGGTAGGTCCAGATGCGTTTACCATCGGCCTTGGCAAACGGCAGGTCGCGCGCGCGTGCGCCCGTGGCGACGATCACGTGCTTGGCGGTGAGCTTCTCTTCGCCCTTCTCGCCCTGCACTGTCAGGCTGGTGGGGCCGGTCAACGTGCCCTCCCCCATATGCACGGCGATCTTGTTCTTCTTCATCAGGTGCGTCACGCCCTGGTTCAGTTGCTTGGCAACGCCGCGGCTGCGCTTCACCACCGCCTCGAGATCGGCCTCGATTGCGCCTGCGATCTTCAGGCCGTAATCCTTGGCGTGCTGCGCATAATGCAGGATCTCGGCAGAGCGCAGCAGCGCCTTGGTGGGGATGCAACCCCAGTTGAGGCAGATGCCGCCCAGGTTCTCGCGTTCGACAATGGCGGTCTTCAGCCCAAGCTGCGCACAACGAATTGCGGCGACATAGCCGCCGGGGCCGGAACCGAGAACGATGACGTCGTAATTGCTGTCAGCCATTTAACTTATCCATTTAGCAAAGAGTGAAAGCATTGTGAGCGCGATTGGGAAAATTGCCCACGCCAGCGCGATGCGATAATGCATAGCCGAAGGCTTTTTACGCCGCATTGGTAATCCAAGAGCGAGCGCAATCGCGCCCCAGAGCGCAGTAATTCCACTGCCAGTTCGCGAGACTTCGTCTACGGCGAGATAGTAGAACGCGCCCCCGATCAGGGTAGGGAGGCCGAGCCAGAACAGGACGAGCCCGAGTGGCGAGTGCTTGGAGCCGAAGTAATCGACCGTTGCCTGATCGAACAAGCCGGCCATCAACTGTCCACCGCGCGGGGTTTGCCGGCATCATCGATTGCGACAAAGGTGAAGGTGGCCGAAGTCACCAGTTCCTCTTCCTCGGAATGGCGATCCCGCCGCCAGGCTTGCGTCTCGATCGCCATGCTGGTGCGGCCCACTCGGGTGATCTCGGCATAGACCGAAACCTCGTCTCCCACCTTCACGGGCTTGTGAAACTCCACCCCGTCCATCGCGATGGTGACCGCCCTGCCCTTCGCCCGGCGTGCGGCGACAAGGCCTGCGCCTGAATCCATCAGGCTCATCAACCAGCCGCCGAAGATATCGCCATAGACATTGGCATCGGCGGGCATCGCGGTGACGCGCATGGCGGGATTGCGGCTAGGCATTGAGGATCGCAATCAGAGCAATTGGTATTCCGGCTACCACCAACGCACCCCATAAACTTGAATGTGGATAATCATGGGCAATTGCCCAAGCGGTTCCGGTAGGAACAGCAATTGCGGCGACAGCAAGACCTGCAAGCATCAGAGAGCCTTGGACGTTATCTCGACTGGATAGAACACCAAGTGCGAAAAGCATTACGCCGCCGACTGTGATCGCCTCAGTGCAGGCCAACAAAATCAAGAAGCGCTGTTCTAATCTCAAGCCACCAGCCCCAGCGGCGCCTCGCACAGTTCCTTGAAGACTTTCATCAACTGCGCGCCGTCTGCGCCGTCGATGGCGCGGTGATCGAAGCTGCCGGTGGCGCTCATCACGGTGGCGATCTGCAAGGCAGTCATCGACGACATATGGCCGCTTCTCGCCCGCGCCGATGGCCATGATCATACCCTGGGGCGGATTGATGACGGCTTCGAACTGCTTGATGCCGAACATGCCCATGTTGGAAAGGCTGGCGGTGCCGCCCTGGAATTCCTCGGGGGCCAGCTTGCCCTCTTTCGCGCGGCTGCCAAGATCCTTCATCTCGGTGCTGATCTTGCTCATCGCCTTGGCCCCTGCGTCCTTCACGATGGGGGTTATCAGGCCATTGGGGATCGACACCGCGACGGAAATATCGGCGCGGCTTGAATTGCAGCATGGTGTCGCCGGCAAACTGCACGTTGCAGGCCGGAACCTGCTCCAGCGATTTGGCCAGCGCCTTGATCAGCATGTCGTTCACCGACAGCTTCACGCCTTGCGGTTCCAGCGCGGCGTTCAGTTCGCCGCGCAGCTTCAGCATGGCATCGAGGCGGATATCCACGGTGAGGTAGATATGCGGCACCGTCTGCTTGCTCTCGGTCAGGCGCTTGGCAATTACCTTGCGCATGGTGGAAAGCTTCTCGACCTCGTGCGGGATACCGAAATCCTGCGCACCCGCGGGCGCGGCAGCGGCGCGGGGGCCGGGGTTGGCGCAGGCGTACTGGCGGCAGGGCCGGAGCGGCGGCGCGCCGGGCTTGGCGTTTTCCACGTCGGCCTTGATGATGCGGCCATTGGGGCCGGTGCCGCTGATCTGCGACAGGTCGAGGCCCTTCTGCTCCGCTATTCGGCGCGCCAGCGGGGAGGCCACGATGCGCTCGCCCGATGTGCTGGAGCCGGGCAGTGTGGGCGCAGGGGATGCCGTCGGTGCGGGCTTGCCTTGGGCGCGGTGCCGGCTGGCGCGTTCTCGATGTCGGACTTGACGATGCGGCCATCAGGGCCGGTGCCGGTGAGCGTGGAAAGGTCTACGCCCTTCTCTTCCGCCATCTTGCGAGCGCTGGGTGAAATCTTGATACCATCGTCCTTCTTGGCTGCGGGTGCTGGTTCGGGTGTCGGAGCAGGCGCAGGTGCCGCATCGCCATCGCCCATCGCTTTCACGTCGCCTGCGTCCTCGCCATCCTCGGCCAGTGTGGCGATGATCGTGCCGACCTTCACGCCCTCGGTGCCCTCTTCCACCTGGATATGGGCAATCGTGCCTTCGTCCACCGCTTCGAATTCCATCGTGGCCTTGTCGGTCTCGATCTCGGCCATGATGTCGCCAGAGGAAACCGTGTCACCCACCTTTACCAGCCATTTGGAGAGGGTGCCTTCCTCCATCGTCGGTGAAAGGGCGGGCATCTTGATGGCAATCGGCATAGAGGCGCAAAGCTCCCTGAAAGCATGTGGTCGCGTGCCTCGCTCTCTGGCCAATTTGGCGGCGCGGGGCAAGGCATCTTGCGGTTTTCGTTGTTTCGCCCGATACGATATCGCGGGGAGAATAAAATATGCGGGTCTATCTCACCATTGTCGACGAAACGGAGGAAGCGCGCACCGCCTTGCGTTTCGCCGCGCGCCGTGCGGCCAGGACGGGCGGAATGGTCCACCTCCTGGCGCTGGTGCCGCGCCAGACGTTCAACGCCTTTGGCGGGGTTCAGGCGACCATCGAGGGGGAAGCGCGGGATCGCGCCGAGGTGCTTGCCAACTCGGCTGCGGGCGAACTGATGTATGAATCGGGCAAAATGCCGCAGATTGCGGTGCGCGTGGGCGATGCAAAAACCGTGGTGGCGGAATATCTGGCCGAGCACCCTGAAGTCGCGGCCCTCGTGCTGAGTGCCGCCGCAGAAGGTGCGCCCGGCCCGCTGGTCACGCACTTTTCCACCCATGTCGGCAGCCTTCACTGCCCGCTGTTCATCGTGCCGGGCAGCCTGAGCAATGAAGAGATCGACGCGCTAAGTTAGCGTGCCGCGCGGCGGATAGTCGTTCTTCTTGATGATATCGATGCCTTCCAGCAACTGATCCAGCGAGGGGCGCGTGAACGGCGCGCTCTGGGTGATGGCAAGGTAGAGCGAGCGGTCAGGGCGGAGCAGGAACAGGCCGGGTTCACTGAACTTGTCGGGCTCCTCGCTTCCTTCGCGCTTTGCCGAGATGTACAGGCCCCATTCGCGGGCCTGCTCTTCCGACAGGTCATACACCAGCGGCAGGTCGCGGGTCTTCCACTCCTGGTCCACCGCCATGGCGCGGTCCTCGCTATCCATGCAGATGGCGAACACGTTGATCCCGCGATCCGTGAAGTCGGACAGGCGCCCGCCCAGTTCTTCCAGGTAGCTCTTGCAGATCGGGCAGTGCTTGCCGCGATAGAATACCAGCATGGTGAAATTGTCGGGCGTCTGGTCCGACAGGACGAAGCGCGCGTCAATCGTCAACGGCAGGTCGAGGTCGGGGGCAGTCTGTCCGGGCTTGAGCATGAAATTCTCCTTTGCCCGATCAACGACACTGATCCCCTGCCCGTTCCGCTACTTCTTCTTGCGCCCCTGATGGCGAACATTGCCCGGCCTGCCACGGTTTCCGACGGCATGCTTCCCCTTGGCGTCCTTGCGCGGACCACCCCTGTTTGGACCACCCTTGTTCGGCCCGCCCTTGCGGTGCTTTTTCTCCGGACGCTTGCCGCGCGGCTCCACCTTCTGACCGCCTTCGCCATCTGGCAGTTCGAATTTCAGCGCGCCTGTCAGCGGGTTGGCCTCTGCAAGCCGCAGGTCCAGCTTGTCGCCCACGGTGAAACTTGTGCCGCTGTTCTCTCCCACCAGCGAATGCGCAGCCTCGTCATAGGTGAAATACTCGCGGCCGAGTGTGCTGACGGGGACCAGGCCATCGCCGCCCAGCCCGACGATGGTGGCGAAAAAGCCGAACTTCTGCACCCCGGTGATGCGGGTGGGGAAAACCTCGTCGACGCGGGCAGACAACCATGCCGCCACATAGCGATCGATCGTGTCGCGTTCTGCTTCCATCGCGCGGCGTTCGGTAATGCTGATGGCCTCGGTGATCTTGCCAAGATCGTCCCGATCCCTATCCGACAGCCCCGAATGGGCCGGAATGGCGCGGTCTTTCGGCTTGGGCTGTTCCAGCTTGTACGCATCCACCAGCGCGCGGTGCAGCAGCAGGTCGGCATAGCGGCGGATGGGCGAGGTGAAGTGGGCGTAGGAGCCGAGCGCCAGACCGAAATGGCCGGCGTTCTTCGGCCCGTAATAGGCCTGCGTCTGGCTGCGCAGCACGGCCTCCATCACCAGCGCCTTCTCGCTGTCGTCCGCCACATCCTTGATCATGCGATTGAACAGGCCGGGGGTGATGACCTGGCCCAGCGCCAGGTTCTTGCCGATGCTTTCGAAATACTCGCGCAGGGCGATCAGCTTTTCGCGGGTCGGTGGTTCATGGACGCGATACACCACCGGGCTCGCCTTGCTCTCCAGCGCCTTCGCCGCTGCCACGTTCGCCGCGATCATGAAATCCTCCACCACGCGGTGCGCATCCAGCCGTTCGCGCACGGCGATGCCCTTCACCTTGCCATCCTCGCCCAGTTCCACCCGGCGTTCCGGCAGGTCAAGATTGAGCGGGTCGCGGTCATCGCGAGCGGAGGCCAGCGAATTCCAGCAGGCCCACAGCGCATTGATGGGGCCGGTTGCGTTGCCCGCGTCGATCTGGGCCTGCGCGTCTTCATAGGCGATCACCTGATCAATGCGCACGATGGCGCGGGTGAAACGCCAGTTGGTAACCTTGCCATCGGCATCGATTGTCAGGTGGCAGGCCATGGCTGCGCGGTCCTCGCCTTCACGCAAGGAGCAGACATCGGCAGAAAGCACCTCGGGCAGCATCGGCACGACGCGGTCCGGGAAATAGACGGAGTTGCCGCGCTTTCTGGCTTCCTTGTCCAGAGCACTGTCGGGCCGCACGTAATAGGAGACGTCGGCAATCGCAACGAGCGCGCGGAAACCGCCCTTCCCGTCGCTTTCTGCCCAGATCGCATCGTCATGGTCGCGCGCATCGGCTGGGTCGATGGCGATGATCGGCAGGTCGCGCAGATCCTCGCGGTCTTCCTCGCTCAGCGGAAGCCTGGCGGCCTTCTCGGCCTCGTCCAGCATCTCCTGCGCAAAGACGTTGGGAATGCCGAACTTGTGAATGGCGATAAGGCTGTAGCTGCGCGGGGCCAGCGGATCGCCCAGCACATCGGTAACCTTCACGCTGGCATTGCGCCCGCGCCCGGTGGGTTCGGCCACCACCAGCTGGCCTTCATTGGCTTCACCCTGATCCGATACGCGGAAGGAATTTCGGATACGCTTGTCCACCGGCGCCAGCCACGCCTTGCCGCTGCCGTCGATTTCTATCACGCCCAGCATCTGGTCTTCGGCCACGGCGAGCTTCTTCATCGGGTGCGCCAGCCAGCCGCTGCCCTTCTCTTCGGTGCGGGCCAGAATGCGATCGCCTGTACGAAGTGCAGGCTGCTTCTTCTTCTCGATCACCCGCAGGCGCGGCGGAGCGGTGCCATCGTCGGGATCCCAGCTTTCGGGGATGGCGATGGGTTCGCCATCGTCGATCTCGACCACTTTCAGCACGGTCACGCGCGGCACGCCGCCCATTTTGTGATAGGCGCTGGTCTTGCCGTCGATCAGGCCTTCCTCGGCCATGTCTTTCAGCAGTGCCTTGAGGGCGATCTTTTCCTGCCCCTTGAGGCGAAAATGCTTGGCGATTTCGCGCTTGCCGACACGTGTGTCGGAACCGCGAATGAATTCCATGACCTGATCCTTGTTGGGCAGGCCTTCGAACTTCTTGGTGTTTTTCGGTTTGTTCATGTGCCGCGCCATATGGGGGCGCTAGCCCGCGCTGTCGACGGGTAGCGGATAAAAGCCTCCTCCCGGCACCGCGCTGGAGACCGGGCTTTCCGCCCCGTCCGCCGCCACCGAACTTACGCCGAAGATCCAGTCGTCGCCGCGATCGGGCGCAAGAACCACCGAATTGAGGTCCGCCGCCGGATCGGCGCGAAGGGTGCTGCGATGGCTCCAGTCCCGCTCATCCGTGCGCCTGCGCCAGATATTGTAGCGCACGGCGCCTGCAACGGGCTCCCACTCCAGCAGGACGTCAGGCCGCACGATCCCGTCGCCTTGCACGACAGGCGGCATGGGCGCGCGGGCCAGCATATCGGCAGCGCGTACGTTCAGGCGGGTGACGTCGGCGAGGAAGTTGAAATCCATCTCGTCCACCGTGTCGCCATAGGTCACGCCGTCTTCCACGCGCAGATCCTGATGTTGGTGCTCGTAATCTTCGATAGCCACGCTGAAACGGATGGCGGGATAGCCGCGATCGAGAAACGGCAGATGGTCCCCGCCCCGGCCCATGCGATCGCTGCGCCAGTTCTGTCGCACGTCGAGACCGGAAGGTTCACCCGCGGCCAGTTGATCGAGGAAGCGCGAAAGATTGCGGCTGGGGCTGTCGTTCGCACCGCCAAGGCTGCGCATACGGTCGCGCCATTCCTCGCTGGCGTCGGCGCGCACACCTTCGGAGAACACGCGCACATGCTCTGCATCGCACACGCCATCGGAACCGCAGGAGCCGCCGACCACGTCATTGTTCAGCACGGCCTTCACCGTCCAGCCCTGCTCCGTCGCGTAATCGGCCAGCAGGTTGCCGCCATAAAGGCCCTGCTCTTCTCCCATCAGCAGGGCATAGACGATGGTGGTGGGATATTCGTTCTGGCTCAGCGCGCGGGCTGCCTCCAGCACCAGCGCGCTGCCGCTGGCATTGTCATTCGCGCCGGGCGCTTCGCTTACAGCGTCCATCACGTCCGATGCGCGGCTGTCGATATGGCCCTGGATGATGACGACCTCGTTCGGGCGCTCGCTGCCGCGCTGGATGGCGATGGCGTTGCGGATCAGCACAGGCTCCGGAATGCGCCGTCCCTCCATCTCGCGCTCCACGAAACTCACATCCAGACACCCCCCGCACGCTGCGCTTGCTTCCTCGAACTCCGCCCTGCCCCAATCCAGCGCGGCACCGATACCGCGCTCGGGATCGTCCAGGCTGGAAAGCGTGTGGCGTGTGCCGAAGGACACCATCGTCTCGACATCGGCCTGCAACCGCTCTGCCGTGACAGGCGCAGCAGGATCGCGGGCGGGATCATGGGCAAGAACGGGCGCAGCAACAGTGGCCAGGAGGGCCGCGGTGAAAGGAATTGAACGCATGGGGCAGAAAACTCGTGTAATAACCTGATCTTGGCAAGTCTTGCTTGCCACGACGCACGCTATGCGGTTTCTTGCGAAATCACAACGGTTCCTCCGCCTACCAGGACATCCCCAATCATGCTCAAGCTGTTTTGCGCGTCACTTCTCACGACTGCCGCTATTGCCGTTCCGGCGACTGCGGGGAGTTTCTATCCGTTGATGGGTCCGGTGATGACCGATCCGACCACGCAGGACCTTTCGGCGCGCTGCGATTTCTATCTCGACCAGATCAGGCTGCACCGCGATGCGATCATCGGCAGCGAGGGAGCGCCGACGGTTGAAACCACCTTGCGGCGGATGGACGATACCACCGCCATCATGTCCGGCGCGCAGGGTGAGTTTCAACTTTATCAGCAGGTGCTGCTGGAACCGGAATTACGGCAAGCAGCGGGCACCTGTCTCGTCTCACTGGGATCACTTGCCAGCCAGCTGACCTTGTCGCGGCCGATTTATGAACGGCTTTCGGCCATCGATGCGAGCGAAGCCGACGAGATCACGCAGGATTATCTGGCCGATCTCGTGGCCCAGTTCGAACGGGCCGGTGTTGCCCTTGACGACGGGCCGCGCGCGCGGGTGCAGGAAATTCGCGAAGAGCTCAGCCAGCTCAGCGCGGACTTTTCCCGCAACATTGCCGAGGATGTTCGCACGATAGACGTTTCACCCGCAGAACTGGAAGGTCTGCCGCAGGATTTCATCGATGCGCGCGAAGTTGGCGAGAACGGGATGATCACACTGACCAGCGCCTCGACCGATTATTCGCCCGTCATGACCTATGCCGAAAGCGATGATCTGCGCCGCCGGTATTCCGAACTTTATTCCCAGCGGGCCTGGCCTGAAAATGACGCCGTTCTGAGCCGCATCTTCACGCTGCGTCGGGAGCTGGCCGGAATTCTCGGGCGTGAAAGCTATGCTGCGTTGAGCTTTGAAAACAGGATGCTCAACACGCCTGAAAAGGTCGAGACGCTGATCGCCGACACCGCGCAGAGCGCGCGTCCGGTAGCCGAGCAGGATTATGCCCGTTCGCTGGCGGTGCTGCAGGAATTGCAGCCCGGCGCGGAGGAGATCATGCCGTGGCAGACAGGGTGGCTCAGCCCCAAGGTGCAGCAGGCGAATTACAATTACGATCCGCAGGAAGCGCGCCAGTACTTCGCCTACGACAACGTGCGCGATGGCGTGTTCGCTCTGACAGAGAGGCTGTTCGACGTCGAAATCCGCGAATGGGATACCCCGGTATGGCATGAAAGCGTCGAGGCGCTGGAAGTTGTCGACGATGGCGAGGTGATCGGCCGCTTCTACCTCGATTCGCACCCCCGGCCCGGCAAATACACGCACGCCAATGTCGTTCCGATGTACTGGGGCGATGCCGCGTACGGACCGCCGGTCACCTCTCTTGTGCAGAACCTGCCGCAAGGCGATCATTCCACCGGATTGATGGAGCACCGACAGGTCGAAACCTTCCTCCATGAATTTGGGCACGTGCTGCACGTGATTTTCGGCGGGACGCAGGAATGGGCGGGTCTCTCGCCCATCGGCATCGAATGGGACTTTATCGAGGCGCCTTCGCAGATGCTGGAAAACTGGTTGCTGGACTACGATACGCTGGCGACCTTTGCCGTGGATGCGGATGGCAATCCGATCCCGCGCGACCTTGTTGAACGCATGAACGCGGTCAGCAATTTCAATCAGGGCATGATGGAGATGAGCCAGCTGGGCCTCTCCAACATCTCGCTGAAATTTCATACAGAGCCGGTGCCTGATGACCTGGGTGAGGCAACGCGTGCATGGGGGAATGAGTATTCGCTGATTCCCGCGCCCGATTACTCGGAGTTCCAGGCCGCGTTCAGCCATCTGGATGGCTACGAATCCAACTATTACACCTACGGCTGGTCACGCGTGATTTCAGAGGACCTGATGAGCCGTTTCCGCGCAGAAGGCATCAACAACCCTGAGACCGCCAATGACTACCGCCGGCTGGTGCTGGAGCCGGGCGGCACCAAGCCAGCTGCCGAAATCGTGCATGATTTCCTGGGCCGCGATGTGACGATGGATGCCTTCCGCGCAGACCTGGAGCGGGGGCTGGAAGAATAGCCCGAAGGCCGTTCCAGGAAGTATCGGCCTAGTAGGCCCGCGCCACGAAAACCCGTTCGACGGCCTGCTCTCCAGTGAAGATGCAGGTGCCGTCGGCGGGCGGTGCGTTTAGCGGCACATTGCGCAGCGTCAGGCGCAATTCCTTCAACCTCTCAACGATCCTTGCCAGTCCGTCGCCGGTGGGCCTGGACCACTGAACTTCCACCCAGCCGGGGTATTTCGCTTCCCTGCTGAAATGCTCGGCCAGTGCATCCATATCGCTGATATCGCGGCGGATGTTTGCCTCGCGCCGCTCGCGTGCCTCCACCAGCAGGGCATTCTGCATGTCGGCAAGAATCGTCGGAACGGTCTGCGCGCACAGATCCCGGTCGGGGTTCTGGAAGGCGGGCTTGCCGGTTTCGGTGTTCCACAAAGCATCGCGGCGCAACATGCTGACGACACCGTTCTCCATATCGCGGCTGCCGACTTCCAATGATCAGCGGAGCGCCCTTGCGCACCCAGTCCCAGCGCTTGCTCGCCGCCTTCCCGGGGCGCTTGTCCAGCAGCACGCGAACCGGCTCGCCCAGGGCACCTTGCCCGGCGATGGCGGCGCGCAGCGCTTCGCAATAGTCGAGCAGGGCGGCATCTTCCGGCTTCTCGCGCAGCATCGGCAGGATCACCACCTGGAACGGCGCCAGCGCCGGCGGAACACGCAGTCCGTCGTCATCGCCATGCGTCATGATAAGGCCGCCCACCATGCGCGTGGACATGCCCCAGCTGACCGTGTGGCACAGCGTCTCGCGGCCTTCCTGGTTCTGGTAGCGGATGTTGGCGGCATGGGCGAAGTTGGTGCCCAGGTAATGGCTGGTGCCCGCCTGCAGCGCCTTGCCGTCCTGCATCATGGCTTCGATCGACCATGTTTCCACGGCACCGGGGAAGCGCTCGTTCTCGGGCTTCTCGCCCGCGATCACCGGCAGGGCGACGTCTTCCTCGGCAAAGGCGCGGTACATTTCCAGCGCCATCATCGTTTCCGCCTTCGCCTCTTCGGCACTGGCATGGGCCGAGTGCCCTTCCTGCCAGAGGAATTCGCTGGTGCGCAGGAACATGCGTGTGCGCATTTCCCAGCGCACCACGTTCGCCCACTGGTTGAGGCGCAACGGCAGGTCGCGCCAGCTTTGTATCCAGCGGCTCATCGCATCGCCGATAATCGTCTCGGACGTGGGGCGCACCACCAGCGGCTCTTCCAGCTTCGCCTCGGGATCGGGGATCAGGCCCCCTTCCCCGTCTGCAATCAGGCGATGATGGGTGACAACGGCCATTTCCTTGGCAAAGCCATCCACGTGCTCTGCCTCACGCTCGAAATTCTTCAGCGGGATGAACAGGGGGAAATAGGCATTCTGAACGCCCGCGGCCTTGATCCGGTCGTCCAGCAGGCGCTGCATACGCTCCCATATGCCATAGCCCCACGGCTTGATGACCATGCAGCCGCGAACGCCCGATTCCTCGGCCATGTCGGCGGCGGAGATGACTTCCTGGTACCAGGCGGCGAAATCATCATCGCGCTTGGTGTTGAGGGCATGGCGAATGGCAGACATGGGGAATTCTCTCGTGAATCAGACCGACACGATTGCCCCATGACGCCGCAGGGCTGCCATGTCGAGACCTTGCTTTGGTCTATAGCTACGCGAAGGTTATGTGCCGAGCTGGTCCAGCTTGCGCTGCATCTCGGCCATCTGCGATTTCAGCGCATCGATATCGTCGGGCTTGGAGGCCGATTTCTCCGGCGTGGCATCCGCATCAGCGTTCTTGCCGGGAATGAAAGCCCCTGCCGCAGCCTGGAACATCGCCATGTTCTGCTCCGCTATCTTCGAAAATGCGCCGGAGCCCAGGTTGGGCTGGAAGGCCTCCTGCAATTTGGCCTGGTTCGTGCGAAAGTTGTCCATCGTCGCCTCAAGGTAAGAAGGCATCATGGACTGCATCGAGTTGCCGTACATGGAAATCAGGTCGCGAAGAAAGCTGACGGGCAGCATCTGCTCTCCGTGCGTTTCTTCTTCCATGATGATCTGCGTAAGGATGGCATGGGTGATATCGCTGCCCGACTTGGCATCCAGCACTTTGAAATCGACACCCGTCCGCACCATTCGCGCCAGGTCGTCCAGCGTGATGTAGCTGGAGGACTGGGTGTTATAGAGACGACGGTTGGCGTATTTTTTGATGATGACTCGTTCACCATCCAAAGTTTTCTTGTCGGCCATGCTGCGGGTTCCCCACTTTTGTTATTGCAGACCTTAGCATCCGCAGCATGGGATTTGCAATCCGACCCGTCAGGAAACTCTATCGAACCTGCTTCCCAGCAATGTGAGTAGTTCATATTGGGACAGCCTGGCCACCTTGGAAGCCTGCGGTAAACTGTAGAGAAGGTGACAGAAATCGCCTTCCCTGATGTCGGTATCGCTGCAATCGACGATCACCATATCCATCGAAATCCGACCGAGAATCGGCAGGCGGCGATTGTTATGTTGCAGCGCACCTTTGTCAGCCCAACTGCGCAAGAAACCATCTGCATATCCTAATGATACAACAGCTACGCGCATTGATCTGTCTGCGGTCCAGGTCGCATTGTAGCCTACCGCATCGCCGGGAGCCAGATTCCGCAATTGCAGCACGGCCGCCTCTATATGGACGACCTGCTTGATATGACTGGCGAGTTCCGAACGCGGAACGCCGCCGTAGAGCGCAAGGCCGGGGCGGGTGAGGTCAAAGTGATAATCGGCGCCCAGCGCAATACCCGCGCTATTCGCGAGGCTGAACCTGCGGGCGCTGATCTGGGTTATGGCCTGTTGGAAAATGGCCAGTTGCCGGGCATTCTGGGAGGCGTCTTCATCGGCGGAGGCCAGATGCGATAACAGGGTGTCGACTTCCAGGCGTTGCAATTCGGGCGCGCCCAGTCGCTCCGGTTCGACACCCAGGCGATTGATTCCGCTGTCCACCATCAGATGGCAAGGGCCGCCCCCCGTCTCCAGCCAGATTTGCGCCTGCCGCAGCGAGTTGAGCACCGGGATCGCGCCTGTGGCCCTTGCGTAATTCGCCTCCTGCCCCGTCGTCACGCCATGCAGCACGGCGATGCTCGATCCGTCAGTGTGCTGCAGGACGCCGGGCACCTCGCCCCAATGCGCGACGAAGAAGTGCCGCGCTCCCGCCGATAGCAACGCGGGCATGACGTGATCGATGCCCAGGCCATAGCCATCCGCTTTTACCGCCGCGCCCGCTTCGGCGGCGCCGGACAGCCGATCCAGCGCGCGCCAGTTGGCGGCCAGCGCATCGGTATCTATCCGCAGACGCAGGGTGGCAGGAGGCGGATCAGGCAGGATCATCTTCGAAATCGCGTGGAGGTCCGTCAGGTATTCCCCACCAGGCCACAACCACACCGAAGGCCACCACTGCCCAGGTGTACCAGAGGCCCGAGTAGACATCGCCGGTGCGCGCAACGATGTATCCCGCGATCAACGGCAGGAAACCGCCGAGGTAGCCTGCGCCGATGTGATAGGGAATGGAGAGCGAGGAATAGCGGATCTTCGGTGGAAACATCTCCGCCAGCAGCGCCGCCACCGATCCATAGGTGAGAGCCGACAGGCCTCCGAATACCAGCAGCAGCGCGATGATGCCGACGATGTTGACCAGTGGCGGCGTCTGCGTCGAGAAGTCATAGCCTTGGCTTTCCAGGGCACCCTGTATTTCCGCTCGCCGATTGCTGTTATCCAGCGCGGAATAATCGAGGCTGGAGGTGCCGATCGCAACCGTCTGACGATCCGCTCCACCTTCCAGATCGTAGGGCACGCCAAGTGCTGTCAGGTCTTGCAGAACGCGACCACAGGCGGTTGCCTGCTCCTCGGCAAAGGGATCGAAACTGCAATCTGCACCGCTCACAACCACCGGCGCTTCCCCGGCGCTGCGTTGCAGGCCGGGATTGGCGAGCGAGCCCATGCCCCAGAACAGCGGGAATATCAGCAGCAAGGTGGCCAGTGCCCCGACGATGATCGGCTTCTTGCGGCCAACCCTGTCAGACCATCGGCCAACCACCAGATAGAACACCATGGAGATGGTGCCTGCCAGCAGCAGGATTATCTCCACCACCTGCTCGTCCACGCGCATGGGCCCGCGCAGGAATGACAGCCCGGAGAAAAACGCCGTGTACCAGATCGTTGTGAGGACGCCGGTGATGCCGAACAGTGCCACGAAAATGCGCTTCTTGTTGCCGGGATAGGTAAAGCTTTCCACGAAGGGATTGCCTGCAGTCTCGCCCGCTTCCTTCATGGCCTTGAATACCGGGCTTTCCGATAATTTGAACCGCATCCACAGCGAGATGGCGAGCAGGATCAGCGACAGCAGAAAGGGAACCCGCCAGCCCCATGCGGCAAATTCGTCCGCAGGGATCAGGGCGCGGCAAGTGAGGACCACGATGATCGAAAGCACGAAGCCGCCCACCACGCTGGCCTGGATGAAACTGGTGTAGAACCCCCGCTTTTCGGGCGGAGCATGCTCGGCCACGTAAATCGCGGCGCCGCCATATTCGCCGCCCAACGCAAGGCCTTGCAGGATGCGGAAGAGCAGCACGATGATCGGGGCAGCGATTCCGATGGTTGCGGCCGTGGGAATCAGGCCGACGCCGGCGGTGGCGACGCCCATCAGTGTTACCGTGACGAGGAAGGTGTATTTGCGGCCCAGCCGGTCTCCCAGGAAGCCGAACAATATCGCGCCCAGAGGCCGGAAGCCGAAGCCCACGGCAAATCCTGCCCACACCAGGAGTGTTTGCAGGGTCTCATTGTCACTGGGAAAGAAGGCCGCGCCAATCAGGCTGGCGAGCGTGCCGTAAATGAAGAAATCATACCATTCGAACACCGTGCCCGCGGAACTTGCCGCGATGACGAGGCGGATTTCCTTCTTGCTCGGTTCGTGAACGATGTTTGCGGCCGCTGTCGCCATGTGCTTCCCCCGAAACTGTCCAAGGGCTTTCGTTAGCTTGCCGTAGCCGTGCTGGAAAGAGCCGCCACTGCCGCCCTCCACGGCAACAGCATTGCACCATGTCGTCCGCGAAAATCGCGAGCAGGTGCAATCAGGGCAAGATCGGGCCAGGATGGCGGCGGTCCATCATGTTCCAACCAGCCGACAAGGCCGTCGAGCGTGGCACCGATATCAACCGAAGTACGACCTGCTGCATGGCGCGCAAAAATGGCGGCGGCGGCCTGCCCGACCGCACAGGCGCGCACTTTCAAGCCGATTTCTGTAATGGCTCCTGCGTCATCGAGGTCAAGGTCCAGCTCCAGCGTCGAGCCGCATGCAGGAGACCGGGCGGCGCCATGCAGTTGCGCAGTTTGCCGTGGCGGGAAATTGGCCAGTTCGACTGCGGCGGAGAGCATTTCGGGTGTGTAGAGCCGCTCTGCGCTCATCCTGCCTCTTCTTCATGCAGGCGCGCGCGACGCTCCTCGATGATCTGCACCATCGCCCGCGATCCGGCGTCCACCAGCTGGTACGTTCGGGCCTCCACGATCCATGCAGGCCGCCCTTGCGAGCCCCATACCGTGTCATACCCCAGCACCAGGAGCGAGAAGGCCACGACAACGATCAGCACGCCCTTCAACGCGCCAAAGGCAAAGCCCAGCACACGGTCGACCGGGCCAAGCACGGAATTGCGCGACGATCTCCCGGCAAAGCTGGCGATCAGTTTCATAGCGGCATAGGGAATCAGCAGCAGCAAGGCGAAGGCCAGGATCGACGCTGTGATGGGCGATCCCATGAATTCGAGAATGGCCACGGTCAGGTCGGTATGCAGGAAGCGTATGGCGAGAATGGCCAGCACCCACGCGGCAATCGAAAGCACTTCCTGCACGAAACCGCGCAGGAACCCTCCTATTGCGCCGACCCCCACGATCAGCAGCACAATGAGATCAAATCCCGTCATCTGCGGACGGATTTATGCCGATGTCATCACACGGTCAACGAGTGACGTCACTGCACCCACATCCGTGTACCGCAAGCCCGACACTTTCTGCCCCCCATCCGCCGGTCCGAAAGCCTTGCCAAATCCCAATTTTGCCGCCTCTTTCTGGCGCAGGTTTCCATGGGCAACCGGCCGGATCTCACCCGAAAGCGCAACTTCTCCGAACCACACGGCATTGGCGGCCAGCGGCTTGTCGGCCAGCGCACTGATGAGCGCGGCAGCCACGGCCAAGTCTGCTGCCGGATCGGAAAGGCGATATCCGCCCGCCACGTTGAGATAGACCTCCGCCGTCGAAAAGCTGAGGCCGCAGCGCGATTCCAGCACGGCCAGCAACATCGACAGCCGTCCACTGTCCCAGCCAACCACCGCGCGGCGCGGGGTTGCGCCGGATTGCAGGCGCACGATCAGGGCCTGTATCTCCACCAGCACAGGGCGCGTGCCCTCCAGCGCGGGGAACACGGCCGCACCTGCAATCGGTTCTTCCCGGCCAGAAAGGAACAGCGATGAGGGATTGGCCACTTCGTCCAGCCCATGGCCTTCCATGGCGAAAACCCCGATCTCGTCCACCGCGCCAAAGCGGTTCTTCAGACAGCGCAGGATGCGATACTGGTGGCTGCGCTCCCCCTCGAAGCTCATTACGGTATCCACCATGTGTTCCAGCACGCGCGGGCCGGCGATGTTGCCGTCCTTTGTCACATGGCCCACCAGCACCAGCGCGGTGCCGCGTTCCTTGGCGAAGCGGATCAGTTCGAAAGCGGACGCGCGCACCTGGCTGACGGTGCCCGGTGCGCCTTCGATCATGTCGGAATGCATCGTCTGGATGGAATCGACCACCAGCAGGTCTGGCGGATTGTCCTGACCCAGCGTGGTGAGAATATCGCGCACCGACGTGGCCGCCGCCAGTTTCAGTGGTGCCTTGGAAAGTCCCAGCCGGGCCGCGCGCATACGCACCTGTCCCGTCGCTTCCTCTCCGCTGACATAGACTGCCGATCCGCCTTCCTGTGCAATCCTGGCCGCCGCCTGGAGCAGAAGGGTGGATTTGCCGATGCCCGGTTCGCCGCCCATCAATATCGCGGCACCGGGCACCAGGCCGCCGCCCAGTGCGCGGTCGAACTCGGCGATTCCGGTGGTCCGGCGTGCAAGCGGTTTTGTCGGTGCATCCAGCGATTCGAAAGCGATCGCCCTCCCCCCGCTCGCCAGATTGTGCTTGGCTGTAAACTTGGTGTCAGGCGCGTCCTCCTCCAGCGTATTCCACTGGGAGCAGTCCGCACATTGCCCCTGCCAGCGACTCGATACGCTGCCGCATTCGGTACAGATGAAACGCTTCTTGGGCTTGGCCATGAGCCGTCTGCTAACCGGAACGAAAGCGGAACGCAAGCGCCACGAACAGTGCATCTGGCCAGCGGCGCGCGGTTCTGCCATCACCGCAAGCGATGCGGCAAAAAGAACTCAGGATTGCGTTGGTCTGCTATGGCGGTGTCAGCCTGGCGGTATACATGCACGGCGTCACCAAGGAGATATGGAAGCTGGCCCGCGCCAGCCGGGCCTTTCACGCGGAGCAGCGCGAGAATGTCACGGGCGTCGAGGCGGTCTACCTCTCCCTGCTGGAGCGCATCGAGGAAGAGCGGGCGCTGCGCTTGCGGGTGCTGACCGATATTATCACCGGCGCCAGCGCGGGCGGAATCAACGCCGTGTTCCTCGCCCAGGCCGTGCATTCGGGCCGCAGCCTTGAGCCGCTTACCGAGCTTTGGCTGAACAACGCCGATGTCGAGAAACTGGTCGAACCCGAAGCCCGTCCGTGGTCGCCCGCCGCGCGGGTCTACATGCGGCCTATCGTCTGGTATCTGACGCGGGCACCGGGCAATACCGTTTCGGAAACCGTTGCTGCCGAGACCCGCACCGAGGTGCGCCGCAAGATTTCCAGCCTGGTGAGAGGGCGTTGGTTCGAGCCGCCTTTCTCGGGTTCCGGGTTCAGCCGCCTGATCCATCGTGCTCTTCTGGCAATGTCCGATCTCCCGGCGGAGGCTCCGTTATTGCCGTCACGCCATCCGCTGGACCTGCTGGTTACAGCAACGGATTTTCGCGGGAGGCTGGAGACGCTGCGCCTGAACAGCCCGCCACAGGTGGAAGAGCCTGAGCACCGCATGCCCATCGCCTTTCGCGCGCACACTCCATCCGGAGGGGGGCATGATTTGGCGCAATTGTGCGAATTGACGCTGGCAGCCCGCGCAACGGCGAGTTTTCCGGGTGCCTTCCCTCCCCTGCGCATCGCTGAAATCGACGCGGTTTGCGGGGGCGACTGGCAGGAACGGGACCGGTTCCTGCGACGGGTCATGCCCACCCATGTGGAACGCGGTACGATCGACCATGTGGCGCTGGTGGATGGGTCGGTGTTGAACAATGCCCCTTTCGAAGGGGCGATCAGGGCACTGACCATCCGCCCCGCGCAGCGCGAGGTCGACAGGCGATTCGTTTATATCGATCCCTCCCCGCGTCGCCCGCGACCCGGAGAGGACGACATTCCCAAGCCCGTGAGTTTTTTTGGCGCTATTGCCGGGTCGCTATCAGCAATCCCGCGAGAGCAGCCGATCCGCGACAATCTGGAGGTGCTGGAAAAGCAGACTCGCGAGGCTGACAAGCTGCGCAAGATGGTTGTTGCGCTGCGGCCCGAGGTGGAAGCCGCGGTGGACAGGCTTTTCGGTCGCACATTGTTTCTCGACCGGCCAAATCGAAAGCGATTGGCCGCATGGCGCGGGAGGGCGCAACAGGCGGCCGCGGAAAGCGCGGGCTATGCCTTCCATTCTTATGCCCAGGCCAAGCTCAGTGGCATTCTGGATCGACTGGCTGATCTGGCGCGCAAGGCATCAGGCAGGCCCGGCATGCCCAGCGCGCCCGAGATTGCGGCACGCCTGCGCGAAGAGATCGAGTTGCGCGACCTGGCCAACCTGAGTGCCGGGAAGGGTGGCGGGGCCAGCGACGTGGCAATCCTGTTCTTCCGCGACCATGACCTCGCATTCCGCATCCGTCGCCTGCGTTTGCTGGCGCGGCGCCTGTCACGCGATTGGGAGCTTGATCCCGATATCGCCGAGGAAGGGCTGCAGGATGCGCGCGATGCGGTCTATCGTGCTCTCACGCTCTATTTTGCCAAGGAAGATCCGCAAAATCTCGGCCTGGATTTCGAGGATATTGCGGCTGACGTGATTGCGCAGCCGGGTGCCTTCCTTGATACCCTGGCGGAGCGACGTGCCCTGCGCCAGACGGATGAAGCGGCGGAAGAAGTCTTGTGCGAAGCCCTCGCCACCATGCCGAAGGACCTGCGCCGGCGTGTGCTGCTCTCCTACCTTGGATTTCCATTCTATGACGTCTCCACCCTCCCCCTTCTTCGCAACGAAGGTTTGACGGAGTTCGATCCGGTAAAGGTCGATCGCATCAGTCCCGAGGATGCGACGGCCATCCGCGACGGCGGCACGGCGGAGACATTGCGGGGCACGGAATTCTTCAACTTCGGCGCATTCTTCAGCCGCGCGTACCGCGAGAATGATTATCTGTGGGGCCGCATGCACGGCGCAGAAAGGATGATCGACCTTGTTTGTTCGACGGTTCCTGGCGGCTTCGACCAGGCCGAATGCCTTGCCGTGAAGCGTGATGCCTTCCTGGCGGTTTGTGACGAAGAAGCATCACGCGACAATTGCGACGCCGCGCTCGTTTCATCCTTGCGGGAGGAAATTATCAGGAAACTGGGCGCCGGTTGACGCCAGGCGTGTGGATCGGCCTAACTCCCCAGTGCATCCTTCAACTTGTTGAAAAATCCGCGACTTTCCGGACATTCGTCCCCGGTTTCGGTTTCACGGAACTCGCGCAGGATTTCCTTCTGGCGGGCTGAAAGCCTGGTGGGTGTCTCCACCATCAATTCCACCACCAGGTCTCCGCGACCGCGCCCCTGCAGCACGGGCATGCCTGCCCCGCGCTTGCGCAATTGCTTGCCCGACTGGATGCCGGCCGGAATATCGATCGCGTGGGTTTTGCCATCGAGGCCGGGAATTTCGATCGTATCGCCCAGCGCTGCAACGGTGAAGCTGACCGGAACCCGCGTGAACAGCGCCGTTCCCTCGCGCTGGAACACACGGTGTTCCTTGATATGGACAAAGATGTAGAGATCGCCGGGAGGCGCGCCCATCGGTCCAGCCTCGCCCTTGCCGGACAGGCGGATCCGTGTGCCATTGTCCACGCCGGGCGGAATTTCGACGTCGAGAACCTGTTCGCGATCGACCCGGCCCTCGCCGCGGCAACTCGAACAGGCCTTCTCGAGAACTTCGCCGCGACCGCTGCACGTGGGGCACGGGCGTTCGATCACGAACAGGCCTTGCTGCGCGCGCACCTTGCCGTGGCCGTGGCACAACTCGCAACGACGCTTGCCGGTGCCGGGCTCTGCGCCAGACCCTTCGCAAGTGTCGCAAGTGGCGGCGACTTCCACGGTTATCTCAGATGACTTGCCGTGGAATGCGTCTTCCATGCTGATCTGCATGTCATACCGAAGATCGGCACCGCGACGTGCGCGGGTCCGGCCCCCGCCGCTACCGCCGCCGAACGCGCTGCCAAAAATGGTCTCGAAGATATCGCCAAGATCGCTGAACTCGGCACCGGACTGGCCGCCGCCGCCCATGCCTTGCTGGAAGGCCTCGTGACCATAACGGTCGTAAGCGGCGCGTTTTTGCGGATCCTTCAGCACCTCGTAAGCGGCGCTGCAGGCCTTGAACCTTGCTTCAGCCTCGCCATCGCCCGGATTGCGATCCGGATGGTACTTCATCGCCATCTTGCGATAGGCGGATTTTACCGTCGCGCCATCGGCGTTCCGGGAGACACCCAGCAATTCGTAGAAATCGACTTCAGTCGCAGACATTCGTGAACCCCCAAACCGCACCGCCACCGGCGCTCGTAGCGTCGATGGCGGTTGGTTTGTCCATTATTGCACCAATCAGGACTTTTTCTCGTCGTCCACTTCGGTGAACTCGGCATCGACGACCTCTTCTTCCTCGGTGGGAGAAGCGGTATCTTCGGACGCCGCCGCATCGGCAGCGGCATCTGCGCCGGAAGCCTGATCCTGTTCGTAAATGGCCTGACCCATCTTCATGGCCGCCTGCGTCAAGGCATCGCTCTTTGCCTTCATCGCATCCATATCGTCGCTTTCCAGCGCTTCCTTGGCTCCGGCAACGGCGGTTTCGACTTCGCCCTTCAGGCCTGCATCAACCTTGTCGCCGTTCTCTTCCAGCTGCTTCTCGGTCGAATGGACCATGCTGTCGAGATTGTTGCGAACTTCGGCAGCCTCGCGGCGCTTCTTGTCCTCGTCGGCGAACTTTTCGGCATCCTGCACCATCTGGTCGATATCGGAGTCCGAAAGACCGCCCGATGCCTGGATGCGGATCTGCTGTTCCTTGCCCGTGCCCTTGTCCTTCGCAGACACGTTCACGATGCCGTTGGCGTCGATATCGAAGGTGACTTCGATCTGCGGAACGCCGCGCGGTGCGGACGGAATGCCGACAAGGTCGAACTGGCCCAGCATCTTGTTGTCAGCCGCCATTTCACGTTCGCCCTGGAAAACGCGGATCGTCACTGCGCCCTGGTTGTCTTCGGCGGTGGAATAGACCTGTGCTTTCTTGGTGGGGATCGTGGTGTTCCGGTCGATCATGCGGGTGAACACGCCGCCCAGCGTTTCGATACCCAGCGACAGCGGGGTAACGTCCAGCAGCAGAACATCCTTCACGTCGCCCTGCAGAACGCCGGCCTGGATGGCAGCACCCATGGCCACGACTTCGTCGGGATTCACGCCGGTGTGCGGCTTGGACCCGAAGAACTCTTCCACCACTTCGCGAACCTTGGGCATGCGGGTCATGCCGCCGACCAGGATCACTTCGTCGATGCCGCTCTTGTCGACGCCGGCGTCGGCCAGTGCCTTCTTGCAAGGCTCGAGCGTGCGCTTGATCAGGTCGCCCACCAGCTGCTCCAGCTTGGAACGGCTGATTGTTTCGACGAGGTGCAGCGGGGTGGAGCTGCCGCCTTCCATGCGGGCGGTGATGAAGGGCAGGTTGACCTCTGTGGTCTGCGAGCTGGAAAGCTCGATCTTGGCCTTCTCGGAAGCTTCCTTCAGACGCTGGAGAGCGAGCTTGTCGGTCTTCAGGTCCATGTTTTCCTTCTGCTTGAACTGCGATGCGAGGTAATCGACGATCACGTTGTCGAAATCCTCGCCGCCCAGGAAGGTGTCGCCGTTGGTGGACTTCACTTCGAACACGCCATCGCCGATCTCGAGGATCGAGACGTCGAACGTGCCGCCGCCAAGGTCATAAACCGCGATGGTCTTGCCGTCGTCCTTGTCCATGCCATAGGCCAGCGCAGCCGCAGTCGGCTCGTTGATGATACGCTCCACCTCGAGACCCGCGATCTGTCCGGCATCCTTGGTTGCCTGGCGCTGGGCGTCGTTGAAGTATGCCGGAACGGTAATCACGGCCTTGGTCACGGTTTCGCCAAGATAGCTCTCGGCGGTTTCCTTCATCTTTTGCAGGATGAATGCGGAAATCTGGCTGGGCGAATATTCCTGGCCACCCGCTTCGACCCACGCATCGCCGTTCTTGCCCTTGACGATGTCATAGGGAACGATGTCCATGTCCTTCTTGGTGGTTGGATCGTTGAACGGGCGACCGATCAGGCGCTTGATAGCAAAAAGCGTGTTGTCAGGATTAGTAACGGCCTGGCGCTTGGCAGGCTGGCCGATCAGGCGCTCGTCATCCTTGGTGAATGCCACGATAGACGGCGTGGTGCGCGCGCCTTCGGAATTTTCGATAACCTTGGGCTTGCCGCCTTCCATCACGGCGACGCAGCTGTTGGTGGTGCCAAGGTCGATGCCGATAATCTTACTCATAATTCCCCATCTCTTTCAGTGTTGGACGCTGCGTGTTCGGTCTCCCGATACCGGCAAGACCCATGCCGCAACTCGATAAAAGCTGTGTATCGAGGGCGGATATAGGTGCGCTTTTGCTTGGCACAAGGGACTGTGCGCTCTAGAAATCCGCACTTAATTTCGGAGGGGTTTATGATGATTACCAGAAGCGTTTTGGCATCCACCGCAGCGCTGGTGCTTGCGCTCGGCACCGCAGCATGTGGCGGTGGTGGGTCGGAGGAAGCCGAAATCGTGGCCGACACGGACTGCGCACCGGGCGTGGAAGTGACCGACGGTTGGCTGGCGTCGGCTGCGGTCGAGGGTAATCCTGCAGCCGTCTATTTCAATATCGAGAACACCGGCGACAGCAATCGCATGATCCGCGCCGCCAGCGTAATGGGCTTTGGCAGCGCGATGCTGCACCAGATGGGGGAATGGAACCTCGAGCCGTCGATGGATGAGTTGATGCAGCTGGAAGTGCCGGCCGGGGAAACCGTGGCGTTCGAGCCTGGCACGTTGCACGTCATGGCGATGGAGCCCGAGGGACCGCAGGAAGTCGGCGGTGAAACCGAAGTGACGCTTACCTTCGTGGGCGGTGACAAGTGCAGCTTCCCGGTCGAAATCCGCGCGGCGGGTGACGAACCCGGCGGCGACGCAGAGTAATCCGGCCGACATGAGCCCAAAATGAGCGACGCGAGCGCGACCTCCTGCCCCGTTGGCGGCGAACGCCCGCTGGGCGAAGGGGAAATCGCGCTCGCCCGCAGCATGTTCGGCGACGCCATAGACTATGCGAAGGTGCGGATCAGGCGCCGCAAATGGGCCTTTTTCCAGCCCAGACGCGTTACCATGGCCCCGCGCGGACACATCCATTTCCACCCGCTGGGCCAGGCCTATTGCGAGGATTTCGCCACCGCGCCACCGCGCCGGCAGGCCCTGTTCATCCACGAGATGACGCATGTCTGGCAGACGCAGACTCGCGGCGACTGGTATCTGGTATTGAACCGGATGCCGTGGGCGAAATACGATTACACCCTGAAACCCGGATGGCCTCTTGGCCAAATACGGCATCGAACAGCAGGCGCGCATCGTGGAACACGCCTTCCTGCTTCGCAACGGCTTCAAGCTGGCAGGCGTAGCCGATGCGGCCGCCTATGATGTACTGGTGAATTTCCCGGGAGCGGCCCGCCCGATTTCGCTCTCTTTCTAACAGCAAGCTCCTGACAGCAAGGATTTCGCAATGTCACACCGCGTCGATCACAATGCTATCCTCGATAGCCACGCCGAAATGCGGGGACAGGTCCGCAATATCTGGGACACCCTCGATCCCGCGAAGACGGCGCATCTGGTGGTCGATATGCAAAACGGCTTCGTGGCAGAGGGCGCGCCTGTCGAGGTGCCGATGGCCCGCGATGTCGTGGGTCAGATCAACCGGCTCAGCCACGTGGTGAGGGAGGCGGGCGGCAAGAACATTTTCCTTCGCTTCACCACGCCCGATCCCGATGGCCCCGCCGCCTGGCCCGTTTTTGCCGAGAGGATGCTGGATGGTATCGGCGCGCATCGAGAGGCATTCACCCCCGGTGCGGATTACTGGCAGATGTGGCCGGAGATCGAGATCGGAGATGCGGACCTTCTAGTCGACAAGCACCGGTTCAGTGGGTTTACACCGGGTACAAGCACCCTGCACGATGAACTGCGCCAGCACGGGATAGAGAACCTGATTATCTCCGGAACGCTGACCAACTGCTGCTGCGAAAGCACGGCGCGCGATGCAATGCAGCTGAATTATCGCGTGATAATGGCCGTGGATGCGTGCGCCGCCTTGAGCGAAGAAGCGCAGGCCGGAACGCTGGATTCGATGGCGCTGATTTTCGCCGACCTGCGAACGGTCGATGAAATCGAAAACCTGTTTTTGCAGAAATAAGGGCGCCGCCTCAAGATCCTGGCGGCGCCCCTCGATATTGTCCGGCCTTAGAAATAGCGCTGGTAATCATCGTCATAACGGCAATCGTCATCGACGTAGCGACCATCGCCATAATAACCGTCACAATCGTCATTCTTGTCCGTGGCGTAGCCGACGACGCCGCCAATTGCCGCGCCTGCCAGCGCATATGTCTCGATATCCCCGCCCAGCAGGGCAGCACCTGCCGCTCCGGCAGCAGCCCCGGCCAGCCCGCCTTCGACGGCGTAATTCTCGGCGCAAGCACCAAGAGTAAGAGTGGATGCAATCAGCGCGGGCGCAATCAATAGCTTCTTCATCTAACGGTCTCCTTTGCCCCCTGTCTCCAAGGGGTTACGGTCAAACCGTCATGCTGGTTCCGCTTTTCCGACTTTATTACGGTTTCTTGGCCACGCCCACCATGCTGGCGCGCAGCAGACGATCCTTGATCATGTAGCCTGCCTGCATTTCCTGCACGATGGTGCCGGGTTCAGCATCATCGGTGGGAACTTCCATCATCGCCTGGTGCTGATTGGGATCAAGCGGCATGCCCATGGCGGCGATCCGGGTGATTCCGTGCTGGGTAAACACCTTGTCCAACTCGCGCTGGGTGGCCTGGATACCGGTGACGAGCCCTTTGAACTTGCTGTCTTCGCGCAGATCTTCGGGAATGGCGTCAATTGCGCGGGCAAGATTGTCCGCCACGCTCAGGATATCGCGGGCAAAGCCTGTTGCGGCATAGGCGCGCGCATCCTGAACCTCTTTCTCGAGGCGACGGCGCTGGTTCTGCGCCTCGGCCTTGGCGTAGAGCGTTTCCTGCTTGGAGGCTTCCAGGTCCTCGCGCAACTGCGCCAGTTCCTCCTCGAAATTCTGGCCCTCGCCCTCGCCTTCCTCGTCATCCGACAGGAATTCCTCGGGCACGCCCCGAAGTTCGTTGGCTCGTTCTTTGTCAACCGCTTCGTCGCGGCTCTTTTCATTATCGCTCATTTGTCTCGCTAACCAAATCTCTTGCCCAGGGAATGGGCGGTGAAGTCCACCATGGGAACGACGCGCGCGTAATTCAACCGCGTCGGCCCGATCACACCCAGCACGCCAACCACCTTACCCTCGCGATCACGATAGGGTGCGGCGATCACGGACGAACCGGAAAGCGCGAACAGCCGGTTTTCCGCACCGATGAAGATGCGGGTCGATTCCGCCTGCCGCGCGCTGTCGAGCAATTGCGCTACCGACTGCTTGTTTTCAAGGTCGTCGAGCAATTGTCGCACCCGTTCGAGATCGGTCGCGGCGTTCTCGTCGATCAGGTTGGACGCGCCGCGCACGATCAGGACCGGACGTTTTGCAGCATCCTCGCTCCAGGTGGCGATACCGGCTTCCACCAGGCGCTGGCTGGCCTCGTCCAGTTCGCTTTTGCCCGAGGAGATATCGGCCTGCATCGCCTTCGCGGCTTCGGCCAGTGTGCGCCCGCGCAGACGGGCGGAGATATAATTGCTGGCTTCCTGCAATGCGGCGGGTGCCACGGGGCCATCGAGGTCGAGCACGCGATTTTCGACGTGGCCATCTTCCCCGACCAGCACTGCCAGCGCACGCCGATCGTCCAGCGGCACGAGGTTTATCTGGGCAAGCTGCGCCTCACGCTGCGGCACCATCACCATGCCTGCCGCGCCCGAAAGGTTGGACAGCAGCGAACTGGTGTTGGCCAGCGCCTCCTCAATCGGACCGGGCTGGCCCAGTTGCGTTTCAATCGCGGTGCGCTCTGCCTGCGTGGGTTCGGCCACCTGCATGATCCCGTCCACGAACAGGCGCAGACCAAGATCGGTCGGCAATCGCCCTGCGCTGGTGTGCGGCGCGGCCAGTAGGCCAAAACCTTCCAGTTCGCTCAGCACCGAACGGATGGAGGCCGGCGACAGGTTCACCTCCCCCCGGCGGGCAATCGTCTTGGAGCCGACCGGCTGTCCGCTGGCGAGGTAGTCCTCCACCACGAGGCGGAAAATCTCCCGGGCGCGGTTGGTCAGTTCATTGATCGGTGGAGAAGCCATGACAGCGCCTTATCTAGCCGCTAGGGCGTCTCGCGCAAACATCCCATCGGAGAAATACATGCGACCTTCCGGCCGTGCGCCTGACGAAATGCGCGCCATCACCATCGAAACCGGCTTTACCAAGCACGCTGAGGGCAGCTTGCCTCATCAGCTTTGGCGAGACGCGCGTGCTGTGCACCGCCTCTGTCGAAGAACGCATTCCGCCGTGGCTGCGCGGAAAGGGCCAGGGCTGGGTCACCGGCGAATATTCGATGCTGCCCCGCGCCACGCACACCCGCGGCAGTCGTGAAGCGGCCAAGGGCAAGCAGAGCGGTCGCACGCAGGAAATTCAGCGCCTGATCGGCCGTTCCTTGCGTGCCGTGTGCGATATGGAAAAGCTGGGCGAGCGGCAGATCACGCTGGATTGCGATGTCCTCCAGGCCGATGGCGGCACCCGCACCGCCAGCATTTCCGGCGCATGGGTTGCGCTGCGTCTTGCCGTGAACAAGCTGATGGAAGCGGGCGCGATCAAGAACGATCCGCTGACGTCCAAGATCGCTGCGATTTCCTGCGGCATTCATCAGGGCACACCCGTTCTCGACCTCGACTACATCGAGGATTCGGGTGCCGATGCCGATGCCAATTTCGTCTTGATCGAAGGCGGTCAGATCGCCGAGGTGCAGGCCACCGCAGAGGGTGCAACCTATGATGAAGAAGGCCTGCTGCGCCTGCTTCGTCTTGCCCAAATGGGCTGCGACCAGATCTTCAAGGCACAGGATGAGGCGGTGAAGTGAGCCGGAAGCTCGGATCGGGAAAGCTCGTCATTGCCACGCATAATGCGGGCAAGCTGAAAGAGATCGCCAAGCTGATGGAGCCTTACGGGCTCGATTGCATCTCGGCGGGATCGCTGGGCCTTCCCGAACCGCCTGAAACCGGCAAGACCTTTGTCGAAAACGCGCTGATCAAGGCGCGCGCGGCAGCGGAGGCTTCGGGCCTCCCCGCCCTCGCCGACGATAGCGGCCTGTCGGTCGCCGCGCTGGATGGCCGACCCGGCGTGTATACCGCCGATTGGGCTGAACGACAGTGGTTCGAAGGCGAACCGGGCCGCGACTGGTTTATGGCCATGGGCAAAGTAGAAGGAATGCTGCAGGCCGAAGGGCCGGAGACGCCTCGCGATTGCTGGTTCTCCTGCGTCCTTGCCCTGGCATGGCCGGATGGCGAGCACACCGTCTACGAAGGCCGCGCCGATGGCACGCTGACATGGCCGCCGCGCGGCACGATGGGTTTCGGCTATGATCCGGTGTTCGTACCGGTTGGCCGCGAACAGACCTTTGCCGAGCTGGACCCGGAAGAGAAGCATGCCATCAGCCACCGCGCCGATGCTTTCGCCAAGATGAAGGCAGACCAGTTCGGGGTCTAGAAGACCCGCTGGTTATAGATATTGCCCGCGGGCCAGTATCGGCAGACGAGGAAATCGTTGCTGCCGCCGCGCGCTACGGCGCAGCCGACTTCGCGCGTGCCGCTCCAGATCACCTGGGTGTAATGGCCGACATCGCGCCAGTTTCCGGTACTGGAAACCTGCGGAAAGTTGCCATTGCGAAAATGTTGCCGCTCCGCCACGAAGCCGCCCACCATCGTATCCGCGCCGTAATATCCGGCAGAGCCCATCCACAGGTTCTCGCCGCTGCCGCCGCGCTGATCGCGGGTTGCGTGGATCATTCGCCCTTCGCGAGCCAGGTGCTGCGCCCACTCATGTGCATCGCGCGCAAGGCGGTTGCTCCATTCAAGGCGCGACACGCCAACCTCGGCCCGCGCGCGGTTGTGCTCTTCCAGCAGGTCCATCGCGAAGGGGTTTATCCTCTCGCGATGCTGCGCGGAAAGTGGCGCGGCGATGGCGCAAATCGAACCCAATGCCGCGATTGCGGCGCAGATAACCCGTCCCTTTTTCATGACACTTAGCTTGACTTGTGCGGGTTAACGCATGCTGAAACGCGGGCATGGCTCGCGCACTTTATATCCATTGGCCCTTCTGCCTCGCCAAATGCCCGTACTGCGACTTCAACTCGCATGTACGGGACAAGGTGGATGTGGATGCGTGGCAAGCGGCGCTGTTGGCTGACCTGCGGCATGAGGCGGAACTGGCGGGAGATGCGCCGCTGAACTCGATCTTCTTCGGCGGCGGAACTCCATCGCTAATGCCGCCCGCGCTGGTGGAATCCCTGCTGGCGGAGGCGGAGAAACTGTGGGGTTTCGCGCCGGGTATCGAAATTACGCTGGAAGCGAACCCATCCTCGGTAGAGGCCGCCAATTTCGCCGCACTGGCCACGGCGGGCGTCAACCGCGTGTCGCTGGGCCTGCAATCGCTGGACGATTCGGCGCTTCGGTTTCTTGGCCGTTTGCACAATGCGACAGAAGGACTGAAGGCGCTGGAGACGGCGCAAAGTGTCTTCGAGCGGGTGTCGTTCGACCTGATCTATGCCCTGCCCGGCCAAACGCCGGATCACTGGGAAAGACCAGCTTTCACGTGCACTCGGTTTTGGCACGGGGCACCTTTCGCTTTATCAGCTGACAATCGAACCGGGCACGCGCTTTGCCACCGATGTACGGCGCGGCGGATTTACCCCCCTGGACGATGACAATGCGGCAGACCTGTTTGCCATCACCCGCGAATTGACGGCAGCGGCTGGCCTGCCCTCCCTACGAAATCAGCAACCACGCGCGCGCCGGAGAGGAAAGCCGCCATAACCTCACCTATTGGCGCTACGAGGATTATGCCGGCATCGGGCCGGGTGCCCATGGCCGGCGCGGCGGCATGGCAACCCTGCGCCACAAGAAGCCGGAGAATTGGCTGGATGCGGTTGTCCGCAATGGCCACGGGTTGAAGGAAGAGCGCGCTCTGGCCGCATCCGAGCAGGCATCCGAGGCATTGCTGATGGGGCTGCGGCTGGCCGAGGGTGTCGATCTGGAAAGGCTGGGTTCGCGGCTTGGCATCGATCCGGAAGCTTTGATAAACCGCAAGAAGCTGCTTCATTATGCCAGCCTCGGCCTCACTTGGATTGATGGCCCGCGCATTGGCGTATTCGCCTGATGGCATGCCCTTGCTGGATGCCCTTCTGCCTGAACTCGTCGCCGACGAACTGGTATCGGCATGAGCGCGTCCGCGCTTCTTGATCAGTGGCGCGATCACCTGGCCATCGCCCAAAGGCGCAGCCCGCATACGGTACGCGCCTATGTCGCTACAGCGGAGCGGCTGCTGCTTGCGCTGGGCCTGTCGGACTGGAAGGCTGTAGCCGATGTTTCCACTCGCGATCTTCGCGGCCACCTTGCAGCGCGCCGCGCGGAGGGCATCGTCAATGTTTCCGCCGCGCGCGAACTTTCGGCGCTCAAAAGTTTTATCGCTTACGCGCGAGAGCAAGTGGGTGCAGAACCCTGCTCAGCGCCGCGCATGCGCGGGCCGCGCGTCAAGAAGGGCCTCCCCCGCCCTGTTACGCCGGACGATGCAAGCAACCTTGCCGCCACGGTGGAAACCATCGCGAGCGAGGACTGGATCGGCCAGCGCGATGCAGCGGTGCTGCTGCTGATGTATGGTGCCGGATTGCGCATTGCAGAGGCTCTTTCGCTGACCGCAGGTGACCTGCCGCTGGGAGAGACGCTGGTGGTAACGGGCAAGGGTAACAAGCAACGTGTCGTGCCCATGATCCCGGTCGTGAGGGACGCTGTGGCCGCCTACGCCAGGGCCTGCCCGCATGAGATCGAAAGCTCCGATGTCCTGTTCAGGGGCGCGCGGGGCGGCCCGTTGTCGCAAGGCACGGTGCAAAAGGCGATGGCGCGGGCGCGCAAGGCGCTGGGCCTGCCCGCCACAGCCACGCCGCATGCCCTGCGCCACAGCTTTGCCACGCATTTGCTGGGCGCTGGCGCGGACTTGCGCAGCCTTCAGGAATTGCTTGGTCACGTGAGTCTCGGCTCGACGCAGATTTACACCCAGGTGGATGCGGCCAGGATGCTGGACGCATATCGCTCGGCCCATCCGCGAGAAGTGGATTAGCCCTCTTCGCGTTCGGCGCGCGGGGTCCAGGTGAACAGCCGCCAAAGGTAGCCGACAATGGTAAGCGCCAGCAGGCCAAGAATGATGTAGCCGATAATGTGCTGCGAATCCTCCAGCCAGTGGCCCAGCCATTCGCCGCCCTTGATCAGCAGCGCGTTCCAGATCAGCGATCCGGCAAAGGTATATCCGAAAAAGCGCAGCAGCGGCATGTGCGACAGGCCGGCCGGCAGCGAAATGATGGTGCGAAGGAACGGGGAGAAGCGCAGGAAGAACACCACCCAGTGCCCGCGAATGATAAAGAACTGCTGCGCCGTGACGATATGCTCCCAATCCACGGTCAGCCAGCGGCCCCAGCGATCGATGAAGGGTTCAAGCCGCTCGAACCCCCATTTGTCGCCTATCCAGTACCAGAAGTAATTGCCCGCAACCGTTCCCAGCGTGCCGATCACCAGCAGCGGCCAGAAATCCATCGTTCCGCGCTGCACCAGCAGCCCGCCGATGCCCATGATAACCTCGCTGGGAACCGGGGGAACGATGTTTTCCAGCGCCATCAGCAGGAAAATGCCGAAGTATCCGCCGCGCTCGATCAGGTCGATGATAAGGGTGTCCATGCGTGACTAACCCGCAAACCTTGCAATCGGTCCTGTCACATATCTGCGTGACGCCTTTCCAGCGCGTCCCAGATCATTCCGGCGGTGTTGGTGCCGTTGTAATTGTCGATAGCCACGATGCCGGTGGGGCTGGTGACATTGATCTCGGTCAGCCATTCGCCGCCGATCACATCGATGCCCACGAAGGTGAGGCCACGACGTTTCAGTTCCGGCCCCATCGCAGCGCAGATTTCCTGCTCGCGGTCGGTCAACTGGCTGGCTTCGGCAGACCCGCCCTGCGCCAGGTTGGAGCGGAATTCACCCTCCCCCGGCTTGCGGTTGATGGCACCGGCGACTTCGCCATCCACCAGCACGATCCGCTTGTCGCCTTCGGCTACGCTGGGCAGGAACGGCTGCACCATGTGCGGTTCCGGCCAGGTCTGGTTGAAAACTTCGAACAGGGCGGAGGTGTTGGTGCCGCTTTCGTCGATCTTGAAAATCGCCTTGCCGCCGTTCCCGTGCAGCGGCTTCACCACCACCGCGCCATGCTTGCGCTGGAATTCGAGCACGTCCTCCAGCTTTCGGGCGATCAGGGTGGGAGGCATGAAACGCGCGTAATCCAGCACGAACATCTTTCTCCGGCGCGTTGATCACCTCGCGCGGGATCGTTGCTGACCAGCGTCTTGCCTTTCAACCGGTCCAGCAGCAGCGCAGCGCTGATATAGCCAAGGTGGAACGGCGGATCCTGCCGCATCAGGATGACGTCGATATCCTCGCCCAGGTCGATCTTTGCCACGGCCCCGGCGCTGAAGTGATCGCCTTCCACGCGCTGCACTGTCACGGGCTTTGCCCAGGCGGTGATCTTGCCGTCTTCCCACGCCAGCGTCGTGACGTCGTAATGCCACAGCGAATGCCCGCGCGCCTGCGCCTCCAGCATCAGCGCAAAGCTGGAATCGCCCGCAATCTTGATCGTTTCCATCGGGTCCATCTGGACGGCAACTCTCAGGCTCATCGCGTATTCCTCAACATCACCGGCATTAGGGCATCCAGGCGTTTTCGATGTGGCGCGGCGGTGCGCCGGGTGCAAGCAGGATCACGTCGATGCGCATATCCTCGCCTGAGGTCGCGTATTCATGCGCGACGCTTTCGGCTGCGGCGGCGACGCGGGACAGGCGATGTTCGTCGATGGCAAGATCCAGATCGGCGGAGCGTTGCCGCCATTTCACTTCGACAAATGCGATCAGCCCTTCGCGGCGTGCGATCAGGTCGATCTCTCCCACCTTGGTCTTCCTGCGGTGGGTGAGAATTTTCCAGCCCTGCCCTTCCAGCCAGCGCGCTGCCTCATCTTCGGCCTTGCGGCCGCGGTGTTCGGCAATTTGGCGTTTCATTGCGCTTTCAGTTCCATCGCGCGGGCGTACAGCGCCTTGCGGTCGAGCCCCGTCACCTTCGCTACCTGCGCGGCGGCCTGCGATGGTTTCTCCGTTTCGAGCAGTTCGCGCAGCATCTCTTCCGCATCTTCGGCATCATGCTCCACCTCGGGCGGCGGCCCGACCAGCAGAACGATCTCGCCCTTGGGTGGGTGGGCTTGATAGTAACTGAGCAATTCCTCTGGCGAACCGCTGCGACATTCCTCGTAGAACTTCGTCAATTCGCGCGCGACTGCCACTTCCCGGCCTGGCAGAACCTCGGCAATGGCGGCAAGGCTCTTTGCAAGACGGGGGGCGGTCTCGAAAAAGATGAGCGTAGAGCGGACCACGCCCAGCTCCTTCAGTACCTCTGCCCGCGCCTTTTCCTTTGACGGCAGGAAGCCCGCGAACAGGAACCGGTCATTCGGCAGGCCCGATAGAGCCAGCGCGGTCAACGGTGCATTCGCTCCGGGCAATACCGTTATGGGAATGCCCGCCTCTCGAGCTTCACGCACGAGGCGAAAGCCGGGGTCGGACACCAGCGGCATTCCCGCATCGCTTACCAGTGCGACGGCCCGTTCCCGCATCGATTCGATCAAGCGAGCGCGATCGCTATGGGCAGAATGATCATCATAGCGCCAAAGGGGTTTTGAAATCCCCAAGTGCCTGATAAGTTTCTGCGTTACCCGCGTATCTTCGCAGGCAATACCATCGCACTGTCCCAGCACCTTGCTGGCCCGCACGGTGATATCGCCGAGATTGCCAATCGGCGTCGCGACTATATAGAGGCCGGGAGATAAGGGTTCGTTCGGTTCGCTCACCATTGCGGCCATGAACCATGTTCAGCGGAGCAAGCAAGCATGTTGGGTAATTTGAAGCGCATTCTGGCGGTTGGCATGGGCAGCCTGCTCTTGGCCGCCTGCCAGGTCATTCCGGGTGGGGATGCCCCGGCCCCCGATCGCGGAGGCCCGGTCATCGACCAGCCGACAGCACCCGATCGCGCCGTGTTGCCGGATGACGAGGGTCGCCACCGCGTGGCGCTGCTGGTTCCGATGAGCGGCTCCAACGCCGAGGTTGGCCAGTCCATCGCCAACGCCACCACCATGGCCCTGCTGGATACGGGTGCGGAAAACCTGCGCATCACCACCTACGACACCAGTGCCGGCGCAGGCGCCGCAGCCAGCCGCGCCATAAACGATGGCAATCGCCTTATCCTGGGCCCGCTCCAGCGCGATAACGTGGGTGCCGTGCTGGCACAGGCGCGCCCCAATGATGTGCCGCTGATCACCTTCTCCAACGATACCACCGTGGCCCGCGCCGATGTTTTCGTGATGGGCCACATCCCGGAGCAATCCGTGGAGCGCAGCGTGAATTTTGCTGCCGATCAGGGCGCGCGCCGCTTCGCGATTCTCGCCCCGCGCGGTGATTATGGCAACCGCACGACCGCCGCCGCTGAGGAAGCGATTCGAGCGCGCGATGGCACCGTCGTCAGCGTGCAGCGCTATGACCGTGGCAACACTTCCATCATCAGCGCGGCTGAAAGGCTGGCCGCGGCGGGCGGTTTCGACACCGTCCTCATCGCCGATAATGCGCGCCTTGCGGCCATGGCCGCTCCGCGGCTGAAAGATGCAGGCGACGCGCTGCCCTCCATCATCGGCACCGAATTGTGGAGCAGGCAGGACAGCCTCCTCAACGATAGCACGATGCGCGGCGCGTGGTTCTCGACAGTGCCGGACGATCGATACCGCCAGTTCGCCACCAGCTACCAAACGCGTTTCGGTGAACAGCCCTATCGCATCGCAACGCTGGGGTATGACGCGGTATTGCTGACCCTGCGGCTGACGCGCGACTGGCGTCCCGGCACCAATCTTCCGGCAGGCTTGCTGCTGGACGATGGCGGCTTCCTGGGGCTTGACGGCCCGATCCGCTTCCACAGCGACGGGATTGGCGAGCGCGCGATGGAAGTGCGCCAGGTTGGCAATGGTGCCTTCACCGTCGTCGATCCTGCACCCAGCGGCTTCTAACACCGGATAAGTTGCCCTACGCCGCTTGTGGGCGGGGATTCCCCGTGCCTATATCTGTGACATGAGCGACGACCTGTTTGAAAAAATGCCCGCTGGCGGCGGCGATTACAATTCCTCTTCCATCGAGGTGCTGGAGGGGCTGGAACCCGTTCGCCGTCGCCCCGGCATGTATATCGGCGGCACGGATGACCGCGCGCTGCACCACCTCGCCGCCGAGGTGCTCGACAATTCGATGGACGAGGCGGTTGCCGGTCACGCCAATCGCATCGAGATGGTGCTGGAAGAAGGCAACCGCCTGACGATCACCGATAACGGTCGCGGCATGCCGGTGGATGAACATCCCAAGTTCCCCGGCAAGTCCACGCTGGAAGTCATCATGACCACGCTGCATTCGGGCGGCAAGTTCTCCGGCAAGGCCTATGCCACCAGCGGCGGCCTGCATGGAGTTGGCGTTTCGGTGGTAAACGCGTTGTCCAGTCACACGCGGGTGGAAGTGGCCCGCAACAAGGAAGTTTACGCGCAGGAGTTTTCCAAGGGCCTGCCGCAGGGAAAGATCACCAAGGTGGGCGATACGCCCAACCGGCGAGGCACAAGTGTAACCTTTGTTCCGGACACGGAAATTTTCGGGGACCGCAAGTTCAGCCCCAAGCGGTTGTTCAAGCTGGCTCGATCAAAAGCCTACTTGTTCGCAGGCGTTGAAATCCGCTGGAAATGTGCCGAAAGCCTGTCCTCTGAGGATGTGCCCACAGAGGCGACCTTCCAGTTCCCCGGCGGCCTGGCCGATCACCTGAGGGAAGAGGTGGGCACGCGCGAATGCGTCACCGCGGATTTCTTCACCGGCAAGCAGGATTTTGCCGAGAACGACGAAGGCCAGCAAATGGGCAGCGTGGAATGGGCGGTGGCGTGGCCGCTCTGGTCCGATGGCTCCACCAGCTGGTATTGCAACACCGTGCCCACCCCAGATGGCGGCACGCACGAGGCCGGCCTGCGCGCCGCCCTGACCAAGGGCCTGCGCGCTTTTGGCGAGCTGACCGGCACCAAGAAGGCCAAGGATCTTACTGCCGACGATGTGATGACGGGCGCGGAGATAATGCTATCCGTTTTCATCCGCGACCCCCAGTTCCAGAGCCAGACCAAGGACCGGCTCACTTCTCCCGAAGCCGCACGGCTCGTCGAAAACGCGGTGCGCGACCATTTCGACCATTTCCTGTCCGACAACATGGATCGGGGCAAGGCGTTGCTTGGCTCCGTGATGGAACGGATGGAAGAACGGCTGAAGCGCAAGCAGGAACGCGAGATCAAGCGCAAGACCGCCACCAATGCCAAGAAGCTGCGCCTGCCAGGCAAGCTGACCGATTGCAGCGGCGAGACCGATGGCGAGACGGAACTGTTCATCGTGGAAGGCGATTCCGCAGGCGGAAGTGCAAAGCAGGCGCGCAATCGCAAGACGCAGGCGATCCTGCCCATTCGCGGCAAGATCCTGAACGTCGCCAGCGCCACTGCCGAAAAGATCAGCGCCAATTCCGAAATCGCCGACCTGGCGCTGGCGCTGGGCTGCGGGATGCGCAAGGATTGCGACGCAGAGGCGCTGCGGTATGACCGCGTGGTGATCATGACCGACGCCGATGTCGATGGCGCGCATATCGCCACCTTGCTGATGACGTTCTTCTTCCAGGAAATGCCGGACCTGGTGCGCAAGGGGCATCTCTATCTCGCCCAGCCGCCACTCTACCGCCTGACGGCGGGCAAGGAGAGCCGCTACGCCCGTGACGACGAGCATCGCGCCGAGCTGGAAGCGACCGTCTTCAAAGGAAAGAAGGTGGACGTCGGCCGCTTCAAGGGGCTCGGCGAGATGAACCCGCAACAGCTGCGCGAAACCACGATGGACCCGAGCAGCAGATCATTGATCCGCATAACCCTGCCCGAACAGCACGAGCAGCGTTTTGCGGTGAAGGAACTGGTGGATCAACTGATGGGCCGCAATCCGGAGCACCGCTTCAACTTCATCCAGAACCGGGCGGGCGAGGTCGATCGCGATTTGATCGACGCGTAATTCTGCGCCAGAGTGCGGGAATGACACGTCTTTTGCTTGCATCGCTTGTCGCTCTTGCGGCGTCGGTCTCCACCCCTGTCCTTGCCCAAACCGCTGAGGAAAGCGCGCGGCTTGAGCAGCGCGGCGGCGAAATACTGGCTGCCATGGAAGGCGATGCAGAATATGACACTGTGTTCGCGGATGTCTTCGTAAACGCTGTTTCCGAGACACGCTTCCAAGGGATCAAGGCCCAGATGGAGGCGCAGTTCGGCCCTCTTGTCGGCATTCAGGCGCTCGATCCAGTGTCAGCCAACGGGGCCACCATCGCCATCCGGTTCGAGCGCGGTCTGGCGAGCGGATCGTTCACGCTTGAAACGGCGGAGCCTTACGAGGTGACGGGTTTCGTGTTGAACGATGTTCGCCCCATCGGCGATACGACAGAACAACTGTTGAGTGACATTGAAGCGCTGCCGGGTGAAACCGGGGTCCTCGTCACAAGGCTAGGCGCGCCGGAACCGCTCGTTTCGCACAATCCCGACAGGCAATTCGCCATCGGCTCCACCTTCAAGCTTTATGTCCTGTCCGCCCTCGCCCATTCGATCGCGGCGGGTGAACGAAACTGGGCCGATGTGGTGACGCTGTCGCAGCGCAGCTATCCCAGCGGGCAGCTCCAGAACTGGCCGGAAGGGGCGCCGATCACATTGCACACGCTGGCCACGCTGATGATTTCGAACAGCGACAACACCGCGACCGATCAGTTGATCGCAGAGCTTGGACGCGAAGTGGTGGAAGCGGAGGTTATCGCTGCCGGTCATTCAGACCCGGATGGCATGTTTCCGTTTCTCACCACGCGCGAACTGTTCGTACTGAAATCGGGTGAGATCGAAAATCTCGGCCAATATGCTGCAGCGGGCACGGCAGAGCGGCTCGCGGTGTTGCAGGAACTGGCCGAAATCGATCGCGCGGAGGAAGACATACAGGCAGCTTTCACGGGTGGCCCGGTGGCCATCGACATCGAATGGCTCGCTTCAGCCGCCGATATTGCCCGTCTGTTCGAACGGATCACGGCGCTGGAAGACGAAACAGCGATCGATATCATGGCCGTCAATCCTTCCATGTCGGATGGGATGCGCGAGGGTTGGGACTACGTCGGCTACAAGGGTGGCTCCGAACCCGGCGTCCTCAACCTCAGCTGGTTGCTACGTGATGCGGCGGGCGAATGGGTTGCCATCAGCATGAGCTGGAACGACAGCGAGGCGCCAGTCGAGCAAAGTGCCTTTGAGCTGCTGGCCATGCGCGCAATTTCCCTTGCCGGTGCAGACTAGCCGCGCCTTGCCATGCTGCGCCGCAATATCTAGCTAGCCCTCAAGGCAGCTAATCGCAGCACAGGCAAATCAGGCGAAACCATGACTCAACGCTTTTCCGGCACCGAAAACTACGTCGCAACCGACGATCTGAAAGTCGCGGTAAATGCCGCGGTTACCCTGCGGCGTCCGCTGCTGGTGAAAGGCGAGCCGGGCACAGGCAAGACGGTGCTGGCACACGAAATCGCCAAGGCCATCGACGCGCCGTTGATCGAATGGGGGGTAAAATCCACCACCAAGGCGCAGCAGGGGCTATACGAATATGACGCCGTGGCCCGCCTGCGCGATGGCCAGCTGGGTGACGAGCGCGTTCACGACATCTCCAACTACATCCGCAAGGGCAAGCTGTGGGAAGCCTTCACAGCTCCCGAATTGCCCGTGCTGCTGATCGACGAGATCGACAAGGCCGATATCGAGTTCCCCAACGACCTGCTGCAAGAGCTCGATCGCATGGAGTTCGATGTATACGAAACGGGCGAACGGATCGCCGCCAAAGAACGTCCGATCGTGGTCATCACTTCAAACAACGAGAAGGAACTGCCCGACGCTTTCCTGCGCCGCTGTTTCTTCCATTACATCAAGTTTCCGGATGGCGAGACGATGCGCGAGATCATCGACGTTCACTTCCCCGATATCCAGAAGCGACTGGTGAGCGAGGCCTTGGAAATCTTCTACAAGGTGCGCGAAGTGCCGGGTTTGAAGAAGAAGCCGTCCACATCCGAACTGCTCGACTGGCTGAAGCTGTTGCTGGTGGAGGACATGCCATTGGACGTGTTGCAGAACCAGGATCCCACCAAGGCCATCCCGCCGCTGCACGGCGCCTTGCTGAAGAACGAACAGGACGTCATGCTGCTGGAACGCCTTGCCTTCATTGCCCGGCGCGAGAACCGCTGAGCGGTTCGGGCTGGTGCTTCTCAACTTCCTCGATGAACTGCGCAGCGCGGGCATTCGCGCCAGCCTGAAGGAGCATCTGACGCTGCTGGAGGCGCTGGACAGCGATGTGATCGAGCGGCGTCCGGAAGATTTCTATTACCTCGCCCGTGCCACCTATGTGAAGGACGAGGGCCTGCTGGACCGGTTCGACCAGGTTTTCCAGAAGGTCTTCCACGGCGTTTTCTCCGAACTGGGCGAGGACCGGTCAAATATTCCCGAAGAGTGGCTGCGCGCGATCACCGAGAAATTCCTTACCGAGGAAGAGCGCGCAGCGATCGAGGAACTGGGTGACTGGGACGCGATCATGGAGACGCTGAAGAAGCGGCTCGAAGAACAGGAAGGCCGCCACGAAGGTGGCAGCAAGTGGATCGGCACCGGCGGTACCAGCCCCTTTGGCCATTCGGGCTATAATCCCGCAGGGGTGCGGATTGGCGGGGAAAGCCGCCATCGCCGTGCGATCAAGGTTTGGGAGAAGCGCGAATTCGCCAATCTCGACAATTCCCGCGACCTGGGCACCCGCAATATCAAGGTGGCGCTGCGCCGCCTGCGCCGTTTCGCGCGCGAGGGTGCGGCGGAAGAGCTGGACCTCGACGCCACTATCCGCGGCACGGCGAAGCAGGGCTGGCTGGATATCCGCATGCGGCCCGAGCGTCACAATGCGGTGAAGCTGCTGCTGTTTCTGGATGTCGGCGGGTCGATGGACGATCATGTGAAGGCGACCGAAGAATTGTTCAGCGCCGCCACCAGCGAATTCAAGAACATGGAATTCTACTACTTCCACAACTGCCTTTACGAGAGCGTGTGGAAAGACAACTCCCGCCGCTGGAGCGAGCGCATCCCGACTTGGGATCTGCTCCACAAGTTCGGCCATGATTACAAGATCATCTTCGTCGGCGATGCCGCCATGAGCCCCTATGAAATCGCCTGGGAAGGCGGCAGCGTGGAGCATATGAACGAGGAACCGGGCGAGGTCTGGCTAAAGCGCGTGGTGGACACCTATCCTGCCGTCGCCTGGCTCAATCCCAAGCCGCAGAGGGCGTGGGAATACACGCAGTCCACCCATATGATCCGCCAGATTATGGGAGACCGCATGTACCCGCTGACGCTGGATGGGCTGGACGATGCGATGCGCGCGCTCAGCCGAAAACAGGGTTAGGCGCGCCTAGAACTCTTTTGGCACGGCGGCGAACATCGCCTTTGCCGCAGGGCGTTCATTGACCTGTTCGATCCAGCGCACAAGGCCCGGAGTGTCGTCCTCGTTCACCAGTTCGACAAAGCCTTTTTGCATGCCGTTGGCGATGGCGAAATTGCAGATGTCGGCCAGCGAATAGACGCCGCCTGCGAGCCATTCATTGTCGCGCAAGCGATCGTCCAGCCGCTTTACGCTAACCGCGATCTTTCGCATTTCCTCGTCCAGCATGTCCTGCGGAAAGCCCTCGCGGGCGCGGCGCCATTTCACCTGCTGTTCGGGGATGGGAATGCGGGCGACAACCTGCTCGAACTCGGTGTCCGACAGGTTCTTCACCATCTGGCTTATATGACGGTGCCAGCCGATGGTGGACACGCACCAGCAGAAATACTCATCCACCCACTTCGTCCACACGCGCATTTGCGCGGTGTCGTAATGGCTCTCTGGCCGAAGCTTTACCGCGGTCGGGTGCGCGTCTTCCAGATATTCGCAGATCACCGTGCTTTCGGTGATGATCATGCCGTCGTCATCCAGCGCCGGAACTTGGCCACGCGGATTGATCGCTTTGTACCAGTCCTCATGGTGTTCGAACTTTGCCGGGTTCAGCAGCCGGTGCTCGAATTCCAGTCCCTTTTCATAAAGCGCCAGGGTGGGCTTCAGCGAATTCGCGCCCGGTCCGAAACTGTATAGCGTCAGCAATGCCTTCTCCCAGTTGGGCGGCCTTCGGTCGCCCTTGCCTGACATTTGCGCAAATTCGCCACGGGCGCAAATGCTGGCGTCGAGTGCGGCTTTTGAAGGCCGGACCAAAATGTGCTAAATAACTCTCGGAACACGAGGTTTATCATGTTGAAAATCATTCTCCCCGTTTTCGCGCTGCTGGCCACCACGCAGGCTGCCAGCCAGGTGCTGGATACAGAAGTGCAACCTTCTCCGCCCGCTGTGGAGATGCATGGCTTGGAAACGCCGGTGCTCGATCCCGATACGGGCTATACCTGCAAGGATGATCCTGTGCTGGTGCAGGGCGCGGAAGGTGATGCAGAGCTGTTCCGCGATCCCGCGCGTCCCGATGCCCTGAAACCGATGCACGCCGTTGGATACGAAGTGAGCGGGTGCAGCCTGCTGGTCATGACCGACGGCAGCCTGATGCGTCCCGAAAGTCCTGAAAATTCCGTCGAACTCCTGCCTGCTCAGTAAAGCAGCAAGTCGGCCACTTCGTCGCGCCAGCTCGCTTCGTCGGCGGCTGCTATCGCGTCCAGATCGCCCGGCTTTGACGCAGGTTCGTCGACCCATTCGCGCAAGGCAGGTCCGCCGTTGATGACATCTATGGCAAGCACGCCATCGGTGTATTCATATTTGAAGTCCGTGCCGCGCCAGATGGGGTAATCCGGATAGAGGTTGCGGATCGCCTTGAATGCCAGTGCCTGCAAACGCCACGGCCTGAAGGCGGAGTGATCGTAGAACTTGCCTTCTGCATGGATCATCAACGCATTGCACAACTGGCCGGCGTGCTTGTGGAACGTCGGCTCGAACCAGCAATCGCGTAAAGCGCATCCTGTCATCCAATCGGGCGCAACGCGCTGCATTTCCGCCAGCACGGCCTTGGCATCGATATCGGGCGCGCCGAACAGCACTTCCAGCGGGCGCGTGGTGCCGCGCCCCTCGCTCAGCGTCGCACCCTCTATCATCACCGTCCCGGCATAGGCGCGCGCCATGTTCAGGCTGGCGGCATTGGGGCTGGGATTGATCCAGATGCGGTTCTCCGGCCAGCCAAATCCCGGCCCCGCTTCGGGCAACCAGTGGTGCATAGTGATGACGCGATAATCGACGTTCAGGTTGAAATGGCGAATGAACCAGTGACCCATTTCTCCCATCGTCAGGCCGTGTCGCATCGGCATTGGGCCTGCGCCCACGAAACTTTCGTGGCCAGGTACCAGTCTCGTGCCCTCCACCGGACGTCCGGCGGGGTTCGGCCTGTCCAGCACCCAAACGGATTTGCCGTGCTTTTCCGCTTCTTCAAGCAGGTAGAGCAGCGTGGTGACAAAGGTGTAGATGCGGCAACCAAGATCCTGCAGGTCGAACAGGAAGACATCTGCACTGTCCATCATGTCAGGCGTCGGGCGGCGCACTTCGCCATAGAGGCTGAAGATGGGAATGCCGTAAGTGGCATCCACTTCATCTTCGGTCTCCACCATGTTGTCCTGCTTGTCGCCCTTCAGACCATGTTGCGGACCGAACGCGCTGGTAACATTCACACCCGCACCGATCAGCGCGTCAAGACTATGGGTCAGGTCTGCGGTGACGGATGCGGGGTGCGCGACAAGCGCCACACGCTTGCCTTCCAGCGGTTTTCTCAGGTCAGCTTCGGCCAGCAGCCGGTCAATTCCGAATTTCATGCAGCGCGGGTTCGCGCAATACTGCCCTCGAAGCAAGCTGGATCATGAAAATCGGGCTTTTCCTTGTGGTGTGAGATTGCCCAATAGCTTTTTACGCCGCCCTCTTCCTCGATCACGGCGGCAAGGCCGATGGCTGCTGGCGGCTCCGGCATTTGCGCGCGCGGCAAGGCGGCGTCGAAGATCGCGATGGCGGTGCCCATGCGCATGGCGCAATCAGGCTCGCGGGCGAAATGCCTTTCGCTCATCCCCTCGCGGTAATCGGTAAAGTCATACGCCGCCCAGCGCTCGGATGGCGACAGGTTGAATTCCGAATAGGAATTGGTCCCGTCCTTCTCCATCATGAAAAGCTCGAAACAGGTGGTTTCCCAGAGGTTGTCAGACCTGCCCCGACCACCAAACGGCGGCAGGACAAGCTTGCTCGGTCCATCGATCCGCCAACGAACGCGGACCCAGTTATCTGTCAATGAAAGTACTCTCGCTTCGACTCTTCGAACAGCGAGTGGCGGTGTGGTTGCATGTGCGACCAGATCGTGCGTTTGCAAGCAAGTGTCCCCGTGCTACGCGCCCCAATTCCAACAATTAAGTAGCCAAATCCCCCGAGATGACAACTTTCGATTCCGAACTTTTGCAATTGCTCAATGAGCGCGGCTATGTCCACCAGTTGACCGACGCAGAGGGACTGGATGCCCTAGCCGTGCGGCAGACCGTTCCGGGATATATCGGATTCGACGCCACGGCACCGTCCCTGCACGTTGGATCGCTGGTGCAGATCATGATGCTGCGCCGCTTGCAGCAGACCGGGCACAAGCCGATCGTACTCATGGGCGGGGCAACCACGCGCATTGGTGACCCGACCGGGCGCGACGAAAGTCGCAAGATGCTGTCGGAGGAAACCATCGCCGACAACATCGCCTCGATCCGCAAGGTGTTCGAACGGATGCTGGCGTTCGGCGACGGTCCGACCGATGCGGTCATGGTCGACAATTACGATTGGCTGGGCGGGATCGGCTATATCGAAATGCTCCGCAAGGTCGGCACGCATTTCACCATCAACCGCATGCTGTCATTCGACTCTGTTAAGCTTCGGCTTGATCGCGAGCAGCCGATGACGTTCCTCGAATTCAATTACATGATCCTGCAAGGCTATGATTTCCGGCACCTTGCGCAGGAAATGGGTGCGCGCCTGCAAATGGGCGGCAGCGACCAGTGGGGCAATATCGTCAACGGCATGGAACTGGGTCGACGGATGGACGGCGTGGAACTGTACGGCCTCACCACGCCGCTGCTCACCACCGCCGATGGCGGGAAGATGGGCAAGACCGCTGCCGGTGCTGTCTGGTTGAACGAGGAGCAATTGCCCAGCTACGATTTCTGGCAATTCTGGCGCAACACCGATGACCGCGACGTTGGCCGTTTCCTCAAGCTGTTCACCGATCTGCCGATGGACGAAATCGCGCGCCTTGAATCGCTGGAAGGCAGCGAGATCAACGAGGCGAAGGTCATTCTGGCCGACGAGGTCACAACGCTGGTTCGCGGTGAAGAGGCGGCTGTTTCCGCTCGCACTACTGCACAGCAGACCTTCTCCGGCGGCGGCAAGGGCGAAGACCTGCCCACCCTTGCCGTGCCCGCAGAAGGCATTCGCGTTGGCGCTGCCCTTACCGAGCTCGGCTTCACCAAATCCAACGGAGAGGCCAAGCGAAAGGTGGCTGGAGGGCGCCGTAAAACTCGAGGATGCGGTGATCTCCGACCCCGGTTATCTCATTGAACTGAATGATGGCGACGAGGCGCAATTGAGCCTGGGCAAGAAGCGTCACGCCATCCTGCGACGCGGCTAGATTTACCAAAAGTCCACCATTTCCTGACAGACCGGTTTCGGGTCACATCACTCGAGAGGAAATGACAGGTCATGGCAGGCGGGGCACAGCTATCCGTCACCGATATGCGGCGTTCCACGCGGCATCCGGTCGACTATTCGGTAATCGCCGAGCATCTGCAACGCGGTGATATCACCCTGCAGATTTCCAACATCTCCGCTCACGGATTCATGGTGGGCAAGGTGGACGGTATTGACCGGGGTGATCGCATGATAATCCGCTTGCCATCGGTTGGCCGGATCGAAGCCTATTGCATCTGGACGACCGACGACCGCGCTGGCTTCCAGTTCGAGAGGATCATCCGGTTCGACGTTTTCGAAAACATGATTTCCGAAATGCAGCCGAACCCGGCGCTTCGTCGTCGCAGTTGAGGCACCTATCGAGTTTGAGCTTTAGGCCTCCCAAATTCGATTAGCTTGGCAAGCGCGACCAGCGCTGCCATTGCGCCCCGGTGAGCTCCGAGACTTCCCCCTTCCGCATAGCCAATTTCCGCGCCTTCTGGCTGCGGCCGCCTGACGATGACGTTGGCGCAATACGCGATGATGCTGATCATCGGCTGGCAGACCTACAACCTTGCCCGCGATGGCGGGATGAGCGTGGGGGAGGCATCCGGTCAACTCGCCCTGATCGGCCTGCTGCAATTCGTGCCGCTGTTCCTGCTGACACCGTTTACCGGCCTTGCCGCAGACCGTCTTGATCGGCGCAACCTTGGCCGGACGATGGTGCTTTTGCAGCTGGTGTGTGCTGCGGTCCTCGCGGTTTTCACGTGGCAGGACGCGATTACCCTTTGGGTGCTGTACTGCGTCGCAGTAGTTCTCGGCATCGTGCGCGCATTTGCCGGCCCTGCGCTTTCGGCCCTGGCCCCCAACCTCGTCCCGGCAAAGATCCTGCCGAACGCCATCGCGCTTTCCTCCATCGCCTGGCAGTCAGGCATGATTGTCGGCCCTGCCGTGGGCGGCGTTCTCTACGACATCGTGCCTGCCCTTCCCTATGCGGCGGCGGCTGCGCTGTTCGCAGTTTCGGCCATTGCCTTGTCCTTCATCGGACATGTACCGCGCGGAAAGCCCAAGGGTCCGGCCCGTCCGATCAAGCAGATCCGCGAAGGCCTGGACTACGTTTGGCACAACAAGATGGTGCTGGGTTCCATCACGCTGGACCTGTTTGCCGTTTTCCTGGCAGGCGCAACGGCGCTGTTCCCGGTCTACGCGCGCGACATACTGCAAGTGGGTGCCACGGGCCTCAGCCAGCTTGCCATGGCGCCTGCCATCGGTGCGGCGCTGACGGCGCTGTTCTTCTCCTTCCGGCCGCTGAGGACGGGCGTCGGCCCGAAGATGCTGCTGGCCGTCGCCGCGTTTGGCGGGGCCACGGTGATCTTCGCCTTCTCCAAATCGATGCCGCTGAGCCTGGCGATGCTGTTTATCGTCGGCGCGGCGGACATGTTCAGCGTCTATATCCGGCAGTCGCTGATCCAGTTGCATACACCCGATGACAAGCGCGGGAGGGTGTCTGCTGTCTCGCAACTCACCATCAGCGCCTCCAACGAATTCGGCGATTTTTTCTCGGGCAGCCTTGCGTTCCTGATCGGGCCGGTGGCAGCCGTGGCTTTGGGAGGGGTTGGCGCGATCGTGACCGTAGGGCTGTGGGCGGTGCTTTTCCCTGTTTTGCGAACAACCCGGACCTTCGACCCGCCTGAAGAATTGGTAGAGACAGATGACAGCGCCGGTCGGCAATACTGCGCAAGACCCGGCAGAAAAGGGAGCCTGACCCATGAAATTCGACAATGTCCTGCAATCCATCGGCAACACGCCGCATATCCGCCTTTCGCGGCTTTTCCCCAATCACGAAGTCTGGGTGAAGAGCGAGCGGGCCAATCCCGGTGGCTCCATCAAGGATCGCATTGCCCTTGCCATGGTGGAAGACGCGGAGAAATCCGGCGCTCTGAAGCCCGGCGGCACGATTATCGAGCCGACCAGCGGCAACACCGGTATCGGCCTTGCCATGGTCGCCGCGGTGAAGGGCTACAAGCTGGTGCTGGTCATGCCCGAGAGCATGAGCATCGAACGCCGCCGCCTGATGCTGGCCTATGGTGCCAGTTTCGATCTGACGCCCAAGGAAAAGGGCATGAAGGGCGCACTGGAGCGTGCCGCGGAGCTGGTGGACGAAACCGACAATGCATGGATGCCGCAGCAGTTCGAGAACCCCGCCAATGTCGAGATCCATGCGCGTACCACCTCGCGCGAGATACTGGACGATTTCAAGGATACCCCGCCAGCCTGCCTGATTACCGGCGTTGGCACCGGCGGCCACCTGACGGGTTGTGCAGAGACGCTGAAGAAGGAATGGCCGGATATGAAGGCCTACGCGGTGGAGCCTGAGCAATCGCCCGTCATTTCCGGCGGCCAGCCCGGCCCCCACCCGATCCAGGGCATCGGGGCGGGCTTTATTCCCGGCAACCTCCACACCAACTCCATCGATGGCGCAATCAAGGTGGGGGCAGAAGCTGCCAAGGAAATGGCCCGCCGCTGTGCGCGCGAAGAAGGCATTCTTGTCGGCATCAGTTCCGGCGCCACATTGGCGGCAATCAACATCAAGCTTGCAGAGCTGGACGCTGGCACCCGCGTGCTGGGCTTCAATTACGATACCGGAGAGCGGTACTTCTCCGTCCCGGATTTCTGGCCTGACGAATGAGCCGGTTCGAACCGGTGGAGTATGAGGATGCCGGTACGAAGCTGACTGGCCACGTGGTGCGCCCGGAAGGTGCTCCGCGTGCCATTGTCCTCGTGTTCCCGACGATCATGAACCCCACGCCTGCTGTGGAGGCAAAGGCGTTTGCGCTGGCGCAGGCGGGCTACCTTGCAATGATCGCCGATTTCTACGGCAAGACGCCGGAAAGCTTTGACCAGTCGCGACTGTTTGCCAGCGAAGTTCGCGAGACGCCCGAGCTTTATCGCCAACGCCTTCGCGCGTCATTGCGAGCGCTCGTCAGCCTCGATGGCGCGGATGGTTTGCCGATCTTTGTCATCGGTTTCTGCATGGGCGGACAGGCCGCGCTGGAACTGGCCCGCGAGGGTGCTCCGGTTGAAGCTGTTGTCAGCTTCCACGGCCTGCTTAACACGGATATACCCGCCGGGCGGAGAAAGGTTTCGGCGCGCATCCTGGTATGTCATGGCGATGCCGATCCCATGGTCCCGCGCGAACAGGTGCTGAAATTCTGGCAGGAGATGGACCATGCCGGGGCTGACTGGCATTTCCATTCCTACGCGGGCGTGAAGCACGGCTTCACCAACCCTGCCCCGAACGACAATCCTGCAACCGACTACGATGCCAGTGCCGACCGCCAGAGCTGGAAGGCGATGATGTCATTGTTCGACGAAATCCTCGACAACTAGGTTCGCAAGAAATCCGCTTCGGGGAGCGCCATCAGATTTTCCGCTCCTGCTTCCACCCGGGCGCGCAGGGTCGTCGTCTCGGGAAGCGCGCGCTCGGCGTAGTGGCGCGCGGTGATGCGCTTCGCTGTGGCGAAATCATCATCGCGACCATCCACGACGCACACCATCCGCGCCCACATCCATCCCACGGCAACCACGCCGATCATCTCCATGAAAGCGTAAGAGGCAGCGCCCACGTTCTCGGGGTTCTTCCTGGCATTCTCCAGCAACCAGGCAAGCGAATGGCGGGCATCCTCCAGCGCCTCAAGAAGCGGATGGCCGATATATTCGGGAGCTCCACGGGCAATTTTTGCGACAAGCGCGAAGAAGGCATTCGCAGCATCGCCTCCGTCCTTGAGTGTCTTGCGCCCGGCTAGGTCCAGCGCCTGCACGCCGTTCGCGCCTTCATAGATCATGGCGATGCGAGCATCGCGCACGATCTGCTCCATGCCCCATTCCTTCACATAGCCATGGCCGCCCAATACCTGCTGCATCTCCACCGCCGTTTCGAAACCGCGATCGGTGCCATAGGCCTTGAGAACGGGGGTAAGGAAGGAAACCAGCGCGTCTGCAGCCTTGCGCTCGTCAACATCGGCGGCGGTGTGTGCACGATCGATTTCCATGGCCGTCCACAACACCAGCGCGCGGAAACCCTCGGCAAAGGCGCGGCCATCCATCAGCATGCGCCGCACATCGGGATGGACCAGCAAGCTATCCGCGACATCATCGGGATTGGCGCGCTTGCCCATGCCCCTGCCCTGCTTGCGCTCCAGCGCATATTGCGCGGCCCGCTGGTAGGAATGTTCGGCATGCGCCAGCCCTTGCACTCCCACGGCCAGGCGTGCGGCATTCATCATGATGAACATCGCAGCCAGTCCGCTATTCTCCTGTCCCAACAGCCAGCCTCTCGCACCATCGAAATTCATCACGCAGGTGGCGCTGCCGTTGAGGCCCATCTTGTGTTCGATAGAGGCACAGGAAACATCATTGCGGGTGCCGTCTGGCAAGATTTTCGGCGCCAGGAACAGCGATATACCGCGCGAACCGGCGGGCGCATCGGGCACCCGCGCCAATACGAGGTGGACGATGTTCTCGGTCAGGTCATGCTCACCGCCGGAAATGAATATCTTCTCGCCGGTGATTTTGTAGGAGCCATCCTCCTGCGGCTCTGCCCTGGTGCGCATCAGGCCAAGATCTGTGCCAGCGTGCCCTTCCGTCAGCGCCATTGTCGCCAGCCATTCGCCGCTTACGATCTTCTCGACGTAGGCATCCTTCAGCTCGTCACTGCCGGCTGAAATTATCGTGGAGGTCGCGCCGCCCACGATGCCGGGATACATCATGAAGCTGGCGCAGGCGGAGTTCATGTATTCCTCCAGCACGGTGCCCAGCACATGGCCCATGCCCTGGCCGCCGAAAGCTTGCGGAGAAGCCAGCGTGTTCCAGCCCGAATTCGACCAGTTGGTCATACGCCCGTTTGAAACCGTCAGGCGTCGTGACGCTGCCGTCCTCGTGCCGCGTGCAGCCTTGCGCATCGGCAACCGGATTGAGGGGGGCGAGCACTTCGGCGCAGAACTTGCCCATGCCTTCCACCACGGCCTGCACAGTCTGTTCGTCCAGTGATTCGTAGCCCGGCAACTCGCAGTCGGTGATGCCCAGCACATCGTTCAGGACAAAGAGCGTGTCGCGCGTCGGGGCGCTCCAGCCGCTCATGCAGGGCCCCCGGTATCTTCCAGCCTGTCCCCCGTCAGCTTGCGATAGAAACAACTGCGCGCTCCGGTGTGACAGGCGGGCCCGGCAGGTTGTGCTTTCAAGACAAGCGCATCCTGGTCGCAATCGACAAGTATCTCGATGACGGTGAGGACATTGCCCGATGTCTCTCCCTTCATCCACAGCTGGCCGCGGCTGCGCGAATGAAAATGCGCAATACCGGTCTTGCGCGTGGCGTCGAGGGCCTCCTGGTCCATAAACGCCAGCATCAGCACTTCGCCCGTGTCCACATGCTGCACGATTGCCGTTAGCAGTCCTGCGGCATCGAACCTGGGCATGAAGGCGCTGCCGGTCTCGCGATCTGTTGCCTCGTCAGTAATTGTTTCGATCCTTTCGCAATCGCACAGTAGGTTGCACTCTATGTACTCATTTGTTGCATGATAAACACATGGGCTCGGCAAAATCTAACAATTGCAGAGTTCGTTGTTTGCCTTTGAAGTTTTCAATGAGATGAATGCACCTGCGGCTTGGCGGGCCGCCTACCATACCGGCCAGGGTGTGGGGGGTCTTGGTACTACCGGAAAAACGGTGTGCCAGGTTCATGAGGGATTGGAACGGACGCGCCGGCTGGGGGGCTCGCGCGAAAGTTTCAGCAATATCGTCACGCGAACGCCCGGGACTTTGTGCCCGGGCGTTTTGCATTTGCTCCATGATTCATTGACCTCCCGGCACGCGAGAGAAGCACGCAACGCGAACTTCATAAGCGCCGGCCTCTTTCAGCGCGGCTTTGCAAGAATTGGTCGTTGCGCCACTGGTCAGCACATCGTCCACAAGCAGGACCTGGGCGCCAGCCAGCCGGGATCGGCGTGCCGGGTTTGCAATAATCGCGCCGTCAAGTACTCGGGCGCGTTCGGTCCGGCCCAGTCCGCCAAGGCTGGGCGTTCGCCGTGGACGTAACAGCGCATCGACCAGCAGCCTGGCGTCGGTCACCTTGCACAATTCTCGCGCAATCAGCGCCGACTGGTTGAAGCCGCGGTGCCACAAGCGAAAGCGGTGTAGCGGAACCGGCACCGCCAGCCATTCGCCTTCCATCTCGCCCAGCCGCGCCGCGATCTGCCGCGCCATCATCGGGGCAAGCGCGATCTTTCGCCCATGCTTGAAATTCAGCACCAATTGCCGCGCCGTATCGTTGTACAAAGTGGCGGCGGCGATCCCATCCGCGGTTTGCGCCGGTATCTCCAACGTGGACCAGCACTGCGTACACAGGCCCTTCTGCGCCGCGATGGCTTCGCCGCAAAGTGGGCAGCGCGGCGGATAGATCAGGTCCACCAGGGGGGCGAAAGCGTCTTTCACGGCCATGCAGGCTATGCTGCCCGCACGGGCATCGCTAGGCAAGGCGGATGACAACGACACCTCCAAGTATTTTCTCCGAACAACGCCGCAAATCCAGTCGCTTGCGCATGCTGGCCCTGCAGCAGGGCGACCATGATCCGGCGCGCTTCGTGCTTGATGACATGGTGGATGACATTGCCGAGCGACTGGCCTTTGTCCGGCATGATCCGGCGAAGGCGCTGGTAATCGGGGATCATTCCGGAAGTTTGAAGCGGCAAAGCCTGTCGGGTGCGCAACGCCTCCACGAAGCGGATATTGTAGGCGAGCACGCGATCGACCTACAGCATCCCTTCCCCATCGGTGGCTACGACTTCATCGCTGTTCTTGGCCTGCTCGACACGGTGAACGACCTGCCCGGCGCGCTGATCCATTTGCGCCAGGCTCTGGCTCCCGGCGGGCTGGTGATCGCGATGTTCCCCGGCGCAGGGTCGTTGCCGAAGCTGCGCAAGGCAATCTACGCGGCGGAGCCTGAGAGGCCCGCTGCTCGCATGCACCCGCTGGTGGATACCCGCGCCGCGGCGGAGCTTCTCCAGCGCGCCGGGTGGAAAGACCCGGTGGTCGATTCGCACGACCTCAATGTTCGCTACGGCTCGCTCGACAGACTTGTCGGCGACCTGCGCGAGCAGGGACTTGGCAATGTCCTGTCCTCTGCCGCCCCGCCGCTGACCCGTGACGGACTGGATCGGGCGCGGGCTGCTTTTCTGGATCAGGCCGACGAGGATGGACGCGTCACGGAGACCTTTTCCATCCTCTCCCTCAGCGGGCGAAGATCACTCGCCGGAACGTAGCGCCGCCTGCGCCGCCGCCAGCCGCGCGATCGGCACGCGGTAGGGAGAGGCCGATACGTAATCGAGGCCGACCTTTTCGCAAAAGGCGATGCTCTCCGGATCGCCGCCATGTTCCCCGCAGATGCCCAGTTTGATGATCGCGGGCGCGTCGCCCTGCCCCGTCTCGACTGCGATTTCGACAAGCTGGCCCACGCCATCCACGTCGAGGCTGACGAATGGATCGCGCGCGTAAATGCCCTTCTCCACATAGGGAGAGAGGAAGCGTCCGGCATCATCGCGCGAAACGCCCAGCGCGGTCTGTGTCAGGTCATTGGTGCCGAAGCTGAAGAAGCGCGCTTCTTCCGCAATTTCGCCCGCCATCAACGCAGCGCGCGGCAAGTTCGATCATCGTGCCGACCAGATATTCGACCGCTGTCGCCCCTCTCGGCAAATACCTCGTTTGCCGTGTCGTTCACCAGCTTGCGCAGGATTTGCAGTTCCTTGCGCGTGGCGACCAGCGGGATCATCACTTCGGGCACGACCGGGTCGCCGCCCTCTGCTGTCACATCGCATGCGGCCTCGAATATGGCGCGTGCCTGCATTTCGTAGATTTCCGGGAAGGTGATCCCCAGACGGCAGCCGCGATGGCCCAGCATCGGGTTGAATTCGTGAAGCTCGCCCGCGCGCCGCTTCAGGTGATCCATGCTGACATCGAGGCTGTCTGCCAGATCCTGGAATTCCTCGTCACGCGTCGGCATGAATTCATGCAGCGGCGGATCGAGCAACCGGATGGTGCAGGGAAGCCCGTGCATGGTGCGGAAGATTTCCGCAAAATCGCTGCGCTGTTCGGGCAGCAACCGCTCCAGCGCAGCGCGTCGACCTGCCTCGTCGTCCGCGAGGATCATGGCGCGCACGGCGCTGATCCGGCCCGCATCGAAGAACATGTGTTCGGTGCGGCAAAGGCCGATGCCTTCGGCGCCAAATCCGCGCGCGGTCTTGCAGTCCTCGGGCGTCTCGGCATTGGTGCGCACGCCCATGCGGCGGTGCTTGTCGGCCCATTCCATCAGTACGCCGAAATCGCCCGCAAGCTCTGGCTCTATCGTTGCAACGCGCCCCGCCATGATCTGGCCTTTCGCGCCGTCAAGCGTGATGACATCGCCTTCTTTCAACTCACGATCGCCGATGCGCAAAGTACGGCTTTCAAGGTTGATGGATACGGCAGAAGCACCCGATACGCAGGGGCGGCCCATGCCGCGTGCCACCACGGCGGCGTGGCTCGTCATCCCGCCACGCGCGGTCAGGATGCCGCGCGCTGCGTGCATGCCGTGAATATCCTCCGGACTGGTTTCCACCCGCACCAGGATCACGTCTTCTTCCCGGTTCGCCCACAATTCCGCCGTGTCCGCATCCAGCACGATCTTGCCCGAGGCAGCGCCAGGCGATGCAGGCAGGCCCGTTGCCAGTTCATCGCGCGGGGCAGCGGGATCAAGCGTCGGGTGCAGCAACTGGTCCAGCGCCATCGGATCGACGCGCAGAATCGCGGTTTTCTCGTCGATCAGCCCCTCGTCCACCATCTCCACCGCCATCTTCAGCGCGGCCTTGGCAGTGCGTTTGCCGTTGCGGGTCTGCAGCATCCACAGGACGCCTTCCTGCACGGTGAATTCGATATCCTGCATGTCCTTGTAGTGGTTTTCCAACAGGTCGAACACGCGCGCCAGTTCTTCGTAGGCGCCGGGCATGGCTTCTTCCATGCTGGGCAGTTCCGCGCCTGCCGCCTCTCGCCTCGCCCTGGTGAGATATTGCGGCGTGCGGATGCCCGCTACCACGTCCTCACCCTGCGCGTTGACCAGCCATTCGCCGTAATAGCTGCGCTCTCCGGTGGAGGGATCGCGCGTGAAGGCGACGCCGGTGGCGCTGGTCTCGCCCATGTTGCCGAAGACCATGGCCTGCACGTTGACGGCAGTGCCCCAGTCGCCGGGAATGTTGTTCAGGCGGCGGTAGACTTTGGCGCGTTCTGCATCCCAGCTTTCGAATACGGCGGCAATCGCGCCCCAAAGCTGCTCGTTCACATCGAGCGGGAACGCCTTGCCCTGTTCCGCCAAGACGATCTGCTTAAATTCGCCCACCAGTTCGCGCAAATCGTCGGCGGTCAGCTCGGTATCGGTGAAGTAGCCGCGATCTTCCTTGGCGATTTCCAGCGCTTCCTCGAATGCGCCGTGATCGAGGCCGAGCACAACGTCGGAATACATCTGGATGAAACGGCGATAGCTGTCCCAGGCGAAGCGATCGTCGCCGGATGCGCTGGCCAAACCTTCCACGGTTTCGTCGTTCAGGCCAAGGTTCAGCACGGTGTCCATCATGCCTGGCATCGAAACCCGCGCGCCGGAGCGGACGGAAACGAGCAGCGGATCGACCTTGTCGCCGAATTTCTTGCCCACGCTTTCTTCAATATGGGCCAGTGCGTTGGCCACATCGCCGCGCAACTTGTCGGAGAACGCCTCTCCGCGATTCAGGTAGCTGACCGATTCTTCGGTGGTGATGGTGAAGCCGGGAGGAACAGGCAGGCCGATGCTGGCCATCTCTGCGAGGTTTGCGCCCTTCCCGCCGGTAACGGTCTTGTCGCGCTGGCGGGGATCGTCATGCGGGGCGTTGCCGCCGAAAGTGTAGACCGTGTTCATCATCAAGCCTGTTTTCCTGAATTGCCAAGTTGACGAAGTTGACACTTCGCTTTCTTAACGTCCCTCGCTATCACCTTGATATTGTGAGGATTGTTCCAAATTCCGAAATTGACACATTGTTGGATCGAAACCTGTCCTAGCCTTCGATCTTCGAGAAATCCGCCACGTTGTGCACTGCAGCACGGAAACGTGCAAGCAGGTCGAGACGCGCAGCGCGTTTGTCCGCATCTGCGTCATTCACCGTAACCTCTTCGAAAAAGGCGTCGATCGGTGCGCGAAGACTGGCGAGCGCAGACATCGCCGCGGCGAAATCTTCCTTTTCAATGGCCTGGCTGCCTGAGGTTCCGCCGCGTCCAGCGCCTCGATCAGCGACTTTTCGGCGGGTTCGGGCGTGTAGGACAGTTCGCGGGCATGACGTTCGGCCATCTTGGCGTCGATCACGGCCTTCATGTCGGGATCGTCGACCAGCGCCAGCGGGTCTTCCTCGCCTGTGCGGGCGATTTCACCCTCGATGCCGTGCCAGTCTTCCTTCTTGAGGATGTTGGCAGCGCGCTTGTATCCGGCGAGCAGGTTGGTGCCGTTGTCGGTGTCGAGGAATTTGGCAAGCGCGCGAGCACGGGCTTCGATACGGTCGGTTCGGGCGTCGGGCTTGCCTTCCCACTGTCGCGATGCCGCGATGAAATCGTGCCGCACACCTTCCTCCTTCATTTGTACCGCCAATCGGTCTGAAAGGAATTCCGCCACTCGTGTACCCAGCTTGGCCTGACCCAGTCCGCCCCAAGCCTGTGCCGCCTGTTCGAGGGAGAGTTCAAGTCCGTTTGCTTGCACGAGACGGAGGTAGCCAAGCGCCGCACGACGCAGCGCAAAGGGATCCTTGGAGCCGGTGGGCAGGATATCGATGTTGAAGAAGCTGAACAGATTATCGAGCTTGTCTGCAAGGCTGACGGCGACGGTGAGCGGCGCTGTTGGCACTGCGTCGTCCTGCCCCACTGGCTTGTAGTGATCGCGGATCGCCTCGGCGACGTCTTGCGGCAGGCCTTCTTTCTCGGCGTAGTAACCGCCCATGACGCCTTGCAGTTCGGGAAATTCGCCCACCATTTCGGTGACGAGGTCCGACTTGCTGAGCTCCGCTGCTTGCCGAGCCAGATTGTGGTCGCCGTTGGGCGCGCGGGCATCTGAAGTCAGCCAGGCTGCCAGCTTTGCCACCCGCTCCACCTTGTCGGCGACGCTGCCCAGCTTCTCGTGGAAGGTGATGCGCTCCAGCTTCTTCGCGTGGTCGTGCCAGCGAAGTTTTCTGGTCCAGTTCCCAGAAAAAGCGCGCATCGGAAAGCCGCGCGGCCAGCACCTTGCGATTGCCGTCGACGATAGCCGCGCCGCCGTCCCCGGCCTCGATATTGGCGGTGCAGACAAAGGCGTTGGCGAGTTTGCCTCGCGCTATCCTCGCAAACGAAATACTTCTGGTTCACCCGCGCCGTCAGCTGGATGACTTCGGGCGGAACGTCGAGGAATTGCTCGTCAAACCGGCCCAGCAGCGGCACCGGCCATTCGGTGAGGCCAGCGTTCTCGATTACCAGCCCCTCGTCCTCGACCAGCTTGAGGCCGACCTCGGACGACACGCTGGCAGCGCCCTCACGGATGATATCCTGGCGTTCCTCGTGGTCCACGATCACGTGGCAGGCGCGCAGCTTCTCGGCATAGTCGTCGGCAGAGCCAATGGTGATGTCGCCCGAGTGATGGAAACGGTGGCCAAGCGTGACCCAGCCCGAGGTTACGCCGTGCACTTCGCACTCGACCAGGTCCTCACCCAGAAGCGCGACAATGCCCGAGAGCGGGCGCACCCAGCGCAGGCTTTCGGTGGAGAGCGATGCCTCGCCCCAGCGCATGGATTTTGGCCAGGAGAAATCGCGGATGATCGCGGGGATCGCTTCGGCCAACAGGTCTTTCGTGGCGCGACCGGGGACGTTTTTCACCGCGAAGTAGGTCTCACGGCCCTTCACGTCGCGCACTTCCAGATCGTCCCGAGAAACGCCGTTCTTGCGGCAGAAACCTTCGACAGCCTGATCGGGAGCGCCGACGGGCGGGCCCTTGGCTTCCTCGCTCACCGCCTCGGTGGCTTCGGGAAGTCCGCGTGCGATCAGCGCAAGGCGGCGCGGGGTCGACCAGATGGTGATTTCACCAACGTCCACGCCGGCTGCATCGATTTCGCGGCGAAACAGCTTTTCCAGTTCAGCGCGCGCACCGGCCTGCATCCGGGCGGGAATTTCTTCGGATCGCAGTTCGAGGAGGAAATCGCTCATAGCGACCACTCCGGATACTTGGCCTGCCACTCAGGCGCCATCGTCTCGGCGTATTTCTCGCAGGAACCGCGCGCCAGGTCGCGCACGCGGGCCATGTAGCTGGCGCGTTCCTGCACGCTGATCACGCCGCGCGCCTGCAACAGGTTGAAGATGTGGCTGGCTTCCACCGCCTGCTCATAGGCGGCAATCGGCACATCGGCATCGAGCGCGTTCCGGCACTCTGCCTCGGCCTTGTTGAACAGGTCGAACAGGGCATCGGTCTCGGCCACCTCGAAGTTCCACTTCGACATCTGCTTCTCGTTTTCGAGAAAGACCTCGCCATAGGAAACGCCGCGACCGTTGAAGTCGAGATCGTACACATTGTCCACGCCCTGGATATACATGGCGAGGCGTTCCAGCCCGTAGGTCAGTTCGCCCGCAACGGGCTTGCAGTCGAAGCCGCCCATCTGCTGGAAATAGGTGAACTGGGTGACTTCCATCCCGTCGCACCAGACTTCCCAGCCCAGTCCCCACGCGCCAAGCGTCGGGCGATTCCCAGTCATCCTCCACGAAGCGGATATCGTGCTTCAGCGGATCGATGCCGATCACCCGCCAGGCTTTCCAGGTACAGGTCCTGGATATCGGCAGGGCTCGGCTTCAGGATCACCTGGTACTGGTAGTAATGCTGCAAACGATTGGGGTTCTCGCCATAGCGCCCGTCGGTGGGGCGGCGGCAGGGCTGCACGAAGGCGGCGTTCCACGGCTCAGGCCCCAGTGCGCGAAGGGTGGTGGCGGTGTGGAATGTACCTGCGCCCATGCGCATGTCGTAAGGTTGCAGGATTAAACAGCCCTGCGCGCTCCAGAAATCGTGGAGGGCAAGGATCATGTCCTGGAAGGAGCGTTGCGGATTGCGTTCCATGGGGCCGGAAACTGAATTGGTCATTTCGCTGCGCGCTTTGGCTCAAGCCCTGCTTAGCGTCAATGCCGCAAGCGCGAAGGTGCCTTGACAGGAGCGTGTGGGCAGGTGTGAAGTGCAACCCGTGATAACGCGCGGCATCAAGGCCCTGCTCGCCAGTTTTGCTGCATTCGCGGCGGCCTCCGCCGTGCCGGCGCTGGCCGATGAGGGGGATCGCTACGCCTTCACGCAGGAATACGACCCTGCCCCTGCCCTTTGGGAATTGTCCGACGAAGACACGACGATCTATATGCTGGGCACCATTCACCTGCTGCCCGAGGGATTCCGCTGGCGCAATCCGCAGCTGGACGAGATAATCGACACCGCAGATGTGCTGGTTGTGGAAACCAGCGATGCCGATAGCGAGGGCGCGCTGGACGGGATCGGGCCGAAGATCGCCTACATGGTGGAAAAGCGTACCCCCACCTCGCGGCAATTGTCGCCCCGGTCCCGACCGCGCTGGCGCGAACTGGTTTCGCAATCCGGTCTGCCGTTCGAATATGTCGATTCCATCCCGGTGATGGTGGCCCTTCTCGGCTTTGGACAAACGGGCCTGTCCAGCGATCCGTCCAGCTATGAATACGGGGTGGAAACCGTGTTGGAGCGCGAATTTGCGCAAAGCAACCGCCCGGTGGAATTGATCGAGGATTTCGGGCGCGTCATGTACAGCCTGTTCCGCGTAAATGACGCCGAGGTGGTTGGCGAACTCGATCTTCACCTGCGCGAATGGGGCGGCAAATCAATTGACGGCCTGTACGACGTCGCCCTGGATGATCTTGTCGGCGATGATTACTGGGCGATGGAACACGCCTGGGCCAGAGGCGAAGTGGCCGATGATTTCGATCTGGGCTTTGGCGACGGCAAGATCGGCGCGGCATTTCGCGAAGTGCTTCTCAATCGGCGTAACCGGCAATGGGCGGCGTGGCTGGACGCGCGACTCGATCAGCCGGGCACTGTGCTAGTGGCGGTGGGCGCAGGCCATTTCGAGGGGGCGGATTCGCTCCTTGTCTGGCTGGAAGAGCGCGGACTGACGGCTCGGCGCATCAACTGATATCCGAAAATCGAGAATAAATATGAGCTTCGGTCGTGTCGAAGTCACGAATGCGTGTCTTTTTGTCAGGTCATGTTGACATCGGAAAGAAGACGCGACATATAGTCAGGTATAGCTGACATATGGTCAGGTTCACACGACGGAGGCAAACGATGTTTCACGAACTATCCGCAGTCTGCCAATCCCGCCCGATGACGGGAGACGAGGCGCTGGCATTCCGGATGTCCATCGGGCTGGCGGTCTTCGGCTCCCTGACCGCGCTGGCTGTCTGATGAAAAGCTCAACGACCCCGAAAACCCGCAAAAGCGGCGCAGACATCTTCTTCGCCAGCCTGCTCAGCGCATCGCTTGCCGCAGCTGTCCTGTGGGGCGGCGTGTTCTTCGCCTACCCCGACTTCGTCAAGGGCCTTGGTGCCGGACTGATCCTCGCCTCCGCTACGATGATGTATGCAAATCGGGCGCACGACGAATATACCCTTGCCACCTGGCAGGCCGGTACATCTGCCGGCTTCGCGGTGACAGTTGCGTGGCTGGTGGTTGTCTCGTTCAGCCGCGGCTTCGACGATGTGCTCCCTCCCTCGCAACAGTCTGCAATTGGCGATGCCCGGCTGCTTGCTCTTTCCGCTTCCACTGCCTTCCTGATCGCGGTCGGCTGGAAAACGCTGAGAGACCGCCGATGAACAACCGCCTTAAGGTTTTGCGGGCGGAGCGAGACTGGAGCCAGGCTGAATTGGCCGGACGGCTCGACGTATCCCGCCAGGCTGTGAACGCGATCGAAACCGGCAAGCACGATCCCTCGCTGCCGCTCGCCTTCCGGATCGCCCGTCTTTTCAACATGCCAATCGAGGAGATCTTCGATGATGGACACGAATGATATTGCCGCCCCGGGAGAGGCCCGCCTGAAATCTCGTCGCTATCGCATGTGGCGTTTCTGCGCGCTGGGCGCGGGCATTGGTGCCGTGATCGGGTTTATGACTGGCTACACCAGCGATCTGTTGACCTCAGGGGCCATGCCGGCGTGGGCTTTCTACGTGCTGTGGGGCCTCGCGCTCGCCAGCTTCAGCTGGTTTACCTGGGAATATTTCCGGCGGGTCGACGAGCTGGATGTGCTGGACAACCTCTGGGCCTCGCTGATCGCGTTCTACTTCTATTTCGTGGCGATGCCGAGCTGGTGGCTGTTCCACGATCTCGGGCTCGCGCCGGAAGTGAATCACATCGCCATCTACATCGCCACCGCTGCCGTGATGACGATCGTCTACATCCTTCGCAAGATTGGCTTGCGCTGACAAATTTTACCTCGTCGACAACATTGAATAGGAACCTGAAACATGCGCCGCAAACTTACCCTCACCGCCTCCGCTTTCGCAATAATGCTCGGCTTTTCGGCATCGCCTGCCCTGGCCGACCAGCACGAGGAAACCGCCACCGGCCCTGCGCTTTGGCAGTTGTCGGACGAAGACACCACGATCTACCTGTTTGGTACCATCCACATCCTTCCCGAGGGGGAGACCTGGTATGATAACCGTATCTCGTCCGCCTTCGACGCGTCTGAAGAACTGGTCTTCGAAGTCGATATGGATGATATGGCAGGGGCGGCGCAGCAGATGGCTGCACTCGCCACGCTGCCCGAAGGACAGACATTGCGCAGCCTGATGAACGAGGAAGACCTCGCGCAATACGAGACTGCCCTGGAAGGTATGGGGATTCCCGCCGCCGCGCTCGACCCGGTGGAGCCGTGGGCGGCCACGCTGACCCTTGGCATGGTGCCGCTGATGCAGGCAGGTTACCAGCCCGATCAGGGCGTGGAAATGGTGCTGCGCCAGCGCGGCGAAGACAAGAACCGCGCCGCTCTGGAAACGATGGAAGAACAGATCGCGCTGTTTGACACCCTGCCGATGGATGCGCAGCTTGAATTGCTGGATACCACTGTCGAGAATATCGACTAATGTCGTATCCTCGATCGAAACGATGAAGGCCGAGTGGCTGGCGGGCGATGCTGATGCGCTGGGCGAACTGATGAACGAGGAAATGGACGATCCCGCACTCTACGAACGCCTGCTGGTGAACCGTAATCGCAACTGGGTGAACTGGATCGAGAACCGCCTGGAAGAGCCCGGCACCGTGTTCATCGCTGTTGGCGCAGGCCATCTTGCCGGTGAAGGCAGCGTGCAGCAGATCCTGGCCGAACGCGGGTTGACCGCAGAACGCGTGGCGCATTGATCGCCAGGCTTCTCAAACCTCTGATCCTTGCAGGGGCGCTGTTGCTGGCAAGCTGCGGCGCCCCTTTCGAGCCTGAGAGCGACTGGCCGGAGGCATCTCCTGCCGTCTGGGAAATTTCCGCACCGTCTGGCGAGGTGGGCTGGGTGTTTGGCACGGTCCACGCCCTGCCCGATGATCTGTCCTGGCGTACCCCGCTGCTTGACGGGTAGTCAAGCAGTCAGGCGTCCTGGTGGTGGAAGTTGCCGATCTTGGACGACCCGGAGGGCATTGGCCTGTTTGCGGACCTGTCCGAAACGCCGGGCCAGCCTGCCCTCTCCAGCCGGGTAGAGCCCGGCGAGCGGAACGCACTGCGGCGATTGCTGGCGGATGCGGGCATGGAGGACAACGAATTCGGCCGCATCGAAAGCTGGGCAGCAGCGATGATGCTGTCCGGCGAAGTGCGCACCGGCGATCCTGCCAATGGCGTTGACCGGGTGATGATCGACAATGCCGAAACAGTCGTGGGCCTGGAGAGTTTTTCCGACCAGCTGATCATGTTCGATAGCCTGTCACCCGCGGCGCAGAGCGACCTGCTTTACGGTGTCGCACGCTCGCACGAAACCAACTCCGATGATGACATGCTGCGCGCCTGGGTCATCGGCGACGAAGAGCGGCTGGCAAGCCACGTGAACGATACGCTGCAGGTTTCACCGGAGTTGCGGCGGGTATTGCTGACGGATCGCAACCGCCGCTGGGTTCCTCGCATCGCCACGCTTATCGAGCAGGGGCGCGAACCCTTTGTCGCCGTGGGTGCCGGGCATGTTATCGGTGACAACGGCGTGGTGGCGCTGCTGGAAGCGCAGGGCTTCGCTGCTCGGCGCATCCAGTAGTTGCTTTTGCACCGTATCCTGCTAGACGCGCGCCTTCCGCTGATGTCATCCCTGGAGGCGCGGCGGAATATGTATCTGCAATCGAAAGGCTTTACTGATGAGCGACGCTCTGAAACTGCCGGCTGAGATGCGTGAACGGGCTGGCAAGGGAGCCTCCCGTGCGCTGCGTCGCGAAGGCCGCGTACCCGCCGTTGTCTATGGCGGCAAGGAAGAACCCACTCCCATCCATGTGGAGGAGAAGGAACTGGTCAAGCAACTGATGACCGGTCACTTCATGAACTCGATCGTCATGGTCGTGGTGGATGGCAAGGAAACCCGCACCCTTCCCAAGGATGTGGCGCTTGATCCCGTCACCGATCGCCCGATCCATGCTGACTTCCTGCGCCTGACCAAGGGCTCGAAGATCGAAGTCAACGTGCCCGTGGTGTTCGTGAACGAGGAAGAAAGCCCCGGCCTCAAGAAGGGCGGCGTGCTGAACGTCGTTCGTCACGAACTGGAACTGGTCTGCGACGGCGACAAGATCCCCGGCGAGATCGAAATCGATGTTACCGGCCTGGAAGTCGGCGATTCGATTCACATCAGCGCCCTCACCCTTCCCGAAGGTTCGGAAAGCGCGATCACCGATCGTGACTTCACCATCGCCACTGTCGTGGCTCCCTCTGCTCTCAAGCGCTCCGATGGCGAAGAAGGCGACGAAGAGGAAGAAGTCGATGCTGGCGGCGTTGCTGCTACCGAGCAGGGTCCCGATGCGGATGCTGCCGAGGAGCAGGAAGAGAAGAGCGAATAATGCGTATGCGCGCAGCTTTTGCAGCGCTTGCGCTGGGTATGGGGCTGGCCAGTGTGCCGGCCCCCGCCCTCGCCCAGAACGCGGGCGTGTTGCCGGCCGATCCGCAGGATTTTCAGTGCTTCGTGCTGATGCAGCAACGTCGGGCAGAGCTGGCCAACAACAACAGCATGTCCGCAGACCAGCGCGTCGACATCATGAACAACCTCACCATCATATCGGCATTCTACGCCGGCCGCCTCAGCCATTATTCCACGGCTGAAGCAGTGCCGCAGTTCAGGTCCGCCTCCAGCTCTCATCCGCAATTCCAATCGCCAGCAGCTGGATACTTTCGCCAACACCTGCGCGAATTTCTATCTTTCCGTGATGGAAGTGCTGGGCAATACCAGTGTCCAGGCAAACGCGCCGCAGCAGCCCACGCCGCAGCAGCCCGCGCCGCAGTCCGGCGTGCCGCAGCAGGGCCAGCGCTAAGGGGGGATCCCCATGCAACTCTGGGTAGGTCTGGGCAATCCTGGCCCACGCTACGCCATGCATCGGCACAATGTCGGCTTCATGGTGTGCGATGTGCTGGCCGACATGTACGAATTCGGTCCGATCCAGAAAAAGTTCCAGGGCTGGCTGCAGGAAGGCCGGATCGGCAATGAGAAGATCCTGTTGCTGAAGCCGGGCACCTTCATGAACGAGAGCGGTCGCAGCGTTGGTGAAGCGATGCGGTTCTATAAACTGCCGCCGGAAGCACTCACGGTCTTCCATGACGAACTCGACCTCGCTCCGTTCAAGGTAAAGGTGAAGCAGGGCGGCGGACATGCTGGCCACAATGGCCTGCGCTCCATCGATGCGCACCTCGGCCCCGATTTCCGCCGTGTGCGCATCGGCATCGGGCATCCCGGCCACAAGGATCGCGTTCATGGCCATGTGCTGGGCAATTACGCCAAGACAGAAATTGACGACCTGGTGCAGATGCTGGGGCCATCGGTGCATGTGCCGATTGGCTGGCGGCGGGCGATGATGCGCGGTTCATGAGCGAATATGCTTTGAAGATGCAGGACTGAAGGCGCCGCTTTGCCGTTGGCTTAGCTCTGGCTGGCCGCCTCTATTGCAGCCTGTAATCGCATGGCTTCTGCATTGCCCTGGCTTCGTGCCGCAACAGGCGCAGCAATGGCGCGCGCGGTTTCAACCTGCCCCAGTTGCAACAGCGATTCTGCGTAAAGCAAGCGCGCCGCATCGTGATCGGCAAATTCTGCCTCATGCTGCTGCAAACTTGCGCGGACCTCTTCCCAATTTCCGTCCCACGCCAACACCCGTGCCTGCTGGTATACGAACTCGCGATCCCGCGGGCGGGTCTGCGCGCCATAGGCTATCAGGTGCCGGGTGATGGTCGGATTTGCCGGCTCGCTCGGCAGCGCCAATTGCCCCGATCAGCGCCGGACGATCCAGTGGCACTATCTCAATGATGCGCAGGTAATTGGAAAGTGCCAGCACAGGGTTCAGCCTGCGCTTCTGCCAGCCTCGCAGATACGAACAGCGTTTCCACCCGATCTGGGGCCACATCACGCGCCAGCGCAACGGCCTCTGCGGCAGCTGGCAGATTGTTTCGAGCAAGATGGTAGCTGGCTTCTGCGGCCAATAGCTTGCCTCGATTGCCATCGGCGCTGCGCCCCCGCCTGTATGCGTCGATGGCAAGCCGATCGTCGCCTTCTTCAGCCGCCGCCAAGGCGCGCAGCCGCCATGCCTCTGCGCTGTCGCTATCACCGATCACGGCCATCGCGGCCTGGGGATTGCCGGATTGCAACAGTCCCTCTGCCGCCAGCAACGCCGCATCCTGCGGCTCGCCGCCTGCCTGTTCCAGCCTGTCCAGCGTCGCTGCAACATCGCTGCCCTCCCCCATTGCCAGCTGGATACGGGCCAGCAATTCCAGCGCATCGGCATCGGCCGGATCGCCTGCAAGGATGGCCTGCACACTGTCGCGCGCCGAAATATAGTCCTGCGCTTCGAACGCGGCCTGCGCTTCGTCCACCTGATCGCCGGTCAACAGCGAGCAAGCGGCAAGGCTGAACATCATGCAGCTGGCGAGAATGGCACGCGGGCGGATCATGTGTGAAGCGTTAGCGCCAAAGGGCAAACAATCGCTTACCGGCTGCCAACGCACCGCAGGCTCTAGGCCTCGACGCTGGCTTTCCGCCTGCTGTGCGGCTAAGGCGCGGCGCAACATCAATTCAATCGCATGAAGGCACGAAATTATGGGATTCCGCTGCGGGATCGTGGGCCTGCCCAATGTTGGCAAGTCGACCCTGTTCAACGCTCTGACAGAGACGCAAGCCGCGCAGGCTGCCAACTATCCATTCTGCACGATCGAGCCGAATGTGGGCCAGGTCGCCGTGCCCGATCCGCGGCTTGAAAAAATCGCCGCCATCGCTGGCAGCGCCAAGATCATCCACACGCAATTGTCCTTCGTGGATATTGCCGGCCTCGTGAAAGGTGCCAGCGCGGGCGAAGGCCTTGGCAACCAGTTTCTCGGCAACATCCGCGAGGTGGACGCCATCGTCCACGTGCTGCGCTGTTTCGAGGATGACGATATCCAGCATGTCGCCAACAAGGTGGACCCGCTGGCCGATGCCGAGGTGGTCGAGACAGAACTGATGCTGTCGGACCTAGAAAGCCTGGAAAAGCGCGTGGAAAACGCAAGGCGGCGGGCCACGGGCGGTGACAAGGAAGCCAAGGCGCTGACCAGCGTATTGGGGCAGGCGCTGGAATTGCTGCGAGCTGGCAAGCCCGCGCGCCTTACAGAGCCGCAGGACGACGAGGAACAGCGTTTGTTCGAACAGGCGCAGCTACTTACCGCAAAGCCGGTGCTGTATGTGTGCAACGTGGCAGAGGATGAGGCTTCGACGGGCAACGCCATGTCAGCCCAGGTGTTTGCAAAAGCAGAGGCCGAGGGCGCGCAGGCCGTGGTGGTTTCTGCCGCCATCGAATCCGAACTGATCGGCATGGAAGCCGAGGAGCGCGCAGAGTATCTGGCGGAGCTGGGTCTTGAGGAAAGCGGGCTGGCCCGCGTAATCCGTGCCGGATATCAATTGCTGGACCTGAAGACCTTCTTCACCTGCGGCCCGAAGGAAGCGCGCGCCTGGACAACCCCCGCCGACGCGAAGGCTCCGCAGGCGGCGGGAGAGATCCACACGGACTTCGAAAAAGGCTTCATCCGCGCCGAAACCATCGCTTATGATGATTACGTGGCGCTGGGTGGTGAAAGCGCCGCCCGCGACGCTGGCAAGCTGCGCCAGGAAGGCAAGGAATACGTGGTGCAGGATGGCGATGTCCTGCTGTTCAAGTTCAACGTCTGAGGCCAACCCGGACCGCTATTTGGCGGAACAAAAAGAACGGCGCGAGAACCGAGGTTCCCGCGCCGTTTCTCATGATTGATCAGAGTGAGGCTTACATCATCGAAGAAGCGTAGGTCGCCCACATGCGGGCGATCGCGCTGCGTGCACCATCCACCATGCCGAAGGTGTCGACAGCAGCGGCATAATTGCCCTGCTCGGCCTGGGCGATGCCGATGCGGGTGTTCGCCAGGTTGGCGTCCGCACCCTTTTCAAGAGCCGTGCGATACATGCTTTCTGCGCGGGCGAAGTCACCCAGCGAATACAGTACGTCGCCTGCGCCCATTGCATCGAGAGAGTCGCCCGATTCGCCATCGGAGACGATGCTTTCGATACCGCTGCGATCCTGCGAGGCCCGGGTATCGGCTATTTCCTTCACTTCGACATAATACGGATCATCGGTAGTGAAAACGCCGGCAGTCACGCCGCTGGCGAGAATATCCTGCACCTCGTTTGCCATCACACGCGGATCGAGGTCTTCGATATAGCGCACGAATTCAGGGCGCTGGGTCAGGGCATTGGTCTGGCCCATCAGGCGGTACAGATCGACACGCGCGTCCGGTTCATATTCATTCAGCGCGTTGATCACCTGCAGCGTGTTCACCCAGTTGGTCTGCGTGGGATAATGGCGCAGAAGTCCTTCTGATACCGTCACGGCCTCTTCGACCATGTCGTTGTCATAGGTTTCCTGCAGGGCGCGCAGCAGCCAACGCTCGGTCGGCGTACCGCCAGCGGTCTCGGCATCGCTTATCGCCTGCATCAAATAGTCCAGCGAACCCTGGACATTGTCCTGCTTGGAATATGTGTCCGCGATCAGCAGCGTGAGATCGGTTTCGGGGTCGCTGAAGCCCGCAGCCTTCGCCGCCTCGAGCGCGGTGCGCGCAGCGGCGTAATCCTCGGCCTGATAGGCAAGGCTGCCCACAAACCAGTTGAACTGGCCGACCTGCTCCGGAGCGACGAGACCGCTGTCCAGCATCATCTGCAGACCCCGGCGCTGAAGAACCGGGTCGGACGTGTTGTTACCCAGAATAAGGGTGATGTTGCCTGCAACCTGGCGGTCGCTTTCGGTCTCGATCTTCTCGTAAAGCGCCGGCAAGGCAGCTTTCGCAGCTTCGGGATTGGGAGTCTCGCCCGTGACCATTGCGGCAACCGGCTGATAGGCTTCCACGAATCCGCGCGAATTTTCCTGCGCAAAGGCAGCGTCGGATGTTACCGCGGCCGAGCCCATCGCAACACCGCCCGCAAGGGCAACGGCAAGGGCAAAACCGGCAACGGTTCCGCGAATGGATTTAGAGCGAGTGGGACGGAAGGCGCGAAGCATATTGTTTATCTCTCCTGAAAATTCTCTCAGCCAGCAAACTAACCTGCGCTGGCTGTCGTTCCCGGTCGAGCCTCATGCACATGGGCTGCCGAGATTGCAAATATGTCCTACCGGGAGCGCGCTGAACGGCGTTTTAACGGGATAAGACGCCCAAATTCAGATTGGGTGGCTGGAAATGTGGAAAAGGGCCGGATTTACGGGCGTTTTGCGCGCTCTCCTATGGTGCCTTGCGTGCCCAATCCCTACATTGGGAGCCAACCAGAACAATAATGGAATACCAGTTTAGTGAGCGACGAGACCGAAACTCTCAGCGCCCCTGATAATCCGGGCGAATACGAACGCATCGACATCGTCGATGAGATGAAGACGAGCTATCTCGATTACGCGATGAGCGTGATCGTAAGCCGGGCGCTTCCGGATGTTCGCGACGGGTTGAAGCCCGTTCACCGGCGGATTCTGTATGCCGCACAGGTTGGCGGCTACACGTCCACCAAGCCCTATCGCAAATCGGCGAAGATCGTCGGTGAAGTCATGGGTTCATACCATCCGCATGGCGACAGCGCGATTTACGACGCGCTGGCCCGCATGGTGCAGCCGTGGTCGATGCGCCTGCCCCTGATCGACGGCCAGGGCAACTTCGGCAGCATGGACCCGGATCCTCCGGCGGCCATGCGCTACACCGAGAGCCGCCTGGCGAAGGCCGCGGATTCGCTGCTGGCCGATCTCGACAAGGATACGGTCGATTTCGTCGATAACTACGATGGCTCCGAAAAAGAGCCTTCCGTGCTCCCCGCGCGCTATCCCAACCTGCTGGTAAACGGCGCAGGCGGCATTGCCGTGGGCATGGCTACCAATATCCCGCCGCACAACCTTGGCGAAGTGATCGATGGCTGTTTCGCCTATATGGACGATCCCGGCATCACGTCGGAGCAGTTGCACGAAATCATTCCCGGCCCCGATTTCCCCACAGCGCCGCTGATCCTGGGCAAATCGGGTGCGCGTTCCGCCTACACCACGGGCCGGGGCAGCGTGCTGATGCGCAGCCGGCACGAGGTGGAAACGGGCCGGAACGACAGGCAGTCCATCGTCCTTACCTCAATTCCCTATCAGGTCGGCAAGGCTGGACTGGTGGAGAAGATTGCCGATGCCGCGAAGGAAAAGCGGATCGAAGGCATTGCCGACATCCGCGACGAATCCAGCCGCGCCGGTGTGCGCGTGGTGATAGAACTGAAGCGCGATGCCACCGCCGATGTCGTGCTGAACCAGCTGTGGCGGCACACGCCCGCGCAATCCAGCTTCCCCGCCAACATGCTGGCCATTCGCGGCGGCAGGCCGGAAACGCTGGAGCTGCGCGAGTTCATCTCCAGCTTCATCGCTTTTCGCGAACAGGTTATCACCCGGCGCACCAAGTTTGAGCTGAACAAGGCGCGCGATCGTGCGCATGTGTTACTGGGCCTGGTGGTTGCGGTTTCCAACCTGGATGAAGTGGTGGCGATGATCCGCGGATCGTCCAACCCGCAGATTGCGCGCGGCAAGCTGCTGGCCAAGGAATGGCCGATTGGCGACATCGCGCAATATATCCGCCTTGTCGAAGCTATCGAGCCCACATCTGACGAGAGCGAAGGCACCTACCAGCTTTCCGAACGGCAGGTGAAAGCCATCCTCGACCTGCGCCTCCACCGCCTCACCGCGCTGGGCCGGGACGAGATCGGTGACGAACTGCAGGAGCTCGCCGATAAGATCGAATATTTCCTCTCGCTGCTGGCAGACCGCGCCAAGCTGTACGGGGTGATGCGCACCGAACTGCAGGAAGTGCGCGACCAGTTTGCCACGCCGCGCGTCTCCGAAATCGCGCCCGCCTGGGACGGGCTCGAGGATGAAGACCTGATCGAGCGGGAAGACATGGTCGTCACCGTAACCCACGGCGGCTATATCAAGCGCACTCCGCTGGAAGCCTTCCGTGCCCAGCGCCACGGCGGCAAGGGCCGCAGCGGCATGGCGACGAAGGACGAGGATGCCGTCGTCGAAATGTTCGTAACTTCGACGCACAACCCCGTGTTGTTCTTCACCAATACCGGCCGCGTCTATCGCCTGAAGGTGTGGAAGTTGCCCGAAGGCGGTCCGCAGACCAAGGGTCGACCGATGGTGAACCTGTTGCCGCTGGGTGACGAGGAACGCGTCACCAACGTATTGCCCTTACCAGAGGACGAGAACGACTGGGAGGCGCTCAACATCGTCTTCGCGACCGAGCAAGGCATGGTCCGCCGCAACTCGATGGATGCCTTCACCAATGTCCCGTCCAACGGCAAATACGCGATGGGCTTCGTGGAAGACAGCGGAGACCGGTTGATCGGCGTACGCCTGCTGAACGAGGAGCAGGAGATCTTTCTTGCCTCCGACGCTGGCAAGGCCATCCGCTTCCCCGCCACCGATGCGCGCGAAACCAAGAGCCGCACCGGTATCGGCGTGCGCGGGATGACGCTGAAGAATGATGCCAAGGTCGTGTCGCTGGCCGTGCTGGATCGCCTCGATGCCGACATGGAAACGCGCGAGGCGTACCTGCGCGCGGCTGCGTGGAAAAACAACGATACCGAAGCCACCCTGCCCGCCGACCAGGTGGAAACGATGGCCGAGGCGGAGGAGTTCATCCTCACCATAACCGCCAATGGCTATGGCAAGATTTCCAGCGCTTACGAATACCGCACCATCGGGCGCGGGGGCCAGGGGCTGACCAACATCGGCTCGCCTGACAGCAATCCGGACCGCAATGGCCCGGTGGTCGCCAGCTTCCCCGTGCGCCACGGCATGCAGCTGATGCTGGTGACGGACCGCGCGAAACTGATCCGCCTGCCGATCAAGTTCCGCCACATGACCGAAGGCGGATTCGAGAACCATAACGGCTTCTCTATCATCGGGCGCAGCTCATCCGGCGTTCGCATCTTCGACGTTTCCAAGGGTGAGACTATCGTCGGCGCCGCGCGCATCGACGAGGACGAGAGTCCGGAGAACGAGGCCGAGGAAGCCGTGGTAGAAGAAATGGTGGAGCGCCGCGGTGGTGGTGACGAGACCGAGCCGCACACGACCCTGGACCGGGATGACAATATCGAGGGCGATGAAGAGTAGCTGGAGACGCTGACGTTCTCGCTAATCGGGCAGAGCGTCAGCCTTTCCGGACTTTGCGGAATCTTCCTTTAACGTCACGCCTGTAAGCTATCCTGGGGGTCGGCCTTGTTAGCCAAACGCGCAGCCTCCTCATCAACCCCTCGGGTTTCATCTGCGTATCGTCCTTCACCCCATCTTCGGAAAGCCACAGAAGAAATGCAGAGATGACGACGACGGCAATCGTCAGGGTCGCAATCGCGAACAGGAAGAAGTTAAACAGTGTCATTTCGATTTGCTGGCCCCCTGCCCTTCGATAATCTTCGCCTTGCCACCTAATTGTCGCGGCTATGCACCATCCGCAATTCCGGGTTCCGCTTCCGCAAGGTCGTCACCACACCGATGGTAATCAGAAATTGGCCCAAATAATAGATCGGCCAAACGAGGTATTCCGGCACCGCACTTCCCGATAGCGGGCCAAGCTCCGCGAAGATAAGCAGGTCTGACAAAACGAACAGCAGCGCACCTGCGGCCACGCGCATCTTCGGAAAATCGCTCATCCAGGCGCTCGCCGCCATGAGGCCCAGCGCCACGGCATAGATCGCCACTGCCCACGCGATCGATCGATCATAGGGAAGGAAATACCCGATCAGCGGCGGCAGGATCAGGATGGCGAGAAAAGCCCATTGGTCCCTGCCGTGCAATTTCCCGCGCGAATGGTTCATGAAGACAGACACCGCCAGCATGTGGAACACGAAAAACACCGCCGCACCCACGCGCAGGTCCATCTCTATCGCCATGTCCGCCATTGCCGCCACAGCCAGGGCCAGCGCCAACCGGTGCGAATCCCCGCTCTGGTGGCGCAGGTAGGCGTAGATCGCCAGGAAGCCCACCGCGAACCCCTTGATCGGGATCAGGTACATTTCAGGCAGGTTTGTGGCCTGCAAATAGTAGAACGCCAGCGCGGCAACCACGCTGAACAACAGGAAGGGTCGTTTCTCGGCCAAGGCACGTTTGGGCATGAATCCGCCCTAGCCGCGCCTCTTCGTTTGCGCCAGCGCCTGCGAACCCTTATCTGCGCCCCTTATGAAAGATCAGGCATGAACCATCAGGTCCAAATCATCGGCGGCGGTCTCGCAGGGAGCGAGGCGGCGTGGCAACTGGCGCAGCGCGGGGTGCGGGTTCGCCTTTCCGAAATGCGTGGCGGTGGCGGAACGACCGCTGCCCACCACACCGATGGCCTGGCCGAACTGGTGTGCTCCAATTCCTTCCGCAGCGACGACGATGCCAAGAATGCCGTTGGACTGTTGCATCACGAGATGCGGCGCCTGGACAGCATCATCATGTCCGCTGGCGAAATGTCGCGCGTGCCCGCCGGCAGCGCCATGGCGGTAGACCGCGATGTTTTCAGCGCAGAAGTGCAGAAGCGTCTCGAACAGCACCCGAATATCGAAGTGGTGCGCGAGAAGGTGGACCAGTTGCCCACCGAGGGGATGACGATTGTCGCCACCGGTCCGCTCACCGCTGCCAGTCTTGCCGAGAGCATCGTGTCGGCCACCGGCTCCGACCGGCTCGCCTTTTTCGATGCCATTGCGCCAATCGTCTACCGCGACAGCATCGACATGGACAAGGCGTGGATCCAGTCACGCTGGAACAAGACCACCGCCGCCTCGAACGAAGATGGCGATTACATCAATTGTCCGATGACGCGGGAGCAGTACGAGGCCTTCGTCCAGGGGCTGATCGACGCCGAGAAGGGCGACTTCAAGGAATGGGAGGCCGACACCCCCTATTTCGATGGCTGCATGCCGATTGAGGTAATGGCAGAGCGCGGCATCGAAACACTGCGTTATGGCCCGATGAAGGGCGTGGGCCTCGATAACCCGCGCGATACGTCGGAAGAACACCCGCAGGGCAAGTGGCCCTATGCCGTGGTGCAGTTGCGCCAGGATAACAAGCTGGGCACGCTGTGGAACATGGTCGGCTTCCAGACCAAGATGAAATACGGCGCACAGGTAGAGCTATTCCGCACGATACCAGGGCTGGAGAACGCCGAATTCGCTCGGCTTGGGGGGATGCACCGCAACACCTTCATCAATTCTCCCGAACTGCTGGACCGCCAGCTCCGGCTGAAATCCGCGCCGCATATCCGCTTCGCCGGGCAGGTGACGGGGTGTGAGGGCTATGTCGAAAGCAGTGCCGTGGGTCTGATGGCCGGCTTGATGACAGCGAGCGAACTGGCGGGTGAGGCGTGGTCCCCTCCCCCGGCCACCAGCGCGATGGGCGCATTGCTCAGCCACATTACCGGCGATGCCGATGCCGCCCACTTCCAGCCGATGAACGTAAATTTCGGGCTCTTTCCGCCCCTGCACGAGGTGAAGAAGAAGGAGCGCAAGGAAGCCTACACCAATCGCGCCAAAGCCGATTTCGGCGAATGGCTGGCGCAAGCTGGAAACCGTCCCCGCCTGAGTAATTCAGCAATTGCAGCTTGGCCGCGAGGTGCGGCGCGGGGCTGGTGCGCTGGTGGCGAATTCTGCCTGCGTCAGCTCGTCGTCCCCGTCGCCGTCCATTTCTGCAAATCGCGATGCCGTGGTGACAGCCCATTCCTCGAACGTCAGGAGGTTGTTGCCGTCCACATCCAGCTTGCGGAATCCATCGGTGCGGGTCGAAAGCATCTCGTTGCGGGTGATCTTCAGGTCGCGGTTGCGATCGTAGCGGAAGAAGCGGCGCTGTTCACGGGTCAGTTCGCTGGCCTCGGGCGGCTCCGGCCCCGTCATGTCCGCTGCATCGGACGCGGGGAGCGCGTCGGGGTCGACTGCTACCCCGCCAATATTTCCTAATTCGGGCGGGGGCGCCCCCTCTTCCACTTGCGCCCTGCCCTGCATCCAGAACAGGCCAAGGGCGACGAGCAGCAAGGCTCCGAAAGCGCCGAGAATGACTCAATTCATGCGTAATTCCACCTTTGGTTTCGGGTATTTACGCTAGCGGCCCATAATACCAAGGCGCAAGGCCGTTGCCATCGCGCCTGGCCCGTCCAGCACTTCCCCGGCATCCCGCCGAAGTGCCCGGATGGCAAGGCCGCGTAACACAGCTAGCGGGCGGACCAGCGATGGAAGCCTCGGCTGGGCTTCGGCTTCCTCCTGCGCGGCGGAGCGAACTCTCGCGGTCTCTTCCTCGGTGCCAAGGTTGAGTGCAAGATCAGCCAGCGCCCATGCGCGGCCCGCTTGTTCGACCGATGCATTCGCGCCGGATGGGCCTGCCGCATCCGCGACGGCGGCCCATGCCAATGCTCTTCCCTGGGCAAAATCGCCAATCTCCTCGCGATCGAGACTGTCCGCCAGCAAAACTTCCCAACCGTCGACCAGTGGCGCGAGGCGTGCGCATTCGAGGCCGGATACCTGCAACAGCGCAAGCAGGGGTTCTCCCCGCGGCCATTGCGAAGGTTCCTGTGCCAGCCGATCACGCCACCATGCCAGCTTCATCTGTGCGATCACCGGCTCGCCTCCGGTACGGATTATCCCCGCCAATCGCGTGTCGAGCGCGAGCATGGCCAAGGTCGGCGAATGCGCGCGCCGGGGCGCATAGGATAGCGCCAGGCGTTGTGCCAGTGGTAGGGTCTCGAGAAGATCGGTGGACATGCTGCTCGCCCCTTCACCCGAAACCCGGCCCGGAGTCAAAGGCTGAAAGAGTGCAGTCATACCCATGCTGGTCCGCCAGATTTGTTAACTAATTGGTTGCTAAGGGGCGGAAAAATAAAGGACAAATGCAAAAGGTGGCCGGCAATTCGGTGCCAGCCATCACAGTGGGGCCGTCACCGCGGCCCTGACACGGACGTACGCGCGGTCGTTCAATACGGCGGCGCCGCAAGGGGCGTTAACAGGGCAAACAGCTTGTTAACCCATCTTGGTTACATTGGTGAAACCAAAGACCTTCTAATGGCACAGGGTTAGCTGGTTTATCCATAGGTGTACCCAATGATCGTCAAGTTCATGCGCGAAACTTACAAGAACCTCGCATCGTGCCGCAGCGGTAACGCGACCTTGCTGGTAGCCCTGGGAATGCCCGTGCTTATCGGCGGTGCTGGCATGGGGGTCGATGTGACCCAATGGTACATGTGGAAGCGCGAGTTGCAGTTCGCCGTCGATCAGGCCGCGATTGCCGGTGCCTGGGCCGCAGCGGACGAGGCGACCGAAGCCACCTACGCCACCCGCGCGGATCAGGAGTTCTTGGCAAACCTCTCCGTGACGGACGATTTCCACGCCGATCCCGACATCAGGCTGGCCGATTATGCGGGCGGCACCGACAATTCCGTCGCGGTTTCCGCCACTGCCACCAAGGAACTGCCCTTCACAGGTTTCATCACGGGCAAGGCGGCGACCATCTCCGCCTACGCGCAGGCGAGTTTTGAGGAAGGCGTAACCTTCACCAGTTGCCTGATCGCACTTGACGATGATGACACCGGCGCGGTGACCATCGGCGGTAGCGCAGTCTTGACCGCAAGCTGCGGCATGGCCGCCCTTTCCACAGACGCACTATCGATCAAGGTGAACGGCAATCCGGAAGTGGAAGCAGGCTGGATTCTATCGGCAGGCGGCGTCGACGAATGGCTCAAGACCAACACCGATGACGTTATCATGGAATATATGGACGGGCTTTACGATCCTTTCGCGGAGCTGAGCCCGCCCAACCCGGCAGAGTCCCAGACGGCGCGTACCTACAGCTGCTCTGGCGCGAACGATACGACCTTTGCAGATGTCTCGATCCGTACGATCACGGATTATTCCTACTGGAAGGGGCCGAACCAGAATAACGCCGAGGCATGGGACAATGCCAATGGTCGTGCATCATCCAACATCTTCAATCAGGATGAGGGCATCATCGTCGCCAACGGGACCGCAGAGGGGACCGAAGTCCAGCGCGAAACCGTCTGGCGCGATCTTGGAGGCAAAGGCCAGGAAAAGAAGTGGGAACGCCGCGACTATGATCGCACGACCACTTATTCCAACGTGGTCGTTCAAGAAGGTGGACAGGCAGGAAACGTGCGTCCGGGGACGTACACCAATATCCATATCGGTTGCGACACGGCCTTCGCGCCGGGTGTGTACAACATCAACGGTGGCTCGCTCCGGATAAACGGCCAGCACGAGGTGAACGGCGCGGGCGTGATGTTCGTGCTGTACAACGGTGCGTCGATCTCGATCAACGGCGGCGCGGACGTCAATCTGACCGCGATGACTGCTTCGGATCTGATGAATGTTGGCCTTTCCCCTGAAGATGCCAACGATCTTGCGGGCATGCTGGTATTCGAGGATCGCGACGGTCCAGGAGCGGGCAACAACGGCCAGAGCTTCAACGGTAACGCCAATACGGTCCTGAATGGAACGCTGTATTTCCCGGTGAGTGAAGTGTTCTTCGCCGGAACAGCCAGCGTCACCAGCCAGTGCCTGATGATTGCCGCCAACAACATCACCATCACCGGCACCACCGATATGCAGACCTTCTGCCCGGCGGATTCGACCGAGGACACCACGGTGGTCAGCACGGCATCGAAAGTGAGACTGGTAGCATGATGAACGCACTTGCCCGCATTGCCCGGATCCGCCTGGACGAAAACGGCTCGATGGCAATCGAGACAGCCTTTGTCGCGCCGGTGCTGCTGGTGATGGCGCTAGGCGGTTTCGAGGCCAGTTCGATGGTCGCTCGCCAGACCGAACTGCAAAGCGCTGCGGCGGAAGCTGCCGCCGTGGTTCGCGCGGTCGCGCCTGAAACCGCCAGTGATCGCAACACAGTACGCGATATCGTGGCGACCTCCCTATGCGGCAAAACCGCGCCCCTGGTGACAGATGGCACGGCGACATGCGGCACTGTGACTGTCGATGTCGATCCCATCTATCGCTGCGGAACGGCAACGGACTATGTCACCACAGCGGACAGTTGCGGCAGTGCGACCGAATACAAATTCATCAAGATCGATCTAACCGATACATACTCACCGATATGGGCAGAGTGGGGCGTTGGCTCGGCCGTATCATACGATGTCAATCGCATAGTGCAGGTCGGATAAAACCCATGAACAGCAAACCCACGTTCCTTCGCATCACGCGTGACGAAAACGGCGCAATGGCCGTGGAGTTTGCGCTGCTCGCTCCGATCTTCCTGCTGTTGATGGTGGGCGTGCTGCAAGTCGGCATGGCGATGCAGAACTACAATGCCTTGCGCAGTGTCTCCGCCGACGTAGCTCGCTATGCGATGGTGCAATACCAGACCGGTAACGACTTATCGAATTCGCAGCTTGAGACCTGGGCGGAAAACCAGGCCCTGGGTGCGCCCTACCTGCTCGATCAGAACCGGATAAACGCGACCATTACCGACGCCAGCACGCAGCGCGTGACCGGTGCGACGGAGCTACAGGTGGTCATGTCATACCAGCTCGACAGCTTCCTGGGCTTTGCTGGCATCGAATTTCCCTTCGTGACCTATACCCGGCCCATTTTCCTGCTCGACGAATGATCCCGCCGCGGCTGCCCGGACGCGGTAGGTGCTTCAAAACGCGTGAATTTTTTAACCTTAGATATCAATGATAACGTCAGTCCTGCTGCCTTAGGGAAGCGGGACTGTGACTTCCTCTTGCCCCCCTTCCCGCTCCGAAAGCGCAGGCGTCCTTTCTCGCCTGGCGCGCGACAGGGGCGGCAACGTGGCAGCCATGCTGGCGGCTGCGCTGTTTCCGCTGTTGGCCCTCGTTGGTGGCGGTGTCGATATGGGGCGCGGTTACCTTGCGAAGGTGCGTTTGCAGCAGGCCTGCGATGCAGGGGTCCTGGCGGCGCGGCAAAGGCTGGGCACAAGCGTGGCGGTGGACAATACCGTGCCATCCGACGTGGCGACCACGGGCCAGCGCTTTTTCAACATCAATTTTCGCGATGGTGTCTATGGCACGAGAAATCGCACTTTCGCGATGGTGCTGGAGAACGACTACGCCATTTCCGGCACGGCCAGCGTGGATGTGCCGACAACATTGATGAAGGTGTTCGGCCACACGAACATGGATATCGCCGTCGATTGCGAGGCTATCCTCAACTTCAGTAATCTCGACGTGATGATGGTGATCGATACCACCGGTTCGATGCGCCACACCAATTCAGGCGACAGCCTTTCGCGTCTTGAATCGCTCAAGCAGACGATCCGCACCTTCCACGCCCAGGTGGAGGGCAGCAAGGCGCCGGGGACGGAGATCCGCTATGGCTTCGTCCCCTACGCCACCAACGTCAATGTCGGCCATCTGCTGCAGGATAGCTGGGTCGTGAACGAATGGACCTATCAGGGCCGCACGGACACGGGCCGGGTCCGTCCAAACGACGATGTGGGGCGCACATTCAACCGGAACTGGAACTATGTTTCCGGAAACCGCAGCCCCTGGACCACTGTCAGCACCTACGCGGCAACGTGGAACCAGGCGGCCAGCGCCGACCAGGGCGGCTGGTACAGTTGCAACGGCTCCCAGCCGGCCAACAGCTGGAGCTATTCCGACAGCGATAATGGCAGCAAGCGAATAGAGCACCAGGAGGAACCCCGCGCCATCCTTCATATCCAGCCCAAGAAACGCATCTACAACGGTACGCGCTACAGCACGCGACTTAGCGGTAGCACTTGCGAAGTCAGGCAGAGCACCGACACAAATTACGCGCAAACGTTCGAATTCGTACGCGAAGTGCCATCATTCGACAGAACCGTTTGGGACTATGAGCCGGTAACCCGGGACGTGAGCAACTGGCGCACGGAAACCGAAGGCTGCATCGAAGAGCGCGATACCTACCAGATCGACGATTTCGACAACGTCGATTTCTCGCGCGCACTCGACCTTGATATCGATCTCGTCCCCTCTGCCGGCAATCCTTCCACCCAGTGGCGGCCGCGCTATCCGGGCGAGATCTACGTTCGCGATATCGAACCCAATGGCAACGGAGATTTCGACCCGCGCCCGGATCGCAGCACGATCAAGGAATACGTCGACAGCGGCACGTGGTGGTTCTCCGACTGTCCTGCCAAGGCGCAGAAGCTGCAGGAAATGACCAGTTCCGAACTGGAAAGCTATCTCGGCACGCTGGAGCCCTATGGCGCGACCTATCACGATATCGGCATGATCTGGGGTGGTCGCCTGCTTTCCCCGACCGGCCTCTTTGCTTCGGAAAATGCTGACACGGAAGGCCGGACGCGGGCGCGCCACATGATCTGGCTGACCGATGGCCAGACAGAACCCTATGACCTTGCATACGGCGTTTATGGCATCGACGGGCTGGACCAGCGGCGCTGGGATCCGACCACCCGCAGTACAAACCCGCTCAACAGTCTTATCGAGAACCGTTTCGCAGTAGCTTGCGAGCAGGTGAAGAACCGCAATATCACGGTGTGGGTGGTTGCCTTCGGCACTGGCTTGACCGACCTCATGACCGAATGCGCCGGCCCCGGCCGTTCCTTCGAGGCGTCGAGTGCGGACGAACTGAACGATGCCTTCGGAGCCATCGCCCGCGCCATGAGCGAACTGCGGATCACCCAGTGATGCGGTCCACCCTTGCCTCCCTGATGCGTGACGAGAGCGGCGTGACCGTCACCGAATTCGCCTTGATCGCACCCGTTCTGGCGCTGACGCTGATGGGTCTGTTCGACCTTTCGTACAACATGTACGCCAAGACCATGATCGAAGGCGCGGTACTGAGTGCCGCTCGCGATTCCACTATCGAGGCCTTTGCCAACAACCCCGCTGCGCTGGACAGCAATGTAACAGCCATGGTCCGCGACGTCGTGCCCAATGCTACCCTCGCCTTTAACCGGAGTGCCTACACAAACTACACCGATGTGGGGCAGGCAGAGGAATTCACCGACACCAACAGCGACGGAGCCTGCGATAACGACGAGATTTTCGTGGATGTGAACGGCAACGGCCTCTGGGATGCCGACCGTTCGAAAGGCAACAGCAGCGGCGCGCGCGATGCGGTGCTGTACGAGGTTTCAGCGACCTATGACCGCGCCTTCCCCCTGGCCCGGCTGATCAATCTTGAGCAGGAAGTCACGGTCGAGGCGCAAACGGTCTTGCGCAACCAACCGTTCAATATGCAGGAAATCACTATCACGACGGGGCATTGCCCATGATCGCTCGTCTCGCTTCACGATTGCGCCGGGACACCGCTGGCGTCGCGATGACCGAATTCGCCCTTGTCTTCCCGTTCCTGCTGACGATCGGCCTGATGGGACTGGAAGTCTCCAACCGCGTGCTGGTGCAGATGAAGGTTACGCAGCTTGCCAACTTGATTGCAGACAACGCCTCCCGGATTGGCGACCAGTCGATGCTGGAAGATCGCAAGATCCACGAAACCGAGCTCAACGACCTGTTTTTCGGCGCCCACCTACAGGGCGGCGATGCGATCGGGCTGTTCGAGCATGGGCGGGTAATACTCAGCAGCCTGGAGGTGGTGCCCGGCACGGCTGACCAGCAATATATCCACTGGCAACGCTGCGTCGGCAAAAAGAACCACACCAGTTCCTATGGCGTAACCGGGGATGGCGAAACTGCGAATGATTTTGCCGGCATGGGCCCAGCGGGCGAGGAAGTTATCGCTTTCGACGACGATGCGGTGATGTTCGTCGAGATCAGTTACGATTATCAGCCGCTAATCGGCGCACCTTTCACCTTCAATTCCGGAACCGTCAACGCGGTCGCCAGCTATACGGTGCGCGCCGACCGGGATCTGACCGGAGTTTACCAGCCGTCCTCGGGCGATGCGGCTCCGGTTGCGTCCTGCAGTACCTTCAACGGGATCGATTACGCCATGAGCAGTTGATACGGCCACCCCGCAAGGGCAGCCGTATCGCTCTACGAATTCATTCGCTGTATGTAACCTTCTTGCAGGCCGCGACCACGCGATCCTTGTCGATCAGGGCCAGCTTTTCCAGGTTTGCGGCATAGGGCAATGGTACATCCTCGTTGCACACCCGGAGGACCGGCGCATCCAGGTGGTCGAAGCCTTCTTCCATGCAAACCGAGATCACTTCCGAAGCAATGGAGCAGGTGGGCCAGCCTTCTTCCGCAACCACCACGCGGTTGGTCTTGGCCAGGCTTTCCAGGATGGTGGCCGTATCGAGCGGGCGCAGGGTGCGCAGGTCGATAACTTCGGCCTCGATGCCCTGTTCTGCCAGCTCGTCCGCCGCTTCCAACGCGACGCCCACCGCGATGGAATAGGAAACGATGGTAACATCGCTGCCTTCTCGCATGATCCGCGCCTTGCCTATCGGCAGAACGTGATCGTCGAGCTGGGCGACCTCGAAATTCTGTCCGTAGATCAGTTCGTTTTCCAGGAAAACGACCGGATCATCGCTGCGGATGGCGGCTTTCAGCAGCCCCTTGGCATCGGATGCATCATACGGCGCAATCACGATCAGACCCGGCACGCTGGCGTACCACGGGCCGTAGTTCTGGCTGTGCTGCGCGCCCACGCGGCTGGCTGCGCCATTGGGCCCACGGAACACCACCGGGCAGCGCATCTGCCCGCCGGACATGTAGTTGGTCTTGGCGGCGGAGTTGATGATGTGATCGATCGCCTGCATGGCGAAATTGAACGTCATGAACTCCACGATCGGACGCAGGCCGCCCATGGCCGCGCCCGTGCCGATCCCGGCAAAGCCATATTCGGTGATCGGTGTATCGATTACCCGCTTGGGGCCAAATTCATCCAGCAGTCCCTGCGTTACCTTGTAGGCGCCCTGGTATTCGGCAACTTCCTCGCCCATCACGAAGATGCGATCGTCAAGCCGCATTTCCTCGGCCATGGCATCGCGCAGCGCCTCGCGCACGGTCAGCTTGACCATGTTGGTGCCTTCGGGGATTTCCGGATCGTCGGCGCGCGGCTTGGCCTCGGGTTTGTCGATATCCAGCGGGCTGCCATCGCGGCCCACATCCTTGCCCTCGCCCGGCACATCGTCGACTTCGTCAGACGCCGGCGGCGCATCGGCTGCGGGAGCTTCGATGTCGGAAACATCTTCGTCCTCACCCGCAAGTATGGCGATGACGGTGCCGACTTTTACTTCTTCGGTCCCTTCGGCCACCAGGATCTTGCCGACGGTTCCTTCATCGATGGATTCGAATTCCATCGTGGCCTTGTCGGTCTCGATCTCGGCCAGAACGTCACCGGCGGAAACCGTGTCGCCTTCCTTCACCATCCATTTGGCGAGTGTGCCTTCTTCCATCGTGGGAGAAAGGGCGGGCATCTTGAGTTCGATGGGCATGGCTCAGTACTCCCCCACCAGAACATCCGTGTAGAGTTCGCCTGCCTCGGGCTCGGGAGAGCTTTCGGCAAAATCCGCAGCTTCGGCCACTGTGGCGCGGATGCCCTTGTCGATCTCTTTCAACTTTTCCTCAGTAATGCCGGATTCGACCAGTTCCTTCTTCAGCCGCTCGATCGGGTCGTTGTGTTCGCGCTGGTCCTGGACCTCTTCCCGCGTGCGATACTTCGCCGGGTCGGACATCGAGTGGCCGCGATAGCGGTAGGTGTTGCATTCCATCAGCACCGGGCCGTTGCCTTCGCGAACATGCGCAAAAGCGATTTCTGCGGCCTGGCGAACTTCCAGCACGTCCATGCCGTTCACCTCCATTCCGGGAATGCGGAACGCCGTTCCGCGGCGATAGAATTCAGTCTCGGCGCTGGAGCGCTTGACTGCGGTGCCCATCGCATACTGGTTGTTCTCGACAACGAAGACGATGGGCAGGTTCCACAATGCGGCCATGTTCATGGTCTCGTAGACCTGGCCCTGGTTGGCCGCGCCGTCGCCGAAATAGGCAAGGCAAAGGCCGCCATCTTCATTGTACTTGTGCGCAAACGCAAGACCGCCGCCCAGCGAGACCTGCGCGCCGACGATGCCGTGGCCGCCGTAGAATTTATGCTCGGTGCTGAACATGTGCATCGAACCGCCCTTCCCCTTGGAAATACCGGCGGCACGCCCTGTCAGCTCGGCCATGATGACCTTGGGATCGATGCCGTAGGCCAGCATGTGCCCATGGTCGCGATAGCCGGTGATCACACTGTCGCGATCATTGTCGAGCGCGCTTTGCAATCCGATGGCTACAGCTTCCTGACCGATATACAGGTGGCAAAACCCGCCGATGAGACCGAGTCCGTAAAGCTGGCCAGCCTTCTCCTCGAACCGGCGGATCAACAGCATCTGCTCGTAAAAATGCATCAACTGCTCTTCGCTGGCCTCGAAGCGTTTCCCCTTCTCCAGCGATTCCTGCAATGTGCGCAGGGCGAAATTGTCATCGCTGTCAGATGGTTGTGATGCGGGATCGTTCGCCGCTGTCTGCTTGCTGTTTCCGCTTCCGGTGGAGGCTTTGGCCAAGATGGAATCCCCTGGTTCGCGCCTTTTGCGGCGCAGGTTGTCTCTTGAAAAAGCCTATAGGCGCGCTTGCGTTCCGGTGGCAACGCCACACTTCGCTCAATAACCTATCCGGTAAAAAAGGTTTGGTTCGCGCACCAAACTCGATAGCAGCTATTCAATCGGTTCCATCTCGACGACGTATTCGTCCGGGTGGACCACATTGAGATTTCCGCGAACCAGCTCGGAAGCGAAATCTGGATCCACGTTGTTTGGATCGAGCAAGGCCACCCGGTTTTCCAGCTCGGCCCGGCGCTCCTGCAAGGTTGCTATGCGCGCCTCATGATCGTCAAGCCGCGCCGCCTGTTCACCCCACGACAGCAGGCCGGACGGACCGATCAGGGCAAGCCCGCCCAACAGCATCAGGACAAGCAAGGCCGCCGCATTGACGACGCGCTCTCGGACAATATCTTTGCGTGGGCGGTTCATGCTAGGCTTGAATCACAAACAACGCATGGATTTAAGCGTATTTCGCGGGAACCTGCGGATAGATCGACGGATCGATTGGATATTGCACGCTCGGCTGAAAAAGGTTACATTTGAAACCATGACTGATCTCTTTGAAAATCCCATCGGCCTCGACGGCTTCGAATTCGTTGAATTCTGCGCTCCGGAAAAGGGCCAGATCGAACCTGTCTTCAAGGCCATGGGCTTTCAGCACGTCGCTTCGCACCGATCCAAGGATGTGCAATTGTGGCGGCAGGGGCAGATAAACCTCATCCTGAACTACGAACCGCGCAGCGCCGCATGGTTCTTCGCGCGAGAACATGGCGCTTCCGCCTGCGGCATGGGCTTTCGGGTAAAAGACGCTGCGAAGGCGTATGACGAGTTGCTGGCACGCGGTGCCGAACCGGTCGAGGTTGAAACCGGCCCGATGGAACTGCACATCCCTGCCATCAGGGGCATCGGCGGGGCAATCGTCTATCTCATCGATCGCTATGCTGACGAGGATGGCAAGGGCCTGTCGATCTACGATATCGATTTCGAATATCTCGAAGGGGTAGAGCACCATCCCGAGGGTGCCGGCTTCAACGTGATCGATCACCTCACCCACAATGTCTACGGCGGACGAATGGCCTATTGGGCCGATTATTACGAGACGTTGTTCAATTTCCGCGAAATCCGTTTCTTCGACATCAAGGGCGAATACACCGGCCTCACGTCGAAGGCGCTGACCGCGCCTGACGGCAAGATCCGCATCCCGCTGAACGAGGAAGGTGAAGGCGGAAAAGGCCAGATCGAGGAATTCCTGCGCGAATTCAACGGCGAAGGTATCCAGCATATCGCTTTGATATGCGACGACCTTCTTGCTGCCTGGGACAAGCTCAAGGAATTTGGCGTCCCCTTCATGACTGCACCGCCGGAAACCTATTACGAAATGCTGCCCGAGCGATTGCCCAACCATGGCGAGGACGTTGAACAGCTCAAGATGCGCGGCATCCTGCTCGATGGCACGACCGAGGGCGGCTCCCCCCGCCTGCTGCTCCAGATATTTGCAGAGGCGCAGGTTGGCCCGGTGTTCTTCGAGTTCATTCAGCGCAAGGGCGACGAAGGTTTTGGCGAAGGCAACTTCAAGGCCCTGTTCGAAAGCATGGAGCGCGACCAGATCCGCCGCGGTGTGCTGGATGCAGAGGATGCCAAGACCGTCGAAGGATAACCTCGCGCAGTCGGGGATAAGCGGGCTGCTCAAGTTCAGCGGGCCGCAAGCCCCTTGCGCGATAACGCCTTCCGCGCCATCACGCTGGCTGACGAGAGGGAGTTTCCTGATACAATGACCGCGTTCCGCGCCCCGAAGATCACTTTGTTCCGGACGACTGCCGGAGCCATGACTGCTGCCGGACTTTCACTGGCGCTGCTTTCCAGCCCGGCTGCCGCGCAGGTGGATGACGCTATTGTGCTCAATATCCTGCGCAATTGCGCCCAGATTGACGACGCGACTGCGCGACTGGCTTGCTACGACAACAATATCCGTGCAGCCGGCGGCCAGGCACGACCGGCTGTTCCGGGCGAGATGGACGCGCCGCAAGGCGGGCGCGGTGCTCCTGTCAACACCAGCGGGGCATCGGGGTTCGGTCGGGAAAATATCCGCACTCCGGATCGCTTTGAAACACCCGCAGGCGAGCTGGACGAACTGCGCGCTCGCGTCCGCTCTGTTTCCGAACGGCAGCGCGGCGTTTACCTCCTCACTTTGGAGGACGGCGCTCAATGGCTTTTCAGCGAAAGCGTACCCTTCGCCTATCGGCCACCCCGATCGGGAGACCAGGTGGAGATCGATCGTGGCGCACTCGGCAGCTTCCTGATGACCTTCGACAGCCAGCGCTCCGTGCGCGTGGAGCGCGTCAGATAAGGGTGACACCGGAAAGGCGGGACAGCAACCGCCCTCCCCCTTCACCGCCAGTTACCATCGTTCAGCGCAGATCCTGGTCCAGTTCGTCGAACGTGCGCTCGCGTTCCAGCTGGACCACTGCGTTTCGACGGACTTTCTCGAATGTTGCCGCAAACTTTTCCCGCTCGGGAACCGAAAGGGGTGCCATCAGGAACGCGCCGCGATGACGGCTCGCTTCCTGGATAATCTCGATCAGGCGCTGGCCCTCTACTGTCGGCCGGAAGCGGCCATGACGCCGGCCGGGCTTGCCGCTGCGGTCCACCAGCCCGCGCTCGACCAGGGCCGTGACGGTCCGGCCAGCCTGGCTGTGATCCCGATCCAGCCTCGACACCAGCGTGTTCCAGTCAATCGGCGAATTGAGGGCAATCTCATTCAGGACCCACGTCTCGAAATTTGACAGGTTCGTCAGGCGCTTGAAGGTCAAAGCTCCACTGCGGCTGAAGTAGGCGGATAGCGTCATCAGCGGCGCAAGGATCCTGCTTCGCTCGATCACGATAGGCGATCCGGCATCGGGATCATAATCCGGATCCATGACAAAGGGATTGAGCGATTTCACGTCATTCTGGTTGAGGGATCGCTCCTGCTCATACAGCATTACGGCTCGCCGCAGGAGCTTCTCGATCACCGCGAAGAACGCCGCCAGTTCCTCGTCGCCGATATCGAAGGTAAGCTCGCGATTGCGCAATTCTGCAAGCCGGAGCAGCCGATCTGCCAGGGCGGTGCCCTTGCGCGTCAGTCCCACCGGAGCGCGGATCTGGTCGCGCTGCACCATCTTGAGTTCCAGCAATCGTTTGACCGAACGGCTGACCTGCGCCTTGTCGACGCCCACCGAACCCGAAATATCGGCCGGAACCAGCGCGCCCTGGCTTCGCAGCAGGAAAAGGATGCGGCGATCCAGTTCCACCAGTTCGATTTCTCTTGCGTAGGAAAGCTCCGCGCTCTCGCGAACCTTGTACAGCAGTTGCCAGAGTTCCTGCTGGATAACGGAGGTTGTGCCGGCCTCCCCCTTGCGGTGTGTCTCCGCCTCGGGTGCCAGGCCGTTCAGGATAATCGAAATGCGAGTATCGAATTCCGGCGGAACGGGATTGCCGGATCCGGAAATGCCATCTGCACTGCGCGCGCCGTTGGCAAACGCCTCGACGATCCGCAGGGCTTCATCGGCCATCGGACCCATTAGCCGGACAAGATTTTCATAATCGCCGGAGGATGTTTCCGACCCGGCGCCATCAGCATAGACGGCCTTCGCATGGTCGAACAGCAAGCTGCGCCATTGCGGAATAGCCCCCACTTCGCCTTTCATCGTTTTCCCCCCGCGGGCCTTGGTCATATCGTCTCGCACTTTTCCGCGTAAAGTAGTCCCATAGGTAACTTTTTCAGGTTTGAACAGCGGACCGTCCTTGTCGCCTCTCCGTGTGTGGTCAAGCCCGAAAGAGCTTGCGCTTTCAAGCAAATCGGACTCGATCAACGACCGGTCCATGCGATCATTTGGAATGCGATGCAGCTTGGCAACACTTTATTGCGCCCGTGACGGGAATTTTGCTCAAAATGCGGCCATCTCACTGCAATATAATGATAATATAATTTCACGCATGTGAAGCAGGCCAGCGAATGCAAGGCGTGAGCGGCGAACATGGTTCGATATGGAGCGAGCCCTTCCACAGTCAGCCCGTTCACATACTAGACACAATCAACAAGCCCGAATATGCCCATAGGCCGGTAGGGACCAGATCGATTCAATTCTGGACACACCGGGGGAGGAAGTTTGCATGCATGTGGCGCATTCCAGCGCGGTTGACGGCTCGGCAAAATCGGCCGGCATGCTTGCGCTTTCTACACCCGTTCATTTTATCAGACACGGCGATCCCGCCAGAACACGTCGGCAACCAGAGTGCTTGCCGACGGTCGAGCGGGCTTTTTTTGTGGGACGATACAAACTGGGAGTTTGCAATCCGCAGGCTCGCCATCACTGTGAAGGGAGCACAAAGTGAAAACCTTTAACAACAAGCAGTTCTTCAGGGCTGCACTGCTGGCCGGAGGGGCCAGCACCATGCTTTTGGCCGCACCGGCCATGGCGCAGAATGCGAATGTGGGCGACGATGTCCAGGTGGGCGAGGACGAGGGTCCGGAAGAAGGCCGTCGTATCGTCGTTACCGGTTCGCGTATCGGTTCGCAGGACTTCAACTCCAACAGCCCGATGGTCACCATCGACGAGGGCTTGCTGGAGCAGTCGTCCACTGCGGCCATCGAATCCAACCTCAACAAGCTGCCGCAGTTCGTTCCGGCGCAGACCCCGACTGCCGGCGGCGATATCCAGCCAACGGCCACCAACACACCGGGCGCTGCAACCATCTCGCTGCGCGGTATCGGTACCAACCGTAACCTCGTGCTGATCGACGGTCGTCGCGGCACGCCGGGCAACGCTTCGGGCGTGGTCGACATCTCGACCATTCCGTCTGCTGCCATCGAGCGTATCGAAACGATCTCGGGCGGTGCCTCGGCAACCTACGGTGCCGACGCTGTTGCAGGTGTCACCAACTTCATCCTGAAGCGCGACTTTGTCGGCCTCGAGCTTGATGCGCAGATGGGCATCACGCAGGAAGGCGACAACTTCGAATACCAGCTCTCGGGCATCATGGGCGCCGACTTCGACGGTGGTCGCGGCAACGTGTCTATCGCCATGTCGATGAACACGCGTGAAGCCAACTTCCAGCGCGATCGCGACTGGTATACCGATCTGTATGCCGACCCCAACATCGGCGGCTCGCAGTTCTTCATTCCGGCTCCGGGCATCAACTTCGGCTTTGACGGTTCGCCTGATTACAGCACGGTCTTCCCAAATGGGCCGACGTTTGCGCCGGGCGTGACCGTGTTCGTCAATCCGGACACTGGCACGGCGTTCACCACGGGTGCCAACGGTACGCCGTCGAATTTTGGTAACGACGCATTCGATCTCCCGCTCGACGGTCTGCCGTTCAAGCAGTCGATCAACGGTGCGATCGGTTCGAACAATACCAATCTCTACCTGATCCTGCCGTTGACCCGCTACAACATGTTCATGCGCGGCAATTACGAGATCAACGATTGGGTTGGCGTTTTTGCGCAGGGTCTCTTCAGCCATGTCGAGACTTTCACGCGTAACGAACCTTCGCCCGCAGTGGGCGGTTGGACCGCATTGGTTGATCCCACCGGCCTGGACGACGGCGAATTGCCGTCCAGCTTGCAGACGCTTCTTGACAGCCGCATGCGCTCCGCACGACCTGGTGAGGCGGGCTACATTCCGGACGACAACGATCCGGATACGCCCCCGCCCACGCAGCCTCTGGTTTCCGGTGCGAACGATCCGTTCCAGATCCAGTCGCTTCTGGCGGACGACCGCGAAACCTTCACCGATGTCACGACTTATAACATGACCGCTGGCCTCGAAGGTTTCATCCCCGGCACTGCGCTGTCATGGGAAACTTTTGTCAGCCACGGTATTTCGTCGACCTATGCCAAGCAGACTGGCGTGAATTCGCTGTCCCGCTTCAAGACCGTGATCTCGGCACCCAACTTCGGCCGTGGCTTCTCCGCCCAGGGTAACCAGGGTCCGCCAAACTTCGGTTTCGGCGCCTCCAGTGCAACCTGTACTTCTGGCCTCAATCTCTACAACCCGCCCGAAGGTGGCTTCTCTGAAGATTGCCTGGAGGCCATTCGTGCGGATCTGAAGAACCGTTCGGAAGTGACGCAGACGATCGCCGAGGCCAACATCTTTGGTGGCCTGTTCGATCTCTGGGCCGGTGAAGTTGGTGCCGCTATCGGCGCGAGCTATCGTGAAGTGCAGTTCGAATTCGACAACGACACGCTGACCACCCAGGGCCGTTCCTTCCAGGATCAGGCGCAGGGCATCTATCCCAGCGGCAATGTCGACGCGGCCTTCGATGTTCACGAACTGTATGGCGAATTGCTCATTCCGCTGGTCGCGGACGTGCCTTTCATCCAGCAGCTCAATCTCGAAGTCGGCGGCCGTATCTCCGACTACTCTACGACGGGAACGAGCTACACCTACAAGATCCTGGGTGACTGGGAAGTGACCGACTGGCTGCGTTTCCGCGGTGGTTACAACCGGGCGGAACGTGCGCCGAACATCGGCGAACTCTTCCTCCAGGCGCAACAGACCTTTGGTGGCAACACCGTGGGTGACCCCTGTTCGCTCGCCAACCCGCTGTCTTTCTCGGCCAACCAGGATGGCGATCAGTTCGCTGGCGGAAACGCCAACGGTGCTCGCGTCGAAGCGATCTGCCGCATCCAGATGGAACAGTCAGGTAATCCCGATGCGGATAACCAGTACTACTCGGGAGTTCAGGACAGCGGCACGGGTGGCTTCGCGTTCCCGACGACTGTTGGCAACCCCAACCTTGAGCCGGAAGTTGCCGATACATGGACTGCCGGTGTAGTGGTCAATTCACCGTTTACCTCGGCAATGTTCAATCGTTTCCGCCTGTCGGTCGACTACTTCAACATCTCTGTTGATAAAGCCATTGGCGAACAGACGGTCGGCGTCGCCCTGCGGTCCTGCTACGATCCCCTTCTCAACCCTGCCTTCTCGGGCAGTGATCTGGACGTGGCAAACTCGCAGTTCTGTCAGCTGGTTCCGCGTAACGCCACCGGTGCACTCGGAAACGTTCGCCGCACCTATGTGAACAACGGCGAGTTCCAGCTTTCGGGCATCGACGTTGCTCTCGATTGGGGCTTTGACGTTGGTCCGGGTTCGCTCAACCTGAATGTTCTGGCCAACTACCTTATCCAGTTCGAATCGACTTCGCTTGTGGGTCTCATCGACTCCGTCGATTACGTCGGAACGCTGGGTACGGGTGAAAACGGCCTTCAGGGCGGCAACTACGAGTATCGCATCTTCACGACGCTCGGCTACAACTGGGGCCCTGCCTATCTGGGCGTTCAATGGCAGCACCGTCCGGCGATCGAAGATGCAACCGAAGCACAGATCGGTGCTCCTACACCGACGACGGGTTTCCCGAGCTATAACCTGTTCAACCTGAACGCGTCGTACGCAGTCACCGAAGATCTGAACCTGCGTTTTGGCGTGGACAATCTGCTCAACGAAGCTCCGCCGATTGGTGGTGTGAACGTTGCAGCCGATCCTTCGGTGGGTCAGCTTGCCGGTGGCGGTTACAATGCTCAGTTCTACGACACCAACGGTCGTCGTTTCTACCTGGGCGCGAACATCCGCTTCTAGTCCAGGGCGACAGCCTGAAAAGTTCGGGGCCTCTCCATTACGGAGGGGCCCCTTTCTTTTGTGCTACGTTGGTGGTTGTGCATGGCAAAACCCCGGACTAAACGCCTAGGCGGCGCGCCCGTAGCTCAGTCGGATAGAGCATCGGATTCCTAATCCGGGGGCCGGAGGTTCGAATCCTCTCGGGCGCACCATTTATCAATAGTTTAGCGCTGTTTAGCTTTGGGTGGTGGACTGGCCGGCCCAGCCCTACATGCGCCTTATATGCACCGTGGATCCGTCAGGTTAGAGATTACGATCACCGGTGAAACACCCTCCCACTGCCTACCATCACCGTTCGAGTTAGTTTCAGTTCTTTCAGTTTGACGCTGCCTTTCGAGTCTCGCGTGACCCTACCGACGCATTTCGGTTTGCAGGCCTACCCTGCGCAGACCGGAGACATTGAAGTAAGGATCTTTACCATTTCTCAACCGGACTGGCGGATGGTCAACTCGGAGGTATCACATGTTGCCCAAGATTGCCGCGCCGTATCAACCGGCTCTTATAACTGATCGAAGAGAGGCGAACCGCAGGTTAATCAGGTTTGGCCTTGATGCCGCTGACAATTCCGAAATGACACCTGTAGTTTTGCTGGACCTTTCGAGAATTGGAATGCGCATTCAGTCATCTGCGAATTTTGAAGTTGGCGAACGCCTTTGTGTCGCAATTCCAGAAGCTGGGACAATCTCAGCAACGATTATCAGGAAAACTGCCAGTAATTCTGAGAATAGATACGGAGCTAAGTTTGAGAAGCCAATCACCGACGGTGCCGTGAGCGCAGCGCTCCTCGCTGCGCCGCCCGTTGTTCCTCATACCTCAAATGGAAATCCAACTCTGTGCATGCAAGACGAGAGGCTAAGCCTCCCCATGCGGCTCTGGATTGTGGCTGGTCTTGCAATTGCTTCGTGGTTGCTCGTCGGCGGAGTGACGTTCGCCATTATACAAGTTATCCAATGATGTTGCGGGTCCTACCTACGCGTAGCGAGAACGTGTAGCGTCTAGGTTCAGACTCATTTGATCGAGCCAGAATATGACGGTTGGGGCGGTGCAGATTGAATAGCCCCTAGATTTGTGGACGCCTTCTTTCCTAAATTTGAGGACAGGAGGCTATGATGGGTAAGGCTAATTTCAGCGATGAGTTCAAGCGCGATGCGGTGGCGCAGATTACCGAGCGGGCTACCGGGTGGCGGAGGTTTCAGAGCGGCTCGGCGTCAGTCCAGCACTCGCTGTATGCCTGGAAGCGGCAGTTTGCGCAGCGACCCGGAAGATGGATCGAAGGATGCCGAGATCCGGCAGCTGAAGCGCGAGCTGACGCGGGTGACCGAGGAGCGCGACATCCTAAAAAAAGCCACCGCGTATTTCGCCAGGGATGCAAAGTGAGATACGCGTTCGTAGCCGAGCATCGCACGCTGTTCTCGGTGCGTGCGATGTGCCGGTGTCTGCGCATCCAGCCCAGCGGCTTCTATGCCTGGTTGAAGAACCCGCTGAGCAGACGGGCGCAGGAAGATGTGCGCCAGACTGCGATGATCCGGCAGGCGTAGGAAGACAGCGGCAAGGTCTATGGCTACCGCAAGCTGCACGACGACCTGCTCGATCAGGGCGAGACCTGCTGCCCGAACCGGGTGGCTCGCCTTGCCAGGCTGGCCGGGCATCAAGGCGAAGATCGGCTACAAGCGGCAGGCCGGGCAGTTATGGCGGTAAGCCGTCCATGGTGGTCGACAACACGCTGGCTCGCCAGTTCGATGTCGCAGCACCCGACAAGGCCTGGGTGACCGACATCACCTACATCCGCACGCTGGAGGGCTTTGCCTATCTGGCGGTGGTGATCGACCTTTACTCCCGCCGCGTGGTGGGCTGGGCGATGCAGAGCCGCCAGACCACCGATCTGGTCCTGCAGGCATTGCTGATGGCGGTGTGGCGCAGGAAGCCGAAGAAGCGCCGTGCTGATCCACTCGGATCAGGGATCGCAGTTCACCAGCATGGACTGGGCCTCGTTCCTGAAAGCCCACAATCTGGAGCACTCGATGAGCCGTCGTGGCAACTGCCATGACAACGCCGTCGTCGAGAGCTTCTTCAACCTGCTCAAGCGCGAACGCATCCGGCGGCGAACCTATCGCTCACGCGACGAGGCCAGGCAGGATGTGTTCGATTACATCGAGATGTTCTACAACCCGATACGCAAGCATGTAAGGAACGGGATGCTGTCACCCGTCGAGTTCGAACGGCAGCAAATTATGAGCGCCGAAGGCGTCTAGAAAACTCGGGGCTATTCAAATGTCGTGCTCTTAGGAATCCCTTCAATAGGCCCTGAGCCTAGTGATCGATGGCCCACGCGAGCCTCAAACCTCATCTCTATTTGCAGGCTACATGCACGGGAAAAGAATTTGAGGCAATGCCGGAGAATATCAGAGTATGAAAATCAGAGGAAAACTGCGGAACTGACGAATTCTGAAGGGCGTCGGCACCTAATTCCTAATCCGGGAGCCGGAGGTTCGAAATCCTCTCGGGCGCACCAAATACCTGAAACGCTTGGCTAGTTCACATCTTCGGGAGGAGCGACAGGCAGCGGGAGAGGTGCCACGGGCACGCCCTCGTCCAGCAATTCCCTGGCTTCCTGCACGCTTGCCTCGCCGTGGATGGCCGCGTGATCGCGTTCGCCGTAATGCATGGCGCGGGTTTGCTCCACGAAGTCCTTGCCCACCCACGTGCTGTTTTTCAGCGCCTTTGCCTGGGCTTGGGCCAGCCTGCCAAGCGCCTCTGCCACTTCGGGTGACATCGGCGTGTTCGAAAGACCCTTGCCGGAGTTTGCCCGGCCAGAAGTCTGAACCACCTGCTGGTTCCCCTTCTTGCCCACCGCAGGCGCCATGGGGGCCTTGCTGATTTCTTCCGATCCGCATTGCGGGCATGCAACCAGCCCGCGCTCGCACTGCGAGGCGAATTCGTCGGACGAGCCGAACCAGCCCTCGAAACGATGGCCCTGGTCGCATGAAAGGTCGAAAACAATCATAGGTTGGCTGATTTAGGGATATTGCGCTTGTTGGCAAGGCTAGGCAGCTGTTTGCGAACTTCTGCAATCCGTCCTGTATCAATATTGCAAATCTGCAAACCGGCAGCTTCGCCGCCCATATCCACTTGCACGTCGCCCCAGGGGCCTACCACCAGCGAATGGCCGAAAGTTGATCGCCCATCTTCGTGATCGCCAACCTGCGCTGCGGCGATAACGAAAGCGCTCGCTTCGATCGCGCGCGCGCGTTGCAGCAGGTGCCAGTGCGCCTTGCCGGTCGGAACAGTGAAAGCGGCCGGAATTGCGATGGCATCGCAACGGCGGCGGCCAAGTTCTTCAAATAGAGCGGGAAAGCGGATGTCGTAGCATGTTGTCAGGCCAAGCCGACCCAGCGGTGTATCGTCAACCGTCACCACTTCCTCGCCGGGCACATAGGCAGCGGATTCCCGCCAGCTTTCGCCTGTGTCCAGCTCCACGTCGAACATATGGATCTTGTCGTAGCGTGCCGCCACATCGCCCGTGTCGTCGAACAAGATCGTTCGATTGGCCCAACGACCGTCATCGCGCGCCACGGGCAGGCCCAGCGCAATCCAGATACCGGCATCCGCCGCTGCGCCCGCCACGATTTCGACAATCGGGCTTGCGTTTTCTGCCACGATATTGGCTGCGGCACGGCTGCGCTTGCGATCCAGCAGTCCCGCCATCTCCGGGGTGAACAGCATTTGCGCGCCCTCTCCCGCCGCGCGGCGCGCAGCTTCGGCAATGGAGTTGGCATTGACGACGGGATCGATGCCCGAGGTCATTTGCAGAAGCGCGATCGTGGGCATGGCTTGACGGGTCAAAGACCGAGAAGCGAATCCAGCCTGCCTTCGCGCTCCAGCATGGCAAGCTCGTCCGATCCGCCTATGTGCTTGTCGTCGATGAAAATCTGCGGAACGGTTCGCGCATCCGGTTTGCGATCCACCATTTCCTGCCGCTTGGGACCGCCAAGGGTGATGTCGTATTCCTCGTAGTCCACGCCCTTGCTATCCAGCAATCGCTTCGCACGGTGGCAGAAACCGCAAGACATCTTCGTATAGATTTCGACTTTTGGCGTACTCACGAAATTCCCCTGAAAAGGCTGGATCCAGTGTTCTTGAAAGCTCTGACAGCTTCCCTATCTCAATCACACGGACGCCGAAAGCGGGTCCGTGTATCTTTCAAATTGCTCAGAAGAGGATTTGTTTCAAATGAACCGTACAGACTTTACCCCTTATCGTCGCTCTACCGTCGGGTTTGATCGCTTGTTCGACCTTCTGGAGAACAACGCCCGCAACAGTGGCGACAATTATCCTCCATTCAATATCGAGCGGCGCGATGAAGATGCCTATCGCATCACGATTGCCGTGGCCGGCTTCCGGTCCGAAGACCTGGACATCACCGCGAAGCAGAACCTGCTTACCGTTCAGGGCAGGAAGCGTGACGAGGCGGCCGATGGCGAGATGCTGCATGTCGGCATCGCCAATCGCGGTTTCGAGCGGCGTTTCGAACTGGCCGACTATGTGCGTGTCGATAACGCAGACCTTGCCGATGGCCTTCTTGTAATCGATCTGGTGCGCGAAGTGCCGGAGGCGATGAAGCCAAAGAAGATCACTATCGGCGGTAGCGGTCTGAAAGTGGTCGAAAGCAAGGAAAAGGGTGGCGGACAGGCCGATGCAGCCTGATCGCCGCTACCATCTCTCGATTTGAAGAAGAAGTTGGGGGCGGAGCCCGCTAAAGCGCCGCCCCCTCGACGCACGTAGCGCCGACTCGCCCTTGTAAAAAAGCTGTCCGGGTCGCAAGAGACAGCCTTCCCCAAAGAGCAAGACCGAACCGACAGCGCGCGAGTAACCCCTGTTGCCCGCACCGGGTCGATCTAAACTTTTAAACGGATTACGAAGAAACACCCGGCCAGCTTCGACCGCACTAATTCTTCCTTTGCACCCTTGGCATTTCGTTACGCTGTTCAGCCCATATAATGCAAGATTATTCTGCGGATAATCAACGCGTCGAAATAACCAGGCTTTATTTCAAGGCTTTAATTACACCAGCCGCGATTGCGCCAAAGCTGCTGCAATAAACCCGCTGAACAATGGGTGCGGATCGAAGGGGCGACTTTTCAGTTCCGGATGGAATTGTACGCCGACGAACCAGGGATGCTCCGGCCGTTCGACAATTTCGGGAAGCAGGCCGTCCGGGGACATGCCCGAGAACACCAGCCCGCCTTTTTCCAACTGGTCGACATAATGGGAATTGACCTCGTAACGGTGTCGATGCCGTTCGGAGATCGAGGTCGCCCCGCCGTATATGGTGGAGACATGGCTGTTGGCTAACAACTTCGCTTCGTAGGCGCCGAGCCGCATCGTGCCGCCAAGGTCGGTATCGGCAGAGCGCTTTTGCAAGCCTTCCTTGCTCATCCACTCGGTAATGATGCCGACAACGGGTTCGGAAGTTTCCCCAAATTCCGTAGAGGACGCACCGGCAATGTTGGCGGTATTTCGTGCAGCTTCGATGCAGGCCATCTGCATTCCCAGGCATATACCGAAAAAGGGCACCTTGCGCTCACGCGCGAAGCGAACCGACGCAATCTTGCCCTCTGAACCTCTTTCACCGAACCCGCCGGGAACAAGGATGCCGTGCAAAGGCTCGAGCGCGGCGGCAATCTCGCTGTCATCCTGCTCGAAAACCTCGGCGTCGATCCAGCGGATATTGACCTTTGTACGATTGGCCATGCCACCGTGAACAAGCGCTTCGTTCAGCGATTTGTAGGCATCTGGCAGGCCCACATATTTGCCCACCACGCCGATGGTGACTTCGCCCTCGGGATGCTCATAGCGATCGACGACATCCTCCCAGCGCGCCATCGTCGGCGGGTTGGACGTGCCAAGCATGGCGAAATGGCGCAGCACTTCTGTATCCAGGCCCTCTGCATGATATTGCTGGGGCACGGCATAGATACTGCTGGCATCGAGCGCGGGAATGACCGAATCCGGGCGGACGTTGCAAAATTGTGCGATCTTGCGCCGCTCGCTTTCGGGCAGTGGATGTTCGCACCGGCACAGCAGCACGTCCGGCTTGATGCCGAGGGAGGCAAGTTCGCGAACAGAATGCTGTGTGGGTTTCGTCTTCAGCTCTCCTGCTGCCGCGATATAGGGCACCAGCGTTACATGGACGGACACGGTCTGGTCCGGCTCCAGCTCGTTGCGAAGCTGGCGGATCGCTTCCATGAACGGGAGACTTTCGATGTCGCCAACGGTTCCACCGATTTCGCACAGGATAAAATCATGGTCGCCCTGGTCGGCCAGCGCGAATTCCTTGATCGCGTCAGTAACGTGGGGGATCACCTGAACGGTGGCCCCCAGGTAGTCGCCGCGACGTTCCTTGGCGATGATGTCGCGATAGACCCGGCCCGAGGTGATGTTGTCGTTCTGGTGCGCCGATACGCCGGTAAAGCGTTCGTAGTGACCAAGATCCAGATCGGTTTCGGCCCCGTCGTCGGTGACGTAGACTTCGCCGTGCTGGTAGGGGCTCATCGTCCCGGGATCGACGTTCAGATAGGGGTCGAACTTGCGAATGCGGACCTTGTAGCCACGCGCCTGGAGGAGAGCAGCCAGAGAGGCTGCCATGAGACCTTTGCCGAGCGAGGAGACCACGCCGCCGGTTATGAAAATGTACCGCGCCATGGGAGTCGGGCCTTAAGGGCACACTCGGATTCGGCGCAAGCGGTTTGGTCAGTCTTTTCGCAATTATGGGCGAGTTGCCCGCAGAAATCTCTTATTCGGCAAGATCTGCCAGCGGATCTTCCTCTGGCGCAGGCACCGGATCAACGGGAGCTTCGCCATCAAGGCCCGGATCACCCGGAATGGGATCGTCCGACGCCGCACCCTGCGTTGTGGAGCGGTCGAGAGTATCGTCGAAATCACGCTGGCCCGAAGCGTCTACCGCAACAGCGGCGAGGACGATGGAAAGCGCCACGAACAGGATTGCGAACCACTTGGTCGCCCGCGTAAGAAAGTCCGCCGCGCCGCGCGCCGACATCAGGCCACCAGGGCTGCCCCCGCCCCCAATACCCAGCCCGCCACCTTCAGACCGCTGCATCAGCACGAGGATTACGAGGCCAGCAGCAATGAAAGCCTGGATAACGGTAAGGAAGATGAACAGGGTCATGTCGGTTTTTCAGGCAATTCTTCTTGGGGAATAGGCAGGTTGTCGAGGCCGCATGTAGGCCCCTCGATCAATTGTCACAAGAGGCGTGCTCAGACAGCCTCGATCAGGACTTGTCATCCTGGTCTTCGGCAGCAGCCATGATGATACCAAGGAAGCTCTCCGCGGTCAGGCTTGCACCGCCGACCAGCGCGCCGCCAACATCGTCCGCTGCCAGCAGTTCCGCAGCGTTATCGGGCTTTACAGAGCCACCATAGAGGATGCGCACGTCTGCACCTCCCTCCCCATAAAGAGAGCCGAGCTTCTCGCGGATATGGCGGTGCATGGCACCGACATCTTCCACGGTGGGCGTCCGTCCGGTGCCGATTGCCCAGACAGGTTCGTATGCGATAGTGACCTTTTCGGCCACGCCTTCGCCCATTGGCACCGAACCGGAAAGTTGGTCGGCCACAACGCTCTCGGCCTTGCCCGAATCACGCTCTTCCTCGGTTTCGCCGACGCAGACGATCACGTTCATCCCTGCGGCAATCGCGGCCTCGGCCTTCTCCTTGACGAGGGCGTTGCTTTCATTGTGATTTGCACGCCGTTCCGAATGGCCCACTATGGTGAAACCCGCGCCAGCATCCTTCACCATTGCGGCGGAGATATCACCCGTGTGCGCACCGCCATCTGCGGGGTGCACATCCTGCGCGCCGATACCGATCAGATTGGCTTCCTTGCGGGTTGCATGGATCAGCGTGAATGGCGGGGCCACGGCAACTTCCACCTTCAACAGCCGTTCTGCGGCGCGATCTATGGCACGCGCTTCGGCCAGCATGGCCCGGGTGCCGTGCATTTTCCAGTTACCGACAATGTAGGGTCGATTGGACATTTGATTGTTTTTCCGTGATTTTTGTGTCTATGGATCGACACCGGAGCGCCTTGATCTCGTATTTGTATAGCTGCGCGCTAGTCTGGCGACACGTTCTTGTCAAAGCCGGTTTTCCACTTTGCGGGAAAGCTGTGTCTGCCTGTTGCGGGAGAGTCGCAGGGCGGATAAAGCGGGCGCGAAACAAGGCGCGGAATTCCCCTGCTCGCGCCGCAGCATAGAAAACGACCCCATCGATGATCACTTTCTTCCGCAGCTTTTTCCAGTCCAAGGTTGGCATTGCCGTGACGCTGGCATTTCTCGGCCTCATCGCCGTGGCTTTTGCCAGTTCGGATGTTGCCAACAGCGGCATGTTCGGCGGCGTCACCGGCGGCGATAGAGTTGCCGTGGTTGGCGAACGCCGCATTTCCACAGCAGAGCTTAACACCAATGCCAACAACGCATTGCAGCAGGCCCGGGCCGAGAACCCCACGTTGACGATGGAGGAATTCATTGCCCAGGGCGGGCTGGACGATGTGCTGCAACAGATGGTGAGCCGTTCGGCCATTGCCGAATACGGCAATGCCCTGGGGTTGCGGGTCAGTGATCGGCTGGTCGACAGTGAAATCATGAACATTCCCGCCTTCCAGGGTATCGACGGAAACTTCAGCGCCGACAGTTTTCGCGCGGCGCTGCGCCGCCTCAGCCTTACCGAAAGCGCGGTTCGCGATGACCTGGCGATGGGGCTCTATGCACGCCAGCTTGCCCTGCCCATCGGCTATGGCGCGCAGTTGCCGGACAGCTTTATCCGGCGTTATGCACAGCTGCGCAATGATACGCGTATCGGCAGCGCGGTCAGCATTCCCGCCGCCGCTTTCGCCCCTGAAGGTGATCCGAGCGACGAACAATTGCAGGACTATTACAACGCCAACCGCGCCGACTATGTCCGGCCGGAGCGACGCGTGCTGCGCTATGTCCCATTCGATATCAGCGCGGTGGGTGAGTTGCCGCCGGTGACGCAGGAGCAGATTGCCCGCCGCTATCAACGTGACGCCGAAGTCTATCAGGCGACCGAGGAGCGTAGTTTCACGCAGCTCGTCGTCCCGACCGAAGCCGCCGCACAGGCGGTGATCGACGAGGTGGCAGGCGGTGTCTCGCTCGAGGCGTCTGCACAATCCAAGGGATTGAGCACGGTAAACCTGTCGCAGGTGGAGCGCGAAACGCTGGAATCGCAGTCCTCGGCACAGGTTGCCGCAGCGGGTTTTGGCGGGAATGAAGGAGCGCTCGTCGGTCCCGTCCGCGGTGATCTTGGCTGGTATGTCCTGCGGGTGGACGATGTGACGCAGGTGAGTGGCCAGACCGTCGAACAGGCGAGCGCCGCTATCCGCGAGCAGTTGCAGGAGGAACGCCGCACGCTTGCCCTGAACGAACTGACCGCGCGGCTCGAAAATGAATTCAGGGATGGCCGCAGCCTGTCGGAAGCCGCCGAGGAACTTGGCCTTGAAATCCAGACCACCCCGCCCCTGACGGCCGACGGCCAGGTTTACGGCACCGAGCAAACTGCGCCCGAGGAACTGGCGCGCGTCATTTCTTTCGCTTTCGAGAAAGAGGAAGGCGGCGATCCCGAACTGGCTGAAATCGTGCCGGGTGAACAGTTTCTGCTGTTTGATGTCGCCCAGGTGACACGCAGCGCCAGCGCGCCGCTTGCGGAAATCGAGGAAGAGGTGACGCTGGCATGGCGCCGCGCGCAAGGGATGGCCGCAGCCAATGCCGCTTCGGCCCGCATCCAGCAGCGCGTGGAAGGTGGCGCGAGCCTGGCACAAGCCGTGGCTGCCGAAGACGTTGCCCTCCCGGCACCCCAGCCCTTGCGCCTGAACCGGCAACAGGTGGCGCAACAGGGCCAGGTCACTCGCGCGACCTTGCTGTTCTTCTCAATGGCCGAAGGCACGGCAAAGCGCGTCCGCCAGGATGAGGCCAGCACCTGGTTTGTCCTTCAACTGGATGAAATCCAGACACCTCAGATCGATGACGATGGTCCGCTGTTCGCGTCAATCCAGAGTCAGCTCGGTGAAGCCGCGGGTTCGGAATATCTGGAGCAGTTCCTTGGCGCGGCCGAAGAATCGTTCGAGGTTGAAATGAACGATGTCGCCATCGATGCTGTGCGCGCACAGCTCACCGGTTCGGCGAACTAGAGGCCATTCGGCATGTCCGCCGCCCCGCTCAATGGCGAAGCTGCGAAAACCGCTTTGTCGCAAGGGCGCAACACGCTCGTCTGGCGGCGGGTGGTTGCGGACACTGAAACGCCGATTGGTGCCGCACTGAAGCTGATAGTGCCTGGGCGCGGCGACTTCTTGCTGGAGTCGGTTGAAGGTGGAGAGATACGTGGGCGCTACAGCCTGCTCGGGCTAGATCCTGATCTGATGTTCCGGGCAACCGGAGCCGAAGCCGAAGTAAACCGCCAGTGGCGTGATGATCGCAGTGCGTTCAAGCCCCTTGAAAACGACAGCCTGGCAGAACTGCGCGCACTGGCGAAAGCCTGCTGTATCGACATGCCCGAAGGCCTGCCACCCGCCCTCGCCTGCCTCGTCGGTTATTTCGGCTATGAGACTATCGGCCTGGTCGAAACCCTGCCGCGCGCGCCCCAAAGCGAGCTTGATTTGCCCGACATGCTGTTCGCCCGGCCCGCGATTGTGCTGGTTTTCGACAGGCTGAGCGACAGCCTCTACGTCATCGCGCCTCTCTGGGCGGATGAAGGTGATGCTGCGGCCAGGATAGAGCGTGCCGGCGAGCGGATCGACGAAACCCTGCGCAAGCTTGGCGAAGCGGTGCCGGAAACAGATCGCCTTGCCGATATGCCGGATCTCGATCTTGAAGCCGTTATGGACCCGGCGGATTACGAGCGTATCGTGCTTCGCGCGAAGGATTACATAACCGCCGGCGATATTTTCCAGGTGGTGCTGGCGCAGCGCTTCACTTGCCCCTTCCCGCTGCCGCCCATCGCGCTTTACCGGGCTCTGCGCCGCGTAAACCCTTCGCCGTTTCTCTATTTCCTCGACCTGCCCGGTTTCGCCGTGGTGGGATCGAGCCCGGAGATCCTCGTTCGCGTGCGTGATGGCGAAGTGACGATTCGGCCTATCGCCGGAACGCGTCCGCGCGGTGCGACCGAGAGCGAGGACAAGGCGAACGAGATCAGCCTGCTGGCCGATCCAAAGGAATGCGCAGAGCACCTGATGTTGCTGGACCTTGGCCGCAACGACGTTGGCCGGGTGGCGGGCGCGGACAGCGTAACCGTGACCGACAGCTTCACCATCGAGCGCTACAGCCACGTGATGCACATCGTCAGCAATGTCGTGGGCAAGCTTGCGCCGGACAAGGACGCGCTGGATGCGCTGTTCGCAGGCTTTCCGGCAGGCACCGTCAGCGGCGCGCCGAAAATCCGCGCCTGCGAGATCATCGCGGAGCTGGAGCCCGAAACGCGTGGCCCCTATGCGGGCGGGGTCGGCTATTTCGCGCCCGATGGATCGGTAGACAGCTGCATCGTGTTGCGTACCGCCGTGGTGAAGGATGGCACCATGCATGTGCAGGCGGGCGCAGGGATCGTTGCGGACAGCGTTCCTGAATACGAAGCTGCCGAGTGTCGCCACAAGGCGGGCGCGCTGATCGCCGCTGCGCGCGAAGCGGTGGAGGTGGCAACAGAACCGGGGTTTGGCCAGTGAGGCGTGCGCTTACCGCCCTTTGCTTGATCGCGCTATCGGCCTGCTCCATCCGCAGCGACGGCGATATCGAAGAGCCACGCACTTCCATCTGTGAGCCGATCGTCTTCGAGAGTTCGCCATTCACGCATTGCACCGCGCAGCCGGGAAGCCATGCCATTGCAATGGATCTGTCGCCCGATGGCACGGACGAACCTTATCGGTCGCTTGACGCGCTATCCCAATCGATTGGCGAGCGAGAGGCCAAACTGGCGCTGGCCATGAATGGCGGCATGTTCGATTCCGAAGGGCAGCCCATCGGCTATTATGTCGAGGATGGGATGCGGCTTACCGTCCTCAACGAGAACGAAGGGCCGGGCAATTTCCACCTTCTCCCGAACGGCGTTTTTTTCGGCGAAACCGCTGGAGGGCCATGGAGGGTCTGGGAGACCGGCCGGTTCGCGGATCAGGTAGGGGACCGCCCCCATTTCGCCACGCAATCCGGCCCGATGCTGGTGATCAATGGTGAATTGCATCCGGCATTCGCTACAGATGGCGATAGCCGTAAAATCCGCAACGCGGTGGGCGTCGATTCCGCAGGCCGTGCGCATTTCATCATCAGCGAGGCACCCGTCAGCCTTGGCAAGCTTGCGCGCCTGTATCGCGACGTGCTGAAGGTAAACAATGCGCTGTTCCTGGATGGCAGCGTGTCGCAAATCTGGGATCCGGCTACGGAACGTCTCGATACAGGTGCATCCATCGGGCCGCTGATCCTCGTCACCGACAGGGAAACCAAGCAATGACTCACTATCGCGGCCTCTATCCCGAGATCGAACCATTCGACAGCGGCATGCTGGACGTTGGAGAAGGGCATTCCCTTTATTGGGAGCGGGTCGGCACCAAGGGCGCGAAGCCCGCCGTCATGCTTCACGGCGGCCCCGGCGGCGGCATCAGTCCCGATCATCGTCGGCAATGGGATCCCGAGCTGTATGATGTGCTGCTGTTCGATCAGCGCGGTTGCGGCAAATCGCTGCCTTTTGCAGAAATCGATGACAACGACACGTGGCGAATCGTTGCCGATATGGAGCGGCTGCGCGAAATGTGTGGCTTCGACAAATGGCAGGTTTTCGGCGGCAGCTGGGGCGCAACACTCGCTCTTGCCTACGCCCAGGCCCATCCTGAGCGGGTAAGCGAGCTGGTGCTGCGCGGCGTGTTCCTGGGCCGGCAAAAGGAGAAATCCTGGCTTTACGAATACGGCGCCAGTGAAATCATGGCGGAGCAATGGGACGCCTTTATCGGGCTGATACCCGAAGCAGAGCGCGGCAATCTGGTGAAGGCCTATCATAGCCGCCTTACCAGCGAGGATGAGGAAACGCGCCTCGCCGCCGCGCGCGAATGGTCCCTCTGGGAAGGCAATGTCGCCACGCTGCTGCCCAATGACGACCTGCTCGATAGCTTTGCCGATCCGGCCAAGGCCGTTCCTTTTGCGCGAATTTGCGCGCGCTTCTTCCTGGAGGATTTCTTTCTGGAGGAAGGCCAGTTACTGACCAATGCCGACAAGATCCGCGGCATTCCTGGCATAATCGTGCAGGGCCGACACGACATCTGCACACCGCCCACCTCCGCCTGGGAGTTGCGGAAAGCCTGGCCGGAAGCAGACCTGCGGATCGTGCATGATGCGGGCCACAGCGCATCCGAACCCGGCATCATCGATGGACTGGTGCGCGCAACCGACGAATTCGCGGGCAAATCCGCTTGATCGTGAGGCCACGAAAGGCAAAGGCAGGCGCATGAGCGAAACGCCCGATATCCTGGTCGTCGACAATTACGACAGCTTCACCTTCAACCTCGTCCATTATCTGATGGAACTGGGTGCGAAAGTGGATGTGGTGCGCAATGACGCGATCACCGCGCAAGAGGCGCTGGATACCGGCGCTGCGGGAATCCTCATTTCGCCCGGACCATGCACGCCAAACGAAGCAGGCATCAGCCTCGATCTGGTCGCGGCCTGCGCCGATGCGCGAAGGCCGCTGCTGGGCGTCTGCCTGGGGCACCAGTCCATCGGCCAGCATTTCGGGGGCAAGGTCGCGCGCGGGGGGCTGATGCACGGCAAGACCTCGCCTGTCGATCATGACAACACCGGCGTGTTCGCAGGGCTGCCCTCGCCTTTCACCGCGACCCGCTATCACTCGCTGATCGTAGAGAATATTCCCGGCTGCCTGATAGTGAACGCCACCAGCGAGACACCGGGACTGGACGGCACGGCAGTGATGGGTTTCCGTCACGCGGAATTGCCCATTCACGGCGTGCAATTCCATCCAGAAAGCATCGCCACCCAATACGGCCATGACCTGCTTGCCAATTTCTGCAAGATCTGCGGCGTGGATGCAAAGGTTCCGGCGTGAGCGTGCTTCCCCCGGTCGATCACCCACTAACCGAAGAAGATGCCGAGCGCGCCTTTGGCGACATGCTGGATGGCAAGCCTTCAGAGGGCGAGATTGCCCGGTTCCTGTCCGAACTTTCCGATCGGGGCGAACGTGCGGAAGAGATTACGGGGGCCGCCCGCGCCATGCGAGAGCGGCTTATTCCCATCGATGCGCCCGAAAACGCGATCGACGTTTGCGGCACCGGCGGCGATGGCCACCACACCTTGAACGTTTCCACTGCCGTCAGCCTCGTAGTGGCCGCATGCGGCGTTCCGGTGGCCAAGCATGGCAACCGCGCGGCCAGTTCAAAAGCAGGCGCGGCAGACACGCTCGAAGCACTCGGCCTGGATATGGATGCAGCCGGACGCACCGCCGAATATACCTTGCGCGAGATCGGGATCTGCTTTCTCTTCGCCAAGAACCACCACCCGGCCATGGCGCGCATACAGCCAATCCGGCAAAAGCTGGCGAAGCGCACGATTTTCAATCTCATGGGGCCGTTGTCGAACCCCGCGCGAGTGCGCCGCCAGCTAATCGGAATCGCGCGCCCGGCCTACGTGCCGATTTATGCCGATGCGATGGCGAGGTTGGGGACCGAGCGCTGTTTCATCGTTTCCGGGGATGAGGGGCTGGACGAGCTTAGCCTGGATGAAGGCAATGAACTGGCCGATGTGCAGGGCCGCGAAGTGTTGATGCGCCGCGTGCGCGCCGAGGATGCCGGCCTCGCCCATGCCCCGGTCGAAGCGATCCGCGGCGGCGACGCGGTGCATAACGCCAAGGCGCTGGAAGCCCTGCTGATGGGCACGCCCGGCCCCTATCGCGATGCCGTGCTGTTCAACGCGGCCGGTTCATTGATGGTCGCGGGCGAGGTCGAAAACTGGGAGGACGGCGTGGAAGAAGCCGCAGAGGCGCTGGACAAGGGATTGGCGAAGGCGCTCCTAGATTGCTGGATTGCGGCGGCGAAATGAACAAGCTGGAAGAAATCTGCGCCACCAAGCGCGAGGAAGTGCGGGTCCGAAAGGGGGCAAAGACGCAGGAAGACCTTGATCGGCTTGCCAGCGCGTCCTCTGCCCCGCGCGGTTTCCGCCGTGCCCTGGAAGAAAAGGCTGCCAATGGCTTCGCCCTCATCGCCGAAATCAAGAAAGCTTCGCCATCCAAAGGGCTGATTCGCGAGGATTTTCGCCCGCACCAACATGCGATGGATTATGCCAGAGGCGGCGCTGCCTGCCTTTCGGTCCTCACCGATGCTCCATATTTCCAGGGCCACGAAGATTACCTGATCGACGCTCGCGCCTCTTGCGCCCTCCCGGTATTGCGCAAGGATTTCATGGTCGATCCGTGGCAGGTGGCGGAGAGCCGGGCACTGGGCGCGGACGCCATCCTCATCATCGTTGCCGCGCTGGACGATGTATCGATGGCCGAGATCGAGGCTGCCGCAATCGACCACGGGATGGACGTTCTGGTCGAGGTGCATGATGAGCGAGAGCTTGAGCGGGCTGCCACACAGCTTTCATCGCGGCTGATCGGCGTGAACAATCGCGATCTCAGGACTTTCACCACCGACCTTGGCACGACGCAGCGCCTTGCTTCCCTCGCGCCCGAAGGGTCGTTGCTGGTGGGGGAGAGCGGGATAAACACGCACGAAGACTGCCAGCGGCTCGCGCAGTCCGGCGTACGCTGCTTCCTTGTAGGGGAAAGCCTGATGCGTCAGCCCGATGTGGAAGCTGCAACGCGCAAATTGCTGCAAGGTTAGGCTTGCCCCCAATACGATTGCGCCGCATGCTTCCCCGGAAAGCGGCGACGAACGCCGCGCATTCCTGTGAAGGGTACACCAATGGGTATTTTCAGCTCCATCAAAGACGCGATTTTTGGCGAAGAGGCAAAGGCGCAAGAGGCGCCCAAGTCAACGTCCACCCCCGGTTCCGGCGGATTTGGCCACGCCCAGACGAAGGGCGCACCAATCAGCGAAGTCGATGTGGAAGCGCGCCTTGATGCGATGGACGGTGCCGACAAGCTCAACTGGCGCACCTCGATCGTCGATCTGATGAAGCTCGTCGGCCTCGATCCCAGTTATGAAAATCGCAAGGAACTGGCGCACGAACTGGGCGACAATGATTATTCGGGCAAGGCGGAAGAGAACATCGCCCTTCACGGCCATGTGATGGACAAGCTGGCCGACAATGGCGGCAAGGTTCCACAAAGCCTGCGCAGCTAATTTATTGCTCGTGACGGGCGATCTGCGATAGGTCGCCCGCATGAGCAATCTTACCCATCTCGATGACAAGGGCGCCGCGCGCATGGTGGATGTGGGCGGCAAGCCCGAAACCGTGCGCAGCGCCACCGCTGGCGGACGTATCCGCATGGCTCCGGCAACGCTTGCTGCCGTGCGCGACGGAAGCGGACCGAAGGGCGACGTGCTTTCGGCCGCGCGTATCGCCGGGATCATGGCGGCCAAGAGAACCGGCGATTTGATTCCGCTGTGCCACCCGCTGGCGCTGGATACGGTCAGCGTCGACTTCGCGTTCGTTGACGATGCGGTGGAGGTTACGGCCCGTGCGGCGCTTACCGGCAAGACCGGTGTCGAAATGGAAGCCCTCACTGCTGCATCCATCGCGCTGCTAACGCTGTACGATATGGCCAAAGCGCTCGAAAAGGGCATGGTGATCGAACACGTCCGCCTGCTGGAAAAGACCGGCGGCAAAAGCGGCGCCTGGCGCGCGGAATAGCGCGGCGATGGCACTGCCCAAACCTATTTCCCTGGAGCAGGCGCAAGAGCGGTTGTGCGCCCTCGCCTCGCCATTGCCAGAAGAGCAGGTCGATGTGGCGGATGCTGTCGGTCGATACCTGGCGCAGGATGTGTCTGCGCGGCGCACGCAGCCAATGGCCGATCTGTCCGCCATGGATGGCTATGCCGTTGCGGCGGACGATCTTCGCGGTCCATGGCGGGTGGCAGGCGAAAGCGCGGCGGGTCACCCCTTCACTGGCAGGCTGTCCAAAGGCGAAGCCGCGCGAATTTCGACAGGGGCCATCATGCCCGATGGCGCGGGTGCCGTCCTGTTGCAGGAGAACGCTACGCGCGATGGAGAGTTGCTGTCGCTGAATGGCGAAGGCGATCCCACGGCCCGCCATATCCGCCGCGCCGGTTTCGACTTTGCCGAAGGGGACGTCCTGCTGAAGAAAGGCACCGCAATCGGCCCTGCCCAACTGGCTCTCGCGATCTCGGGCGGGCACGGCGCGCTACCGATGCACCGACGCCCTTCGCTGGCCGTCCTCGACAGCGGCGACGAGTTGAGCGCCGATCCGGAAAACTGCGGCGCGCACCAGATCCCCGCCAGCAACGGCCCGGCAATTGCCGCACTTGCCCGGCCGTTCGTTTCCCAGGTTCAACGTATCGGGCCTGTGCAGGATACGATGGAGGCGATGCTGGAAGGGCTGGATCGGGCCTCTGTTGCCGATGTCATCGTGACCAGCGGCGGCGCATCTGTCGGTGACCACGATCTCGTCCGTCCAGCGCTTGAGAAATGGGGCGCGACGATCGATTTCTGGCGCGTCGCGATCAAACCCGGCAAGCCGCTGATGGTGGCACGGCGCGGTGAACAGGTGATCCTGGGACTGCCCGGCAACCCCGTCTCCAGTTTTGTAACGGCCTATCTTTTCCTGCTTCCGTTCCTGAGAACCATGGCCGGAGCAGGCGCAAGCCTTCCACGTTCGCACCCGACACCGTGTGTCGATCCTCTGCCACCGGGTGGCAAGCGCACCGAATTCCTGCGCGGACGGTTTGTGAACAGTGGCATCGCCCTGATTGACGAGCAGGACAGCAGTGCATTGCGCGCTCTGGCCGCCGCGGACGTATTGATCCGCCGGGACATTGATGCACCCGCTACCCAGCCAGATGAGATGGTGACCAGCTATCGCATCCAAAATGGCGGTATCGCTTGACTTGAGCGAATCTGTTTCTTAATTGTTCCTTATTCGTTCCCGAAGTGGAACATTGATGAGGGGCTCGCCCATGCTTACTGCCAAGCAACACGAATTGCTGCTGTTCATTAACCGCCGTCTGGAAGACAGTGGTATCTCTCCCAGCTTCGAGGAAATGAAGGAAGCGCTCGACCTGAAGAGCAAGTCTGGCGTGCACCGCCTGATTTCCGCGCTGGAAGAACGTGGCTTCATCCGCCGTCTGCCCAATCGGGCGCGCGCTTTGGAAGTGGTCAAGATGCCGGAAAATCTTGGCGGCAAGGGTGCAGAAGCCGTGGCCAAGGTCACCACGCCTCCAACCAGCCAGCCAGAGCCTGCCAATGATGTGATCAACATTCCACTGCACGGACGTATCGCCGCTGGTGTGCCAATCGAGGCTCTGGAAGATAGCCAGACGCTGCCCGTGCCTGCCGCGCTGCTCGGTTCCGGGGAGCATTACGCGCTCGAAGTCTCTGGCGATTCCATGGTCGAAGCGGGCATCTTCGATGGCGATTTCGCGCTGGTGAAGAAGGCCGATACTGCGCGCGACGGAGATATCGTGGTCGCTCTCGTCAATGACGAGGAAGCGACGCTGAAATACCTCTATCACGAAGGAGGCAAGATCCGCCTCGATCCGGCCAACGCCGCATATCATCCGCAAGTTTACGAGGATCGCCAGGTGCAGGTTCAGGGCAAGCTCGCCGGATTGTTGCGGCGTTACCACTAGGTATTATTGCAATGACGAACTGAAGGGCGGCATCCGTGGAGGGTGTCGCCCTTTGATGTATCTGCAGCCTCAATCCTCTGCACGACCACGCCACCAGCCATGCTGGCCCTGCGTATCCGCAACCGTGCGCATTTCGAGCTCTTCGCCGAGCACGATCGACAAACCGCCCGTTTGCGAGAGCATCTGCCTGTCGGCCTTAAGCCATCGCGGTGAACAACTGCGCGGCAACCATCTATCCGAGATTACGATGTCCGCCCGCTCGCAAGCAGCAGCAAGGGCGCGTTCGCCCACGATATTGCGGCTTCGGCTCATCAATATGTCCCAATCCCTGGCCCCGCGCTGTATCGTCACGACGCAGAAATCGGGACTGCATTGCGCCCCCGGCCACACGTCCATCGGCACAGGCTCCCCTTCCACGCCGGCAAGTTCACGCAAGTTGTCGCGCGTGTAGTCGCTCCGCGTATCGCGCAAGACCAGCAGGCGATCATCCTCGCCAGTTATTCCGACGTGCCGCCCGTCGCTCGATATAAGTATGTCCGGTATTGGTGTCGTGACGACCATCGCTGTGGCAATCGCGGCGGGGACAAATCCCCACAAGCGCGAATTTCCTCGCCATAAGGCGAGCCACAATCCGCCTGCCACAAACAGCGTAAAAGCGAGCCCGCTGACTTGCGGGATAAGCTTGACCGCGCCGGGCTGGCTGGAAGTAAAGTGGGCAATCCCGATCAACAGATCCAGCGACTGCCCCACCAGCCACCACGCCGGTGCACCCGCGCCGACAAGGTCAAGCGCAAGCGCAAGCGCAATCAGCGGCATGGAGATGAAAGTCACCAACGGAATGGCGATAACATTGGCGAGCGCACCGTAGACACCAGCACGGTGAAAATGGAACAGCACGATCGGCATGAGCGCAATCTCGATCACCATGCCTGTCGTCAGCAGCATCAGCGTTCGGCGCGCGATCCACGCTGCGCGGCTCTCCTCCCGTGCCGCGAGGAATCGTTTTACAGGCTCTGCATTGTGCAGGGCGACAATAGCGATGACGGCCGAAAAGCTCATCTGGAAGCTCGGGCCAACCAGGCTTTCTGGCCATAAAAGCATGACTGCGACTGCGGCGACGGCCACCATGCGCAATGAAAGCGGCTCACGCCCGATGGAGAGCGCACCAAGCACCAGCAGCGCGGCGATGCAGCTGCGCACCGTGGGCACTTCTGCACCTGTCAGCAGAGTATAGCCAATGCCCGCCAGTGCAGCCACGCCCGCAGCTGCCACGGGCAGGCGGACGCGCAGCACAAGCCACGGCCACAATGCCAGCAGCCGTATCGCCAGGAAGTAGGTGCCAGCAATCACAGCGCTGACATGCAGGCCGCTGATGGAAAGCAGGTGTGTAAGTCCAGCATCGCGCATGGCATCTTCATCGGCCGCGCTGATTGCGCCCCGGTCTCCGCTCGCAAAAGCTGCAGCGATGCTGCCCGCCGATCCGCCAAGGTTCTCGCGCACATGTCCTGAAAGTTGCCGCTGCAGCGATGCGATCGGGTCGGCGCCTTCCGTGGGGGGTTCAATGATGCGCAATTCACCCTGCGCACTGCCGGTGGCCGCCAGCCCTGCGAACCATGCCGTGCGGGCAAAGTCATAGCCGCCCGGCAGCATGGGAGAGGCAGGAGGCATGAGCCTTGCCTGCGCCTCGACCAGTGCCCCTTCGCCAAGCTGCGGCAGATCGTCAGCCAATGCCACGTTGACGCGTATCTTCACCGCCTCACCGGTTTCCGGATGTCGCGTGGCCAGCACTAGTCTTATGCGATCGCGTGCAGGCTGCTCTATCCGCTCGAGCACGCGTCCCCGGAATGTATCGTAGACAGGGCGTTCGAAAGGCTGTGCACCCACAATTTCCGATCGCGACCATGCCAGGCCTGTCCCGAACGCCAGCAGCAATCCGCAAGCGACCAACGCGCCGACAATGTGCGTGCGATCCTCTCGCCCCTTCCAGGCTGCGACCGCGCCAACAGCTGTCAGCAGTCCGGTTGTTATGGCGAGAACCCAGTGTGCGGGCGAATCGAGCACGAACCACGCGCCAATTCCGGCGGCAAGTGCTACGGCCATCCATGGGCCGCGATCAAAGCCTGATGTGGCGAGGAATTGCTCTGCAACCTCCGCCATACTGGACAAACCATGCAGCTTTCGCCAAGGCGTGTGCTGCGGCGCAGCATCGCCCGGTTCGTCGCCCAGCGGCACCAGTGGCGGATGCTTTGTAGCCATGCAATTATAGGACAGGAAACAAGCAGATATGGCAAGTTCGAGTGGCAATGGTTCGGATCAGCGTCCAGTCGTGACGCGCTTCGCGCCCAGCCCAACCGGCTTCCTTCATATCGGCAACGCCCGCACTGGCCTGTTCTCCTGGCTCTACGCCCGGCACCACGGCGGCAGGGCGCTGCTGCGGATCGAAGACACCGACAAGAAACGATCCACACAGGAAGCAATCGACGTCATTCTCGAGGGGCTCGACTGGCTCGGGCTCGAATTCGATGGCGAGGTTGTGTATCAAAGCCAGCAGGCTGACCGGCATGCCGAAGTCGCGATGAAACTGCTGGAGGCTGGTCACGCCTACAAGTGTTTCGCCTCGCAAGATGAACTTGCCGAAATGCGCGAACAGCAGAAGGCGGCGAAGCAGCCCCTGCGCTATGACGGGCGCTGGCGCGATCGCGACCCGAAAGAGGCACCCGAAGGCGCGCCGTTCACCATACGGATCAAGACGCCCGAGGGCGGCGAGACCGTGATCGAAGATGCGGTGCAAGGGCGCGTGAAGGTGGACAACCGCGAGATCGACGATTTCATCCTGCTGCGCGCTGATGGCTCGCCCACCTATATGCTGGCAGTCGTGGTGGACGACATGGACATGGGTTGCACCCATGTTATCCGCGGCGACGATCATCTGAACAATGCTTTCCGCCAGATCCAGGTGATTCGCGCGATGAACGGCGCGAATGGTGGGCAGGCTATAGAGGATGGCTGGGAAGAGCCGACATACGCCCATGTCCCGCTGATTCACGGAAACGACGGTGCCAAGCTTTCCAAGCGTCACGGTGCCCTTGGTGTCCGCGATTATCGCGAAATGGGCATCCTACCCGAAGCACTATTCAACTACCTGCTCCGGCTTGGCTGGGGGCATGGGGACCAGGAAGAATTCACCCGCGAGCAAGCGATTGCGCTGTTCGATATCGGCGCGGTCAACAAGGGCCCGAGCCGCTTCGACATGAAGAAACTGCTCAGCATGAATGGCAATTACATTCGTGCCGCTGACGATGCGCGGCTTGCCGGAATTGTCGCGCCGCTCATCGGTCCGGACGCAGATGAAGCCCTGTTGACCGAGGCAATGCCGGTTCTCAAGACGCGCGCGCGTGATCTGAACGAACTGGCAGACGGGGCGGCTTTCCTGTTCAAGAACCGTCCCCTGGAACTGGCGGAAAAAGCAGCCGGACTCCTGGACGAAGAGGCCCGCCAACGCCTGGCCGCCATTTCCGAACGGTTGCAGGGTGAAACGGACTGGACAATCTCTGCGCTGGAGGCCAATTTGAACGCATATGCGGAAGAGCTCGGGCTTGGCCTCGGCAAGCTTGCGCAGCCGCTTCGGGCAGCGCTCACCGGGCAAACCACTTCGCCCGGAATTTTCGACGTGCTCGTGCTTCTCGGAAGAGAAGAGAGTCTGGCGCGGATCGACGATCAAGCTGGTGGCTGAGATATTCTCTCAACCATCGATAGCAAACATTTGAAGGAGAACGGCTTTGGCTGACAAGCAAGCGGAATTGACGGTAGGTGGCGAAAGCTTTGATTTCCCGACCCTGAAAGGCAGTTGCGGTCCCGATGTCATCGATATCCGGAAGCTCTACGGCAAGACCGACAGGTTTACTTTCGATCCCGGTTACAAATCGACGGCATCGTGCGAAAGCGCGCTGACCTTTATCGATGGCCAGGAAGGTGTTCTGCTCCATCGTGGCTATCCGATTGGCCAGCTGGCAGAGAAATCCAGCTTCATGGAAGTGGCCTATCTGATGCTGAACGGCGAGCTTCCGAGCCAGGATGAATACGCCGATTTCACCAACACGATCACCTATCACACCATGCTGCACGACCAGATGCGGCAATTTTATCAGGGCTTCCGCCGCGATGCGCACCCCATGGCCATCATGTGCGGCGTGGTGGGCGCGCTGTCGTCATTCTACCATGACAGCACCGATATTTCCGATCCCGAGCATCGCAAGATCTCCAGCCACCGCCTGATCGCCAAAATGCCCACCATCGCGGCCTGGGCGTACAAATATGCAGTGGGCCAGCCCTTCATGCAGCCTGACAATTCGCTCAGCTACACGGGCAATTTCCTGCGCATGACCTTTGGCGTTCCGGCTGAGGAATACGAGGTTATTCCCGCTGTCGAGAAGGCCATGGACCGAATCTTTATCCTGCACGCCGATCATGAGCAGAACGCCTCCACTTCGACCGTGCGCCTTGCCGGTTCTTCAGGGGCCAATCCGTTCGCGTGTATCTCTGCCGGCATCGCGTGCCTGTGGGGCCCGGCTCATGGCGGCGCGAACGAAGCTGCGCTTAACATGCTGCGCGAGATCGGCACGCCCGATCGCATTCCGCATTATATCGAGCGCGCCAAGGACAAGAACGATCCGTTCCGCCTGATGGGTTTCGGTCATCGCGTGTACAAGAACTACGATCCGCGCGCGACGGTGATGCAGAAGACCGTGCGCGAAGTGTTCGAGGCGCTGAACGTAAAGGATCCGGTGTTCGAGACGGCCCTCCAGCTGGAAGAAATGGCGCTCAACGATCCCTATTTCCAGGAAAAGAAGCTGTTCCCGAATGTGGACTTCTATTCCGGCGTGATCCTTTCCGCGATCGGTTTCCCGACGACCATGTTCACCGCTCTTTTCGCTCTCGCGCGTACCGTGGGCTGGGTGGCGCAGTGGAACGAGATGATCTCCGATCCGGGCCAGGTCATCGGTCGTCCCCGCCAGCTTTACACTGGTCCGACGCAGCGCGATTACGTGCCGCTCGACAAGCGCTAGGATTTACAGCGAAAACAGGAGACGCCCGGTCGCAAGGCCGGGCGTTTTCGTATCTGCCAAAGATCAGCGGGGCTCTTTGCGCCGTTCCTTGAAACTGGGCAGTTCAAGGATGAAGCGCGCACCCTGCCCCTTGGTGCTCTCTACCGACAGCGTGCCATCCATGGCTTCTGCCAGACGACGTGAGATATACAGGCCAAGGCCCGATCCTCCATCGCCCCCACGCCCGAGCCGCTCGAACTTGTTAAAGACTTTCGCCTGTTCCGCATCGTCGAGGCCTTCACCCTGATCGGCCACGGTGATGCGGGCACGCTCGCCCTCCTGCTCGGTCCGGATCCACACCTCTCCCCCCTCGGGCGAGTGGCGGATGGCATTGCCGACAAGATTGAGCAGTACCTGCAAGACACGGCGGAATTCGCCAATAGCGGGAACGCTGTCGGCTGACTTGGGCGCATCCAGCTTGATCCCCCGCTCCCCCGCACGCACCGCAAGGATACCGACAGCGCGCTGGGCGACATCGGCAAGGTCGATCTTGTCCGGCGCGGTTGCGAACGTGTCATCTTCAACCATTTCCAGCGTGGTAAGGTCGTCAATCAGCGCAAGCAGATGCTCCCCTGCAGTTGCAATATCAGCGGCATAGTTGCTGTATTCTTCCGCCAGCGGACCAGCCAGCTGGGTACGGATCGTTTCTGCATTGGCGATGATCCGGCTGACTGGCTGGCGCAGGACCGGCGCAATATCGCGGCCGATACCGCTGGTGCGCTCTCCCTCGCGATCGCGCTTTGGCGCAGGGTCCGGCTCCGCTTGTTGCGGTGCAAGGTAAAGCTCGAACCCTGCACTACCAGGTTGCGGTTTTCCCAGAGGGACGAGGCTCACGTTCCAGCGGCGCTTGGAGCCGGGAATATCGACCGACGCTCCATCGAGCATTCGCCAGTGCAACGGTTGGTGACGTGCGCCAACGGCGGGGACGATGAAATCTGTCCATGCCTCGCCAATTCCGGCGCGCATCCTGGCGGCAAGTTCGGCCAGATCATCGGCATCGCATTCTACCGCAAGCAGTTCCTGAGAGGCGCCCAGCCTTGCGCTCAAACCGGCGATCTGGCGAACGAGCGCCAGCTTGTCACGCGACGAATCCGCCTTGGAGACAGATTTGAGCGGTTCTGCCTGCCAGTCGGCAATAGCGATAGATGCGCCATCGCCTTCCGGTTCCACTTCCACCCATGCTGTAACCTGTTCGCTTTCATCCTGAGCATGAATTACCCGCGCGAGACGCAAGCCATACACGCGCGCCTTTCGCACCAGCTCGATCAGTGCGGGTGTAACCAGGGCTCCGGGAAACTCACCTCCGGCGCGCAAGTGAAAGCCTGCCAGCGGTTCATCCGCTTCGACAAGGCGATCCTGCGCATCCGTGCGCGCTCGCGCGATTATGGACGTGGGAGCCGCCATTCCCTCAGTGCGCCGTCCCGGGTGCGGTGGATGTCAGCAACGCGGCTGCACGATCCGCACGTACTGCGTCGAAACCGTCCGGCAGGGCAATTTCGGGATGAAGGTAAAGAAACTGCTCTTCGACAGCACTCTGGCCCAATCCGGCCGCGCGCAGCGAGAGCGCGAGCCGCGCGCACTGGTTCTCTCCCAGCGAAAGCACCACCACGTCGCGATCCTGCTCCGACGCCATGAACAGCGCGGTTGAGAAAAGCGACAGCCCGGCGTGGTCTACGGCCAGTGCGCGTTTGGCGCTGCTGCCCATCGCCATCACCAGCTTTGTCATCTGGCCAACGCGGCGTTCGCTCTCGCTATACTCGTCGCGAAGTCGGTCGCATACCGATTGCGCTTCTATCGGATAATCGACCAGTTCGGTTTTCAACGCCCTGGTGGCAGCATGAAACAATTCTGCCGGCAATTCTGCCAAGGGCAATTCCATACGCCGCTGGTGCTGCATGAAGCGCGCCTGTGAAGCAACGATCCGCATCGCAGCGGCCGCCTGTGCTCCGTCGCTGGATGCGGCGAGTTCCTGCATGAGTGGAGATAGTACCGGATCAATGCCGCTGCGTGCTTGCAGTCGCTCGGCCAGTTGGGCCTCGATCGCAAGGGCGTGGGCGTGGCCGAGAAAAGCCGTATCCTCGAGCAGCACCGTGGCAAGCGCATCCTGTCGCTGCTCTACGAACTCGCCGCGCTCATCCTTCTTCAGCTCTTCTGCCAGTTTGAACAGCAATTGCCGGGCAAGATGCACCATCATGCCACGTATCTTCGCAATGACCTCGTCGCTGAACAGCGCATGGTCGTCATGGGCGAGCAAATGGCGCAGGATTGGTCGCGCAGTCGACAGGATGACATCACCCTGCGCGAGTTCACCGCGCAGCATGTCCTCTACGGAATTGGCTGAATGCCCGGCCTTGTCAGTGTTGTTCATCGTTCTGCCCATAGCGCAGCTTGGTTAAGCCCGCGTTATCTGCGTGGCACAAGGATGTTGGCGGCAAGCACCAGCAACCCGGCCAGCATTATTGCCAATTCCGGTGTGGCGAAAAGAGCAACCAGGGCAATTAGCGCGGCAACAAGCATCCGGTCCCGAAGCGGTTCGAGCCAATTCGGCAAGCTGCGACGATCCAGCAGGAATAGCGCCGACACAAGCACGAAGGGCGGGAAGAGACTGCGATGGGCAAGGCTGTCGATAGCCATGATGCCCAGGGCCAGCAGCGCGGCATCTATGGCAAAGCGAAGCAAGGGCAAGCGCCTGATCCGGCCGAATGGAGCGACAACAAGTCGCGAGAGTGCGAGGAACGCCTCCCATACCGGCACGGCCAACGCGGCCATGAAAAAACCGAGGACGGGGCGCTCGAAAATACCCGCGGCAATTGCGCCGCACAGCAGAAGCGCCGACAGGATCAGCAAGGCCGGACGTGCGTATTGGGTATCTAGCAGGCGGGTTCCCAGCCCGGTGACCACCGCCCTGCCCAGCCAGCGCGAAATGGCACCGGGGTGGACTTCGCCCAGATGGCCCCGCTGCCAATCACTCGCTCGCGCCCGGGCTGCCTCGTCAGATGCGATGATCGACCACCGGCCATCATCCAGCGTGCTATCGGCAAGGCGTGCTTCGGGTAGGCGCTGCTGCAAGGCAATACGCAGCAATGCGCCGTGGGGAGCAATGTCCTCCGGCAGGCTGGCAAGCTTTCCCAGCCAACGTCCCGGCATCGAGAGGGCGCCAGCCCATGCGCGATCAAGGTCGATTCGCTCGAAGCCGGCGCTCGAACCGGGACCGGCCGAAACCACCAAGACGCGATCCCCTTCAGCACGAAGCAGGTCCAGCGCCGCCCTCGATTCCGGGAGCAGGCCGGGTTGCAACACCAAGAGACTGTCTTCATCGCCGATAATACCGGGCAAGGCATGGCTGTTGGTGATGACCTGATATTTCATGCCAAGGTGCTCGGCAGCATGGCGCAGGTCGATCCCGTCAGGAGATGCTCCGCCGCCATGGGCGATCACGCTGTCGCAACCCAATTCGCGTGCGAATAGCAATTGCCGATGGGCCAGCGATTTCCCGGCAATGGCAGGCAAATCGCTTTCACCCGGCTGCGGGAGCGCAATCAATGCCGCGCGCATTTTATCGTATTCCAATCGAGCATCCCCGCGTAGCTAAGACCGGAAGCTGCACATGCCAAGCCGCGCGAGGAGCGAAACCGGCAAACTGTCGCCAGCATCGGTTGCGCGGTGGGTTTTAACCATTGGCATGGTTCCAACCCCTTTACCGTGTGTTAAGGAAGAATCATGAGCCGCTGGAAAAACCTTGTCCCCTCGCAGGACGATATTGCTACCGCTACCGTCGACGAATCCCCCGTCGATGCCGCCGGAGATGAAATCTACGAAACCTCAGAGGAAGAGGTTTATGAGGAGCAAACGTGGGAAGATGAACCCGCGAAGCCACGCGGCATATGGATCGCCCCTGCGCTGACGGCGATCGCCGCGATTGGTTGGACGGGTTTCTTTGTCTGGGTTCATCACCAGCAGATGCTGGCCGGGGCAACACCCGACCAGTGGATTGAATGGATTGTGCAGTGGTCGGTGCCGCTGGTCCTGCTGATCGGCCTTTACCTTATCGCCATGCGTAACAGCCGGCGCGAAGCCAATCGCTTCACCGATGCCGCCCGCGCACTGGCGCACGAGTCTTCGCAACTGGAAAGCCGCCTGCTGGTGGTGAATCGCGAACTGGCCCTTGCTCGCGACTTCATAGAATCCCAGTCACGCGATCTGGAAACCCTTGGGCGCGTTGCTGTCGAGCGTATCTCCAGCAATGCCGATCGGCTGCAGGATCTCGTTCGTGACAATTCCGCGCAGGTCGAGAACATCGGCCATGTCAGCGAAACCGCGGTTGGCAATATGGAAACCCTGCGCGACCAGTTGCCGGTGCTTACCAATTCCGCCCGCGATATGAACAACCAGCTCGGCGGTGCTGGCCAATCCGCGCAGGATCGGGTCGATGCCCTTGTGGCTGCGTTCGAACGGCTGAACAGCTTTGGCGAGGCTGGCGAGAGGCATGTCACGCAAATCGGCGAGAAGGTGGACGCCACGCTTGCGGCATTTGAAAAACAGATCGTCGCGTTGGGCGATCTTGCCGGTCAAAGGTTTGAAGGGCTGCGTGCCAGCAGCAATGAATTCCGTCGGGAACTCGATGTATCGGAAGAACGTGTTTTTGATGCCATAGCCTCCCGGTCGGAGGCGTTGGCACGCCAGTTGCGCGATGATGCCGAAGCCCTGCATGACCGTGAGACCAAGGCTGCGTCAGCCATGCGGGAGCGCCTTGTCGCCCTGCGGGTCGAAGGCGAGAAACTTGTCGAATCCATGGATGGCGGCCAGGCCGAAGCTGCCGCGCGCTGGTCCAGCGCCATTACCGGGCTCGAGGATCGCATGAAGGAAGTTCTCGACGGGGTGATCAAGCTGGACGAAACGGCGATGACGAATGCCCGGATGCGGCTCGTCGCGCTGAACAACGAGGCCACCAAGGTGGATCGTCGCCTGTCGGACAGCATGGCCGCGTTCGAGGAGGACTTTGCCCAGCGTCGCCAGGCCAACGAAGACAGCCAGAACGAAGCGCTTGCCGTCCTCGAAGAGCGTATTGCCGATTTTGATCGGCGGGTTATCGAACGGCAGGAAGAGCACCTTGCCCACGTTGCCGGACTTGCCGAGCGCGGAGAGGCCCTCGCCGGGCGGCTTACGGCGATCGATAGCGAGATCGTGCAGCTTGGTGCACAAGCCGACGATACCGGAGAAAGGGTCGCAGAGGCGGCAGAGGCCCTGTCAGAACGCCTGTCGCAAAATCGCGCAATGCTGAACGAAAGTGGCGATTTCCTCGGCCGTCTGACCGACGACAGCGTGCGTCTGCTCGAAATCATCCGGTCCAGCGCCGACCATTCCGAAGGCGCCTTGTCCGACGCGGTGACCGCAGCCGAAACGCGCCTTGCCTCATTCAGCACGACGGCGAGGGAATTGCACGGGCTGATCAAGGATGCCGAAACGCGCAGCAGCAACCTGGCGGGGCAACTGGACAAGACCCGCAATTCGGGGGCCAACTCTCTCGAGCAGCTAACCGCGCTGGAGAACCAGCTGGTCGTCGTTACCACCGAAACGGAAAAGGTGGCAGAACGTACTTCGCAAGAATTGCGCGAAGCCATCGAGATGCTGAGCGCTGCATCCGCTTCTGTCCTGGAAAACCTGCGCGGCGAACAGACAGAGGCAGTCACGGCTTTGGCCCAGCAGGTCGCCGAAGCGAGCCGGGATCAGCTTGCCGAAGCCATGCGTCGCCACGCGAAGGAGACTATCGGCGAGCTGGAACAGGCCACCACGCGGGCGGATGAAGCCGGGCGGGAAACTGCGCAACTGCTGCGCGAGCAATTGTCCCGCATCGATGAACTGGCGGCCAATCTTGAACAGCGCGTGGAATATGCCCGCGAGAAGGCCGAAGAGCATATCGATTCCGACTTTGCACGACGCATGGCGCTTATCACCGAAGCGCTGAACTCCAGCTCGATCGACATTGCAAAGGCATTCGATAACGATATCGGCGATACGCAGTGGGCACATTACCTGCGCGGCGACCGGGGTATCTTCACACGCCGCGCGGTCCGACTTCTCGACAAGCACGAGGCGCGCCAGATCAGCGCGGTGTATTCGGAAGACGCGGAATTCCGTGAGACGGTTAACCGCTACATCCATGATTTCGAGGCAATGTTGCGCGGTATCCTGGCAACGCGCGATGGGCATGCGATGGCGGTCACCCTGCTATCCAGCGATATGGGCAAACTTTACGTGGCACTGGCGCAGGCCATCGACAGATTGCGCGATTAAGCCTTCAATGAGGACCAAGCTGGCCAAGCAGGTCGATGTCTTCCACCGTGATCCATTGCTGCGAATAATTTGCAACGAAGAACGCCGTCAGCACCGCCGCAAGAATTGTGGCCCGAAAGCTCAGCCTGCCGGGTCGGAAATTGGCGGGTGCACTGTCGGCCTGGCCGGGCACCTTCTCGATGCCCGCCTCATCGTGGGTCTTCACCCCGAATGGCAGCAGCAGGAATGCGCACATCACCCAGAACAGTAGGTAAATGGCGACGATCGACGTTATCTTCATGACGTCAGGCTTTCCTATTCCCCGGCAATGATTACGCGCGTCTGCGGTTTCTTGCCACACCACCGTTGCGCCGCTCGACGCGCGGCAAGGCGTGCCGCTTCCATGACGGCTTCGCGATCCTGTCCGCGCTTGCCCTTCAGCTTGGCCAGAGAGGTCTTCACATCGGTTTCCGCCTCTTCGACGAAGTCTTCGTAATCCTCGTCCAATGGCAGGCCGATCCCTTCGATCTGCACGCCGCCCGTCTGGTCGAGCACCACAATCAGCAAACCATCGCGCGACAACCGGCGACGCATGGTGATGGCATCCCCATCGGATGGAACGATTATGTCGCCATCCAGGACAAGCCTTCCTGTCTGCACTTCTGCGATCTTTCCGGGACTGCCGGGCGCAAGCCGCACGATATCGCCGTTCTTCTGGAACACGGCGTGCGCAATTCCCGCGGCGCGTCCGACGCGCGCCTGTTCCTGCATGTGCCGGATTTCGCCATGCACGGGTACGAGGATCTCGGGCCGGAGCCATCCGTAGAGTGCTTCTAGCTCTGGCCGTCCGGGATGGCCGGAGACATGAATTTCGCTCTGCCTGTCGGTCACCATCACGATGCCGCGCTCCGCCAACTGGTTCTGCACCCGGCCGATCGCGATGTCATTGCCGGGGATGACGCGGCTTGAGAAGAGAATAACGTCGCCCTCGTCGAGCGTAAGTGGGTGGTTCCCGTCGGCAATGCGCGAAAGCGCGGCGCGCGGTTCGCCCTGCCCGCCCGTGGCAATGATCATCACTTCGCCGCGCGGCAGGCCCATCGCCGTGTCGAAATCCACCGTATCGGGGAAATCATCCAGGTAGCCGTTCGCACTCGCCACCTCGATCATCCGGTCGAGCGAACGTCCGGCGACGCAGAGGCGGCGGTTGGTCTGCTGGGCCACCGCGCCCAGCGTTTTCAGCCGGGCAACGTTGGAGGCAAAGGTGGACACCAGCACTCGCTTGCCCGCATGTTTCTGTGCCTCTTCCAGCAATCCGCGATAAACGGCACCTTCGCTGCCGGACGGCACCGGATTGAAGACATTGGTGGAATCGCAAACCATTGCCAGAACGCCCTCGTCACCGATTTCGGACAGTTCTTCTTCGGTTGCCGGGGTGCCGATCTGCGGCTCGTCGTCCAGCTTCCAGTCGCCGGTATGAAAAACCCGACCATAAGGCGTGTCGATCAGCAGCGCATTGCCCTCTGCAATCGAGTGAGCGAGCGGGATGTAGGTGATGGTGAACGGACCGATGTCGATCTGCCCGTGATCTTCCTCGATCACGTTGAGCTTGATCTCGCGCGTCAGTCCGGCCTCGTCCAGCTTGCGCCGGATCAGGTCTGCGGTGAACGGCGTGGCGTAAAGCGGCACGCCCAGGTCGGCCGCAAAATAGGGAATCGCGCCGATATGATCTTCATGCGCGTGGGTCAGCACGATGCCGAGCAGGTCGCGGCTGCGCTCCTCGATAAATTCGGGGTCGGCAAACATCAGTTCGGTGCCCGGATATTCATTCGAGCCGAAGCTCATCCCCAGGTCCACCATCAGCCACTTGCCCTGGCAGCCATAGAGATTGACGTTCATGCCGATCTCGCCGGACCCTCCTAGGGCCAGGAACAGCAATTCGTCCTGCGGGGTGAAATCTTTCTTCATGTCGCTCCTGCGCGCTGGGCCAGGATCTGCAGGCCGCGGATGGTAAGGTCGGCGTCTATACGGTCGAAAATATCGGTCTTCTGGTCGAACAGGATCGCAAGTCCGCCAGTTGCAACAACGGTAACGGGGCGGCCGATCTGCGCTTTCATGCGCTCTATCAACCCTTCCATCATCGCCACATACCCCCAAAAGACCCCTATCAACATCTGGTCTTCTGTATTGCGGCCAATCACATTGGCGGTATCGGGCGCTTCGATGGCAATGCGCGGCAGCTTTGCCGTCTTGCCCACCAGCGCATCCAGCGAAAGGTTGATGCCGGGGGCAATGATGCCGCCCTTGTATGCGCCGTTATAATCGACAGCCTCGAACTTGGTCGCGGTGCCGAAATCCACCACGATCATGTCACCGCCGACAAGTTGGTGCGCGGCGATGCAATTGAGTGCGCGGTCTGCGCCCAGCGATTTGGGCTGCTCGACATCGATTTCGAAACCCCAGTCGGCCTTGCCTTCACCCGCGATCAGCGGTTCGATGCCAAAATACTTGTTCGCCAGCACGGAAAGGTTGTGATCGGCGCGCGGCACGACCGACCCGAAAATAATGCTCGTGACTGCGCTGCGCTCGATCCCCTCGATGGCGAGCAATTGCAGCAGCCAGGTCGCATATTCGTCACCCGTGCGGCGGCCATCGGTCGCAATGCGCCAGCGCGCGCGGATATCCGTTCCCTCGAACAGGGCGAAAACGACATTGGTGTTGCCGACATCGACGGCGAGCAGCATCAACTTTCCTCCAGCAAGACATCGCCAGCGTGCACCACATGTGTGGTGCCATCGGGCAGGCGCAAGCGTAGCGCGCCGTGATCGTCGAGGCCATCGAATGTGCCCGACAGCCGTTTGCCGCCGGTATCATGTACGCTGAGCGGCGTACCCCGTTTGTGGGCGGCGGCCTTCCATCTGTTGATGATCGGCCCTGTGCCATATTCGCGCCAGCGCTGGATTTCCAACGCCAGCTGCGCGGCAAGGGCTTCGGCGAATGCGTCACGAGCAGGCGCTGGCCCCGTGTCAGACAGCGCCTTCACCTTCCGGTCCGCAACCGCGGGCGCGGCGGCGAGGTTCACACCGATGCCGATGACCGCGTGGCCCGCTTCGCATTCGAGGAGCAAGCCGCAGAACTTCGCCCCGTCGAGCAACACGTCGTTCGGCCATTTCAGCATCAGTGCGGACGGGTTGGCCAATGCGGGCAGCACGGCCTCGTACACCGCCAGCGCCGCCACGAAACTGAGCGTTGCAGGGGAAGGATCGCGATCATGCAGGCGCACGGCGGTTGAGCCCATGAAATTGCCCGGCGCATCGATCCAGCTGCGGCCGTGCCGTCCTCTCCCGGCGGTCTGGCGATCCGCGACCAGCCAATGCCCCTCTGGCACAAGGTCGCCTCGCGCGAGACGCGCGACCAAGTCGGCATTGGTGCTGCCGGTCTCGGGGACGTACTCGATCGTGGGGGTCAAATCAGAACGCGACGGCGAGCGAGGCTGCGGCCATGTCTGCCAGATTGCCCAGAGGGCCGATCAGGAGGTAGCCGAGCGGAGAGATCAGAAGCGCGCAGATGGCGAGCAAGGCCCAATGCGGCGTGTCGCTTTCGCCCTTCACCGTATCCACCGCTTCATCGAAGAACATCACCTTGACGATCTTGATATAGTAGAACGCGCCGATCACCGATGCCGCGATACCGATTGCCGCCAAGGCGAGCAGATCGGCCTCCACCACGGCCTGGAACACCACGAACTTGCCCCAGAAGCCGAACAGCGGCGGAATGCCGGCAAGGCTGAACATCAGCGCCATCAGGCACCACGCCAGCGCCGGCCGGGTAGTGGAAAGGCCAGCCAGGTCGGACACGTTCTCTACCTGGTTGCCATTCGCGTCGCGCATCAGCAGTACGGCAACAAAGCTGCCGATGGTCATCACTACGTAAATGGCAAGATACACCATCATGGCACTGGCGCCTGCCAGCGTTCCCGCAGCCAGTCCGATCAGGATGAAACCGACGTTGTTGATTGAGGAATAGGCCAGCAGGCGCTTCACGTTCTGCTGGCCGATGGCGCCAAGCGCGCCGATCACGATGGACAGCAGCGCGGCGAAGATCACGATCTGGCGCCACGCATCGGCCTGCGTGCCAAAGGCTTCCAGCGATACGCGGGCGAGCAATGCAATCGCCGCTACCTTGGGCGCGCTGGCGAAGAACATGGTGACCGGAGTGGGTGCGCCCTCGTAGACGTCGGGCGTCCACATGTGGAACGGCGCGGCGCTGATCTTGAAGGCAAGGCCCGCCAGCACGAAAGTAAGGCCGAACAGCTGCCCGGTGGAAAGACCATCGGAAACAGCGACAGCGATCCCGGCGAAATTCGTCGTGCCGGTAAAGCCATAGATCAGGCTCATGCCGAACAGCAGGATACCCGAGGCGAGGCCGCCCAGTACGAAGTACTTGAGGCCCGCTTCGGCGCTGCGCTCGTCATCCCGCAGGATCGCGGCCAGCACATAGGCGGACAGCGAATTAAGCTCGAGCCCGATGTAAAGCGTCATCAGATCGGCCGCCGAAACCATGATGCTCATGCCCAGCGCGGCGAACAGCACCAGCACGGGAAATTCGGCCCGCATGTCCCCTGCCCGCTCGAAGAAGCGGGGGGCAACGATGAGAGCTGCGCCGCTGGAGGCAAAGATCATCAGCTTGGCAAGACCGGCAAAGGCGTCGGCTCGGAACTGGCCGCCAAAGGCAATCGTGTCAGGCCCACCTGCACCGCTGCACACGGCAACTGCAACCAGCGCGAAGGCCCCGCCCAGTGCGATGGTGGCGGCGATGGAAATGATGCGTGCGCCCTTGTCACCGCCCCATGCGGCGAGCAGCAGCAGCACGAGGCCGGAAAGCGAGAGGATGATCTCGGGCGCTACCAGCGCGAGGGAGTTTTGATAGTCCATCAGTGCGCCCCCCCTTCGGCATGCTCTGCTTCCGGTGGTGCGCCCTCCCCTATTGCCAGTTGCGCGTCACTTTCGGGCGCGGCTGCGGCAAGGCGGGTGTCGAGAACTTCGATATCGGCGCGCATGGGAGCAAGGAAGCTTTCAGGATAAACGCCCATCCACAACACGGCTGCGGCGATCGGGCCCAGCAGCAGGTATTCGCGTACGGAGAGATCGGGCATGGCTGCTGCGTCTGCATTCTTCTGGATGCCGAAAATGACGCGGCGATAAAGGTAGAGCATGTAGGCGGCGCCAAGGATAATGCCGGTTGTGCAGACGAAGGCGACCCAGCTGTTGACCTGGTAGATGCCCGCCAGTGCCAGGAATTCACCCACGAAGTTGCTCGTGCCCGGCAATCCTACGCTTGCCATCGTGAAAAGCATGAACAATGCGGCGTAAGCGGGCATGTTGATGGCAAGGCCGCCATAACGATCGATCTCGCGTGTGTGGAGGCGGTCGTAAATCACGCCAACGCACAGGAACAGCGCGCCAGATACAAGGCCGTGGCCCAGCATGATCATCATCGCGCCTTCCAGGCCCTGCACATTGAATGCGAACAGGCCCACCGTCACAATCGCCATATGCGCAACGGAGCTATAGGCGATCAGCTTCTTCATATCGGCCTGCACCAGCGCGATCAGGCTGGTGAGCACCACAGCAACCATCGAAAGGCCCCAGACCAGCCAACCAAACTCGGCGCTGGCATCGGGGAACATCGGCAGGCTGAAGCGAATGAAGCCATATCCACCCAGTTTCAACAGGACGCCCGCCAGAATGACGGAACCGGCGGTAGGTGCCTGAACGTGGGCGTCGGGCAACCATGTATGAACCGGCCACATCGGCATTTTCACGGCGAAGCTGGCAAAGAAGGCCAGCCACAGCCACGTCTGCGCGTCGGGGGCGAAATCATACTCCATCAGCACGGGAATGGAGCTGGTGCCAGCCTCGTTCACCATCCACAGCATCGCGATCAGCATCAGGACAGAGCCGAGCAGCGTATAGAGAAAGAATTTGTAAGCCGCGTAAATGCGGTTCTGCCCGCCCCATACGCCGATGATAAGGTACATCGGGATCAGGCCGGCTTCGAAGAAGATGTAGAACAGGAAGATATCCTGCGCGGCGAACACGCCGATCATCAGCACTTCCATCAGCAGGAAGGCCGCCATGTATTCGCCTACCCGCTTCGTGATGGCTTCCCAGCTTGCCCCGATGCAGATCGGCATCAGGAACACGCTGAGCATGATCAGCATCAACGCAATGCCATCGATGCCAAGCGCGTAGTCGAAGCCGGCAAACAGGTCTGCGCGCTCGGTAAACTGCCACTGCGCGCCGCCGATATCATAATTGACCCACAGCACGATGCCCAGCGCCAGATTGATCAGCGTGGCCAGCAGCGCAACCATGCGTGCAGACTTCGCCTCCAGGAACAGGCAGGCGATAGCGCCCAGCAGGGGCACCAGCAGCATGACGGAAAGAATAGGAAAGCCGCCCATCAGAACAGCACCCAGGTGATAGCGGCAACAAGGCCTAGCAGCATGATCAGGGCGTAACTCGTAAGATAACCGGACTGGACCTTCTTCGCAAAGCCGCTGCCCTGCGACACGACCCAGGCAACGCCGTTCGGTCCGAAACGATCGATCGTGCCCTCGTCACCCTTTTTCCAGAAAAGGCGACCGAGCCAGAAGGCGGGCTTTATGAAGAGGAAATTGTAGAGTTCGTCGAAATACCACTTGTTCAGGACGAAGCGATAGATGGGGCCAAGCTGCTCGGCAGTCCGGCGCGGAACGCTGGTGTTGCGGATATAGGCATACCAGGCACCTACGAAGCCGATCACCATCACGATAAGAGCAGCATATTTCACCAACGTAGGCACTTCGTGCATCGCGTGTATCAATCCTGCGTTGTAAGCGATGGACCCGTTCCAGAAACCTTCCTGTTCAAGGAAAGCGTCGTGGAAGATCTGACCTGCGAAAATCGCGCCGATGCTGAGCACGGCCAGCGGAATCAGCATGGTCACCGGGCTTTCATGCGGGTGATACCCACCGGTCCCGTCGCCATGCTCGGGATCCGGCACAGCATGCGTTACGTCGTGGCCGGAATCTTCCTGCGCGGCGGGATTGGCTTCGTCCGGCTCGTCATGTCCGTGGTGCACGGCGTGCTGGATATGCTCGCTCTCGATCCAGCGCGGTTTACCCCAGAAGGTGAGGAACATCAGGCGCCAGCTGTAGAAACTGGTGAGAAGCGCGGCGATAGTGCCCAGCCAGAAGGCGAGCGACGAGTATTCGCCTGCCGAAGCGTATGCCACTTCAAGAATGGCGTCTTTCGACCAGAAGCCCGCGAAGCCTGCGCCAAGGTGGTAAACGCCCACCCCGGTAATCGCCAGGGTGCCGAACATCATTGCCCAGAAAGTAAAGGGAATCTGTTTCCGCAGCCCGCCGTAATACCGCATGTCCTGCTCATGATGCATGGCGTGGATCACGCTGCCCGCGCCAAGGAACAGCAACGCCTTGAAGAACGCGTGCGTGAACAGGTGGAACATTGCCGCGCCATAGGCGCCAACGCCTGCGGCAAAGAACATGTATCCCAGCTGCGAACAGGTGGAATAGGCGATCACGCGCTTGATGTCCCACTGCGTGGTGCCGATGGTCGCGGCAAAGAAGCAGGTGGCAGCGCCAACCACGGTCACTACAGCCAATGCGTCGGGTGCAGCTTCGAACATGGGGGAAAGGCGGCAGACCATGAATACGCCAGCGGTCACCATGGTGGCCGCGTGGATCAGCGCGGAAACCGGCGTGGGGCCTTCCATGGCGTCGGGCAACCAGGTGTGCAGACCCAGCTGCGCAGACTTGCCCATCGCGCCCACGAACAGCAGCAGGCAAAGGATCGTCATGGTATCCCAGCGCGCGCCCATGAAGGTGATGGTGCTGCCCTGCATGGCAGGCGCGGCAGCAAGGATTTCTGGAATGCTGGTGGTCTGGAACACCAGGAAGGTGCCGAAGATACCCAGCATGAAGCCAAGGTCGCCCACGCGGTTCACCACGAAAGCCTTGATCGCGGCGGCATTGGCGGATGGCTTCTTGTACCAGAACCCGATCAGCAGGTAGCTGGCGAGGCCCACGCCTTCCCAACCGAAGAACATCTGCACCAGGTTGTTCGCGGTCACCAGCATCAGCATGGCGAAGGTGAACAACGAGAGATAGGCGAAGAACCGGCTCTGGTCCGGGTCCTCGTCCATGTAGCCCCAGCTATACAGGTGAACGAGCGCGGAAACGGTGGTGATCACCACCAGCATGACGGCCGTCAACGTATCGACCCGCAGCGCCCAGTCGAATGTCATTGCGCCCGACTGCACCCAGGTCAAGCACCGGCAGGACGCTGGCTTCTGCATCCCCGCCAACGAACGACAGGAAGATCGGCCAACTGAGCCCGCACGCCAGGAACAGCGCGCCCGTGGTCAACACCTTGGCGGCGGTGTGGCCCATCAGGCGGCCGCCCAGCCCGGCGATTATCGCAGCCAGCAGCGGCGCGAAAACGATGATAAGGATCGAGTTCAAGATCTATCCCTTCATCCGGTTCACGTCGTCCACCGCAATGGTGCCGCGATTACGGAAATAGGTCACAAGAATGGCAAGGCCGATGGCGGCCTCTGCCGCAGCCACGGTCAGCACGAACATGGCGAAGACCTGTCCGGTCAGATCGTTCAGATATGCGCTGAAGGCGACCAGGTTCAGGTTCACCGAAAGCAGGATCAGCTCGATCGCCATGAGGATGATGATGATGTTCTTGCGGTTCAGGAAGATGCCGAGCACGCCAAGCACGAACAGGATCGAGCTCACAACGATGTAATGTTCGATACCAATCACAGCTCGACCCCCTTGCCCACTTCGGGGCTGACATTGCGCGTTGCCTCGTTCGGGTTGCGCGCGTTCTGCTTGGCAATATCCTGGTGGCCGCGCGTGCTGCGCTGTTCGCGGTGGGTCAGCACGATGGCGCCAATCATGGCAACCAGCAGGATGATGCCTGCGGTTTCGAACAGGAACAGGTAATTGCCATAAAGCAAGTGCGCCGAGGCTCTCGATATTGCTTTCACCCACCAACGGCGTGGCGCTGCCATCGGGCGTGCCAAGCGCAAGATTGCCCGCACGATAGGCACCGATGCCCAGCACCAGTTCTGCCAGCAAGACCACGGCGATGGCGACGCCGAGCGGCGCGTTCTTCATGAAGCCTGCGCGCATTTCGGCAAAATCGATGTTCAGCATCATCACCACGAACAGGAACAGCACCGCGACCGCGCCCACGTAAACCACCACCAGCAGCATCGCGAGGAACTCCGCGCCGACTAGCACCATCAGGCCCGCCGCGTTGAAGAAGGCGAGGATCAGCCAGAGCACGGAATGCACCGGGTTGCGGGCAAAGATCGTGAACGCGCCAGAGGCGAGCATCAATGCTGCAAACAGATAGAAAGCGAAGACGATCAAAATGAACCCCTAGAAATCAACGCGCGTCGAGTTTTGCGGCGCGGTTAGCGGTAGGGCGCGTCGGCTTCAAGGTTCGCGGCAATCGCACGCTCCCACTTGTCCCCGTTCGCCAGCAGTTTTGCCTTGTCATAAAGCAGTTCCTCGCGCGTTTCGGTCGCGTATTCGAAGTTCGGCCCCTCGACTACGGCATCCACCGGACAGGCTTCCTGGCAGAAGCCGCAGTAAATGCACTTGGTCATGTCGATGTCATAGCGCGTGGTGCGGCGACTGCCGTCGGAACGCGGCTCGCTCTCGATGGTGATCGCCTGCGCCGGACACACCGCCTCGCACAGCTTGCAGGCGATGCAGCGTTCTTCCCCGTTGGGATAACGGCGCAGCACATGCTCTCCGCGAAAACGAGGGGACAGCGGGTTCTTCTCGAACGGATAGTTGATCGTCACCTTGGGTTTGAAGAAGTACTTCAGCGTCAAGGCGTGGGCCTTGAGGAATTCCCACAAGGTGAACGATTTTATGAGATGGGCGACGGTCATGGGGTAATTCTTTCAGGGCCGCACAGAACGGTATCGGTGGCAACGGTGCCTTCTGCGGCGACCGGGACACAATCATATTCAGGGTCGTCATACCGCGTCAGCATCAGCCATCCGGAGATGAGGACAACGAAGATCAGGCTCATCGGCAGGAACACCTTCCAGCCAAGGCGCATCAGCTGGTCGTAGCGGTAGCGCGGTACGGTCGCCATCACCCAGCTGAACATGAAGAAGAAGAAGAACGTCTTCAGCAGGAACCAGATGATCCCCGGCACCCAGTACAGCGGGGCCCAGTCCACCGGCGGCAGCCAGCCACCGAAGAACAACAGCGTGTTGAGGCTGCACATCAACAGGATGTTGGCATATTCGCCCAGCCAGAACAGCGCGAAGGCCATGCTGGAATATTCGGTCTGGTAACCGGCGACGAGCTCGCTTTCCGCCTCGGTCAGGTCGAAAGGAACGCGCTGCGTTTCGGCGAGGCTGGAGATGAAGAATACCACCCACATCGGGAACAGCAACAGGTTGAAGTAATAGCCGTTGACGATCCCGAAGCCGTGCCCGCGCTGCGCCTCGACAATGGCCGAGAGGTTGAAGGTGCCCGCATAGAGCACCACGCACACAAGGATGAAGCCGATGGAGACTTCGTACGAAATCATCTGCGCGGCAGCGCGCATGGCGGAGAAGAACGGGTACTTCGAGTTGGACGCCCAGCCCGCCATCGTGATGCCGTAGACAGACAGCGATGAAATCGCGAGGATGTAGAGCAGGCCGACGTTGATATCGGCCAGCACCACACCCGCATCGAACGGGATCACCGCCCAGGCGAGCAGCGCCACCGTGAAGGTGACGATCGGCGCAAGGATGAAAATGCCCTTGTTCGCGGCGCTTGGAATGATGGTTTCCTGCAGGAATACCTTCAGACCATCGGCAAAGCTTTGCAGGATCCCGAAAGGTCCGACCACGTTCGGTCCACGCCGCAGGTTGATGGCGGCCCAGATCTTGCGGTCGCAATAGATGATGAGCGCCACGGCCAGCATCAGCGGGAAAGCAATCAGCAGCACGCCGCACAACGAAGCGACGAATATCGCCCAAGTGGCATCCATGCCGAGAGAGATGAAAAACTCGGTCATTCCGCAGCCTCCTGCAGGGCGTCGCCATGCAGCAATTCATCCGAGCACCGCTGCATCACCACGCTGGCGCGGGCGATCGAATTGGTGAGGTAGAAATCCTTGATCGGATAGCCAAGCTTGCCGGAAGCGGATGCACCTGCGGGTGCCGACGAGATAGCACCGTAATCGGCGAGGCCTTCCTCCCCAAGTGCGGGCACCTCTGCCACCATGGCGGCACGCAACTGGTCGAAGCTGTCGAAGCCGACGCTGACACCCAGGGCATCTGCCAGGGCGCGCAGGATCGTCCAGTCTTCACGCGCGTCGCCGGGAGCGAAGATCGCCTTGTCCGACATCTGCACACGCCCCTCTGTATTCACATAGGTACCGGCTTTTTCGGTGTAGGCGGAGGCAGGCAGGATAATGTCGGCCGCATGGGCGCCCTTGTCGCCGTGATGGCCGATATAGACTTTCAGGCTGTCCGCGAACTGGCTCCAGTCCACTTCGTCCGCGCCCAGCGCCAGCACGACCTTGGGCTTGGCCGAGACGAGGTCGGCAATGCCGCCCTTGCTGGAAAAGCCGAGCATCAAGGCACCCATGCGCGCTGCTGCAGTGTGCAGCGCATTGAACGTGGCGCCAAGCTCTTCGGCGGCGCGCATGGCCGCGCCGTGGGCACCGGCGGCGAAACCGCCTGCGCCCAGAATGACGGCAGCGTTTTCCGCGCCCTTGAAAGCATCGCTGACATGCGCGGGCAAATCGCCCAGCACGCTAACATCTTCACCAAGGAATTCAGTCGGGTAGGTGGTATCCCATTCCGGCCCGACCGCGAACACCTTCGCGCCACGCTTTACGGCCTTGCGCAGCCGCACGTTGATCAGCGGTGCTTCCCAGCGGATCTGGCTGCCGACGATGAGGATTGCTTGCGCCTCCTCGATCCCGGCAAAGGTGCTGTTGAAATTGACAGCAGCCAGGTTGGACACGTCGTAGTCCATGCCCGTCTGGCGGCTTTCGACAAGGTTTGAGCCTGACGCCTTCAACAGCGCCTTGGCGGCAAACATCGTTTCGCAATCCACCATGTCACCCGCGACAGCGGCGATGGCCTTGCCCGGCCTGGCTTTGGCAATCATCTTGAAAGCCTCGTCCCAGCTCGCCTCTGCCAGCTTCCCGCGCTTGCGGATCCACACCTTGTCGAGGCGGCGGCGCGTCAGGCCATCGACCTGGTAGCGCGCCTTGTCCGAAATCCACTCCTCGTTCACATCGTCATTCACCCGCGGCAGCACGCGCAACACTTCGCGGCCACGGCTGTCGATCCGGATGTTGGAGCCGACCGCGTCGGACACGTCGATCCCCAGGGTCTTCTTCAGCTCCCACGGCCGCGATTTATAGGCATACGGGCCACTGGTAAGCGCGCCGACCGGGCACAGATCGATCACGTTGGCGGACAGTTCGTGCTTGGCTGCCTGCTCCAGGTAAGTGGTGATCTGCATGTCCTCGCCGCGATAGAGCGCGCCGATCTCGTCCACGCCGGCAATCTCTTCCGAGAAGCGCACGCAGCGGGTACAATGGATGCAGCGGGTCATGATCGTCTTGATCAGCGGGCCCATGAACTTCTCGGTCACGGCACGCTTGTTCTCGTGATAGCGCGTGGCACCGCGACCATACATCATTGCCTGGTCCTGCAGGTCGCACTCCCCGCCCTGATCGCAGATCGGGCAATCGAGCGGGTGATTGATCAGCAGGAATTCCATCACCCCTTCGCGCGCGGTTTTCACCATCTCGCTATCGGTGCGGATTTCCTGCCCCTCGGTGGCGGGCAGCGCGCAGCTCGCCTGCGGCTTGGGCGGACCGGGCTTCACCTCGACCAGGCACATGCGGCAATTGCCCGCAATGCTCAGGCGTTCATGATAACAGAAACGCGGGATTTCCTTGCCCGCGAGCTCGCAGGCCTGAAGAACGGTCGCGCCGTCCGGAACCTCGATTTCCTGTCCGTCTACTTTGACTGTGGGCATTAGCCCTCTCCTGCTACGGCCGAGCCGTAATAGCTTCGCGACCAAAGGCCGTCGGCGGCCATTTGGCGAATGAGCGAGGTTGGTATTTGCAATTGCTGCTCTTCGGTGTTGGCGCAGGTTACGATCACCGGACCAAGTGCGGCGATTGCATCTTCTTCGTCATCGGACCCGGGACGGGCACGCAGCAAATCATGCGCAGCCGAACCTGCATTATAGGTCAGGCAATCGGCGAGGGAGGCCATGGTGCTGACTTGTGGATGGACCCTGGCACCGTTGAAGCGGCCACTGATGTCCTGAGGTGTGTCTGAACCTATCGCGGGTGGACCATCGAAGTCCTGCAAATAAGCCTCTTCAGCGAGCAGATTGCGCAAGGTGGAGTACTGAATTTGCATATAGGTGTGATAAACCTGATTGTCGGCACCGCGCATGAGGCGGCCGATGCAGAAATCCACGTTCAGATCGTCAAAGAGCGTTTCCGGATCCTGATCGAAAGCGTCGAACTGGATCGAGTAGAAGTTGCTGTTCGCGAGAATTTCGCGTGCTTCTTCCTTGTTGCGATTGAAAACGCAGTTCGCCACGCGCTTCTGCATCCACCTGGCCTCGGCAGCGTCCGCAGTCTCGGCCTCGCGTTCGAAGCGCGTACCTGTCTGCAAGCCATTGTTGTTCTCGTCGGCATCCTGCGCAAGGGCAGGCATGGCGAAAAGTCCGGACGAGACGGTCGCGATCAAGATTATCGAACGGATCACTCTGCCGCCTCCGGCATTGCGTTCTCACGCTCGGAAATGCGGCGTTCCAGTTCGGGGCGGAAGTGTTTGAGCAGGCCCTGGATCGGCCATGCGGCAGCATCGCCCAAGGCGCAGATCGTGTGGCCTTCCACCTGCTTGGTGACTTCGTACAGCATGTCGATTTCGGCAGGTGTGCTTTCGCCCACCCGCAGTCGCTCCATCACGCGCCACATCCAGCCCGTGCCTTCGCGGCACGGCGTGCACTGGCCGCAGCTTTCATGCTTGTAGAAATAGCTGATGCGGCTGATGGCGCGCACGATATCGGTGGACTTGTCCATCACGATAACGGCGGCGGTGCCGAGACCGGAGCCCAGTTCCTTCAACCCGTCGAAATCCATCGGCGCGTCCATGATCTGCTCGGCAGGCACCAGCGGGACGGAGGAGCCACCGGGAATCACCGCCAGCAGATTGTCCCATCCGCCGCGAATACCGCCAGCATGCTTTTCGATCAGTTCGCGGAAGGGGATGCTCATGGCTTCTTCGACGACGCAGGGCTTTTCCACGTGACCGCTGATCTGGAACAGCTTCGTGCCGGCATTGCCTTCGCGCCCGAAGCTGGCAAACCACTCGCCGCCGCGACGCAGGATGGTGGGGACCACCGCGATGCTTTCCACATTGTTCACCGTGGTGGGGCAGCCATAAAGGCCCGCACCTGCCGGGAACGGTGGCTTCAACCGGGGCTGGCCCTTCTTGCCTTCGAGGCTTTCGATCATCGCGGTTTCTTCACCGCAGATGTAGGCGCCCGCACCGCGATGCATGAACACATCGAAATCATAGCCGGACCCGCTGGCGTTCTTGCCAATAAGGCCGGCATCGTAAGCCTCATCGATGGCGGCCTGCAATGTCTCTGCCTCGCGGATATATTCGCCGCGAATGTAGATGTAGGCCGCCCTCGCCCGCATGGCGAAACCTGCAACCAGCGCGCCCTCGATCAGCTTGTGCGGATCGTGACGGATGATCTCGCGGTCCTTGCAACTGCCAGGCTCGGACTCGTCGGCATTGATGACGAGGAAGGACGGACGACCATCCTTGCTTTCCTTGGGCATGAACGACCATTTCATGCCGGTGGGGAAACCCGCACCACCGCGACCGCGCAGGCCGGATGCCTTCATCTCGTCGATGATGGAATCGTTTCCGCGCTCGATCAGCGCCTTGGTGTTATCCCAGTCGCCACGCTTTTGCGCGGCCTTCAGGCCCCAGTCCTGGAACCCGTATAGATTGGTGAAGATGCGATCCCGATCAGCGAGCATTTGCGAGCGCCTTTCCGGTCATGTCAGCCAGCATCTTTGTCTCCTGTCGGCGTTTTCGCCAGCAACAAGGCGAAGACCAGCAAGGCTGCTCCGCCAAAAATCATCAAACCATCGCCCAGATCGTCAACGCCGAGCCAGATCAGCACACCGCCGCCGATGAAACTAAGGCTGGCCACCGCAAGCCCGACGCGTGCGATCTGGCGGAGAACGAGCTTGTTCATCATGCCGCCATCCCGCCAAAGACCCAGAGGGCCACCGCCGCCAGGATTACGACCAGCACAACCGTTTTCACGATACCTTTCAGCACCTTCCACGCGATGGCGATCAGCGCGACGGCGATCAGGATAGGGACGATCTGGTCGATCACCACTCGCTCCGATAATCGTGATTGGCGTCGACCATTTCCTTCAACGTTGTCGGACCGCCCGAAGGTTCGGACGTATGACGGCCCGGCTCCTGCGTGCCGGCCTTCGGGTTCTCGCCCGCAGCCAACGCATCGAGCACGGCATCGAACCGCTCTGTCGTCAGGTCTTCGTAATTGTCATCGTTGATCTGGACCATCGGCGCTGTCGCGCAATTGCCCATGCATTCCACCTCGGTAAGGGTCCACAAACCATCATCGGTGGTGTGGCCCTTTTTCATGCCGCGCTTGGCGCAAGCGGCGAGGATATCGTCCGATCCACGCAGCATACAAGGCGTCGTGCCGCACACCTGCACGTGGAATTTGCCGACCGGAACAAGGTTATACATCGTGTAGAAGGTCGCCACCTCCAGCACGCGGATCACCGGCATCGAGAGATAGTCGGCGACATACTCCACCACCGGCAGCGGCAACCAGCCTTGCGTGTTCGTTTCCTCACCCACCTGACGCTGCGCCAGGTCGAGCAGCGGCATCACCGCGCTTTTCTGGCGGCCCTCGGGGTATTTCCTGATGTGCCAGTCGGCCTTGTCCTTCACCGCCTCGGTGAATGCAAAGCTGCCCCACCGCTCGCGCAGTTCAGGCGTATCGGGGGCGATATTACGCGCGGCCATCAGCCAGCCTCCGTTCGATATAGCGGCCCACATACAGGCCGATCACCGCGGCAAAGGCGGTGGAAAGCACTTCTTTCAACGTCACTTCGCCGTGGAAAACGGCCAGGTAGGCCGCGATGGCCGAAGCGAAAGCCGCGAATGCTGCGATGAAAATGAAGATTTCGCGCAGGATCACCGGTCACACTCCCCGAACACCACGTCGATCGCGCCGAGGATGGCGGTTGCGTCGGGCAGCATGTGGCCCTTGCACATGAAATCCATCGCCTGAAGGTGGCTGAAAGCGGTCGGGCGGATCTTGCAGCGATAGGGTTTGTTCGATCCGTCGCTCACCAGATAGACGCCGAATTCGCCCTTGGGGCTTTCGGTCGCGACGTAGACTTCGCCCGCGGGCACGTGGAAGCCTTCCGTATAGAGCTTGAAGTGGTGGATCAGCGCTTCCATCGACTGTTTCATCTCGGCGCGCTTGGGCGGCGCGACCTTGCGATCGCTGGAGACAACAGGGCCTTCGGGCATTTCGGCCAGGCACTGCTTGATGATCTTGGCGCTCTCGTAAACTTCCTTCACGCGCACCATGAAGCGGTCGTAGCAATCGGAATTGGTGCCGATGGGAATCTCGAAATCCATCCGGTCATACACGTCATAGGGCTGCGACTTGCGCAGATCCCACGGAATGCCGGCTGCCCGGATCATCGGGCCGGAGAAGCCCCACCTCACCGCGTCGTCCTTGGAAACCACGGCAATATCGACATTGCGCTGCTTGAAGATACGGTTGTCGAGCACGAGGCTCATCGCATCGCCGAACAGTTCGGGAAGGCGTGTATCCACCCAGTCACCGATATCGGTGAGCAGCTTGAGCGGAACGTCCTGATGCACGCCGCCGGGGCGGAACCAAGCCGCATGCATGCGCGCGCCCGAAGCCCGCTCGAAGAAGTTCATGCAGTCTTCGCGCAGTTCGAACACCCACAGGTTGGGCGTCATCGCGCCGACATCCATCACATGCGCGCCGATGTTGAGCATGTGGTTGCAGATGCGGGTCAGCTCGGCAAACAGCACGCGCAGGTACTGGCCGCGCTCGGCACCTCGACATTCAGCAGCTTCTCGATGGCGAGGACGTAGGTGTATTCCTGCGCCAGCGGAGAGCAGTAATCGAGCCGGTCGAAATACGGCAGCGCCTGCAGGTAGGTCTTGTACTCGATCAGCTTCTCGGTGCCGCGATGCAGCAGGCCGACATGCGGATCGATCCGTTCGATGATCTCGCCATCCAGCTCCATCACCATGCGCAACACGCCGTGCGCGGCAGGATGCTGCGGGCCGAAGTTGATCGTGTAGTTGGAGATTTCCTCCCCATCGGTGGTGGGGGATTGCTCGTAAGTGAGGCCGCTCATACCGAACACTCCCACGTGCCGGGGCCATACACCACTTCGCTCATGCCATCCTTGCGCAGAGTAAGGGTCGCTTCGTAGCTGGTGCTTTCCATCGCCGCTTCGCCGCCAATCTCATCGCGATTGATCTCGACGGTGTAATCGCCCGAGAACATCATTGGGCCGACAGAAATCGCATCGGGACCGCCAAGTTCGGTGCCATCGAGCTGCACTGCTCTCCACCCAGAGAGATGAAACCAACGCCATCGGTGCCGTCGGCCACGCCCGCGATCAGCAGCGTTTCACCGTCGGCCATGAAATTACAGACGCCCAACGTCTCGTCGAATTCGAGACCGATGGAGTCACGGCTCACGCTCTCCAGCACCGGGATAACGGCGACATCGCCAGTTTCCACGTCAGTCGGTCAGTCGTCCTCGACGACCTGCTGGGAATCGCCGCACGCCGTCAGCGCCAAAGATGCTGCGGTCAAAAGGACAAATTTGCGGATCATTTCTTCTTCTCCGGCTTGGTCGCGCCTTTGGTGTCATGCACGTCGCCCTTGCTGGCCTCGCGGTCGGGCTGGTCTTCGGTTGTTTCAGGAGCGCCAGGATCGCCCTTGTCCGTGTCCTTTTCGGCAGGAGAGCCCGCGCTCACCGTTTCCTCCGCCTTTTCGTCAGCCTTGGCACCCGCACCGGTCTGCTTCGGGACTTCCGTCGTCTTGGGATCGTCGACCGGCGGCACATCGGCTTTTTCGTCGCCCGGCAGCACATAGTCGGCACCTTCCCACGGCGAGGTGAAATCGAAGCTGCGGAAATCCTGCGCCAGTTCGACAGGCTCGTACACCACGCGCTTTTCCTCCTCGGAATAACGCAGTTCGGTATAGCCTGTCAGCGGGAAGTCCTTGCGGAAAGGATGGCCTTCGAACCCGTAATCGGTGAGGATGCGGCGCAGATCGGTGTTGCCGTCGAAGGTGACGCCATACATGTCGAAAACTTCGCGCTCCAGCCAGCCAGCCACCGGCCACAGCGTGGTGACGGTGGGAACGGGCGTCGCCTCGTCCGTCGAAAGTTTCACCATGACGCGGTGGTTTTTCGTCAGGCTGAGCAGCATGTAGACGACTTCGAACCGCTCAGGGCGGCCCGGATAGTCAGCCCCGGCGATTTCCATCAGCTGCTGGTAATCATGCTCGTCCCGCAGCAGGCGGAGAACATCCTCGATGCTCTCGCGCTTTACGGTGATCGAGATTTCGCCAAATTCCTCGCGCGCATCGACAGCCATGCCGCCCAGTGCGGACATAAGCGTATCGCGAACGCCCTCGTTCGAGGTGAAACGCGGAGCGGAATGCAGGACTTTTGCCATCAGCTATATGCTCCTCAACGCTCGATCGTGCCGACGCGGCGGATCTTGCGTTGCAGCTGCATCACGCCATAGAGCAGCGCCTCTGCCGTGGGCGGGCAGCCGGGAATATAGATATCCACCGGCACGATGCGATCACAGCCGCGCACGACGGAATAGCTGTAGTGATAATAGCCGCCGCCATTGGCGCAGCTGCCCATCGAAATCACGTATTTCGGATCCGACATCTGGTCGTAAACGCGGCGCAACGCAGGTGCCATCTTGTTGCACAGCGTGCCTGCCACGATCATCACGTCCGACTGGCGCGGGCTGGCGCGCGGAGCGACGCCGAAACGCTCCATGTCATAGCGCGGCATGTTGACGTGGATCATCTCCACCGCGCAACACGCCAGGCCGAAGGTCATCCACCACAGGGAGCCGGTGCGCGCCCACTGGAACAGGTCTTCGGTGCTGGTGACGAGGAAGCCCTTGTCGTTCACCTCTGTCTGCATGGCGTTGAAATATTCCGCATCGGGCTGCTTCACCTCACCGCCCTTGGCGGTGGGCGCATCGGCCAGTGCGGGGTTGGACGAATTTGCCACCCCGTCCTGAAACGGCGGGTACAGGGCGGGTTCGGGCTTGTCGGTCACTCCCATTCCAGAGCTCCCTTCTTCCATGCATAGGCAAGGCCGATGGCGAGTTCTCCAAGAAAGATCATCATGGTGATCCAGCCCGGCCAGCCGGTGAGATCGAGGCTGACGGCCCAGGGAAACAGGAACGCCGCCTCAAGATCGAAGACGATAAACAAAATCGCCACGAGATAGAACCGCACGTCAAACTGGCTGCGCGGGTCCTCGAACGCGGGAAAGCCGCATTCGTATTCCGTCAGTTTCGCGGCTTGCGGATTGTGCGTGCCGGTGAGGCGCGAGACACCCATCGGCAGGAAAACGAAAGCTGCTGAAAGACCCGCCGCTATGACGAGAAAAAGCAGGATCGGAAAATATTGTTCGAGATCGACCAAAACAAACTCGGCGGTTGCTGCGGGGTTCGAGGGCGCGTCTAGGCAATGCCATGCCGCGATGCAAGGCAGTCCGAAGGCCAAGAGGGCGCTATTCCGTGGGATTTTCCAGAAGTTCGAGCCGCCGGATGTCGGTGGGATGCAGTTCCGCACCTTCGCGCAAGGTGCCGCCCTCCTCGAAAAGGTCCCAGCTTCCGTTGCCGATATAATACAGCGCCCCGTCGTGAATATCCCCGCCGAGCGGTTCGGTCCACGCCGGGTTGGCCTGCTCCAGCACGCGCAGGGAAACGATGCGATTGCCGTCTTGGGAGAGTCGCAGGCCGATGATGCGCTTGGGACTCATTCCATTCTGGATGGCGATGAGTTCGCCGCCGTGCAACCAGAGGCCGTCTATCCCGTCGAGCAGCATCGGACTATCGGCAGCAAGGCGCGAGACTTCGCCTGTCTCGGCATCGATCATGGCGAGGCCATAGCGGTAATCGCTGATATACAGCCGCGAGCCGTCTTCACCTGGAGCAATACCCTGCGGTGAGCGCAAGATGCCCGGCGCGACGAGCGTTTCGATCTGTGAGGCGATGTTGCCGAGACGATAGACCCCTCCCCCCAGAGGATCGCTGGCGAAAACAGTCTGGTCGCGAAAGAAGGCCAGGTCCGAGAGCTGCACGCCCGCTGGCGCGTTTAGCGGGATCGGCTGGTCGCCATCCTCGATCGCGACGAGGCCGGAAAGGATGTCGGTTTCTTCTGGCAGCATTCCCAGATCGGCTGAGGCAACGACAAACCCGCTATCGTCTGCCACGATTCCGCTGAGGTTGCCGGCCTTGGGAATCAGCATGATCTCCCAGTCATCATTTCCGCCAAACCATAGGTTGCGCGAGATTATGGTGGAAACTGCGAAACGGCCATCGTCCAGCACAGCCAGCCCTTCGGGAAGACGTGCCTCTTCAGGAACGGTCGCCACCACCGCGCTTGAGGCGATCGGCGCAGAGTTGAGATCATTCGCGGCAAGCCATTGCGGGACAGCCTCCGGGAGCAGCAGGCCCCGAAGATATTCGCGCGCCCCAGGCGAGAAGGCATAGCCTTCCGCAGCCAATTGTTCGGCTATCGACAGGGCCGCTGCAGGATTGTCTGCCGCGACATGAGCGTTCAGCAATCGCAGCCGCACCGACGATGAATTGGGAAATGCGCCCGCCAGCGCTGTCAGCCCATCGATATCGGCGATCTGCCCTGTCGATGCATCAATGGCCTGCCATGGCTCACCAACGGCGGCTGTCCGTTCGCGCGCAACAATCGGAGAGGCGCATCCGCCAAGACCGAGCGCGCAAACCAGCAGGACCATGTTGCACCGCACAATGTTGCGCATTTCCGGTTAACCTCCTAGATAGCCTGCCAACCGACTTCTCTGTAACACGCACAATCGAGGCAAGCACAACATGGCCACTTTCAACGAATCCGATCCGATCGTCATTCTCTCGTATGCCAGGACCCCGATGGGTTCGATGCAGGGCTCGCTCTCCGAAGCCACTGCAACCGATCTCGGCGCGACTGCGGTGAAGGCCGCGATGGAGCGCGCCGGCGTGGCCGGGGAAGATGTCGACCGTGTCTACATGGGCTGCGTGCTGCCCGCCGGTCTTGGCCAGGCCCCTGCCCGCCAGGTCGCGATCAAGTCCGGCCTGCCACTCAGCGCGCAGGCAACCACGGTCAACAAGGTTTGCGGCAGCGGCATGCAGACCGTGATCATGGGTGCAGAAGCCCTGGCCACCGGCAATGTCGATTACATCGTGGCCGGCGGCATGGAAAGCATGACCAACGCGCCATACCTGCTGAAAAAGCATCGCGGCGGTGCGCGTGCGGGCCATGACACGGCATACGACCATATGTTCCTCGACGGGCTGGAAGACGCCTATGAAGAAGGTCGAGCAATGGGCACCTTCGCACAGGACATGGCCGACAAGTACCAGCTTACGCGTGAGGATATGGACGAATATTCGATCGCTTCGCTGGACCGCGCCAACAAGGCTATCGAAAGTGGTGCCTTCGCCGATGAAGTCGTGCCGGTCACCGTCAAGACTCGCAAGGGCGACGTAACCGTCGATACCGACGAGGCACCCGGCAGGGGCCGCCCGGACAAGATCCCGACCCTGCGTCCGGCATTCGCCAAGGATGGCACGATTACGGCCGCCACCTCATCCTCGATCTCCGATGGTGCGGCGGCTGTCGTCATGACGCGCAAGAGCGTGGCAGAAGCCAAGGGCCTGAGCCCCGTCGCCACGATCACCGGCCTGACCGCCCATGCCCAGGCCCCGGCGGAATTCACCATCGCTCCGGTTGGTGCGATCGAAAAGCTGCTGGAGACCACCGGCTGGAGCGTCGATGACGTGGACCTGTGGGAAGTGAACGAAGCATTCGCGTGCGTCGCCATGTTTGCCATGCGCGACATCGGCATCGATCACGACAAGATCAACGTGAACGGCGGCGGCACGGCGCTTGGCCACCCTATCGGGGCAAGCGGCACGCGTATCATCGTCACCCTGCTCAATGCGCTTAAGCAACAGGGCAAAAAGCGCGGGATCGCCAGCCTTTGCATCGGTGGCGGTGAAGCGACGGCGGTTGCCGTGGAACTGGCCTGAACCTGAACTGTTAAGGGCGGGCAGCAATGTCCGCCCTTGGCAAGCCTCGATTTCCGTGGGACAATGTCAACGAATGGGATGGAAACGAGGATAATTCGATGAAGAAACTTGTCGCACTTGGCGCTGCTTTTGCACTTGCCGCCTGTAACGCAGCCGGTGATTCCGAAGCCGAAACGGACACGGGCACCGAAACTGCATCTGTGGAAGATGATTCCATGCTCGAGGGGGATGCCCCCGGTTTCGAAGCGGTGGCACCTGGCACATACCAGGTAACGCGCCCCGGCGATCAGGTAGACTTTATCGAGATCCATCCGGGCATGACCTTCTCGCGAGTTGATGCCGACGGTGAGGCGACAGGCGGGGTCATCTTCATGAAGAATGGCGAGACCTGCTTTCTTGTCGAAGGCGAAGAAGAAGAAAATTGCTTTACCGATGGCCCCATGCAGCCAGATGGCAGCATGGAAACAACATCGGCTGCCGGCGATGTTTCAAGCGTGAAGCCCGTGAATGGAACGCTTGATGATCACGTCGGAGATGACCAATAGGGCCAATCGGCATCGATTGCCCGAACCCCAATTCACCAACAGGGAATTTGTTTATGAAGAAGCTTATTGCAGTTGCCGCTCTTGTCTCTCTCGCCGCATGCGGCGGCGGGGCAGATGACGCCAGCGAAGCCGAGATTGACGATACCGCCGCTGCGGACGTCATCCCCAGCACCAACGCCGGTACCTATACGTCCACCACTGAGGACGGTAGCGAAGTTTCGCTGACATTGGCGGATGACGGCAGCTACACCGTTATGGAGGCTGGCGAGCAGATCGAGTCCGGCACCTGGGAAGACAATATTCGCGGAACCTGCCTGACCGCAGCAGGTGGCGACGGAGAAGATTGCTGGAACATCCAGCCGGGTGCCGAAGCAGGCATGATGGACGTTACCGATTCCAACGGCGACACCATGAGCTACAGCTACGAAGGCTGATTGCGGCTTGCAGTATGAAACGAAAGGGCGGTCCGAAGGGGCCGCCCTTTTTCGTGGCGGCCAGCCTTACGGCTCCCCCGCTCCCCAAAGGCTGGCTTCCTCCACCCAGCCGATATGCTTATCGACATCCAGCTCGCACCAGCCGTCGCTGCACTCGCCAAGATTGCCCACGACGCCTGCCTCCAGTTTCCAGCGCAATTCGCCGCCTGCAGATGGCTCGGCCCGCATCGGCACAAGCTCCTCCCCGATTACCATTGCCGTGCGCTGCCGACTGAGCAGACCGCTGGAAATCCATCCCATGGTTCCGTCCGGCTCCTCGACATAACGCCAGCCCTGGATCAGGCGGACCACCCGCACTGGCAGACCTTCGCGCTTGTAAACCCACACGATAGGAAACTGCATTCCGGCCCCGGCGCGCATGTAGACTTCTTCGGCATCGATGCTGGCCCAATAGGGAAGTTCCACCTCCTGCGCGGCAGCGGGCGTGCTGATGGCGATGGCAAGTGATGCGGCGGCGAGTTGGATGAAAAGGCGCATGGGCATCAATTAGCCCCCCACACCTGCAAGTCGCAACACACAACACACCTCTTGCTCAATTGGAATAATCTGTCCTAACAGGCGCTCCGGACGAAATCCCGTCAGCAGAGCGGGCGTGGGGGAAACATTTATGCTTCGCAAACTCGCAGCCGCTTTGGCGCTTGCCGCAATGCCGCACGTCGCGCAGGCGCAGGAATTGACCAATGTCGCGCAGAACGAAACCGGCGATACCGCGTGGATCCTGACGGCGACAGCGCTGGTGCTGCTGATGACGTTGCCCGGCCTCGGGCTGTTTTACGGCGGCCTCGTTCGGGCGAAGAACTTCCTCTCGGTGCTGGTGCAGGTGGCCGCCGTGGCGGGGATCGCTTCGGTCCTGTGGATCGTGGTTGGCTACACGCTGGCCTTCGGCAACACCACCGGCGGTTACCTGGGCGACGGCAGCAAGTGGATGCTCATCAATCTCGACAATCTGCGCGAAGGCATCACCTTGCCAGAAAGCACGTTCGTCGTGTTCCAGATGACCTTTGCAGCCATCACGCCTGCGCTGATGGTGGGCGCATGGGTTGATCGCGCGCGGTTTGGCTGGGTGATCGCGTTCACGGCAATCTGGGGTTTGCTGGTCTATGCGCCTGTCGCGCACTGGACCTGGGGCGGAGGCTGGATGAGCGATCTTGGCGTTCTCGATTTTGCAGGCGGCATCGTCGTGCATACCACTGCGGGCGTTTCCGCACTGGTTGTCGCCTTGCTCATTGGCAAACGGCAGGGCTTCCCCGGTTCCACCCTGCTTCCCCATGCTCCGGGCATGACGATGCTGGGCGCGATGTTGCTGTGGGTCGGCTGGTTCGGTTTCAACGGCGGCAGTGCACTCACCGCAACGGATGACGCCTCCATGGCGATCATCAACACCCATGTTGCCGCGGCATCGGCCGCGCTGCTGTGGGTGCTGGTGGAAAAGATCGCATTCGGCAAGGCAACGACGGTGGGCTTTGCCACCGGCGCCATTGCGGGACTTGCCACGGTTACGCCGGCGGCAGGCTTCATCTCTCCCGGCGCTGCGATCCTGTTCGGAATGCTTGCGGCAATTGTATGCTATTTCGCCATCCAGCTGGTGAAGAACAAGCTGGGCATCGACGATTCGCTGGATGTCTTCGCGGTCCACGGCGTGGGCGGAATGCTGGGCACCTTGCTGCTGGGCATCTTCCTGTCCGCCGATCTTGGCGGCACTGGCTATGCCGACGGCGTGACGATGACCGGCATGGTCGGCGTGCAGGCGCTGGGCATCGTGGCCGTGGCAATCTTCTCTGCCGTGATGACCGCGGTGATTGCCCTGGGCGTCTCGTTGTTCATCCCCATGCGGGTGAGCGAGGATGAGGAGATCCAGGGTCTCGACGTCACCAGCCACGGCGAACGCAGCTGGCAATTCGACTGACGCGGATTTCGCGCGTTCAGGGGCCTGCTGCAAGGCGGACCTTGCGCGGCACTGCGGTTCGGGTAGTTGCCTGAAGGATATGGATACTTTCGCTGCCCGTCTCGAAACGCTTGAACACCAGTGGATGCGCGCGTGGATGCGCGGCGATCGCAAGCTGATGAAGGAGGTCGCCTCGCGCGATTTCGTGTTCCTGCTGGGCGGTCACAAGGGAACCATCCTCGATCGCGTCAGCTGGCTGGAGGCTGCCACCACCCGCCTGCGCCTGCATTCATATCGCTTTGGCGACATCTATGTACGGCGTCACGGCAATGTCGGTATCTTTGCCTGCCAGCTGGAGATGGATGCTGCGCTGGGCGACCACGAATGGAAAGGCCAGATGTGGGTTTCCGACCTCTGGCGCAAATCGCGACTGCGCAACAACTGGAAGCTGGTCGAACGCGTGGTGTCGCGCCCGGAAAAGGACGATGTCCTGCGCCGCGAACTGACGAAGCTGCAACTCTGGAAATAGCGCGCTAACCCGGCCGCGCGGCATCCACTTCCGCCATCTTTGCCAAGATCTTCTCGATACAGGTGGCAGACGTCCCAATCGTGAAATGCGACGCGTCTATGCGCAGGGTGTAATCGGTCTCACCCTCCTTCCCCCGGCAGCACTGCGGCGCGACAATGCCATCGGTGGCTGACCATATGGCAATGGTTGGCACGGGCGGTTTGGCAGATACCTGTTCGGGAAAAGGGGGATTGTCGACCGTGTGATCGTTGATTGCCTCGTAGAGCTTCCACGCGTGATTGGCATGGCGATCCCCCGAGAACGGGCTGGCCAGGGTGACGACCATATCTACATTCTCGGCGCAGCGATGGGCCAGCACGCGGGCGTAAAGGCCGCCAAGGCTCCACCCGATAAGCACGACCCGCTTGCCAGTTTCACGGCGCAACTGTGCAATGCGCAGCTCCAGTTTCTTGAGCTTGGCCGCATCGGCCCCCGTGTTGATGCCCTGACGCCAGCCTTCCGGCTGAAATCCGCGATTGTGCAAGGTGCGCCGGAGAAGCGAGGTTGAAATGTCGCCGGTGGTCAGGCCGGGGATGACGAGCACCGCCCTGCCTTCCCCGAACGCCTTGCCGCTCTTCGGTATGCGAAACGGGTTGAGCAGCACTCGCGGAACAGCCAGCCCCTCGCGCAAAGTGTTGCGCCAAGGGGGTGGCTGTTCGGGTTCGTCCAACAGCGTCAGTCGCCTGTCAGGATGCGGTCGACCAGCTGCTTCACCGTCGGGGTGAAATTGTTCGAATAGAACGGGTCCTGCTTGAACCTGTAGGCCGAGTGACCGGCGAAGGCCAGATTGTCATCCGGATCGCCACCATGGGCGATGTCCTGGAGGGTTTTCTGAATACAAAAGCTGCGCGGATCGGCCAAGCGGCCGGTCGTGTGCGTGTCGTGGTCTTTCCAGCTGGAAAATCCGCAATGCGACAGGCAGCCCATGCATTCTTGCTGGTCGTTACGAATTTTATTCGCGCTTTGCGGCGTAACGAAAACCACGGTGTTGTCCGGCGTTTTCATCACCTCGGTAAACCCTTCACCGATCCATGATTGTGCTTTGCGCTGGTCGCCGGGATGAACGAAGAAATACTTGGCCTTGCCGTGATCAGCGAGCGGGATGGTCCCTTCCTCCTCGTCACGCTTGAAAATCGGAATCTGCCGCTCGCTGCGATGCATCAGGTCGTAAAGGAACGGGGTCTTTACCGCGCTGGAATAGAACCCGGTGGGCGAGAATTTGTGCAGCAGGACATCGCCCGGCTCGACTGTGCGCAGCATTTCCTTCCAGACGCTGCGGAATCGGGCTTTCCTCGGTCAGCAAGGGGCGCGTGCCGAACTGGAAGGCAATCTTGCCGAGTTCGGGATTGTCGATCCAGTTCTCCCATTCGCGCAGGAACCAGACGCCGCCCGCCATCACGATGGCAGTTTCTTCGGAGACGCCTTCCTTGCGCATCGTTTCGCGCAGGGCGGCAACACGGGGATAGGGGTCTTCGGGATTTTTCGGATCTTCTGCGTTGGAGAGGCCATTGTGGCCGCCCGCCAGCCAGGGATCTTCGTAGACCACTGCCGCCATCAGTTCCGGCACCTTGGAATAGCTGCGCTTCCACAGTGCGCGGAACGCGCGGGCGGACGAGATGATCGGCAGGTAATACACGTTATGCTTCGCAGCGATTTCGGCGAGCTTGTAGGGCATGCCCGCACCGCATGTGACGCCCGTCACCAGGCCGGGGCAGTTTTCCAGCACGCCTTCCAGAACTTGCTGCGCGCCGCCCATTTCCCACAGCACATTGATATTGATCGCGCCCTTGCCGCCCGAAATCTCGTGCGCACGCTTCACCTGTGTCGTTGCGCCGTCGATGGCATAGCGAACCAGCTGCTCGAACCGTTCTACCCGCGTCGCTTGCGGGTAGACCTGTGGGATCGGGTTACCGTCCTCGTCATAGCTGTCGGCATTCACCGCGCTGACCGTGCCGATGCCGCCTGCTGCCGCCCAGGCGCCGCTGCTCTCTCCATTCGTCGCAGAAACGCCCTTGCCGCCCTCGATCAGCGGCCAGACCTCGCGGCCCCCATAGGAAATCGGCTTAAGACCCTTGAAACTCATCATTGTCCCCAGAAGTGTCCTCGTCAGTCAGAGAGAACTCGGTGGAAGTGTCGCCTGGTTGTACGCAGGGTTCGATATCGCGTGGTTCCGGGCGATCCCCGACCACTTCGAATTGCGCATAATAGCCAGCAATCTGCGGTTTACGCACGAATTCCACGAGCCGATAGCCGACGCGTTCGAATTCGCAAAACAGAAGTTGTGGATTGATACCGTGCTGGTCCGCGGGCCGATCGGTATCGACCACGATGACCTGGCCGCCTGCGCGCAAGGCCGGGCGCATACGCCAAAGAAGGGCGTAAGGCTCTGCTATCTCGTGATACATGTGGACCATGAAGATACGGTCGAAACTGTTATCCGGAAGCTTGGGATCGTCCGTCTCGCCCAACGCGATTGACACGTTGTCCAACCGTTCGCGCTCCACCCGGTTTCCCAGGCGGCGCAATGCGTCTTCGTCGATATCCTGCGCCAGCACGCGGCCGTCCTCGCCCACGCGGGCAGCCAGGCGAACGGTGTAATAGCCCCCGCCCGCACCGATATCGGCCACGGTCATGCCTCGGGTGATATCAGCCTGGTCCATCACCGTCTGCGCTTCCTGGCGATCGTCACGGATCTGCTCGGTCGAGAAAGCGTTGGAACCGAGGTCGGAAACTGGCCTGTAAGGCCTGGGAAAATCCCGAGATGTAACCGGCCTGTCTTCCTCGGCCACATCGCAGGCGGCAACGCAGAGGCATACAGCGGCCCCCGCCAGAATCCGGATAAAAGCCCCGCTCTCCATGTCCCCGGCTCTAGCGATTGCGGAGGCGGAAGGCAAAGCACCATATCAATTTGAAAGCGCCAGTTGGCCCGACCGCACCTTGAACATACCGGTGTTTACATGGTCGCGCCGGTCAGCCGAATTGACGTTCTGGGCCTTCGCGCGGTGACCAGCCATTATACGCACCTATCCTTGCCACACGCAGCCGGTGGGCCAGTGTTCCACCGGCAAGCAGGGCGAGTTGGAGAAATAGCGGCAACTGGGTCATCGCCCAAAACGCCTGGGCCATGCCCTCACCCGCCAGCAACACCGCGATACTGCCGATAAGGGCCACGATCTGCGAAGCGGCAAGGCCGAGAGGATAAAGGCGGTTGGCACGCATCGCGACGGCGATCAGCATTGCCGACGCAACGCCATCCAGCATAATCCGGCTGAGGTCGAATTCCCCGAAGGATCGCGGTCCCACGGCAAGCAGGATAAGCAGGTCAACGGCCGCCTCCCCGGCCATGATCGCGGCGCACCATTTTTCCGGTTGCCCTCCCCGCGCCACCGCAGCGGCGACGACGAGGAGAGTGATACCCAGGACGACAAGATAGGCCAGCGACACTGTTTGCGACGGCCTGGATCAGGATGCCGTGCGCAATTCAGGCTGCTGCGCCATGGGTTCGTTTTCCGGGCAATCTTCATAACCCAGCACGTCTTGCTGCACCTTCAACAAGGTGGAATGCACGCGCGCTAGATCGCTGCCTGCACTGACAAGCGTCTGGTGCGACCTCGTAAGCCGCAGCATGGCTTCCTGGCCGACGAACGGATCGGTATCGGTGTCGCGCCGCGCTTCCAGCATCGTGGTGAGCAGGCTGCTCTGGCGAAGCAACGCGGTATCGAGTGCTTCCTCGGCTTCGCGCAACTCGCGAACAATGCGCATCTGCGCGACGTTGTGAGACATGCCCATTTCGAAAACTCCGTTGCGGTCATCCGACCTGTGATGTTCAGGGAGTCCCAAGGCGGCCTACCGCAGCAGCTCCGACAGTTCGGCGAAAATGGCCAACCCCACCAAAGTCGCGATCAGCAGGCCAAGGGTAATTCCGACTATAGCGATCAGGCGCCAGAAATACCCGTTGCGACCCTCGAAAGACTCCGGGACGACGCGGTAATAGACGAAGGGCTTCGTGCCATCGGGAGATTTGCCTGTTGTGGCGGGCACTTCACCTTCGGCCAAAACCGCGTCTGACCCGTCGTTTTCATCGTCGTGGCGGGCGCAGATAGCGACCTGCGAGGATTGATATATGGATTTCTCGTATACCGGAGCGTTGCCGTTGTGTGCCTGCGCAGCCATGTAGGCGGCGGCAAGTTCGTTGCGTGTTTCCACCCCGAATTTCCTCCGCGCGGCGACGACGCGCTGGTCAACCGTATGGGGGGAGATGCCCAGTTCGCGGGCAATCTGCTTGGACGTTTTGTGCATCACGAGAAGGTCGAGGACTTCCCGCTGCTTTTCGGTCAGACCATCCGGCAAGTTTGAAGTTTCCCGACCCTGCATGTGTCCCGTCTTCGCCCGCTTTCCCTGGATGCGACGCGCTTCCTCTGGCCAGACCTATAACAAGACAATCACTTGTTGCGAATTATGGCCTGCTAATTATCATATTTTATAGTGCGGCGTGGCGCGGCAGTTCGTTTATTGCAAACCGCTCTCGCGCGCAAATCCCCGGCAATTGAAGACGGGTGATCCATTCATCGCCCGGATGGCAGGCCCCGCTATTCGACATCCTCGACATCGACGGTTTCACCTGTGACGCGCTGCGCAAGCGCCGCAGCAATGAAATCGTCGATCTCACCGTCGAGCACATCGCCCGGCGCAGTCGATGTCGTGCCGGTGCGCAGGTCTTTCACCATCTGATATGGCTGGAGGACGTAGGATCGGATCTGGTGCCCCCATCCGATCTCGGTCTTTTCCTGGTATTCGCCAGCTGCCACAGCCTCGCGCTCGGCCATCTCGCGCTCGTACATCCGCGCCTTCAGCATGTTCATCGCTGTTGCGCGGTTCTTGTGCTGGCTGCGATCGTTCTGGCTGGCAACCACGATGCCGGTGGGCTTGTGCGTGATGCGCACGGCAGAATTGGTGGTGTTCACATGCTGCCCGCCCGCGCCCGATGCGCGGTAGGTGTCGATCTTCAGGTCGCCTTCGTTGATCTCGATGTCGATCTCGTCGTCGATCACCGGATAGACCCACACGCTGGAAAAGCTGGTGTGGCGCCGGGCCGAACTGTCGTAGGGGCTGATCCGCACAAGCCGGTGCACGCCGCTTTCGGTCTTGGCATAGCCATAGGCGTTCTCGCCCTTGATCTGCAGCGTGGCGGACTTGATGCCAGCCTGCTCACCCGCGGCATATTCCACCGTTTCCACCTTGAACCCGCGCCGCTCCGCCCAGCGAACATACATGCGCATGAGCATTTCCGCCCAGTCCTGGCTTTCGGTGCCGCCTGCGCCTGCATTGATTTGCAGATAGGTGTCGTAGCCGTCAGCCTCGCCCGATAGCAGGGCATTCACCTTGTCGCGATCGGCACGCTTGGCGAGCGCCGCCAGGCTGGCGAGTCCTTCGGCCACTACATCGTCATCACCTTCGGCATCGCCCATCTCGACGAATTCGGTGGCGTCGGACATTTCGGAACTGATTTCATTGACGGTGCCAATCGCGTCTTTCAGCAGCTTGTGCTCGCGGCTGATGGCCTGCGCCTTCCTGGGGTCGTTCCACAAGTCAGGATCCTGAACGCGCGCTTCCAGCTCGTCGAGACGGCGCAGCGCATGGTCCCAGTCCAGCGACTTGCGCACCAGCGCCAGCGCGGCTTCGATCCGGTCGATATGAGCCTGCCCCTCGGCACGCATAGGCTTGTTCTCCAAATGTGAAATGCGCGCCTAGCAGGGGGCGAGTTGCGTTGGAAGTGGGCGGATCAGTAGATCCCGCCCTGCTCCTCGGCAAAGTCTTCGGGCTCCTGTGATCGACGCCGAACACTGCTGCCCTGCTGCTGACGACGCAATTGCGCCAGGATCATTTCGCGCATGGCGCTGACTTCGTCCTGCCGCTGGCTGCGGCGCGGTTCCGTGTCGGGTTTGAAAGCTTCCCAGATAACGGCAGAGGTCGGCTCATCCGAGGGCCATCCGTCGAACACGCGGCGGCCCGTGCGCCGGTCCACGCGAACCATCCGCACGCCGGCGGGCGCAAGGAACGGCCTGCCTGACCAATGATCGCGGGTTTCCTGCACGAATTGCTTGAAAATGGGCGCGGCGGTGTTGCCGCCCTGGATCCAGCCACCCATGTCGCGCGGCTGGTCGAACCCCAGGTAAGTGGCGCCCACGATGTCGGGAGATCCGCCCACGAACCATGCGTTCGTCGGGCCGGAACTGGTGCCGGTCTTGCCGAACAACGGGAGATCCAGATCGCGCAGGCGGGTGGCGGTGCCGCGCTGCACGACGCCGGTCAGCATGTTGACGGTCTGGAAGGCGGTGCGCGCGTCCATCACCTGTCGGCCGCTGCGGCCAAAGCGCGGCATGGGCCCGCCGTCCCATTCGGCCATGTTGCAACCCGTGCACTCGCGATTGTCTGCGCGATAGATCACGTTGCCATCTCGATCCTGCACATAGTCGATGACCGTGGGATCGTTCAGGCGGCCGTGGTTCACCAACATGGCATAGGCCGCTGCCATGCGTTCTACCGTGGTATCGCCAGCGCCAAGCGCGAAGGCCGGGAACGGTTCGTAGGCGCCTTCATCCGCGATCCCTGCGCTTTCGAACGTGTCGATCACGTTTTCCATGCCGGAATCCATCGCGATGTGCACAGTCATGAGGTTCTTCGACTGCTCCAGCCCGTAGCGCATCGGGTACTCACCCCCGCCACGGCTGCCACCAAAGTTGGTGAAGCATTTTTCACCGAGGTTGGAGCCCTGGTAATAACAATACTGCGCGTCCGGCACCATTGTCGCAGGCGTCATGCCGTTATCGAGGCCTGTCGCATAAACGAAGGGCTTGATCGTGGAGCCGGGCTGGCGATTGGCCTGGGTCGCGCGATTGAAGCTGCCGAGGCGCGAATTGAAGCCACCCTGCATGGCCAGCACACGGCCTGAATCGGGGGCGATGGCAAGGAACCCGCCGGAAACGCCCGGAACGGTCTCCAGTCGCCAGTTGCTGCCACTCGGCGAAGCCACAACCACGTCGCCGACGCCAAGATCATCTGCCGGGTTGGTCAGCGGCGCTTCCTTGCCGTCGGCAAAACCGATGGTTGCGGAGCCGCCGCTGCGCGCGGTGACAACGCCGACGCGCCAGTCCTCGTAATTGATGGAGAGGTAGGAACTGCGCAGTTGCTCGGTCAGGTCCCCGTTCTCGGGATTGATCGTGGCGATGGGCCCGGCCCAACCGCGATTGCCGTGATAACGCAGCATCGCATCGCGCAGCGAGTTGCGCGCGGCATCCTGCAATTCTGTGTCGAGTGACGTGCGAACCCACAGTCCGCCAGCGTAAACGCTGTTGCGGCCATCTTCGGCTTCCTCGCCGAAGCGGTCGATCAGTTCGCGGCGCACCTCTTCCAGGAAATAGCCGGCATCGGCGGAACGCTCGGTGCGCTGACCCTGCACGATGCCCAGCGGACTGGACTGTGCGGCCGACAACTCGGCCTGGGAGATGAAACCGTTGTCCTCCATTTGCGCCAGCACCATATTACGACGCGCGCGCGCGGTATCGTAATTGGCCTCGCGGCTATAGACTTCGGGCGCACGCGGCAGGATCGCCAGATAGGCCATCTCCTGCAATTCGAGATCGTCCACGTCCTTGTCGAAATAGGCACGCGCGGCGGCCTGCACGCCATAGCTGCGGCGGCCCAGCGGAATTTCATTGAGGTAAAGCGTGATGATCTGCTGCTTCGACAACACACCTTCGATGCGCGTGGCCAGGATCATCTCGCGCAGTTTGCGCGTTACCGAATATTCATTGCCGACAAGGATGTTCTTCGCCACCTGCTGGGTGATGGTGGAACCACCCACGGCGCGCTCTCCCGAACCGATCTTGGAAACGTAATCGATCACCGCGCCGACGAAGCCGCCTGCGTCGATACCGCCGTGGCTCCAGAACGTCTCGTCCTCGGCGGAGATATACGCGTTCATCAACTGCGGTGGCATGTCGCGGAATTGCAGTTCCACGCGGCGCTCCCGCTCATAACGGTGGACGATTTCGCCATCGATACCGCGCACGACGGATGGCAGGTTGGGCTCGTAATCCAGCAGGGTTTCGGCATCGGGCAGGTCGCGCGAGAGCCAGAACCATCCGACCACCCATATCAGGAGCGCAGCCAGCAGCAGGTAAACCGCGTATCGCACCACGCGCCTTTCACGCCAGGCCGCACGCAGGGGCGCGCCGATGCTATGGGTAGTTTCGCGAAAACGCTGAAAAGCGTTGCCAATTGCAGATGTGGAATTGTTCGTCATAGGGCAGCCAAGCGCCTTACATGCCAAGCGACGATGGCGCCAGAATGAATAGACATCAACTTTCTATCGACTGACGGGCGAAATATATACGGATGGCGCGTGCCATCGCATCGGCAAAGCGTTCGCGCCCTTCAGGCGAGGCTAGCCGTTCTGCGTCATCCGGATTCGTGACGAAGCCCGATTCGTACAGCACGCCCGGCACGTCGGGCGCGCGCAACACGGCCAATGCAGCGGACCGGCGCGGTTGCGGGCGAAACTGCAATGTGTCCCGCCCTTCCCGCTCGATCAGCTCGGCGAATTCGGCAGATTGTTCGGATGTGAGGCGCTGCGAAAGCTCCACGAGGATTGCGTTCACGGCCACATCCTGCCCCGACAGGTCAACGCCATTGATGATATCGGCCTCGTTCTCGCGTTCGGCAAAACGGGCGGCGGCTTCGGAGGATGCGGTTTCCGACAGGGTGTAGATGCTCGCCCCGGTCACGCCCTCCCGCTCCCCGGCGGAATCGGCGTGGATCGAAAGGAACAGGTCCGCTCCCATTTTTCGGGCGATCTCGGCGCGCTCTTCCAGCACGATGAAGCTGTCGTCCTCGCGCGTCATCGCCACACGAATGCCGCCTTCTTCGAGCAACCGGTCGCGCAGTGCCAAGGCCAGGGCGAGGACGATGGCTTTCTCCTGATACGCCTCGCTTACTGCGCCGAGATCGGGGCCACCATGCCCTGCATCTATCAGGATCAACGGGCGAGAGGGATCGGACGGGCCGGAAATCTCTGGCAAGCCAATCGTTGCCGAGCCATCCGGCAGGGCAACGCGGACAACATAATCGCGGCCCAGCACCGGGACCGGTATCGATGCGCCAATGGCATACAGCGCGCCGACCAGCAGAACCGGGAAGGCGAACAGCAGGCCGATCTGCATACGATACGACATACGAAAAGTGATATGTCCTTTCTGCCACGCCCGGGAGAGCGCAGTAATGATGCATCGAACCTCAAGGGAATTTTGCGTGAATGCGCAACAAGGTTGCCGTGGCTTTCCCCGGATGCTAGCAAATCGGCAGCCGGTGCAATATTGCAACCGGCAATCCCGGACAGGTTCATTCAATCCTGCCGGTAATGCTTACAGGTTGATGCCGCGATGCAAAGTAAAAGCCAGCAAGCCACGATGCCACCCATCGGTCGCATTATGGCTGCAAGGCTCCCAGCGCAGACGCAAACCCTGCGCCTTTTTATCGCGACAGACACGTTTCGCACCCTCGTACGCCACCCGGCAAACTGCCGGGCCGACAGGGTGATGATTTCCTTTTCCCGCATGTCTTGCGGGGTTCACACATATCGGCAATCCCCTCCCCCCGGTCCGGCATCACGCCGTCCGGCAGGCGCAGGGGCGATTGCCCGGAGAATAATACATGGCAACGCGCATGCTTATCGATGCGCGCCACCCGGAAGAAACACGGGTGGCGGTGCTCCAGGGAAACCGAATTGAGGAGTTCGATTTCGAATTTGCCGAACACAAGCAGATAAAGGGCAATATTTACCTCGCAAAAGTCACCAGGGTAGAACCGTCGCTACAGGCGGCATTCGTCGATTTTGGCGGCAATCGCCACGGCTTCCTGGCCTTCAGCGAAATCCATCCCGACTATTACCAGATCCCCGCACAGGACCGTGAGGCCCTGCTGGCAGAGGAACAGGCCGCAGCCGAGGAAGAAGCCAAGCTTCGCGCCGAGGAGGATGACGAGGACGGCATTTCCGCAGACGACAGCGACGATGACGATGAGGACGAAGGTGGTCTCGAGGAAATCGACACCAGCGAGAAAGACGACGTCTCCACCATCGAAGACGGTCACGTTGAAAACGGGGAAGATGATTCCTCCGACGATAGCGACGATGACGATGACGAAAATTCCGACGATGACCGGGGCGGCAGGGGCCGCAACCAGCGTGGCGGCCGTGGTCGTGGGCGCAATACGAAGGGTCGCCGCCCGCAGAACAACCGCGGTGGTAGCCGTGCGAAGGAAATCGACGAAGCGCGCGCAAAGCGCCAGGCGCTGCGTCGCCGCTACAAGATCCAGGACGTTATCCAGCGCCGACAGGTGCTGCTCGTGCAGGTCGCCAAGGAAGAGCGCGGCAACAAGGGTGCTGCCCTCACCACCTACCTTTCACTGGCTGGCCGTTATTGCGTGCTCATGCCCAATTCCAGCCACGGCGGCGGCATCTCGCGCAAGATCTCCAACGGTGGGGACCGCAAGCGCCTGAAATGCTATCGTCAGCGATCTCAGCCTGCCTCGCACCATGGGCCTGATTGTCCGCACCGCGGGGCTTTCACGCACCAAGACGGAAATCAAGCGTGACTTCGACTATCTCGCCCGACTGTGGGACGAGATTCGCGAACGCACGCTTGGCTCTGCTGCACCCAGCATGATCCATTCGGATTCCGATCTGATCAAGCGCGCCATTCGCGACATCTACAACCGCGAGATCGAGGAAGTAATTGTGGAGGGCGAAGCGGGCTACAAGGCCGCCAAGTCCTTCATGAAACTGCTGATGCCCAGCCATGCCCGGCGGGTGAAAGCCTACAACGATCCGGTGCCGCTGTTCCAGCGATATGGCGCGGAAGACCAGCTCTCCGCGATGTACGATCCGATGGTGCAGCTGAAATCAGGCGGTTACCTGATCATCAACCCGACAGAAGCGCTGGTGTCGATCGACATCAACTCGGGCCGCTCCACCAAGGAACACGGGATCGAGCAGACCGCGCTCCACACCAACCTGGAAGCGGCGAAGGAAATCGCCCGGCAGCTGCGCCTGCGCGACATGGCCGGTTTGGTGGTGATCGATTTCATCGACATGGAGCGCACCGGAAACGTCCGCAAGGTCGAACGCTGCATGAAGGACGCGCTGAAGAACGATCGCGCCCGCATCCAGGTGGGCCGCATTTCCGGCTTTGGCCTGATGGAAATGAGCCGCCAGCGCCTGCGCACCGGCGTGCTGGAAGCCACGACGCGCGAATGTCCGCATTGCGATGGCACGGGCCTTGTCCGTACCGCCAGCTCTGCCGGTCTTTCCGCGCTGCGCCTGATCGAGGATGAAGCCGCCAAGGGCAAGGGCACGGTCATCACCCTGCATGCTTCTACGGAAGCTGCGGTGTACCTGCTCAATGCCAAGCGTGCCGATCTGGCCGAAATCGAACAGCGTTACGGCGTTATCGTGGAAGTAAAGCCCGAGGGCGAGGATGAAGGCGCCAAGATGCGTGTCGGTTCGTCCGGTCCGAAGCCGTCGGAAGCGCCGAAGTTCGAACCGATTGTCGACGACGACGACGACGATGATGATGACATCGAGGACGACGGCGACGACGAAACCGAAGACAGCGACAATGGCGATCAGGACGACAACGAGGGTCGGGGCAGGAAGCGCCGCCGTCGCGGTGGCCGCGGTCGCAACAAGGGCCGCCAGCAGGACGATGACTCGAAAGAGAACTCCGACGATGGAGATGACGACAGCGACGGAAATGAAAACGCCTCCGATGATGAGGACAGCAACGATGGCGAGAACAAACCGCGCCGCCGTCGCGGTCGCCGCGGTGGACGTGGGCGTAACCGGAAGCGTCAGGACGATGGTGCGTCGTCGAACGACAATGACGAAGGCAATTCCTCCGATAATGGCCAACCCGAAACTCCGGTAGAGGAAGCCAGGGAAGAAACCGCGCCGGAAGAAGAGGTGAAGCCAAAGCCCAAGCGCACCCGCCGCAAGAAGGCAGATGTGGAAGCCGAAGCCTCGACAGAAGCTCCTGCGGAAGAAAAGTCAGACGACACTCCGGAAGCCGAAGCCAAGCCGAAGCCGAAACGCGTTCGCCGCAAGAAGGCCGAGCCCGCTGCCGACTCGGCAGAAGCTGCAACCGAAGAAGCGGCTGTGGAGGAAAAGCCGAAGCCCAAGCGCACCCGTCGCAAGAAGGCGGACGCTCCGGCCAAGGCTGACGAGGCAGCACCCACCGAGAAAGCCGAAACCAAGGCGAAGCTGGATGGCGGCGACAAGCCGGTTATCTCCGAAGTCCTGACCGGCGACGGAACGCCGCTGGCCGACAAGGGCAGCAAGGCGAGAAGCGACGATCAGTCCGACGACGAAGACGGCGTGAACGAAGATGGTTCACCGCGCCGCGGATGGTGGCAGCGCACCTTCGGCAACTAGGTAAAAGAAACCGGGAGCTTCTTCACGCAGGAGGCTCCCGGTCCACCTTCTGCCCGATCTGCGATCGCAGTTTATTCCTGCGATTGCCCACGCCGCACGATACGGCGAATATCAACAAGGTCGTCCGGCTTGTCCGCATCGACTGCGGCTAGCCCGTTTTCGGCCTCGACCAGCCTTGCCTCCACCCCCATACGCCTGCCCAATGTGGCGATGGCCTGCGCCATCGTCATACGGCCCATCGCATAGGAAAGCAGCGTTTTCAGGCCAAGCCGCCAGGCGATCCGCCATGGCCGCTTGCGATCAGCTTCCACCGCCTGCCAGCTATCTATCGCAGCGCGGGCCGCGGGGGTTTTCAGGAAGAACAGGTTGCAACCAGACCATTCGCCATCGGCAAGCCGCAGGTAAGTCCGGCGGCTTTCGGGCATTATGGCCTCGATCGCATCACGCCGCGCCAGCATGATCCCGATATCGGCATCGCCGGGCGTATCGCGCACCAATTGCTCGATCCACTCGCTCTGGAGCAGGGCATGGTCTGCCGTGGTGACAACCAGCGGAGCGCCGAGGCGTTTGAAAGCCAGTGCCGCGCTATCGCTCGGCCCGTATCCGGTCGGGAGCACCTGCGCGCCAAGGCTCTGTGCCAGCGCCATGACTTCGGGATCATTGCAGGATACTGCAATTGGCTCCGCTCCGCTGCCGCGAAGCGCCGTCACCACCCGCTCCAGTAAAGTGCGCCCCTCTACTTCTATCAACGCCTTGTGCGAAGTGCCTTCAGCAATGGCCAGAGGATCACCGCCAGGGCGAGTGCCGGCCAGCACGATTGCAGCAAAGTTCATGCCGCATCCGCCTCTTGACGAGATCGCCGCAAGGTGAACCACACCGTCGCACTCATCGCCCCGTAAAAGACGCCCATCGCCACGGCCACTGCCCAGCCCACGCCGATTGGCCCGGCAGAGACCAGCGACACGATGGCCGCCGCCAGGACTGCGACCGAAAGGACCCGCACGCCAAGCGCATAACGTGCACGGCCGGTGGCGTAGAGCATCGGCTCATACGCCACGCTGGCAAGTTCGAAAGCCGCGCCAACAGCCAGCGGAACAAGCACCACGGCGCCGCGGGCATAGTCAGCACCGCCGATCAGGACCAGCAGCGGCTCGCCTGCGAAAATCGCCAGCAGGAAGACGGACAGCCCTGCCACTGCTGCCATCGCGGAAATCCGGCGCACCAGCCTGGTGAAATGCTGCGGAGAATCGGACATGCTGGAAATAGCGAATTCCGGCAGCACGGCCCGCGCGACAAGAACTGCAAACTGCTTGGCCCCCACGGCAAGCTGATCTGCCAGGCGATAGAGGCCCGCCGCACTGGTGCCGAGGAAAAATCCAACCGCCAGCAACGGCCCCTGGCGCACCGCCGCATCCAGGGTTGTCGCCACATAGGTCACACCGAAAAACCCGCGAACGCCCTTGTTCTCGGCAAGCATCTGCCTCCATTGGCCAAAGTGGCGAAAATGAAAGGCGTCAGGCGCAAGGCGAGCAGCAGCAATCCAGTACAGCAGGGCCGAAAGGAGATCGAAGAAGGCCCAGGCCAGCAGGAATTTTATCACGCTTGGCCCGGTCGCCACGATGATGCCGCTGGCAATCAGGCGTCCGGTGGGGACGACGGCCTCGATATACATGCCGACATCGAATCGATCCAGAACACGCACGATCCCGCTGGGGGTAGTCAGGCGCGACCATAGAAGGGCGCAGGCGAACAGGAAGCCGGGAATGACATAGGCGGGATTGAGTTCGAGGATCGTCGAAAAACCAAGATACAGGATGGCAGCCACCGCGCAGCCCGTGATCGCGCCAAGAACATCGGCAGAGGTGCAGAACCAGATCAGCCGTCCGAACCGCGCATGGTGTCGATCCACCACATGCTGTGCCCCGAAGCGCACAAGGGTTTGCCAGGTCTGGAACCCCGCCACGGCCACCAGCGCCTGCGCCGTTCCGAAGATGAGCGAGAAGTGGCCGAAATCCTTCATGCCCAGCGAGCGGGCGAGAATTGCCAGGTAGAAGAAGCTGCAAACAGCGCCGAACCCCTTGCCACCCAAAATCCAGGCCAGGTTGCGCAGGATGTTGGACAGCCCGTCACGGCGGGGGGCTTGCTCGGTATCCGGCTGCATGACGCGGCCCTTTGGACGAAATCGGCCCGGCGCGCAATTCAATGCTTTTCGCCGCCATTGTGCGCCCCTATGCCCTTTGCCCCATGCGAGCCCTGTTCCTGTTCAACCATGATGCCGGGCACCAGGTCGCTCATCTTGCGGGAATTGCTGCGGCCACCGCCCGCATCCACCCGGAAATCGAGACCGTTGTCGCTTTCGCCACGCCTGAGATCCGGGACAGGCTAAGCGCCTTGATGACGCCAGAGGATGCCGCGCTGATTCGCTGGGAGGAGCTTTCCCTCGGCCCTGCACGGGCAGCAGTCGCGCGGCTGTTTGACCGGGTCTTCCCGGCCAGTCGTTTGTGGCGCTTGCGCGCGCATACGCAGCTTTTTGCCAGCGCCGACATGATCATCTCGACAGAGCGGACGTGCCTGCGCCTGAAGAAAACCATCAGCCAGTCCGATATGCCGCTGTTCGCCAAGGTGCCGCACGGCGCGGGAGACCGCAGCGTGGCCTACCACCCCGATTATCGGCGGTTCGATTACAGTTTCGTTGCCGGGCCAAAAGTGGTGGAACAGCTGGTGGCGCACGGGGTGGAACGCGAGCGACTGGTGATCGTCGGCTATCCCAAGTTCGAAGGGGTGAACCTTGACGCCAGAACCGATTTCTTCGGCAATGGCCGACCCACCTTTGTCTATAACCCGCATTTCGATCCCAACTTGTCGAGCTGGTACGATCAGGGCCCGGACCTGTTGCGTTGGTTTGCCGGGCCGGAAGGACGGCAGTTCAACCTGATCTTCGCGCCGCATGTCATGCTGTTTCGCAAGGAACTGCACGTATCGCCTGAATACCGGGTCGCGCGGCGCAGGCCGGATGTTCCGGCAGAAGCGCTGTCGGCAGATAATATCCTTGTCGACCTGGATGGCCCTCGCCTGTTCGACATGAGTTACACCATGTCGGCAGACGCATACATCGGCGACGTATCCAGCCAGATATACGAATTCCTCGTCCACCCCCGCCCTGCCTTCTTCATCGATGCGCGCCGCGAACGAAAGGCAGAGGACGACGAATGGCACCTGTTCTGGGACGCCGGCCCGGTGGTGCGCACTTGCGCAGAGCTTTCGGGATTGCTGCCGGACTTTGCGGCCATCGGTGCGAAATACAGGGACAGGCAGGAAGAGATTTTCGCCTACACCATCGATATCCGGGAAACACCGCCCAGCATCCGCGCGGCAGATGCAATTGCAGAGGCAATCAGGTCGCGAGCGGATCGATAACCTGCCATCCACGGGCACGTGCCTTTGCCGCATGGCTGGCCGAACTGGTCACAAATATCGGATCGTCCGCCCAGTCGAGCAGCGGGGCATCGGCGAAACTGTCCGAAACGAAGCGCACTCTCGCCTCGTGCCTCTTGATATCCTCCCGCTCGAACCATTCGAGAACGCGTGATTTCTTGGTATCGCCATAGCAATTGCCGCCGGGAATTGTCTCGCCGTCCCACTGCGTGGCAATCACTGCTTCGAAATCCAGCGCATCGGCAAAGGCGCTTGCGTAGAATTCGAACGCAGCCGTGGCGATCAGCAATCTCGCCCCGGCGGCGCGGTCCTGGTCCAGCTGCGTCACGATTGTCGGTATCAGGCCGGGGTTGGCGATACGGCTGCTGGCGAAGGATTTTCCGATCCGCTCGAGATGCTGGAGGCTGGCACTGCCCGTCATCAGCCTCAGCCCGAAAGCCTTCAGCGCCGTGCGCGAATAAAGGCCGATGCGATAACCCAGCATGGCAAGTATCCAGATCGGCAGGGCAAGCAGCCTCCAGCGCGCAGTCCGACGCGCTGCAAACACCAGGAAAGGCGTGAAGGTTGCCTGCCGGGTCAAGGTCCGGTCAAGATCGTAGATTGCTATGTACACGAGGCGTCGCTGCCACCGCTGTCACCTTATCGCAAGCCGGTTGCAAGCTGCCCACCGATCGCCGCCCTAGGGCTCGACCCGCTCACCCTTCCAGTCGAACACGTGCCCGCTGTCTGCGGGAGTCAGCCCCTCCAGCACGCCCAGCAGGTTGGCAGCGCAATCATCCGGCGCGGTCAGCTGTCCTTCCGGCAGGTTGTTCTGGAACGGTTCGGACAGCGGCGTGTCCACGGTGCCCGGATGCAGGCCCACGGCAATCGCCTGTTTGTGCGTGCGGCCCAGTTCGATCGCAAAGTTGCGGATCAGCATGTTGAGCGCGGCCTTGCTGGCGCGATAGCTATGCCATCCGCCGATACGATTATCGCCGATGGACCCCACGCGGGCGGAAATGGCGGCGAAACTTGCAGGCTGATCGCGCGGGAACAGCGGCAGCACATGCTTGGCTATCAACGCCGGACCGATGGTGTTGAGATGCAGCACGCGCGCCATCGTTCCTGCGTCCAGTTGCTTGAAACTGCGTTCCGGGCCGGTGTCGTCGGACAGCGTCAGGACTCCCGTCGCCACAATTACCAGGTCGGGTGCCGGGTCTCTCCATCCGGCGACAGCCCGCTTGATGCTGGCCTCATCGTCCAGATCGAAGCCGAACGGGATGACGCCGTCCATCTTCGGCCCCTCGCCAGCCCGCGATCCTGCCAGAACCGTCACGCCGCGACGCGCCAGTTGCGCAACCAGTGCCCGGCCGATACCGCCACTGCTTCCGAAGATCGCCGCCTTGTGCCAGCCCATGCGCTTCCTTTCCTACATTGCAGCCCCGACATAGGTGTGCGGCATGGCCATCGAAACACCCTCTCTAGCCCGTATTTCCGTGGTGATGCGCGTCGTCTATGCAAGCCCAGGTTTTCTAGCCCAGGACACTGTTCCATGTGTTCCACATTAGGTGGAAAAACGGCACGATACGGACGTTTTTGCAAAGCTTCGCCTTGCTCTCGCCGGTTGGATGGTTAGATAGACGGGCACACGCTTTAGGGACGTATTACTCATGGCCACCTTCACTCTCCCCAAGAACAGCAAGATCCGCAAGGATGGCGAGGTCCACAAGGCGACCAGCAGCGGAACTATCCGCAAGTTCCGCGTCTATCGCTACGATCCCGACAGCGGCAATAACCCCAGCTACGACACGTTCGAAGTGGACCTCGACGAATGTGGCCCGATGGTGCTGGATGCGCTGTTCAAGATCAAGAACGAGATCGATCCCACGCTGACGTTCCGCCGCTCCTGCCGCGAAGGGCATTTGCGGCTCCTGCGCGATGAACATGAACGGCAAGAATGGCCTCGCCTGCACTACCGCTATCGAGGATGTGAAGGGCGATATCCGCATCACCCCGCTGCCGCACATGGAAGTGGTGAAGGACCTGGTGCCCGATTTCACGCATTTCTATGCGCAATACGCATCGATCCGCCCGTGGCTGCAAACCGTATCCACCACCCCTTCGGGCAAGGAGCGATTGCAGACACCCGAACAGCGGGAAGACCTCGATGGCCTTTACGAGTGCATCCTGTGCGCCTGCTGCTCGACCGCGTGTCCCAGCTATTGGTGGAACAGCGACAAGTTCCTCGGCCCGGCCATCCTGTTGCAGGCCTACCGATGGTTGGCCGACAGCCGCGACGAAATGACCGGAGAGCGGCTGGACGAACTGGAAGATCCGTTCCGCCTCTATCGCTGCCACACCATCATGAACTGCGCGAATGTGTGCCCCAAGGGCCTGTCGCCCGCAAAGGCCATCGCCGAGATCAAGAAAATGCAGGCCGAAAAGCACGTCTAGGATGGGCATCGGCGCAGGCGAACAGGTTGAAGGTGGCTGCCTTTGCGGCGCCATTCGCTACACCGTTACAGGACCGGAGCTATTCACCTCGCAATGCGCGTGCAAGGATTGCCAGAAGGCAACAGGCACCGGCCACACGACCATCGTGGGTCTGCGTCGGGATCAGTTGGACTTGCGGGGCGAGCCAAGGACCTACACGAATGATGGCGACACAGGCGGCAAGGTAACCCGTCATTTCTGCGGTACATGCGGCGGGCGGCTATTCACCACCGGCGATTTGCCGGGCGACGAGATGGTCATATTGCAGGCAGGTTCGCTCGACGATCCGGACGTGATCTCGCCCGAAAGCGTGATTTACGTGAAGGATGCGCCGTCGTGGGATTTCTTCGATCCCGACCTGCCGAAGTATGAGGCGATGCAACCGCGCGAGCGATGAGTGGCATTCTTTCTCGTTACGAACGCCTGATCGCGGCCGGGGAACTTCGCCCCGATGTGGATCAGCGCCGCGCGGCGGTGCGCCTGGACGCACTGCAAAAGGAACTGGAGGCCGAGCAATCCGGCGGTCTGCTAGGCCAGCTGTTCACGCGCAAGAAAGCGCGACCGCAAGGGGTCTACATGGTCGGCGGCGTTGGCCGGGGCAAATCCATGCTGATGGACCTGTTCCACGCCTCGCTCGACATTTCAGAGAAGCGCCGCGCACATTTCCACGCGTTCATGCAGGAAGTCCACGCCGCGCTGCGTGAAGCGCGCAAGAGCGAGAGCGGCGACCCCATCCCGGCCGTGGCGGAAATGCTGGCCGCCGACCTCAAGGTTCTCGCCTTCGACGAGATGGTGGTGAACAATTCCGCCGATGCCATGATCATGAGCCGGCTGTTCACACAGCTGATCTGCGAACGAAACGTCACCATCGTCACCACCAGCAACCGCCATCCGAGCGAGCTTTACAAGGACGGCCTGAACAGGGAGCATTTCCTTCCCTTCATTGACCTGATGCAGACCGAACTCGACGTCGTCGAGCTGGACGGGCCGACCGATTACCGGATGGAACGCATTGGCGGGCTGGAAAGCTGGCATTCTCCCTTGGGGGACGCGGCGACCGGGAAGGTGCGCGAGGCATTCTTCCGCCTCACCGACTATCCGCCGGAAGATGCAGAGCATGTGCCCAGCGCGGAACTGGATGTCGGCGGCGGACGCATGTTGCATGTGCCAAAAGCGTTGAAAGGCGTTGCCGTGTTCAGTTTCAAGCGGCTTTGCCAGCAACCGCGCGGTGCACCCGATTACCTCGCCATCGCGCAGGCCTATCACACGGTCATCATCGTCGGCATCCCGCAGATGGACAAGGATATGCGCAACGAGGCGAACCGCTTCGTCACGCTGATCGATGCGCTTTACGAGAACCGCGTGAAGCTGTTCGCAACGGCGGCGACCGAGCCGGAAGACCTCTATCCCGCGGGCGATGGCGCGTTCGAATTCCAGCGCACCGTCAGCCGCCTGAAGGAAATGCAGAGCGAGGAATACATGGCTCTGGGCCACGGAATAGCGGATTAGGAAATACCCAGGCGCGCCAGCGAACGGTCCAGCATGATCAACTGCCACAACACGCGCGAATGGTCCGCCCGGCCCGCGATATGCTCCTCCGCGAGGACCGCAAGGCTGTTGTTGTCGAACCACCCGGTCCGCGCCAGCATCGCGCTTTTGGCGATACCGCGCGCCTTGCCCGCCAACGGACCGCGCAGCCATTGCGCGATGGGTGTGACGAAGCCCTGCTTGGGCCGGTAGAGAATCTCGTCGGGCAGATAGCGCTCCATCGCCTTTTTCAGCAGCCACTTGCCCTGCCGCCCCTTGACCCGCAGCCCGTCTGGCAGGGCCGCCGCAAATTCGACGAGGCGATGATCAAGCAAAGGCTCACGCGCTTCGAGGCTGGTGGCCATGCTGGTGCGATCCACCTTGGTGAGGATATCGCCGGGGAGCCAGAACTTGAGATCGGCATATTGCGCCACATCAAGCCCGCTGCGCGCCGGTGCTCTGTCCATCAGGTCAAGCAGGGGATCTTCGGCCCTGTAACTGCCCAGCTTGCTCACAAGCTCGGGCGAATAGAGCGCGAAACGGCTCTCTGGCGGGAGAACCGACAGCGCGCGCGCATATCCCCGCGCGCCCGATCCGGCGAGGGACAACAACGTCGCCTTGGCGCGCAGCGGACGCGGTGCCCAATCGGCCTTCGGATATATCCGGCCCAGCGGACCCAGTACATTCTTGCGCAGCGCTGCGGGCAGCATGCGGCGCAGCCGCTCCTCATGTGCATGGAACACCTGCCTGCGATAGCCCGCCATCGCCTCGTCCGCGCCATCACCCGATAGGGCAACGGTGACATTCTCCTTCGCCAGCTGGCAAACCCGCCAGGTTGGCAAGGCGGAAGCATCGGCGAAAGGCTCATCGAACATGCCCGCAATCGTGTCGATGGCATCGAACTGGTCTGCGCTGACGGTGCGGGCCTCGTGATCGGTGGCAAACAGGCGGGCCACGGTTTCGGCATGGCTGGTTTCATCGGCGCTGGCGACATCGAAGCCGATCGAGCAAGTCTTTACCGGCTGACGGCTTGCCTCGGCCATGAACGCCACAACGCTGGAACTGTCCACTCCGCCGGAAAGGAACGCGCCCAGCGGCACGTCGGAGACCATCCGGCTTGTCACCGCCTGCTGCAGGTGGTGCAGCAACTCGGCCTCGAGATCCTTGGCCTTGCCTTTGTGCCTCTCGGCAAAGCTGATGTCCCAATACTGCGACGGTTTGGGCACGGGGCTGTCGTGGTTCAACAGCAGCGTGTGACCGGCAGGCAGTTTCTGCACACCTTGCAGGATGGATCGGTGATCGGGCACGTAGCCCCAGGCCATGAAATCCTCGATCGCGCGCGGATCGACTTCGCGGCGCATCAACGGATGCGCCAACAGCCCTTTCAATTCCGACGCGAAAGCCACCGATCCATCGGAAAGCTGGGCGTAGAACAGCGGTTTGACGCCGAAGCGATCCCTTGCAAGAAACAGCTCCCGGCGCTTCCGGTCATATATGGCGAAAGCGAACATGCCGTGCAGATGCGTTACGCAATCTGCGCCCCACTGTTCATATGCAGCAAGGATCACTTCGGTGTCGCCATCGGTCTTGAACGTCACCCCACGTGCCGTCAGTTCCTTGCGAAGTTCCCGGAAGTTGTAAATCTCGCCGTTGAAGCTGATGACCAGTCGCTCGCTTGCAGATTGCATCGGCTGCGGCGAACCCTCGACGTCGATGATCGAGAGGCGGCGATGTCCCAGCCCCACGCCGGGCGCTGTCCATATCCCCGATCCGTCCGGCCCGCGATGGGCGAGGACATCGGTCATCCGCTCGACCCGCGCGGGGTCTATCGGCTTGATTGTTCCGCAATGGAAAAGGCCCGCGATCCCGCACATGACGGCGGATTAGTCCAGGCTGGCCACAGCGTCCATCCATTCGGGCAGCGGAGCGGTGGATTGGAGGAAGGCGGCGAGTGTATCTTGCGCATCTCGGGACGCGGTGTCTTCTGCCGACAGGATCAACATGATCGTTGGCTCCGGATCACCCAACAGTCGATCCTGCATATTCGCCAGCTTGAGTTGCAGACGGCTACTGCCAGTCCATTCGCCATGGCGGAACCATGTGTAGGCAACCCTCTGATGTGTACCCAGCGCCTGAAGCCTGTCGCCCCTCGCATCCATTGGCGCGGCAACTGAGGCGAGCCAGCGCCACTCTGTGCCATCCGGCAAAGCTCCTTCACCAAACGCGCCCGCTTCTCGCCCGTCCTCCTGGGCCGCGTAAAGCGCAAAGATCACGTCCACCGCCCTGCCCTTCTTATCACTATAGTTGGCCACCAGCTTGTGATCGGCGCCGCTGGCGCGGGCTTCCCAGGGATGCGCGTGCTGCGCCGCGCTTCGCGTCCACCCCTCAATCTCGGGAAAGGCGATTTCATCGGGAAGCTTCGCTTCCACCCCACGCGCCTGGGATGACCACAGGGTCATGGCAAGGGCGAGCGCCGCTGTTGCCGCCAGTACGCTCCAGCCATTGCCGTTCAGGCGTTCCAGGCGATCCGGCCAGGCGGCGTTGGCAATTGGCCGGGCGTCGATGAACGGATCGTCCACCTGCCGGTCGAAGAAACGCCAGCCCAGGGCAAGCAGGGCAGCCATGACCAACGCGAAGAATATCCACCCGTAGAATATGTGATCGAAGCCCGCAGCAAACGCGATGCCTTGCGACTGCGCGATATAGATCGTGCCCCATGCCCGCACCCCGTTCGCCAGGATCGGCAAGATCACTGCGGCTGCCATGAATGCCGCACGGCGTGGCCAGGAGCGAAAGCAGACGTGGGAAACCAGCGTTCCCAGCGCCACCATCGCCACGAGGAATTTTACGCCGGAGCACGCCTCCGCCACCTCGAACAGACCTACAGGCGTATCGATGAAGACGCCGTCGATAACCGCCGGGATCCCGCTTGCATGGGTGAGCGCGATGGTGATCTGGGCTGTAATCATCTGCAATGCGGGTACCAGTTCCTCGCCAATCGGCACCAGGAAGAGGCCGAAAGCCAAAGGAAACAGCAACGCCCACGCAACGCGCGGACCAAGCAGTGTGACAACAGCAAACTGCATTGCTGTTACGAGGCCGATCTGGCTGATTGTCGCCGTGCCGGAAATGTCCCCCAGCAGCCAGACGAACAGCGAACCAGCTACCAACGCAACCCCGGGCCACCACGCCTGCGGTGCAAGCTGCGCCAGTTGGGGAGCCCTTTGCCAGACGAGCCAACCGATAATCAGCGGCACCAACAGAATATGATTGTAGGTTGAGATGTCCCAGTATTGCCGGACCATCACCGCCCAATCCGCCGCGAACAGAGCGGCGAGCACGGCCCATGCTATTGCCAGTCTCAGCAATGGTTTACGCCATGAATCTGCGATGTTTTCCGCAAACGGTGCGCGGCGCGGGGAGATGGCTTCAAGCGGCATCGCGCTGCGTTCCTGGTTCCATGCCGAGCAGGTGAGGAAGATCCGCCAGCATCGCCGGCCAGCTCATGTTTCCAAGCACGAAGCGCCGCGCTTCATCCCCTAAAGCGCGGGCGAAGTCCGGCGTGTTGCAGATGCGCAGGAGAGCGCCGACGAAAGCGGCGTCATCCTGGGCGATCAGGAACTGCATGTCGCTTCGCGCATCGATCCCGGTGGCTGCTCCGGGCGAAACTACCACCGGGCGCGCCATGGCCATCGCTTCCAGAACCTTGTTCTGAACACCGCGCGCAAGACCTAGCGGCGCGACCACAGCGTGAGCGCCTGCCAGCCACGGGCGCGTGTCGGGCACCTCGCCCACGACTTGCGTTCCGTGGCTTCCTTCCAGAGCCAGCACTTCACGCGTCGGTGCGCGGCCTACGATGTGGAATTGCGCACCTGTGAGCGTTTCCCGCACCACGGGCATGATTTGCCGTGCCATGCGGCTAACTGCCTCGACATTGGGCGCGTAGTCCATCTGACCGGTAAACACGAAATGCGGGCCGTCCCCGGCTAGAGATAATTCGGGCTTGACCGCTTGCGGATCGAACAACGCACAATCGATGCCGTTACGAAGCGCCCTGATATCGGGGTTTCCGCGAGTACGACTGCGCAACAGCTCGGCTTCTGCATCGCTCACGAGAAGGGTGGTATCGGCACGCGCTACGAGGGCGGCCTCGGCGCATTTGAGCAAGCGCCCCTCACGCCGGTCAATCCAGCTGCGCGGTCCACTGCCCGCCTGGCCATAGGCCTCGAACTTGGCAGAATTGACATCGACGAGGTCAACGACGAGGTGGCCCTGCCAGTCATCCGGTACGTACTGTCCCATCTGTCCGGAGAAGACGTAAATCGCGGCGATATCCCGCTGCTGCACCGTGCGTTCGACCCATTTCCTCAAGGTTGCAGACCGGAAGGCCGACATGCTGACAGGCTCACCGCGTGCTAGCGATATGATACCGGCCACCGGCAAGCTCCTGGTCCGGCGCGGCATGCACCAGCTTTTCGCAACCCCTGCGAGCATCGCCTCATGCGCGATGTCGGCATCTGTCTCCGCCAGACATCCCACGTGGACGGGCGCGATTTCCGCCAACGCTTTCAGGATATGATGGGAGCGTATCTTGTCCCCGCGATCGGGCGGGAATGGCAGACGATGGGCAAGGAAGAGGATTTCACCGCTCACCCCAGGCCCCTTGCTATGAATGGACCAAGCTTGTTGGCCAGAGGGAGCGGGAGCCGTTTCCAAAGTCGCGATGCGCCACTGGTGCTGCGCGCTGGTGGGGTCGGCATCACGCGCTTCACAACCTGCCGCCGTCCAACTGGCATAGGTCAATGGCTGCGGCTCGAAGCCCCAGTTCTTCTTGAAGCTCCACGCGCCGCTGTCGGTCTTGCTGCGCCCGAAATCGAAGCGGTCGCATCCGCGTCTGCGTGCGTGCAGCATCAACTCGTAATACATGCGATCATTGGCACGCAGTTGCCTTGCAGCAAAGGTGCCTCCACCCCAGTAGGGCATGACGGCACCCTCGTGGTAAAGCGAGAGCACGCTGGAGACGGGGATACCCCCATCCCAGATGGTGAGGATATCCGCGTCGAGGCGTTCAAGAACGGCAGTAAACAGGCTTTTTGGAAAGACCGGCGTCCCCAGATTGCGCACGCTTTCGGCGTAGACTCCATAATGGCTGGCCCGGTCCAGCGGTGCGGAACCCGTCGTCACCCGCAGGCTGTTGCGCAATCCCTTGCGCACCTCCGCACGCTGTTTGCGCGGGATCGCTTTGAGTTGTTCCTCGTCGTCATCACACAGCGGGCCGACGAAACCGCAATGGCTGTCTTCACGCATCTGCCAACCGTCGCCGGATGCAGGGCCTCGCACTTCCACCGTCGGGCAGGACAAGCGAAGCGCATATTCCTGTGCAGCTGTACACAGGTTGCGCGCGGTATCATCGTCGTCGGCCAACACCCCGCCCTCGACAGCAAAACCGGAGGATGCGAGCGCCCTGCCGAAGATTGGCGAATGGATCTCGGTCAGCGGCAGCCAACCCGTCAGGCTTCCTGCCCTTTCTGCCACCAGCCCGCGGGCAAGCTGGCCAGTACCCTCCTGAACGGCAAGCAGCCATGCAGGCCTGTGAAAGACGGATCCGCCGTGTTCGGCCACGAAACCCTCCACCCGCGCAACCTCGTCCGGCTGATGCAGGTTTACCGGGCGAACGCTTTCGCGAGTCAGGGCGAAAGGCGCGTTCATCCATTCACCGCCTTTTCCAGCCGAAGCCGCAGGTTTTCCCGCTTCGCGACGGCTTCCATGCGGCCCCACTGGAACTCGCTGACCAGATGCTCCAGCTTGCCTGCCATCCGATCGAGATTGGTATAGTGGCGCAAACGTGACCGAAGGGGGGCACCGGCAACGCGGGGCTGGCCTGGATCAATCTCCCAAGGATGGAAATAGAAGACCGCGGGCCGCCCGTCTGTCCGGTTCACCTGCCGGATGGCCCAGCGGCTGAAGGCATAGGGCAGCACGCGGAAAAACCCGCCGCCGCCTGCTGCCAGCCTTTTCCCGCGAAACATCGCGGTGGTTACTGGCAGTTCGACGAAATTGCTGCCCGAGACAGGTTTGAAAGCAAAACGCGATGCTTCCGGCCACCCATAATGGTCGTGCGTAACGGGCGCGACGCTGGAGGAATAGGTGTAGCCCTCCTCCGCCAGCACGTCGAATGCCCATGGCGTTCGCCCGTCGATGGAGAAGCTTGGTGCGCGATATCCGACCACATGCGTACCACTGGCATCCTCCAGAACCTTGCGCGTGCGGGCGATGTCGGTCGCGAAGCTCGCGGGGTCCAGGCGAAAAACGCGCTGATGATCCCACCCATGACTGGCGATCTCGTGCCCGCGATTGGCAATCTCGCGCAGCAGTTCACCGTGGCGTTGGGCCACCCAGCCCAGCGTGAAGAACGTGGCCTTGGCTTTTGCCGCATCGAACAGGTCGAGAATCTGACGAACATTGCGGTCCACCCGGTCGTCCAGCGAACCCCACTGGTCGCGCTCGATGACATCCTCGAAGGCGCCGACCTGGAACCAGTCTTCCACGTCTACCGACAATCCATTGACGATAGCATCTGCCTTCGCCGGCTTGTGGTCGAAATCAAGCGCATTCACAGCGGTTATGCTCCTGGGTCAGCCGCTCAGGCGGCCTTGCTCGAGTCCATTTCGCTTTCGATCCAGTCGATCAGCATGGTCAGGGTCTGACGGATTGTGCGTTCCTGTTCGAAACACTTCGCTTCCACGCGGGCGAGTTGTTCGCGCAAGGTTTCGATTTCGGGATTAACGACGTCGGCGATAGCGGTGTCACGCTGCTCGGCCATTTCCACGATGGCCTGCTGCAATTCGGCAATCTGGACGTCACGCTCTGCCAGGCACTCTTCCAGCATTTCCTTGTCGACGCGCGGCGTGGTGGGCATGGCCTTCACCGGTTCGAAGGTCTTCTCCGGCTCCGGCATGGGAGACGGGGCCGCTTCGGGGAACGCGCGCTCGGCTTCCATCTCGCTCAGCACATTCTGCAGCATCGCTGCATCGATGCGGTTGCGCTCTTCCACCGCGCCCAGCAACAGCAGCCGGTTGGCAATCTGGTTGATCCGGCGCGGAATACCGCCGCTGGCTTCATACAGCTCGGAGAACACGCGCTGATCGAACGCCGGGTTCCCGTCCCAGCCCACCTTCTTCAGGCGGTGGACAATATATGGCTCGATCTCGCCCTTCTGCATGGGTTCCAGATGGTGCGCCGCGATCACGCGCTGGCGCAATTGCTCGAGGCCCGGGTCGCTCTGGATCGTGACGCGGAATTCCGGCTGACCCAGCAGCAAGGTCTGCAGCAACGGGTGGTTGCCCAACTGGAAGTTCGACAGCATCCGCAACTCTTCCAGCGCGGACACGGTGAGATTTTGCGATTCGTCCATCACCAGTAGGCATCGGCGCCCCTCGCGGGCTTCCTCGTGCAGGAAGCTCTCGATCTCGGTGAGGGCGGTCGCCTTGTCGTGCCCCTCGATGTCGAGGCCGAAGCTGCGAGCGACGACATGAACGATTTCCTCGCCGTCCAGCTTGCTCGTGACGATCTGCGCGACGGTGACCTGACTCTCGTCAAGGCTTTCCATCATATGCGCAACCAGCGTCGATTTGCCCGAGCCCACTTCGCCGGTGATGACGATGAAGCCCTCACCCTGCGCAAGGCCGTAGCCGAGATAGGACAGCGCCTTGCGGTGGGTGACCGAGCGGAAATAGAATTCCGGATCAGGCGTGAGCTGGAAAGGCTTGCCGGTGAGGCCATAGAAATTATCAAACATGGGTCTGGTCTCCTTGCTGACCCGGTCAGTCAAATGTGTAGCGCAGGCCCAGAAGGGCGGATGCGGCGGAATAGTCGGGAAGATTGTCGCGGCTGACACCGTCGAGGCCGATGGCGGCAACGCCGGTGAGGCCGCGCCAGATATCGCGGTTGTAGGCGAGCGATGCAGAGTAGCCGATGCCATCGCCAAAACTGCTGGAGCCATCGTTGAACCAGCTTGCGTATATCCCGGCCGAAATGCCGGATTTCCTGTCGAGCTGACGCGAGACATTGGCGGCGACGTAATAGCTTTCGTCGATCACACCATCGACATCGGCCAGCACGGTGTTTCGGCCGCCAATGAAGCTGCGGCGATCGTAGCCCGCACCGATTCCGAAGGACGTGCGCCTTCCGGAAACCGAATAGCTGGCGGCAACACCCCGATTGCGGAACACGGAAGAGCGCAGCGAATTGAGCTGCGCCAATGCACAATTGTTGCCTTCCGCTCCAATAACACAGCCGCCAAGATCGCCCGAGATCGGGTTGCGCGCGGCCTGGAAATCCGATCCCAGCAAATCCAGCGCATCGGTCAACTGGCCACCGAAACCGGTAATGTTGTCGTACACAGAGACGTTCAGGCTGGAATTGACGTGGGGCGCGTACGACAGCGATCCGTAATATGTGGTCGAGCCATAACGGCGGCCCACATGGGCTTCCAGCGAGGTGCGGATGCTGGGACGCCACATCACGCCGACATCCCAGATCAGGCCGTCGGTCTCGTAGGCAATCTGGCGCGGCTCGCTCTCGTCTGTCACCAGGCGTCCGTCACTGCCGATTACCGGGGTGCCATTGGCGTCTCGCAAAGCATCCCGGCTGGAAACCTCGACGTCCTCGTAACCGACACCGCCCACCAGCGCGACGTTTGGCGACACCGGAAGCGTCACATCGCCGCGCACGTAGCGGTCATCGATCCGCTGATCGAGGTTGGAGATATCCTGCCGGTTCCATCCCGCGCCAACACCCACGCCAACCGGCGCGATCGTGTGCGGCGCGACGCCGAAACGAACGGCAGCATTGTGGGTGATGCTGTCATCGAAGATATCGACTGGCGTTTCACCCGGCACCGTTATCAGCACATCAGAGGTGTCGACGCGGGTGTAGCCGAGGCGGTAGGCGCCGCTGATCTCCAGCGGGCCAGAGCGGGTCTGCACAGTCGGCCCTGCATATACGGAGTAAATCTGGCTGCTGGTATCATCGTTGCCGCCCACAGCGCCGATGGGTGAAAAGCCACCGCTTTCAAGCCTTGTTCGAGATGCGAGTCCGCCCGCTTCGAGAGTAATACCGCGGCGTAGCAAGCCCACGGAAGCGCGGGCGATTCCGGAGATCGTATCGCCGTCCACGGCATCGCCATATCCAATCTCGCGTTCGTAACGAAGCGAGGCGGAGGCGCTGGAATTGCGGCCCGTGACGGTGGCATCCACTCCAACGGCCAGCTGGGTGTAGGTCAGCACATCATCGCCGGGCTGCAATTGCGCGGTGATCACCTGCGAGGCTTCGATATAGGGAGCGATATCGGCACCCGAAGTCCGTTCGGCACGCTCGCCGGTATCGGTCTCTTCCTGCACTCCCGCGTTCGGGCCCGCCGGCTCTTGCGCCCGAACAGGCTGCGATGCGGCGGCAAAAGCCAGCGCAAGTCCGATCAGAAGGCCCGTTGGTTTGCGCATGGCAATCATGCATCCTCGCCGTAGTAGGCGCCGAAGCGACGCCCGCTGGGGCTGAAGTGCGCGGCGTTGAGAAGCAGTTTGAGATCGGGGCAGGACGACAGCAGCGTCAGCGCGTCTTCCAGGGCGCTCTGGCCGGTACGGTCTGCCCGTACGACGACGATCGCCTGGCCAACATGTTCTGCCAGTTCCGCCGCCTGCGATGCCGCCAGCGCTGGAGGGCTGTCGAAAATGACAATCCGATTGGGCGCAGCGCGTGTCAGCCGGTCCAGCACCTCGGCGGTGCGGTGGCTGGCGAGATACTCGCTGTCCGACGTCGTGTGATTGCCCGCAGGCAGCACGTGAAGGCCGGCGATATCGGTGGCGAGAACGCAGTCTTCCACCTTCATGTCTTCGCGCGCCAGAATGTCCATGAAGCCCGGCCCCTTTGGCAGGCCCAGCATTCTCAGCAAGGATGGCTTGGCGAAGTCGGCATCCACCAACAGGACTTCGCTGTCCTTCTCCGCCGCCAGCGCGATGGCCAGGTTTGCCGCGCAATAACTCTTCCCCTCGTCGGGATGCGGAGAGCACACCAGCACGCGCTGCGCCAATGCGCCGGAGCCGGTTTCCCGCGCCTTTCGGACAGCCTGAAGGACCTGCCGCTTCACGATGCGGAATTCTTCGAGCAGCTCTGTCACCTGCCCCTCGGGCTGGATCAGGCCGTGTCGGGCAAGGCAGTCCCGATCGATCATGTGAACGATGTCGGAAAATTCGACGTCTTCGTAGACCGTCTGCGGTTTGGCAGTCGGCGCCGCTGCGGGCTCGGCCTGCACTGCGGCCTCAGGCACGGTGGACGGCGCGGCTTGGTCTGGTGCGACGACGGTTGGCGGTTTCGGCGTGGCCCGGCTGGGCCGGCGGTTTACCGGCTTCTTCAGTTCCTTGGGAACGGCAGCGGGCGTGAACCCGCCAAGGCCGAACATGCTTTCTGCGCGTTCCAGAAGGGTCTTGGGCGGTTCCGGCAATTTGCGGTGTTCGGTCATCGCGCTGTCCTTCACGCCACCATGCCGCGCTGGACGAATTCAACGCCCATCAGCACGACAAACAAGACACCAAGGCCACTGACCCCGGCGGCGAAATACTTGAGGCGCTTTGCCCGCAACTCGCGGCCAGCCTCCGTGAAGGTATGCGAAATCGTGCCGATGACAGGCAGGCCGAAACTGCGTTCCAGCTGGCTGGCCGTGGCAAAGGTGGAGCCAAGCTTGCTCAGCGCGTAGGCAATGCCGCCCCCTGCACCCAGTCCCACGATCATGACGGCAAGCAACAGCAGCGGGCGATTGGGCGCCGCCGGTGTACGCGGCGTGGTAGGCGGATCGATGACTTCGAACTGCACTGCACTTCGCTCGTTCTCAACCTGTCCACGCAGTCGCAGTTCTTCGCGATCCTGCAGCAACTGGTCATATTGCTCGCGCAGCACGTCGTAATCGCGGCTGATGCGCTGGGCTTCGGCCGCAGCGCCCGGCTCCCGCATCTGGCTGGCGGCGATGGATGCGATCTCTGCCCGAAGCGCCGCGGCGCGCGATTGCAGCGACTGCACGTTCGACATGCGTTCGACACGCATCGATTGAAGCGTGCTGTATGCGGGATTGGTAGTCCCGCCGGATGGTCCGGCAGCCTGCGCCTGCTCTCGCAGCGAGGCAACAGTGCGCCGTGCGGCAACCATATCGGGATGCTCATTGGTCAATCCGCGTGCTTCCATGGCGGCGAGGTTGGCTTCCGCCTGTGCCAGGTTCGCCTGCGGTCCGCCCGATCCGGGCGTGATTATGGTGCGCGGCGTGCTGGCGATCTGTCCTTCCAGAGCGGCGAGCGCGCCCTGCGAAGCGGCAAGATCGGATTCGACGGAGCGTAACGCGGCGCGGGTGGCGGTAAGCTGGTTGGCAATTGCCTGCGCGCCGCCGATCAGATCGGGATTGGCGGATTCGAAAGCCAGGCGCCGTTCTTCCGCCGATTCAAGCTCCGCCTCGCGCTGGGCGAGTTGCTGGTTCAGGAATTCAATCGAATCCTGCATTTCTCCGCGAGCACCCCCAAGGTTTTCCTCGCGGAAGATGTCGATCATGCGCTGGGCGATTACCTGGGCGAGCTCGGCGTTCTCGGTGTCTGACAGGTCGGAGCGACCACTGACGGCGGAGATCTCGAAGATGTTTTCACCTTCGCTCACCACCTCGATATCTTCGGTCAGTCCTTCGATCGCGCGTTCCATTTCGGTCGGCGATGTCACGCTGTCACCGATGCGCGTGGAGCGAACGACCTTTTCCAGATTGACCGAGCTCACCAAGGTCTGGCGAATACGATCGATATCGCGTGCGCGACTGCCTGCGCCGATGCCGATCTGTTCTGCCAGCACGTCGTCCAGCTGCACGAAAATGCGCGTTTCGCTTTCGTAACTGTTGGGAATCAAAGCGATCACCAGCCAGCCAAGGAGACAGGTTCCCCAGGCGATAGCCAGCGCCAGCCAGCGGCGATTCCAGATCGCCCATAGCCCTGCACGCAATTCTTCGAGAAGCTGGTTCAAAGCTGCATACCTTCCTTAGAACATGCTCTCTGGAATGATGATGACGTCGCCGGGACTCAGCATCACGTTGGCCTCGCTTTCACCGCGACGCAGCAGGTCGGAAAGGCGCAGCGCAAACTCGCGCTGCTGGCCGCTCTGGCGATCGAAACGGATCAGCTTGGCGCGGTTGCCTGCCGCATATTCGGACAGGCCGCCCACAGCGATCATCGCATCCAGCAGCGTCATGTTCGCGCGATAGGGAAGCGATGCAGGCTGCGCAGTCGCGCCCACGATGCGAACCTGCTGGCTGAAGGTGCCCGCGAATTCGTTGACGATCACCGTTACCAGCGGCTCTTCGATATATTGCGAAAGCTGCAGGCGGATATCCTCTGCCAGCATGGTGGGCGTCTTGCCCACGGCAGGCATGTCCGCAACCAGCGGCGTTGTGATGCGGCCATCGGGGCGAACCTGAACCTCGGCGCCCAGTTCATCGTTGCGCCAGACATGGATGGTGAGCTGATCGAGTGGACCGATGACGTATTCTTCACCCGGCCCTTCCTGCATGGCCACAAAGCGCGCAGGCTCCAGCTGCGGTCCCGCAGCGCCCGCACCACAGCCAGTCAGGCCGAGAGCGAGGCTTGCCGACGCAATGAGAAGACAGACGGGCTTTTTCGTATGCATTGACGCGTCCTTCGCGAATGTAGGGCGAGTGACTGAAACAGCCTTCTCAGGCCGCACAGGCAATCCGCCCCCTGGATCCGACCGGGGTTCTCGCGAAAAAGGGTGAACATTGCGTTAGTCTTCAGCCCAAAACCGCGCTGGAAGCGGGCTTTCTGAAGACCTGTCCTAAAGTGGGACGGGTTCGACAGAGGCTCCTAGACCAGCATTTCCAGCGCTGGCCCCTGCCCCAGGAACGTTGCCGGACTGGCACTCGCACCGTATGCCCCGGCGCAGAACACCGCGACAAGGTCACCCACCTCGGCCCGCGGGAGGTTGGCGGCATCCGCCAGCCTGTCCAGCGGCGTGCACAGGCAACCGACCACGTTGACGACTTCCTCTGGCTCCGCAGCGAAGCGACTGGCGATGGCTACAGGGTAATTGCGGCGCACCACGGTCCCGAAATTGCCCGACGCGGCTAGCTGGTGGTGAAGCCCGCCATCCGTGATGAGGTAGGTCGTCTCGTGGCTCACCTTGCGGTCCACGATGCGGGTGAGATAGACGCCCGCCTCGCCAACCAGATATCGCCCAAGTTCGATTGCGAACTGGGTGTCGGAGAGGATCGCAGGCAGGTTGGCGAACCGCTGCTTCAGCGCTTCTCCGACGGCGGCGATATCCAGGCGCGAATCCTTGTCGAAATAGGGAATGCCAAAGCCGCCGCCCATGTTCAGGTGCGGCACGCTCACGCCCGCCTCGCTCGCCAGTTCGGCGGCAACGTCAAGCACGTGGCCCTGGCTTTCGATGATCGCATCGGCATCCAGCGCCTGGCTGCCCGAATAGATATGAAATCCGCGCCAGTTCGCCCCTGCATCGACAATTCTTCGAGCCAGTGCCGGAACACGATCCGCATCCACGCCAAAGGGCTTTGCGCCGCCGCCCATCTTCATGCCCGATCCGCGCAGTTCGAAACCGGGGTTGACGCGAATGGCAAGGCGCGGCGCGACGCTTAGTTCCTTACCGATCTGGAGGGCGCGTTCCGCTTCATTCTCCGATTCCACGTTTAGTGTCACGCCAGCCTTGATAGCGGCGAAAAGTTCGCGGTCGCGCTTTCCGGGGCCGGCAAAACTTATTTCCCGCGGCGTGTATCCCGCTTCTCTCGCCTGCTGCAATTCCCCGACAGAGGCGATGTCCAGGCCGTCCACCTGATCTGCCATGAATTCTAGTAAAGGTCCGTAGGGGTTTGCTTTCATGGCATAATGAATATTCAACCGCTCTGGCATGGCTTTGCGAAGTCCGGCCATGCGCTGCCCGATGATATCGCGTGAATAGACGAACAACGGTGTGTCGCCTGCCTCTTTCACCAGCGCGGTGGCGGTGCGTCCGCCAATGGCAAGTTCGCCATCCATGGCGGTGAATTCTGGAGGAATTGGGCCAAGGGGCTTCATGCTGCATCCCCCGCCAGAAGAGCGCGATCTATCTTGCCATTGGCGTTCAGCGGCATGGTATCCAGCCAGCGGATCACCGCAGGCTGCATGAAATTGGGCAATTCGCGGCGCAACGCCTGACGTAGCCCGTCCTCGTCACCAGTTCCGCGCACCACCAGGTGGATGGCATGGCCCAGCTTCGCGTCCGGGATGCCAAACGCAACAGCCTCCTTTACAAATTCGGTCGAGATGGCCGCTTCCTCTATTTCCTGCGGGCTGATCCGGTTTCCCGCGCTCTTGATCATGGCATCATCCCGTCCCACGAAATACAGCAAGCCGTCGTCGGCGCGGCGAACATTGTCACCGGACCATACGGCCATGCCGCCATATTGCGACCCTTGCGGCGCTGGCTTGAACCGCCGCGCGGTGCGCTCGGCATCCTGCCAATAGCCCTGCGCTACAAGTGGCCCGCAATGCACCAGTTCACCCTCGCTGGCTAATGCACCCGTATCATCGACGACGAGGATTTCCGCGAACGGAATAGCACGACCCATCGAGGTGGGATGATCGTCCACGAGGTCCGGATCGAGATAGGTGGAGCGGAAAGCCTCCGTCAGCCCGTACATCGGGAACAGCCTTGCCTGCGGAAACAGATTACGCAGGCCGCGCACCAGATCCTCGGTCAACGCCCCGCCGCTGTTGGTAAGTCGGCGCATTGGCGTCACACCATCTTCCGGCCAGTCCTGCCCCACCAGCTGCACCCACAGCGGTGGCACGGCCGCCAGCGTCGTGATGCCGTGGCGGCTGCATGCCTTGATGACGTCACGCGGGGTAAGGTAGTCCAGCGGCACCACGCTGCCGCCTTCGTACCAGGTCGAAAGCAGCTGGTTCTGCCCGTAATCAAAGCTGAGTGGCAGACACGGCCAGCGTCACATCGTCGCGCGCCATGTCGAGATAATGCGCCACGCTGACAGCGCCCAGCCACAGGTTCGCGTGGCTGAGCATGACGCCCTTGGGACGTCCGGTGGAGCCACTCGTATAGAGAATTGCGACCAGATCGTCGGTCGGCGCCTGGGATGGCGAGGAAATCGGACTGGCGTCCTTGCAGGCAGCCTTGACCTGCAGTTCTTCGAAAAGAGAGCAGCTTTCCGGCACGTCACCATCCTCAAGTGATGCTAGCCTCGCGGCATTCGCAATCATCAGGCTGGCTCCGCAATCTTCAAGGATATGCTTGACCTGCGCACGCTTCAGCAGCGGATTGATGGGTACGTGCACAAGACCTGCGCGCGCGGCGGCGAGGGGCATGATGCACGTCAACTCCCCCTTGGCGGCCCATGTCGCGACCCTCGCGCCTTTCTCGGGCGCCTGCTCCGCAAGCCACCCCGCCAGCTGCGCGACACGGCTTCTTAAACCATTCCAGCTAAGCGTCTCACCACGCAAGACCAACGCTGCGTCCGCATCTTCCCCCCGAAAGGCGAGGTGATCGAGCGGGAATGGTGTGGGATCGGGCGCAGTTGGCATCGTATTCCTGGAGCAAGCATTTCTCGTGACGGCCATCAGCTATCACCACACGGTTAACGATCTGCAAGACCTGGATTGGTCTGCCGCGGGCCCGTTTGCGCGTTTGGAATGGTTTGCCCTGCTGGAAACGAACGGGTCAAAGCCCCTGATCGCAACGGCGCGCGATGGGAAGGCGGGCATTGCCCTTCCCCTGCAGCGATCTGCAAACGGCCTGGAAGCATTGACGAACTGGTACGCTTTCACCTGGGGAGCACTACAGACCAGCGGCCTTTCCGATTATACCTTGCTAGAGGCGCTGGCGAATGACCTTGCCGCGCATACGCACCGGGTGACCTTTACCAAGCTGCCTGTGGATGATGGCACGCTGGATCGCCTGAAGCACGCCTTCCACAACACCGGATGGCTGGTTCTGGCGGAGCCTTGTGACGTAAACCATGTGCTGCGGGTTGCCGGACGCAACTATGAGCAGTTCCTCGGCGATCGTCCGGGCCAGTTGCGCACGACATTGAAGCGCAAGGCGAAGAGGGTGAAGGTTTCGCTCTCCACCGAATTCGATGCTTCTGACTGGGCCGCTTACGAAGCGATCTACGCCGATAGCTGGAAGCCCGAGGAAGGGGATCCCGATCTCCTGCGCAAATTTGTGAAGGCGGAAAGCGAAGCCGGACGTCTTCGATTTGCCATTGCCCGTCATGAAGGCACGCCCGTGGCCGCTCAATTCTGGACCGTGGACGGCGATACCGCCTACATCCACAAGCTGGCCCACCGCAAGGCATCGCAAGACCTTTCAGCCGGGACCACTTTGACGGCAGCCCTGTTCGAACGCGTTATCGATACAGACGGCGTGCAATGGGTCGATTTCGGAACCGGCGACGATCCCTACAAGCGAGACTGGATGGAGCAAGTGCGCACGCGCTGGCAACTTACCTGCCTCCGCCCGGCCGCGCCACGCAATTGGCCGCTCATCGCAAAGGCAGCGCTGCGCAAGCTTGTTTCTCGCTCAAACGGTGGCTAGTGCCGCAGATGTTATGGCGACCAACCTCCCCGCCCCGACCGAGCAGAACGAGGAGACCGATCTCCTCCTGCGCCAGGTCCTCGCTGACGTTCTTGGCCTGTCGGCGGAGCGTATTTCCGAACTCGGCTCCGATTCCGGCCTTTTCGGGCATTTGCCCGAGCTTGATTCCATGGCCGTGGCGGGCCTTCTCACCGAACTGGAAGACCGCCTCGATATCATCATCGAGGATGACGACGTGGACGGCGAGATGCTGGAGACTTTCGGCGGACTCCGATCGTTTCTCAACACCAAGCGTAGCGACGGCTGATCAGCCATGCTGACGGGTCATTGGCCCTCCCCGTCCGGTTCCCATGAATATGCGCTCAGTTTCGACCGACAGCGAGCAACCCGGATCCTGGTGATCCGCGCCCTGTTCGACGAGGGCAACAAGCTTCGCCACTTTACGGTCGAACTGATGCGGCGATTGGATCGAGCCGGAATCGATTGTTTCTTGCCAGACCTGCCGGGCACGAATGAAAGCCTGGAAAACCTTGAAGTCCAGACTCTGGAGGGTTGGCGCGAGGCGATGAGCGCTGCGGCAGACCATTTCCACGCTACGCATGTCCTCGCCATTCGGGGCGGCGCGCTGATAGCACCCGAAAGTCTTCCCAATATCCACTATGCCCCCGCCTCGGGCGCCAGCTTGCTGCGGGCGATGCTCCGCGCGCAGGTCATCATCGCCAGCGAAGCAGGGCGCAAGGAAACCCGCGATGCGCTGTTCGCGCGCGGATCGATCGAGGGCTTGCGCCTGGCGGGATACCATATCGGCCCAGAGATGATTGCGGCGCTCGAATCGGCGGTGCTGACGCATGACAATGCCATCGAAATTGCCCAGGGCGATGTCGGTGGCGGCGGCCTGTGGCTGCGGGCAGAGCCGAGCCATGATCCCGTGCAAGCAGATACGCTGGCAAGACTTGTCGCGGGGCGCCTGCCATGACCCGGCGCCATCTGACCTTCCCCTGCAACGGCGAAACGCTGGTTGGCACGGTTGACGGGGCTGGGGGAGAAACGGGGCTACTGATCGTCAGCGGCGGGAGCGAACCGCGCAATGGCGCATTTGCCGGACACGCCGGGCTTGCCACGCGAATTGCCGCCCGCGGGTTCCCTGTCTTCCGGTTCGACCGGCGGGGCGTGGGTGACAGCAGTGGCACCGACACGGGGTTCAGGCACTCGCAAGCGGATATCGGGGCGGCCATCGCGCAATTCCGGATCGAATGTTCGACGCTGCGCCATATTGCTGCATTCGGGAATTGCGATGGAGCGGCGGCGCTGATGTTGGGCGAAGGCTACGGCCTTGATGCCCTTGCCCTCGCCAACCCCTGGACTTTCGATGACGAGCAATCGCAAGACACGCCTGCCGAAGCGATCAAGGCGCGCTATATGGAAAAGCTGCGTAATCCGCGCGAGTTGGGGCGATTGCTGACCGGCAAGGTTTCGCTGCCGGGCGTCGCCAGAAGCGTGAAGCGAGTGATTGCAGGCGAAAATCCCACCACACAATTGGGAGAGGCTTTGGCCAGGGGCCTTTCGTCATTCGATGGAGAGGTCCGCATCCTGCTGGCGGGCCGTGACCGCACCGCGCAGGCTTTCCGATCCAATTATCCGATCGGCAGCGAAGCCATCACTGTCCGCGAAGGCGCAGACCATGCCTTCAGCGAAGCTTCGAACCATAGCTGGCTGGAAGATCAGATCGTGTCGTTGATGGAAACGCTTGCCTAGCGAATGAAGAGGCTGGCCAGTTCCACATGCGTAGACCAGCGAAACTGGCCTACCGGGCGCAGCTCTTGCAGCCTGTAGCCCGCTTCTTTCAGGTGCGCCGCATCGCGGGCCCAGCTTGACGGGTTGCAGCTGATGTAGACCACGCGCTCGATTTCGCTCTTGGCGATCTGTTCGATTTGCGAACGCGCGCCCGCCCGCGGCGGGTCGAGAATGACAGCATCGAAATCGCGCAGTTCTTCCGCCCGCAAAGGATTGCGGAAGAGGTCACGGTGCGCGCATTCAATGCGTTGCTCCATGCGATTGGCGACGCTGCGCAGAGCTGAGATCGCCGCCAGATCCGCCTCCGCCGCGAGGACCTGCGAGGTGTCGGGCAGCGAGAGCGCAAATGTGCCGAGCCCGGCAAACAGATCCGCAACCTTCGCCGATCCGGCCAGCCACTCGCGGCATGCGGCCACCAGCGTCGCCTCACCATGCTTTGTCGCCTGCAAGAATGCACCCGGCGGAAATGCCACGGGCACGCCGCCCAAGGTAACTGTTACAGGTTCCGGCTCCCAGAAACTTTCCGCGCCGTAACCGTGATCCAGCGTCATCCGCGCGAGGCCCTGATCGCGGCAGAAATCCAGCAGCGTTTCGGTCTGCTCCAACCCCTCCGGCGTAAAACCGCTGAGGTTCAGATCCACGCCCTGATCCACCAGCGTCATCTCGATGCCGATGCCATAGCGACCCTTGAGTTGCGCAAGATACCCTCGAAGGACCGCAACCACGGCGAAAAGCTGCGGGTGCAGGACATGGCATTCCTGCATATCCACGACCTTGTGCGATCCCGCTTGCGTGAACCCGATCAGCGGGCGTCCGCCGCCATTGATCGCGCGCAGGCTTGCCCGGCGGCGAGAGAATGGCGGGGACATTGCAGGAGGAGCGACGATACCCGGCTCCAGGCCCTGCGACTGCGCAGCATAGACCACGCGATTGCGCACAAAATCTGCCAGCGCGCTCTCGTCGCAATGCTGCAACTGGCACGCGCCGCACGTGCCGAAGTGGCGACACGGCGGCGTTGCATGATGCGGCCCATGTTCCAGCGTGCCGTTGGGCAAAAGCATATCGCCGGGCGCTGCCATGGGGGCATGCCGCCCGTCTGCGGTCACGCCATCGCCCTTGGCGGCGATGCGGATAATCTTGTTCGTGTCGTTCACAGGAAGGCCGCGTAGGCCCTTGGCAGCGCATCAACAAGCTCGCTTGCGGAAAATGCCGGGGCTGCAATGCGCGCGGCCTCGGCATGGATCTGCACCGCTTCCTCTGCCGCGAGAAAGGGTGCGCGCCCGCTGGCGATCCGGCTTGCCGCAATACCCGCCAGCACATCGCCAGTGCCTGCGGTGGAAAGCCATGCAGATGTCGGCGCGAAAAAGCGGATACCTTCGCTACCGACGAGGATATTGTCCGGTCCCTTGGCGAGGATCGTCAAGCCCGGTGGCGTCGTGTAGCGCCCGTGCCTGCCCCAGCTTGCCCTCGGCAGCGATGCCGAATGTCTCACACATCCTCGCCAGTTCTCCCGCGTGGGGCGTCGCCAGGTGATTTGCGGCATCGTCACCCAGCATATCGGGTTTGAGCAAGATCAGCGCGTCGGCATCCAGAACAAGCGGGGCACCCGATCCAAGCGCCTGTTGCAGTCTGTGCCGCGACACATCTCCACGGCCCAGGCCGGGGCCGATCAGCACCGCGCCGATCCGCTCATCGTCGAGAGACGCGGACAGATCGTCGGCCTCGTCCAGCACGATGTCAGCGGGCATATCGGGATGGGAATGCGCCGAGAGCAATTTGACGTAGCCTGCGCCAGCATGCTGCGCCGCCCGCGCGGACAGCACCGAGGCACCCGGCATGTCACCACCGACCACGGCGACAAGGCCGCGCGTATATTTGTGCGCATCGGCTTCGGGCGCTGCAAGTTCCGGTCTCCGGGCCAATTGCACCGCACCTTCCACGGGACCGACACCGATATCGAACAACCGGCGCGATCCCATGCTGGCGGATGCGGGCATCAGCCAGTGCGCGCGCTTCCAGGCGCCAAGGGCGATGGTAAGATCGTACGCCGGCAAGCCCTTGTTCAATTGTTCGCCGCTGTCGCTGTCGACACCGCTGGGCAGGTCCACAGCGACGGACAATCTATGCGCGTTGGAAAGCCGCGCAAGCCTGGCGAGCAAGTCATCGGAAAGAGGACGACCGAGACCAGTTCCGAAGAGGCAATCCACAAAGACTTCGCCCTGTGCAAAGTCGCTCGGCGTCCCTCCCCACCTGGCGCGCGCTGTTTTCGCGGCATCGGTCGTCGGCTCGATCGGCGCGACCACGGAAACGGACAAGCCGCGTTCCGCCAGGACACGCGCGATCACATATCCATCGCCGCCGTTGTTTCCGGGGCCACAAAGCACCGTGACAGGGCGACCGGCAGCCAGTCGCCACACCCAGTCCGCCGCGCCAGCGCCGGCGCGCTCCATCAGGGTTTCAACTGTCTCTCCATTTTCGATCAATGCCTGTTCGGCAGCCTGCATCTGCGCAGCGGTAAGAATCTGCCGGGGCGCTTGTCCCGTCATTCCGCAACCGGCAGGTGGTACCGATCAGAACCCACCCGCACCTCTACATATCCGCCACGGTCCGTCACCTCGGCCTGCTGCGCCCCCGCAGCGGTAATCAGGCCGCGACCGGGCACGCCCAGTTCGAAGCGGCGAAAAGCGCCATCGGGATGACGCACGACGATGAAGTTCGCCCCGTCTTGCCGGACGCGTTCCATGCTGCAATCGCGGCCAAATCCACCGGCACCATTCAAGGAGCAGTCGATCATTGTTCCGCCAGTGGCTGCCTGCGCCGTGGCGCCCTGACTATCACCGCAAGCAGAAACAAGGACCAACGCAAGACCGCAGAAGGGCAGCGCAGGCTTCACTATTTCATACCCTTGATGACCTGGCTCACATCGCGCACGGCCCCTTTCGCCGCGCTGGTCGTCATCGCCGCATAGGCCAGAAGCGCTGGCGTGATGCGGCGTTTGCGCTGCTCGAGGGGCTGCCATGCCGCATCGCCCTTCTCCTCCATCGCAGCGCGGCGATGCGCCAATACGTCCTCACTCACCGCCAGGTTGATCGTGCGACCGGGAATGTCGATCTCGATGACATCGCCGGTTTCCACCAGCGCGATCGCCCCGCCCTCGCCCGCTTCCGGAGAGGCGTGACCGATCGAAAGGCCCGACGTCCCGCCCGAAAAGCGCCCGTCGGTCAGCAGCGCGCATTTGGCGCCAAGGCCCTTCGATTTGAGATAGCTGGTGGGATAGAGCATTTCCTGCATGCCCGGCCCGCCTTTCGGCCCTTCGTAGCGGATTACCACCACGTCTCCGGCCTTCACCTCGTCGCCCAGAATTCCCTGCCACCGCATCGTCCTGGCTTTCATAGACGCGGGCGGGACCAGTAAATTTCAGGATGCTGTCATCCACGCCGGCAGTCTTCACGATGCAGCCATCGCGGGCGATATTGCCGTAGAGGACGGCGAGCCCGCCATCCTGCGAAAACGCATGTTCCGCGCTGCGGATAACGCCGCTTTCCCGGTCCAGGTCCAGCTCATCCCAGCGGCGGGACTGGCTGAACGCCGTTTGCGTCGGCACGCCGCCCGGTGCGGCCTTGTAGAATTCATGCACTTTCGGATTTTCGGTGCGCGAAATGTCCCAGTCGTCCAGCGCGTCGCCCATGGTGGGGCTGTGGACCGTGGGAAGCGCCGTGTGCAGCAATCCAGCGCGCTCGAGCTGGCCCAGGATCGCCATGATGCCGCCCGCGCGATGGACGTCTTCCATATGCACGTCGCTTTTCGCCGGAGCGACTTTCGACAAGCACGGCACCTTGCGGCTGAGCTTGTCGATATCGGCCATCGTGAAATCGATACCCGCTTCGTGCGCGGCGGCGAGCAAATGGAGCACGGTATTGGTCGACCCGCCCATCGCGATATCGAGGCTCATGGCGTTCTCGAACGCCTGGAAGGAGGCGATGGATCGCGGCAGGACGCTGGCATCATCCTCCTCGTAGTAGCGCTTCGCCAAAGCAACGACGAGCCGCCCTGCCCGTTCGAACAAGCCCTGTCGGTCCGAATGCGTGGCCAGTTGCGAACCGTTGCCGGGCAATGAAAGGCCAAGCGCCTCGGTAAGGCAGTTCATCGAATTGGCGGTGAACATGCCGCTGCACGATCCGCAGGTGGGACAGGCGGATCGCTCGATATCGAGCACTTCCTCGTCGCTGTAGCTTTCGTCCGCCGCAGCCACCATGGCGTCGACCAGGTCCAGGGCAACTTCCTTGCCTTTCAGCACCACCTTGCCGGCCTCCATCGGGCCGCCGCTGACGAAAACCACCGGCACATTAAGCCGCATGGCGGCCATCAGCATGCCGGGCGTGATCTTGTCGCAATTGGAAATGCACACCATCGCATCGGCACAATGCGCGTTGACCATGTATTCCACGCTGTCTGCAATCAGGTCACGGCTCGGTAGCGAATAGAGCATGCCATCATGCCCCATGGCGATGCCATCATCCACGGCTATGGTGTTGAATTCCTTGGCAACACCGCCCGCCTTCTCGATCTCGCGGGCAACCAGCTGGCCAAGATCCTTCAGATGGACATGGCCGGGCACGAATTGCGTGAAGGAATTGACCACGGCGATAATCGGCTTGCCGAAATCGCCATCTTTCATGCCGGTGGCGCGCCAGAGTCCGCGAGCGCCAGCCATGTTGCGGCCGTGGGTGGAGGTGCGTGAACGATAATCGGGCATGGTCGGTCCTGCTTAAAGCTTGCGCGCCATTACTAGAGGAAGCGGCACCCGATCCGAAAGAGGAAAAGCTTGGCGCTGGCCAAGCAGGGTTCACTCAAACGTATCGACAGCCAGTTTCACGCGGCCCGCGACATCGGCGATAATCGCTGCCCAGCGCGCCTGTCCGGTCTCCGTCGCGATCAGGTCGTTGCGGATTTCGATCGCGCAATACGGGCGGCCCTTCGCCTCTGCATGGCGGTTCATCGTCGCATTCAGCTGCTTGCCAGAATACGGCTCGTTGTCACCGACTGTGACGCCCAGCTCGCCAAACAGCCGGATGGCATGTTTCGCAGCGCGATTATCCTCGTTGTAGAGCAGGCCGATTTCCCACGGACGTTCCTGGGAAGGGTCGCTCTCCAGCGTGGGAGTGAAGCTGTGGATCGACAGGATCAGGCCGGGATCGACCTCGTCCAGCCATTTCTCCAGCGCATTGTGGTAGGGTTGGTAGTAGTCCTTCACCCGCGCCTCTCGATTGGCGCCGATGTTGCCCGGCACCAGAATTCCGTCGGTGTTCACAGGGATCAGCGCTTCGTGATCCTCTTCGCGGTGCATGTCGACCACCAGGCGGCTGATATCGCACAGAAATGCACCAATGCCGTGACGCCGCGCCAGTCGCTCGCACACACCGGCCGCGCCAATGTCGTAGCCAACATGCTTTTCCAGCGTCGCGGCAGATATGCCCAGTTCCGTACCATCCGGAACACGGTTCGAGGCGTGATCGCATACCGCGACAATACCGCCCGGCCTGGCCTCGCCGATATGACGGAAGACCGTCTCGCTCATCGCAATTGTCCTTTCATCTGCCACCAATCGGAATGACTGGATGCCAGCTTTTGCAAGGCCCTATCGCGGATTTCGGCGGTTTCATAAAGGGCAAAGCACGTTGCCCCGGAGCCGGACATCTCGTGAATCCATGGTTCGGTCGCCTCTAGCGCGGCAAGAACGTCTGCGATGACGGGGCAAATGGAGATCGCAGGATCACGCAGATCGTTCCGCCCTTCCCGCGCAATTTCACGTGCATTTCCTCGCGGCATCGGACCACGATCCTTGCCGTCCCAGGCTTTGAAGACCGGGCCTGTCGGAACAGCGACCCGGGGATTCACCAGCAGGACCGCCATTCCTGCCATATCGTTTACAACCGGCTCAAGTTCAGTGCCGGTGCCAAGGCCAACAGCCATCTCGCTGCGAACGCAGGAAGGCACATCCGCACCAAGCCGCGCTGCGCGCGTCTGCCAGTCTGCGGGCAGTCCATACGCCTGCTCCACGATCCGGAACAAAGCACCTGCATCGGCAGAGCCTCCACCAAGGCCAGCCGCGACGGGCAGGTTCTTTTCCAGCGTCAGTTCCAGCCCGTCAGGGTGCGGCAACACACCCAGCGCCTGCATCACGATGTTGTCGAACGGGTCATCCAGCGTCGCGGCAAATTCACCCGTGGTGACCAAGCTATCCTGCCTCGCAGAACGCGCCGTCAGTCTATCGCCAGCATCGACGAAGGCGAATAGCGTCTCCAGCTCATGGTAGCCATCCTCGCGCCGCCTGCGAACGTGCAGCGCGAGGTTGATCTTGGCGTAGGCGGTCTCGACGGGCATTCGTGCTTTCCTACTAGATCGACAATCGAAAACCTGCACCCGGCTCTTTGCAATCGTTGTTCACGGCATGCATGAAACCGGCTTTCTGGCCGACAAGTGTCAACTTGGCAGACACCGAATTTTCGGCGGTTTCATGCGGGCTTGCGCATGATTTCGGTAATCGTCACGGTGTCAACTTCGTCAAGCAAACGGGCCGTTACCGCGATGCATCACATGTTAGGATAATTCGGCCCGCCGCCGCCTTCGGGCGTGGTCCAGTTGATGTTCTGGTTGGGGTCCTTGATGTCGCAGGTCTTGCAGTGGACGCAGTTCTGCGAGTTGATCACGAACTTGGGTTCTGCGCCTTCCTCCGTAACCCACTCGTAAACGCCCGCCGGACAATAGCGTGTGGAGGGGCCGCCATAGACTTCCAGCTCGCTTTCGCGCTGAAGTTCCATGTCCTTCACCTTCAGGTGGTTGGGCTGGTCCTCCGCATGATTGGTGAAGGAATAGGATACGCTGGTCAGCCGGTCGAAGCTGATCTTGCCGTCGGGCTTGGGATAGTCGATCGGCTTGTACAGGTCGGCCCGCTGCGTTTCCGCATAGTCGCGGTGATGGCCCATGGAGCCCAAGCCAAGCCCCAGCGTGCGCAGCCACATATCCGCGCCTGCCAGTATCGTGCCGATATCGCCGCCGAACTTTGCGACCAGCGGCTGTGCATTCTGCACCTTCTTCAACTCTGTCGCGATCCAGCTTTCGCGCAAGGCCGCATCGTAATCAGCCAGTTCGGTGTGTTCGCTGCCCGCGCCGATCGCCGCAACAACGCTTTCTGCCGCCAGCATCCCGCTCTTCATCGCCGTGTGGCTGCCCTTGATCCGGGGCACATTTACAAAGCCTGCCGCACAGCCGATCAGCGCGCCACCGGGGAAGGCGAGTTTGGGCACGGACTGCCATCCACCTTCGTTGATCGCCCGCGCCCCATAGGCAACGCGCGTACCACCCTCCAGATACTCCAGGATCGCCGGGTGGTGTTTCCACCGCTGGAATTCCTGGAATGGGGAGACGTAGGGATTCTTGTAATCCAGCGCCGTCACGAAACCGATCGCGACCTGGCCGTTCGCTTGATGGTAGAGGAAGCCCCCGCCCCATGTGTCGCTTTCGCTCAGCGGCCAACCTTGCGTGTGGATAACGCGGCCCGGAACGTGCTTGTCTGCGGGAATGTCCCACAATTCCTTTACCCCAAGGCCATAAACCTGCGGCTCGCAATCGGCCTCCAGATCGAATTTGACCTTCATCTGCTTGGTCAGATTGCCGCGGGCACCCTCCGCAAACAGCGTGTATTTCGCGTGGATTTCCATGCCGGGCTGGTAGTCGGGCTTGTGCGAGCCATCGGCGGCAACGCCCATATCCTGCGTGATGACGCCGGTGACAGCGCCATTATCGCCAAACATCACCTCGGATGCCGGGAAGCCGGGGAATACCATCACCCCGAGCGCCTCTGCCTGCTCACCCAGCCAGCGGGTGAGATTGCCCAGAGAGCCGGTATAGCAACCTGTGTTGCTCATCAGCGGCGGCATCATGGCGTGCGGCAGGTTGGTCTTGCCGGTCTTGCCGAGCATCCAGTGCCAGTTATCCGTGACCGGGGTTTCCGCCATCGGACAGTCCATGGTGCGCCAATCGGGCAGCAATTCGTCCAATGCCTTGGGATCGACCACCGCGCCGGAAAGGATATGCGCCCCGATCTCGGAGCCTTTCTCCAGCACCACGATCTCAAGCTCGTCATTCAGCTGCTTCAGCCGGATCGCCGCGGAAAGGCCTGCGACCCCGCCACCCACGATCACAACATCGACGGGCATCGATTCCCGTTCACTCATCATTTCGCCTCGTTTTGCGGAACATCCATCGGTGGGGACTTGATCGTTGCCTTGCGGGGCGTCAAGACCGTCGAAAGTCCGAAAATGGAAAATCGCACCGATATCACCCTTGGCGAGCAGTATGCCGCAACCATCGATTGGTGGCGCGATGCGGGCGTGGATTTCGATTTTACGGACGAGATCGAGCCGCTCCTTGCCGGCGATGCCAAACCGGCAGCGCCAACAACATCGCCCAGGAAAGAGCCGGAAGCGGAAAAACCGCCCGAACCAAAGATCAACACAGGCGACCTGCCGGATACGCTGGCCGGCTTCCGGGACTGGTGGGTGGGACCGGACAACCCCTTTGCTCAGGGCCACACACCACGGATCGCACCCATCGGCGTGGAAAGTGCGCCTATCATGGTGCTGACCGCCATGCCGGAAGTCGACGATCGCGACGCCCTGCTCTCCGGTCCGCAAGGCAAGCTGCTGGGTAATGTCCTGCGCGCCATCGGCGTGGATCCCAACGCAGTTTATTTCGCCAGCGCGCTGCCCTCTCACACCACGCTTCCCGATTGGGATGAGCTTGGGAATGATGGCCTGGGGAGCGTGATCGGTCATCATATCGCCTTGGCGAAACCAGAAAAAATCCTTCTTTTCGGCAGCAGGCTTCCCGGCCTGCTTGGGCATGATGTGAATGCCCAGGCCGAATCCTTTGCCTGCGTCGGCAAGACACCAGCCTTCGCAACCTTTTCTCCCGACCGTCTTCTGGATCATGCGCAGCAGCGTGCACGGCTCTGGAAACGGCTTTGCCAATGGACTGCCTCTTTATGAAGCGACTTGCCGCGACAGCCGCCGCACTGGCCTGTCTTGCAACATCACCCGCACTTGCCCAGCAGCAGGACTCGCGCACCTATTTTACAGCCCGGCTTTATGACCGCCCTGCTCCGCAGCAATTATCCGCAGAAGACCGCGAATATTACAGCGGGCTGTTCTCCGCCATCGAGAGCGGCGAATGGGGCCGGGTTGAAACCCTCCTGGCGCAGCGTCCGAACGGCTTGCTGCATGATGTCGCCCGCGCCGAATATTACCTCGCCGCGAATTCACCGCGCGTCGAACTGGACCAGATAACACGATGGCTGGAAACCGGCGCGCAGCTTCCACAAGCCCCGCAGCTCGTCCGCCTTGGCCAGACGCGCGGACTGAACGGGGAGCCAAATCTTCCCTATGCGCGCGACCTTGTCTCGCAACGCTCGATCCCTCGCCGCACGCGCCCCAGCACTATCGAGGACGGGACGATGCCATCCGATGTGCGGGCCGCAATCCTCGAACATATCACCACTGATGACCCGACGGGTGCGCGCCTGCTGCTGAACGGCGTGGAAGCATCACTCAGCCCCGAAGCGCTGGCCGAATGGCGCCAGCGCATAGCGTGGAGCTATTTCATCGAGAACCGCGATGCGCAGGCATTGGCGATGGCGCAGACCGTCTCCGAAGGGCGCGGCGCGTGGGTTGCGGAAGGCGAATGGACGGCAGGGCTCGCGGCATGGCGCCTCAATGATTGCGAGACCGCTGCCGGCTCTTTCCAGCGCGCAGCCCAGGGGGCGATCAACCCCACCTTGCGCGCAGCCTCGCTTTTCTGGGCCTCCCGCGCTGCACTGCGCTGCCGCCAGCCTGGCCTGAGCGAAGACCTGCTGAACGATGCAGCCCTCTTGGACGAAACCCTGTATGGAATGCTGGCCGCCGAACAATTGGGCCGCACCCTGCCGGACCGGGTTGAAACGGCTGACTTTACAGCAGAAGACTGGCGGACCATCGGGAGCAATCCGAACACGCGCATCGCCGTTGCACTTTCCGAAATCGGGCGCGATGTTCTCGGCAGCCAGGTACTTTTGCATCAGGCCCGCATTGCCGATCCGCGCGACTACGGGGCGTATTCGCGTCTCGCACGTGATCTCGGTTTCCCCCAGACGCAGCTTTACATGGCATTGAATGCGCCCACTGGTGGGGAGGCGGACCCTGCCTCGCACTACCCGGCGCCAAAGATCGCACCGAGCGAAGGCTGGCAGATCGATCCCGGTCTTGCCTTTGCGCATATTCTCCAGGAATCGGCCTTTCGCGCTGACGCCGTCAGTCCGGCCAACGCGCAGGGACTGATGCAGATCACGCCGCCCACTCTGCGACAACACGCAGGCTGCGTCGGTCGCCCGGCCGGCGCGATCAATGTGTTCGAGCCAGAGATGAACCTCGCGCTGGGACAGTGCAATTTGCAGATGGTGGCGAGAAATCCCGCGACGCAGGGCCGCCTGCCGCAGATCATGGCCGCCTATAATGCCGGCCTCACGCCGATCACGCGCTGGACGCAGGAGGTGAACGACGGGGGCGATCCGCTTATGTACATGGAAGCCATCCCGTACTGGGAAACGCGCGGCTATGTTGCCATCGTGATGCGCAATTACTGGATGTACGAACGGCAGGCGAATGCGGCATCGCCAACCCGCGTTGCACTGGCGCAGAATAATTGGCCGATGTTCCCCGAAACTGGCAGTGACGGGCGCGTTTACATGTCAGGTGGACAATAATGGCGATCGACGAAAGCAGGACATTCCGCCCGATCAACATCGCGCTGCTCACCATATCGGACACACGCGGACCTGACGAGGATACTTCGGGAGATATCCTTGCGGAACGGATACGCGACGCCGGGCATACCCTGGCCACCCGCGCGATAGCGAAGGACGATGTCTCTGCAATCGTCGCGCTTCTCCGGCGGTGGGTCGAAAACCCGGCGATAGACGCGATTGTATCGACCGGCGGGACCGGGCTTACCGGACGCGACGTAACGCCAGAGGCGCTTGACCGAATCAAGGACAAGGATATCCCCGGTTTCGGAGAATTGTTCCGCTGGATCAGCTACAAGACCATCGGCACATCCACAGTACAGTCGCGCGCATTGGCCGTGCTGGCAGGTGGCACCTATATCTTCGCGCTGCCCGGCTCCAACGGCGCTGTGCGAGATGGTTGGGACGGAATCCTTGCAGAGCAGCTCGACAGTCGCAATCGCCCCTGCAATTTCGTCGAACTGATGCCGAGGCTGCGTGAACGCTAGTCCTCAATCCGTCGCGGGTTCGTATACCGCCATCGGCTGACCTTCCGGATCATTGAAATGGAAGCGGCGGCCGCCGGGGAAGTCGAAAATCTCCAGCGTAATCGTTCCGCCCGCCTTCATCACGGATTTGTAGGCTTCAGCAATATCCGGCACGCGAATCACCGGCAGGGCGGTTTTGCTCTGGTGATGGCCAGATCCATTAAGTGCAAACTGGCAGGGGTCCTTCTCATGCGCCGCGTAGGACTCTCCATAGGAAGTAAATTCCCAGCCAAAAGCATCTGAATAAAAACGTTTTTGCGCAGCCACGGATTGTGCTGGCAGTTCCACGTAATCCAGTATTCCCATATCAACCTCCTGCTTGCCATATCAGAACTATGTTCTATTTATGTTCCATGAGCAAGGGCAACATCCCACAGCATGGTCGCGGGGCACAGTCGGCCAATGTCCCGCAACGGTTCGGGTTGGCGGCGCGTACGAGGGATGGCGATTGGCGAGATGCGATGGAGGCTCTTGACGGCGCACCGATGAAACTTCGCACCACGGTGACCGAAGAACACCCCAGGACAATCCTAACGTTCAACCAGTCACCCGATATCGCGTTCGATCGTTCAATCAATCCCTACCGGGGGTGCGAGCACGGCTGCGTGTACTGCTTTGCAAGGCCAACCCATGCCTACCATGATTTGTCACCCGGACTGGATTTCGAGACGAAGCTTTTCGCCAAGCCGAACGCTGCACAGCTTCTGCGCGAAACACTTGCCAGGCCCAAATACATTCCCCGGCCTATCGCCATGGGCACCAATACCGACCCCTACCAACCGATAGAAAAGCGATACGAAATCACCCGGCAGGTGCTCGAATTGTGCCTGGAAACCCGCCATCCTGTCACGATTACAACCAAGTCGGACCGGGTTCTGCGCGATATCGATCTGCTCACCGAGATGTCGCACCATCGGCTCGTCACCGTTGCGATTTCGGTCACCAGCCTCGATCCAGTGCTTTCCGGCAAGCTCGAACCCAGGGCAGCATCGCCAGAGAAGCGCTTGGCGGCGCTGGAGAAACTTGTCGCTGCGGGAATCCCGGTGCATTGCTCGATATCGCCTGTAATCCCCGCGATTACGGATGAATTCATGGAGGCGATCATCGCCCGCGCCGCTCAGATAGGCGTCAGGAACTGTGGCTGGATTCCCCTTCGCCTCCCCCACGAGGTAGCACCGCTGTTCCGGGAGTGGCTGGACGTTCATTATCCCGATCGCGCTGGCAAGGTGATGCGGATTGTCCGCTCTATCCGGCAAGGGCGGGACAATGATCCTGACTTCTTCAGCCGTTTCAAACCACGCGGCGTCTGGGCCGACCTGTTTCGGACCCGATTTCGTATCGCCTGCAAGCGCGCAGGCATTGAAAACAAACGATTTGTGCTTGAAACCGTTGCATTTCGATCACCCCCAAGCGACGGCCAACTCAGTTTGCTATGAAAAGCTTCGCTTTGCGTTGATATTGCTCTAACAAGCCTCGCAGTTTCAACGTTTCGCGGCCTCGCGGCCTCTTGCGTTGTGCAGTCCGTAATCACATTCCTTGAGATGGGGGAATAATTGATGAAGAAGTTCACGATCAGCCTGCTGTCGGCTACGGCGTTCATCGCCTCGCCTGCGGTCGCTGGAGATAACGAGTTTTACGTTGGCGTTGGCGCCGGCGGTGCGGTGTCGGAAGACATCAGCCTGCGGGAAACTCCTACCGACGAGATCGTAGTCGATACCGATCTTGGCTGGGAAGCCGAGGGCGTTCTCGGTTACGATGCTGGCCCTGTCCGCCTTGAAGTCGAAGGCGCGTACAAGCGCATCGGCGTCGAAGCGATCGACGCGGGCCTCACTGGCGTTCCCGGTCGCACCACTGCGACAGGCGTTCAGACCCTTACCGATGTTATCGATCCTTCCTCTGGCGATCTCGCCATCTGGAGCGGCATGGTCAATGCACTGCTCGACTTCGGTGGCAACGACGGCATCGGTGTTTCGCTTGGTGGCGGTGTCGGCATTTCCAATGCCAGCCTCGAAAAGTTCACCGCCAACACGCAGGGCCCCGGCTTTATCGACGATGACGATGCGCGCTTCGCATGGCAGGCAATCGCCCAGCTGCGCGTGCCGCTGACCGACGCTGATCGATGCCTCGCTGAAGTACAAGTTCCATCGGGTAACCAACCCGTCCTATATCGATCAGCTCGGTCGTGAATTCGAAAGCGACATCAGTACGCATTCGGTGCTGGCAACCTTGATGTACAACTTCGGTGGTGAAGAGCCGATGGCTCCTCCTCCGCCGCCTCCTCCGCCCCCGCCGCCGCCGCCTCCTCCCCCGCCTCCTCCGCCCCCGCCGCCGCCTCCTGCGGCTGCAGTGTGCGAGCAGGGCCCCTACATCGTGTTCTTCGATTGGGATGAGTCGACCATCACGCCGGAAGCAGCCACCGTGCTCAACTCGGCCATCACCGCCTATGGCGATTGCGGTTCCGCCGCGATCATGCTGGCCGGTCACACCGATACTTCGGGTACGCAGACCTACAACATGGGTCTGGCAGAGCGTCGTAACGACTCGGTGCAGCAGTACCTTACCGGTCGCGGCGTCCCGATGGCCCGCATCTCCAGCGAAGCCTTCGGCGAGAACGACCTGCGCGTTCCGACTGCCGACGGTGTTCGCGAGCTGCAGAACCGTCGCGTGGAAATCACCTACGGTCCGGGTTCGGGCATGTAAGCGACTGCGCTTCAAGCAATACGAAAAGGGCCAGGAGCAATCCTGGCCCTTTTTGTTTGTGCTTCAGATAAGGTCGCCAGCGCCACGCTGGCCCAAGCCTTCGACTGCGTGAGAGCTGCTACGCCACCAGGCGCAAGTGCCCGACGCCGCGGATCGGCGAAATAGCGACATTCGTCAGCCCGGGAATTGCGGACAGCTTATCCACCATGTCACCGCCAAGCTTGAAATCGCTCCCCAGCAGCACTTGGGGTTCATGCTCTTCCCCAATACGCAGGTGCAGCACAACCTCACCATGTCCGGCGCGGCCGATTTCCAGCATCTCTTTCAAGGCAGCGATTGCCTCAGCCTGATGCACCTCGGCGGTCAACTGCATCTTCGCCGTGCTTTTTACCTCGACCAGCGGCCGCGCACCGCGCACCGTGATGCGAGGGGGATCGTCGGGATTGGGCGAATCCAGTTCTACATTCAGCAGCAAGCAGGTTCCTTCCTGCGCCCATTCCACGAAGCTATCGACGAGCAATTCTTCAAAACAGGCGGCGCTGAACTGCCCGGAGTTGTCGGAGAAATCTGCGCGAATGAACTCCGCGCCGCGCTTGGTGCGGCCCTTGTTCACATTCTCCACCATGGCTGCCATCACCGCAGGCTGGCGTCCACCTTCGATGCCGCTGTCCATTAGCGCCGCATAGGACCGCGCGCCGTTGGAGGATGCAACCTCGCGAAATTCCTGAACCGGATGTGCCGCGAAATAGAAGCCGAACACATCGCGTTCGGTCGCCATCTGATCGGAACGGGACCACATATCCGCATCGACAAGGCGCAAATCCGGCTCGGCATCATCCTCACCGCCGAAAAGTCCGGCCTGGCCGCTGCTGCGCTCGCGGTTGGCAGCATCGGCCACGGCCAGCAGCATATCGGCGTTGGCGAGAATTTTCGCGCGGTTCGTGTCGAAAGAGTCGAAAGCGCCAGCCCCGGCCAGGCCTTCAAGCTGTTTCCTGTTCATCGATCCGGATGGCAGACGCTGGAACACATCCTGCAAGTTCTCGAACGGGCCATGCGCTTCCCGCTCGGCAACGACCTGCTCCATCGCGCGCTCGCCAACGTTGCGGATGCCCGCCAGTGCATAGCGTACGGCATATCCCTCGTCGGTCGGCTCTACCGAGAATTCGGCTTCGGACTTGCCGATATCGGGCCCCAGCAACTCCACGCCATTGCGCCGCAGATCGTCGACGAACACCGCCAGCTTTTCCGATTGGTGCATGTCGAAACACATCGAAGCGGCGTAGAACTCTTCCGGATAATGCGCCTTCAGCCATGCCGTCTGATAGCTAAGCAGAGCGTAGGCGGCAGCGTGAGACTTGTTGAAACCGTAGCCTGCGAACTTGTCGATCAAGTCGAACAGGCGGTTCGCCTCGTCCTTCTCGATGCTGGAAATTTCCTTGCAACCTTCGCAGAAACGCGCGCGTTGCTGGTCCATTTCCTCCTGCTTTTTCTTGCCCATCGCGCGGCGCAGCAAGTCCGCATCGCCCAGCGAGTAGCCCGCCAGGATCTGCGCCGCCTGCATCACCTGCTCCTGATAGACGAAGATGCCGTAGGTCTCCTCGAGGATACCTGCCAGCTTGGGGTGTGGATAGATGATATCCTCCTCCCCCGCCTTGCGCTTGCCGAAACTGGGTATGTTGTCCATCGGACCCGGCCGATAGAGCGAGACAAGCGCGATGATATCCTCGAACTTGGTCGGCTTCACCGCCGTCAGCGTGCGGCGCATACCTTCCGATTCCAGCTGGAACACGCCCACCGTATCGCCGCGCTTGAGCAGTTCGAACACGCCAGCATCATCCCACGGCAGCGTGTCGAGATCGATCGTAATCCCGCGCCGCTCCAGCAAGTCCACCGCCTTGCGCAGAACGGAAAGGGTTTTCAGGCCAAGGAAGTCGAACTTCACCAGCCCGGAATCCTCGACATGCTTCATGTCGAATTGCGTGACCGGCATATCGGAGCGTGGATCGCGATAGAGCGGGACCAGCTGGCTTAGCGGCCTGTCCCCGATCACCACGCCGGCAGCGTGGGTCGAGGAGTTGCGCGGATACCCCTCCAGCTTCATCGCCAGGTCCACGAGGCGCTTTACCTGGTTGTCGTTCTCATATTCGCGCTTGAACTCGGCGATGCCATTCAGCGCGCGCGGCAAGGTCCAGGGATCACCCGGATGGTTCGGCACCATCTTCGTGAGGCGATCCACCTGGCCATAGGGCATTTGCAGGATGCGGCCCGTATCGCGCAGCACCGCGCGCGCCTTCATCTTGCCGAAGGTGATGATCTGGGCGACCTTGTCCTTGCCGTATCGCTCCTGAACATAGCGGATCACCTCTCCGCGCCGCGTTTCGCAGAAGTCGATATCGAAGTCGGGCATGGACACGCGTTCCGGGTTCAGGAACCTTTCGAACAGCAGGCCAAGCCGGATAGGATCGAGATCGGTAATCGTCAGCGCCCACGCCACGAGCGAGCCTGCACCCGAACCGCGGCCGGGGCCCACGGGTATGCCCTGGTCCTTGGCCCACTTGATAAAGTCGGCCACGATCAGGAAGTAGCCGGGAAAGCCCATGTTCTTGATAATGCCGACTTCGTAATCGAGCCGGTCGGTATAGACCTTCAGTTCCTCGTCGGAGAGAAATCATAGAGCTCAAGCCGTGCGGCGAGACCCCGGCGCGCGTCCTCCTCCAGCATCCGCTTCTCACCCTCAAGATCGCCTGCAAGACTGGGAAGGATGGGCTTGCGACGCGGAGGAGCGAAGGCGCAACGCTGCGCGATGACCAGGGTATTCTCGGTCGCCTCGGGCAGATCGATGAACAGATCGGCCATTTGCGCTGCCGATTTGACATAGGCTTCAGCATTGGAAACGGGGCGATCGTCGCTATCGATCTGACTGGAATTGGCAATGCACAGCATGGCGTCATGCGCGCTGTGCATATGTGGCTCGGCAAAATTGGCGGGGTTCGTGGCGACCAGCGGCAAAGCCTTTGCATAGGCAAGGTCGAGCAGTCCTTCTTCGGCCGCTTCTTCCGCCGGATCGCCGCGCCGCGCCAGCTCTATATAGAAGCGGTCGGGAAACAGCGCCGCCATGCGATCGGCCAATTCGTGCGCCGCGCGTTCCTTGCCATCTGCAAGCAGCCGCGTCAGCGCGCCCTCGCTGGCGCCGCTGAGCGCTATGAGACCGTCCGTATGCCCGTCGAAATCGGCCATGCCGACATGTGGCATCCGCTCAAGCGGACGATCCAGATGCGCGCGGCTGACGAGGTGGCACAGATTGTTCCACCCATCCTCATCCTGCGCAAACAGGGGCATGTGGTCCACCGTTTCACCGTCGGCGGCCAGCACGCCCAGCAATGTGCCGATTATCGGCTGCACGCCTTCTTCGATACAGGCAGAGGCGAACATGCTGGAGCCGTAGAGACCGTTGCGGTCGCAAATCGCGATTGCCGGGAAACCGCGTTCCTTGGCAAGCTTCGCAATCGCCTTCGGATCGATCGCCCCCTCCAGCATCGAATAGCTCGAGAGAACACGCAGGGGTACGAAAGGCGAATACGGCATGCATGCAATATGCGACACCCAACCGGATTCGCCAAGCAGCGGTGGCTAGCTGTCCCCTGACTCCTCCACAGAAGTAGCGGCAATCTTGCGGCGGGTGTCGCGTATCGTCGAAACGGCACCGTAGACAATCAGCGCGGCAAGGAAAATCCACACCCAAAGGGGTATATCCTGTCCGAAGATCGCTAGGTAAATATATGCAGATACGAAGAAAAAACCCGCCGCCATCGTCGGTGCTACAGTCGAACGCCCTGCCCTGGCGCGTTTTACCAGCCACGCGATAGAGGCAAGGAAAAAGGGTATCGCCCCGACATAGATGGCGACGAAGACGTAGGGGTTCACCCCGTACTGCGCACCTTGCGCCAGAATCCATTCATTGATCGTTTCGAGCATAGCGCCCTCCTGCATGTCTGTTACCTGTTTCGCAGGATTGCGGCGAAGGGCTACCCGGCCTTTCGACGATAAGTAAGGTCGAAGCTATCGCTCCAGGTGAGGCCGTGGTCATCGCTCGCTTGGCCGTATTGTCGCACCGAGCCGTCTTCGCCTTCGGAATAGGTCATCCGCACCAGATTGGGCTGCCCCTGCTGGTTTCGCCCCCAATAGCCGGTCAGTATCATCACCCCGTCGACCGGCCCGCCTTCGAAGAAAATGCGGCCCGGCTGCGCCCCGACCCAAAGCTGGTTCCACGTGCCGCTCTCAGGGTCGAGGCTCGAGATGCTTGAGCCGCCGCCCCCACCCGAGGGCATCCAGGTCTCGCGCACGGCGCACCCATTGCTTACTTTTTCGATATGGCTGGTGGCGACCTGGGTGTCCGTTCCAGTCTGATAGACATCCCACTCGCCCACCCAGAAGTCGAAAGCAGCGTACTCTTCCGCGGCGCAAGCGTCTGGTCGTGGTGCTGACTGTTCGGCAGGCACCGTCCTCATCCTGTGCGAACGATGCAAGGAGCGTAAAGGCTGCAATCAAGGACATGGCAATCCCCCGGTTTTTCATCGTCCCGGAAACAGGCTGGCCGATGAAACCATCAGAAGCAAGTCAGTCGCCGCGCGGGAAATCCGTACTGTTGTAGAGATTGACGATCTCGCGATATTCGTACTTACGATCGCCCGCCTTCTGGATTGAGTATTCGGAGCGGGCCTCTTCGGGCAAAAGCATGATGTGGCGGATCAGGTCGGCAAAAGTGCCGTCGCGGATAGACCGTGCCCCATCCAGCAAGCCGCCATCTTCGCCATGATGCAGGAAAGCGCGGTCGTCCCACTGGATACCGGCCCGATACGTGTCCTCGGCCTTGTAGGTGCTGGGATGGTCAGTCATGAAAATTCCTCCTTTTCATTCTAACGCTTCGCAACCGGCGCGGTTTCCCTAGGCGATGCGCCCATCGTGCAAACGTACAACGCGATCCATGCGAGCGGCAAGGCGTTCGTTGTGAGTCGCGACGAGCGCCGAACTGCCCTGCCCGCGCACAAGCTGCAGAAATTCGCCCAGAACGCGGTCTGCGGTCTTCTCGTCAAGATTACCGGTTGGCTCGTCGGCCAACACCAGTTGCGGCTTGTTGGCCAGCGCACGCGCCACGGCCACACGCTGCTGCTCTCCGCCAGATAGCTGGCTGGGGCGATGGTCCAGCCGGTGTTCGAGTCCAAGCGCGCCAAGCAATTCTTCGGCGCGTCGTTCTGCATCCTTGCGCTTCGTACCCAACAGCAACTGCGGAAGCACGACATTCTCGCGCGCGTTGAAATCGGGGAGCAGATGATGGAACTGGTACACGAACCCCAGATGCTCGCGCCGCAAGGTCGTGCGATCCGCTGCGTCCAGCGTGCTCGCTTCCGTACCGGCAAGTTCGATCTGGCCGGAAAACCCGCCTTCCAGCAGGCCAACAGCTTGCAACATGGTGGATTTGCCCGAACCCGAGGGGCCCAGCAGCGCCACGATTTCTCCCGGCGCGATTTCCAGGTTTACGCCGCGCAGCACATCGATGCGCACGCCGCCCTGCTCGAAACTGCGCGCAAGGTTGCGCAGCGCGATGACGGGAGCAGGTTTGCTTACGGGCGCACTCATGGGGTCACTCATAGCGAAGAACCTCCACCGGATCGGTGTTTGATGCGCGATAGGCGGGATAAAGGGTGGCAAGGAAAGCCAGCCCCATCGCCGCGCCCGCAATCGCCAGCACCTCGAAAGGATCGGTCTTGGCGGGAAGCTCTGTCAGGAAGCGGATCGAGGGATCCCACAATTCCACGCCGAACACGGTGCTGATGAAGGTGATGATCCCTTGCCGGAAGAACAGCACGATCAGGCCCAGCGTTACCCCTGCAACGGTGCCGATCACACCGACGATGGAACCGGTGGTCACGAAAATCTTCAGCAGGCTGCGCCGCGTGGCGCCCATGGTGCGCATGATGGCGATATCGCGCGTCTTGCTGCGCACCAGCATCACGAGCGAGGAAAGGATGTTGAAAGCGGCCACCAGCACGATGATGCCCAGCGCAAAGGCCATCGCCACGCGTTCCACCTGCAAGGCCTCGAACAGGGACGCATTCATCTGCTGCCAGTCGGTAACCTGTGCCTGGCCCGAGAGCTTCTCTTCCAGCGGAGCGAGAATTTCGTTCACGCGGTCGGGGTCTTCGGTCTGGATTTCGATCATGCTGACGGTGTCGCCCGTCATCAGCAATGTCTGCGCAGTCGGGATCGGCATGACGACGAAACGTTCGTCAAAATCATACAGGCCGACCTCGAAAACGGCGGTTACGGTGTAGCCAATCTGGCGTGGAACCGTGCCGAAAGGCGTAGGGCGTCCTTGCGGATTGATGATCGTAAGCGTGTCGCCAAGGCGAATGCCAAGGTTTTGTTGCAGGCGAGAACCGATGGCGACGTTACGCTCTTCCGGTTGCAGCAACGACATGTCGCCGATCACGACATTGTCCGCCATTCGTTCGATATCTTCTGCCGTGTTGCCGCGAACGAAGATCCCTTCTGCACGGCCATTGTAGGTTGCCAGCAAGGGTTGTTCGATCAGCGGCGATGCGCGGGTGACGCCGGGAGTCTCTCGGACTTCCTCCAGAATGTCTTCCCAGTTATCCAGACGACCGCCGAAAATCTGCACCACCGCATGGCCGTTCAGCCCGGTGATGCGATCCAGCAATTCGGCGCGAAAGCCGTTCATCACGCTCATCACGATCACCAGCATGGCGACCGACAGCATGACCACTGTGATGGAGATACCGGCCACCAGCGCAATCACCGCCTCGCTGCGCCCGGGCAGCATGTAGCGCTTGGCAATGGACCATTCGAAAGGGGAGAGGATCACGAGGAGGAGTTACGCCTTGTTTGCAGCTTTGCGTTGTTTGCAGCTTTTCGGGGCCGTTTAGGGATGCGCGATAAGGCAGGCAAGCTGAACCGGAGACAACTCCACCGATGCACGCCGTGCCGGCTAATGTGGAACACCTGGAACACAGTCCTGGAGCGAAAAGCCCGATGGTCCATAAAGCGCGGAAAACTGCGGCAGAGAGGAAAGAATTCGCCCTGTATTTCGCGATCAACTGTCGACGCGCGGTAGGAAACCTTTACCCCGCCAGTTCCCCGGCGATCCACGCGTCCACATGCGCTTCCAGCACATCCAGTGGCACAGAGCCATTTTCGAGCACCGTATCGTGGAAAGCGCGCAGATCGAAATCCTCGCCCAGCGCCTGTTCCGAGCGTTCGCGCAGTTCGCGGATCTTCAACTCGCCCAGCTTGTACGCCAGCGCTTGCCCCGGCCAGGTGATGTAACGGTTGACCTCTGCATTGATATTGCCTTCGGACAGCGCAGTGTTTTCCAACATGTAATCGACGGCCTGCTGGCGCGTCCATCCCAGCGCGTGGATGCCGGTATCGACGACAAGCCGGTTTGCGCGCCACATCTCGTAAGACAGGCGACCCATCTGCTTTGCGGGCGTATCATACAGGCCCATCTCGATCCCGAGCCGCTCCGAATAGAGCCCCCAGCCCTCGACGAAAACGGTGAAGAAGGTGCCGTTTGCGCGCAGCGGATGGATATCCAGCTCCTGCTGCAACGAAATCTGGTGGTGGTGCCCGGGCACGGCCTCGTGCACGCCCAGCGCGGGCAATTCCCACAGGGGACGCTGGTCCAGCTCTGTCAGGTTGACCCGGTAGATGCCGGGCTGCCCGGTCGCCAGCGAGCCGCTTTCGTAATAGGCGGTGGTGTTGCCCGGCGCGCTAGCCGCAGGGATCGGTTGCACCGTATACGGCAGGCGCGGCAGCGTGCCGAACAGGCGCGGCATCCACCCGTCGATCTGTTTCGCCAGCGCGGCGGCGGTTTCGAGGTAACTTTCCTCGTCGGTGGGATAATACTGCGGATCGGTACGCAGGTGCTCGATAAATGCTTCGCGACTGTCGAAACCAGCCTCGGCCGAAACCGCCTCCATCTCGGCCCTGATACGGGCGACTTCCGACAGGCCCAGATCGTGGATTTCCTGCGGCGTCATATCGGTCGTGGTGAAGCTGCGCACGCGATAGGCGTAATAATCCTGCCCGCCGGGGGTTTCGCCAATGCCGGGGGACGCATCGTCGCGGCAGTTGGGAGCGTATTCCTCGGTATAATATTCAAGGAAGTCGCCCAGTCCTTCGAACGCGCCTTCGCTGATGGAGGTGCGGGCGCGGACCTGAAGATCGGCCCAGTCGCTTTCGGAAATTGCTGCTGGCCGCGTCTCGAACGCCTGCCACCAAACGGACTCTTCGGGCGATTCTGCAATCAGCCCCGAAATCGAGTTCTCATAACCCTCCATCGGCTCGCAAGGCTGCGTCAGCCCGCGCTCGATTCCCCCTTCATTGCGCTCTATAAATGATTGGATATAATCAGGAAAAGCTTCAATCCGCGAGAGGTAGCTGTCGTAATCGGCCACCGTGAACAGGGGCGAGGAATAAGGCAGGCCCGATATCGCCTGCTGCGGCCCGCCGCGATTGGTGAAGGTGATATAGCGGCTCTGATCGTACTCGGCAGCTTCCAGAGTGTCGCGCAAGTCGCGGGCCATCAGCGCATAGTCGATGGCGAGGTTCTCTGGCAGCGCGTCTTCGTCAATCGCCTCAAGCTGAGCCCAGATATTCGCGCGTGTCCGCGAGCCAGCGATCATAACCCTCCATCGAGGGGTCATCCAACTGTCCATCGGCCCGCCTGTCCCCCAGGCTGGTGGCCAGCCACGGCGAATTGTCGAGCGTCCACTGCCACACATCCTCCCGCAACTCGGTAAAATCCGCTTCGGCATCCTGCGCGAAAGCGGGCAGCGGCAGGGTAGCGGCGAGTACAAGGGTGGAGGCGGCGAGAAGGCGGTTCATCTGCGGGGAATCTCCTGCGGGAATTGGTTGCGCGGGAGACTAGGCAGTTGTGGCGGGAAGTCTAGCCACCTCGCAAGGTCTGCACGCCCCAGTCGCGTTCGAGCAGGTACAGCACCATCCGCGCCGCCTCTCCGCGTTGCGGATTTGACAGTCCTCCCTGATTTTCGACCAGCATTTTTGCATCGGCATTGGCAGTGTCCAGCAGCCGTGTGACCTGCTCCAGGCTGGCAATGGAGAATCCCTCCTCCCCGCTTTGCTTCGTGCCCAGCAATTCGCCCCCGCCGCGAAGTTTCAGGTCTTCCTCGGCCAGCAGGAAACCATCCTGCGAGCTTTTCATCAGTTCGAGGCGTTTCTTGCCTGTCTCGCTCAATTCGGCAGAGCGCAGCAGCAGGCAGGTGGATTTCTCGCTGCCCCGCCCTACCCGGCCACGCAACTGGTGCAGTTGCGCAAGGCCGAAACGTTCGGCCTGTTCGATAACCATCAGCGTAGCGTTGGGCACGTCCACGCCCACCTCGATCACCGTAGTGGCAACCAGCACCCTGGCCTTGCCATCGGCAAAGCGCGCCATCGCGGCATCCTTCAATTCGGGCGCAAGCTGGCCGTGGACCAGCACCACGTCGTCCCCGAACCGCTCCTTCAATGCGGCATAGCGCGCTTCGGCAGCGGCAAGATCGTCCGTCTCGCTATCCGTGCCGCGCACCATCGGGCATACCCAATAGGCCTGCTGGCCGCTTTCGATATGGCGACCGACCGCGGCGGCAATATCTGCCAGCCTGTCCAGCGGCAGAACGCGGGTGTCGATGGCCTGCCTGCCGGGCGGCAGTTCGTCGAGGCGGCTGACTTCCATCTCCCCATGATTGGCCAGCACCAGCGTGCGCGGGATCGGCGTGGCCGTCATCGCCAGCGTGTGCGGAGTTACGCGCCCCTTTTGCGACAGCATCAACCGCTGCGACACGCCGAAGCGGTGCTGCTCGTCGATGACGACAAGGCCCAGGTTCCTGTAGCCCACGCTTTGCTGGAAGATGGCGTGGGTGCCCACCACCATATCGATGCTGCCATCCAGCAGCCCCATCAGGATGCTCTCGCGCGCCTTGCCCTTGTCGCGCCCGGTCAGCAGCGCGATTTCGATGCCGGTGGGCCGCGCCATCGCGCGCAAGGTCTCGAAATGCTGGCGCGCGAGCAGTTCTGTGGGTGCAAGCATCGCGGCTTGCGCGCCCGCCTCCACCGCCACCAGCATGGCCTCCAGCGCCACCACTGTCTTGCCCGCGCCAACATCGCCTTGCAGCAGCCGCAGCATGGGCGACGATTGTGCCATGTCTCCTGCGATCTCGGCAATGGAGCGGGTTTGCGCGCCGGTAAGCGGGAACGGCAATTGCAGCTTGTCGCGCAAATGCCCGTCGCCCTGCAACGGTTGCCCTTTCCGCTGGCGATTGGATTGGCGCACCAGCATCAGCGCGAGGGCATTGGCAAACAACTCGTCATAGGCGAGCCGGTCCCGTGCCTTGGCATTCTCGCCCTTGTGTGCCAGCGGCAATGGCATCGCGCCAACGCGGCCAGCCTTCGCGTTCGAAGGTGGTTGGTTCGATCCATTCGGCAAGTTCAGGTGCGCGATCCAGCGATTGCTCGACAAGGCTGGCAACGCGCGGCTGCGTCAATCCTTCGGAAAGGCGGTAGATCGGCTCCACCATCTTGCCCATTGCCCCGTCGCTCTTGTCGGCGACATGATCGGGGTGGACGATTTGCAGCATCTGGTCATACTGGTCCAAGCGCCCGGCAACCCAGCGTTTCTCTCCCACAGGCAATTGCTTTTTCGCCGAGTAGCTGGCCCGTCCGAAAAAGGTGAGCGCGCAGATGTTGCCCTTCGCATCGCTGGCCATCACGCGGTACGGCCCGCGCGGGGAGCGGCTGGCGCGATGCTCCACCACATCCAGCGCGATGACGACCTGTTCGCCCACCTGCGCATCGTCCAGATCGGCAACCGCGCGCCGCACTACGAACCGCTCCGGCAGGTGATACAGCACATCGCGAATGCGGGTCAGGCCAAGCTTTTCCAGAGGCTTCTTCAGCTTGGGGCCGATGCCCTCGAGGGTCTCGGTCTCGGCGAACAAGGGGTTGAGGATATCTGGACGCATCGTGCGTTGCTCTAGTCAATTCCGCTGTCAATGCGAAGCATCTCTGGCAAAAGCTTCAACGGCGAAATTTTGCCATTTCTCACTTGCGTGGTAGTCAACTGGCCGAGGGTCGCTCATGACCGGGATCGCTCCCGGTCCAAGGGGGACTTTTATGCTTAAAACTCTGAAATTTGCCGCCAGCGCCATGGTGTTGGCCCTGTTTGCGACTCCAGTTGCCGCCCAGGACGAACCGGAAGAGCCGCGCACGACCTATTCCGTAACCTTGGTAAAACTGGCAGATGGCGCGGACGAGCGCTGGGAAGAAATGCGCACCACATACATGGTGCCCGCCCGCGAAAGTGCGGGCCTCGCACCCACGCAGGTGCACTGGGTCATGATGAACCCGGATTACGATCTGATATTGGTCGACGAAATGCCCCGCGGCATGTCCACCTTCGACACGCACGCCAATCCCGAACGCGCCGCGATGTTTGCCGCCCTGGCAGAGATGGTCGGCGGTGAAGAGGGGCTTGAGGCACTGGGTGATGAATACGGAGCGCTGATCGAGAGCGAGACGACGTTCTACACCCACGTCCACCCTTGATCGCAAAGCCATAGCGTATAGACGGGGCCTCTTCCAACGGAGGCCCCGTTTCATCATGCAAGCACTCGAATTTCCCACCCGTATAGCCCGCGCACGTTTCCGCGCCTGGCACCGTGGCACGCGGGAGGCCGATTATATGTTCGGCGGCTATTTCGATCGCTATCACGAGGAGTGGGACGAGGCCGCGCTTGGCTGGTTCGAGGCGCTGCTGGACGAGGACGATGTGGACGTCATGGCATGGGCACTGGGCACGGCAGAGATCCCGCACAGATTCGCCGGTTCGCAAATGGAAGCTATGCGCAAGCTGGACTACGTGGAAATTCCGCGCTGATCCTTGGCCCCCGATCTCCTTGGCGAGCCCGGAACGAGCGCCTTCCCATCCGGAAAACAGACCAATTGCCCTGCTGGCGCCGGCGCGTCGATGCCGCTAGGGCGCGTACCAGCAATCCCTTCGCCTGCGGCGCGGGGATTTTTCTTGTGTCCGGAACACGCAAGCAAGTGAGAGTTTGAACTTAAGAATGCCCGATCTGCAACGCATCCTGAAAGCCAAGTCGCCGCTCACCCTTACTTCCGTCGTTCGCGGTGCGCAGCCGCTGGTGATGGCCGATCTTGCACGGGCCGCGAAAAAGCGCGCTGTCTTCATAGCGCCGGATGATGCGGCGATGCGCGCCGTTACGGATGCCGCGCAATTCTTCGCGCCGGAATTGCAGGTTATCGAATTTCCGGCATGGGATTGCCTGCCGTATGACCGCGCCAGCCCCGCCCTGTCCGTCAGCGCGCGACGGCTGGCAGCGCTGCACGCACTGCAATCGGGTAGCAATACGGGCAACGGGGGCAACCAGCTTGTCGTCACCACGATAAACGCCCTGCTGCAACGCGTGCTTACGCCATTCCGCATCCGCGAAGCCGTGCGCGAATTCAAGGTGGGCACCCAGATCGGGCACGAAAGCCTTGCTGGACTGCTGCGCAGGCAAGGCTACAGCCGCGTCGATACTGTGGTCGATACGGGCGAATTCGCCATGCGTGGCTCCATCGTCGATATCTATCCCAGCGGGCTGGAAGCCGGACTGCGGCTGGATTTCTTCGGGGATGAGCTGGAAAGCCTGCGCCTGTTTGATCCCGGCACCCAGCGCACCACCGCCACGATCGACAGCCACCTGCTGCTACCCGCCAGCGAAGCCCTGCTGGACGAGGAGTCCATCAAGCGTTTCCGTAGCCGCTATCGCGAGATGTTCGGTGCCGATGCCACGCAGGATCCGCTTTACGAGGCGGTGAGCGAAGGACGGCGTCTTGCCGGAATGGAGCATTGGCTACCATTGTTCGAGGAGCGCCTTTCCACCTTGTTCGATCACCTTTCCGCAGACGATGCGCTGGTGATCGATTCCGGCGCGCTGCCCGCGGCAGAGGAACGGCTGAAGGATATTGCCGATTATCACCGCCAGCGCGGCGATATCTCCGGGCAGGCGAAGGGCAGCTATCGCCCCATCACCCCGGAAGCCCTCTATCTCGGGCAGGACGAATTCGGCAGCGCGATGGCGGATTGGCCGATCCACCGTACCTCCATCTTTGCCGAGCCCGAGAGCGAAAAGATCGTGGATTTCGGTTTCCGCTCCGCCCGCGATTTCACGCCCGAACGATCCGCCGGCAAGAATGTGTACGAGGCGGCGGCAGCGCATTTCAAGGAAGTGGCGAAGGCTGGCAAACGCCCGCTGCTGGCGACTTATTCGCAAGGTTCGCGCAGCCGTATCACCTCCATCATCGATGAGGCCGGAACCTCCGTCAGCCTGGCCGAGACATGGCAGGAAGCACTGGGTTCAGCCGCCAAGGGCCGGACCACAGCCACGATCCTGCCGCTCGATACCGGCTTTGCCAATGATCAGCTTGAAGTCATCACCGAGCAGGATCTGCTGGGCGATCGCCTCGTGCGTCGGCGCAAGAAGAAGAAGGATGCCGACGCCTTCCTTGCCGAGCTACAGGCGCTGAGCCGGGGCGATCTGGTGGTGCATCTGGATCATGGCATCGGCAAGTACCTTGGGCTTGAACCTATTGCCGTGGGCAAGAGCCAGCACGATTGCGTGATGCTGGAATATGCAGGCGGCGACAAGCTCTACATCCCGGTCGAAAACCTTGATGTATTGTCGCGCTACGGGTCTTCCGAAGAAGGCGCGCCGCTGGATCGACTGGGAGGCGAAGCATGGCAGAAGCGCCGTTCACGCCTGAAGGAGCGCATCCAGGCCATCGCGGGAGAATTGATGGAAGTCGCTGCCCGCCGCGCGCTCAGGAAGGCCCCTGTGCTGGAGCCGGAGGAAGCCAGCTACAACCAGTTTCTCGACCGCTTCCAGTACGAGGAAACCGAGGATCAGGAACAGGCCATCGCCGATGTGCTGCGCGACCTCGAAAGCGGCAAGCCGATGGATCGCCTCGTCTGCGGCGACGTGGGCTTCGGCAAGACCGAGGTCGCCCTGCGCGCGGCTTTCGTCGCCGCAATGAACGGACAGCAGGTGGCGGTGGTTGCGCCCACCACCCTGCTCGCCCGCCAGCATTTCCAGAATTTCTGCGACCGCTTCAACGGGTTCCCGCTCAAGATCGGGCGCCTTTCGCGCCTCGTCCCTGCCAAGGAGATGAAAGACACGCGCGATGGGCTGGCCGACGGTACAATGGATATCGTGATCGGCACGCACGCCATCCTGTCGAAGAACACGAAGTTCAAGGATCTGGGCCTCGTGATCGTGGACGAAGAACAGCGGTTCGGCGTCACCCACAAGGAGAAGCTTAAACAGCTTCGCGCCGATGTGCACGTTCTCACGCTCACGGCCACGCCCATCCCGCGCACATTGCAGATGGCAATGTCGGGCCTGCGCGAGCTTTCCACCATCAAGACCCCGCCGGTCGATCGCCTTGCCGTGCGCACCTACGTGATGGAGTGGGACGACATGGTCGTGCGCGAGGCGCTGCTGCGCGAACACCATCGCGGCGGGCAGAGCTTCATCGTGGTGCCGCGGATTTCCGATATGGCCGCGCTGGAAGACTGGCTGCTGGAAACCGTACCCGAGGTGAAGGTGATCGCCGCGCACGGCCAGATGAACGCGGGCGATATCGAGGAGCGAATGAGCGCCTTCTACGAAGGCAAGTACGAAGTCCTGCTGTCCACCACCATCGTGGAGAGCGGGTTGGACCTGCCGAGCGCCAACACCATCATCATTCACCGCGCCGACCGGTTCGGCCTTGCCCAGCTTTATCAACTGCGCGGACGCGTGGGCCGCGCCAAGATCCGCGCCTATGCCTACCTCACGACGGACAAGGACATGGCGCTTTCCGAGGTGGCGCAGAAACGCCTGAAGGTGCTGGGCGATCTCGACAGTCTTGGCGCGGGTTTCCAGCTGGCGAGCCACGATCTTGATATTCGCGGCGCGGGCAACCTGCTGGGCGACGAGCAATCGGGCCACATTCGCGAGGTGGGGTTCGAACTCTACCAGTCCATGCTGGAAGACGCGATCATGGCCGCCAGGGCAGGCGACGTCGGGCTGGAGGCGGATCGCACCGGCCTCTCCCCGCAGATTACCGTCGATGCGCCGATCATGATCCCGGAGGATTACGTCCCCGACCTTGCCGTGCGCATGGCGCTATATCGCCGCCTCAACCAGACCGATGGCAAGGCAGAGATCGAAAGCCTCGCCGCCGAGATGATCGACCGGTTCGGCGAATTGCCGCAGCCCACGAAGAACCTGATCCGACTGATCGAGATCAAGGCGCAGGCCATCGACGCATGTATCGCCAAGATCGAAGTGGGCGCGCGCGGCACGCTGGTGACTTTCCACCAGGACAATTTCCCCGATCCTGTGGGCCTGATTTCCTATGTTGACAGGTTGAAGGGAACCGCAAAGCTTCGCCCGGACATGAAGCTGGTGATCAATCGCGCGTGGGGCGATCCCCAAAGCCGGCTGAACGGCCTGTTCCAGCTTACAAAAGGGCTGAGCGGTATCGTGAAGAAAGCCGAGAAACAGAACGCCTAAGCGCTGGCAAGTTCGCGAAATCTGGCGATGGATATCGGCCTTTCGCCAAGGTAGCCCTGCCACACTTCGCAGCCCTCCCGCACTATGACGGCGCGCTGGGCCTCGGTTTCGATCCCTTCAGCGATCAACGTGATATTCAGCGCCTTTGCCATCGCCACGATCCCGCGCAGCACCGCAAGGTCTCGCTCGCAATTGGTGATGCCGTCAATCATGGACCGGTCCAGTTTCAGCGAATGCAGCGGCAAGACCTTGAGATAACGGAAATTGCAGAAACCTGCGCCGAAATCGTCAAGCGCGATGCGGATGCCACTCTCGGCCAAGCGGTTGAGGCGGCGGGCCGAGCGGTCGAGATCGGCGACGAGCGCCTGCTCGGTAATTTCAAGGGTCAGGCGCCCTGCCGGGAAACTGGTATCGGCCAGCATCGCCAACAGATCCTCGCCAAAAGTGCGATCGAACAGGTCCATGGCGGTGACATTGAGGGAAAGGCGCAGGTCAGCGGGCCATTGTGACGCCGCTTCCAGGGCGGCACGTGCGATATGGCGGGCAAGACGCCGCGCGACGCCGCCCGATTGCGCAATGGCAACCACCGCGTCGCCTGCGAGTTCACCGTGAACGGGGTGCTGCCAACGCACCAGCGCCTCCGCACCGGCCAATCCCAAATCCTGCGATCGGTACTGCGGCTGGAACAAGATCTGCACGGCATCGCCAGCCAGTGCGGCTGAAAGGTCTTCGCTGATCGGATGCGGCTCGCTGCGGCGGCGGTCTGCGCGGCGGCGGCGTTCATGAAGTTGCACGGGAACGGACATGGCCCCGCCTTGTAGCGGATACGCACCCAAGTCAGCCAGCGAGAAACCTTCGTTGCAAATCGGGACGCTGCTTCATAGAGTTACCCCAGTGCATCGGGGGGAATATGTTTCGTGGCAGGCGATCAACCGAAATTCGAGAAACTGGCCCTAGCCTATTCGCAAAGTGATCGCGCAAGGAAGGCAGCGAAAGAGCTGAGCGAGCGGTACGACTTCGTGCCGCAGGACGAGGCCGATGCCATCATCGCGCTGGGCGGGGACGGCACCATGCTGGAAACCCTGCACGACATGCTCGACGGCGGAAGAATTCTGCCGGTCTTCGGATTGAACCTTGGCACGGTCGGCTTCCTGATGAACCGCTATCACGGCGCCAGCGGCCTGCACCAGCGGCTGACCGACGCAAAACCGATGTCCGTCCTGCCATTGCGCATGGATGTGACCACGCAAACGGGTGAGACGCATACCTATTGCGCCATCAACGAAGTCAGCCTGCTGCGTGAGACGCGGCAGACCGCCAAGATCGAGATTTCAGTAAACGGCCGCGTGCGGATCCCGGAACTGGCGGGCGACGGCGTGCTGCTGTCCACACCGGTCGGCTCCACCGCGTACAACCTCTCGGCGAACGGGCCTATTCTGCCGCTGGATTCGAACATGCTCGCCCTCACCCCGATCAGCCCTTTCCGTCCCCGCCGCTGGCGCGGTGCCATCCTTCCCGACCGCAGCCGCGTAAGGTTTCGCGTCAACGAACCCGCCAAACGGCCGGTCGCTGCCGTGGCCGACTCAAAGGAAGTGCGCGATGTAGCCGAAGTGCATATCGAGGTGGCGAGAGACAAGGAAATGACCCTGCTGTTCGATCCGCACCAGGCTTTGGACGAACGGATCGTGGCCGAGCAGTTCGCTACCTGAAGATTTGCCGCAGCTGGGGCAATTCTGGTCTTGCAAATCGGAATCGCCGCCCATATAGGCCCACTCCTGCCTGACGGGCTGCTCCCCGATAGCTCAGCGGTAGAGTAGGTGACTGTTAATCACTTGGTCGTTGGTTCGAATCCAACTCGGGGAGCCATTTTCCACCACGTTGCTGGAAAAGCCACCGCGCCGTTCGCGCGCAGAAAAAATCGCCGATCTTGCGCATGAAAAAGGCCGCGCCTCTTTGACCCGTCGGCCAGGGAGTCAGCGCAGCCTTGAATCCCATAATGGCAGGTTTCCGCTTCGGTTCCCCGTAATGGAAAATTTTTTTACATCGGCTTTCTGAATCGCAGCACAAACTTGTCGCTAACGCCGTCGAAATCTCCGGGCGACAGATCGTGCGGATCGGCCGGGTTTCGCAGCACGTCGCTTTCCGCCTCCAGTGAGAAACCGGCAGTGCTCACTTGCTCCTTCACGGTTGCGGGATCGATCCGATGCAGTGTCGATGTCACGCTGGTGCCCGTTCCGGGTGCAGCGTGATCCTCGACAAAATAGATGCCGCCAGGCCGAAGGATGCGGTAAATTTCCGCATTAATCGGCGCGATATCGCGATTGGCGAGATCGTGATAATTCTCCGTCGTCCAGACAAGGTCCGCCTGCTGCGGCAGCGAGATAGCGTCATACCCCTCCACCACCACGACTTCGACATTGCCATAGGTTTCGGCAATTGCGTTGATGCCGTCCAATCCTCCCGGTTGGTTGGCAAAAAACGCAGGCATCAGCGCGTAGACCTTGCCTTCCGGACCGACGCTTTGCGCAAGGATGCGCGTGTAATAGCCACCGCCGGGAGCGATTTCGGCGATCACATCTCCGCGCTGCACACCCGAAAACGCGACGATATCTTCTGGCTTACGCGCCTCGTCCCGCGCCACGTCCTCTGCGGGACGTGCGGGACTGAGGACAGCGGCGAGGATATAATCCTGCATCGCCGCCTGCGAATAGGTGACCGGAACGGAATCAACAGCACAACCGGCAAGCGACAGCGCGCCAAGCGCGGCAGCTGCATAGTGGGTGGGACGCATGGAGGCTCTCCTTGGCCCCCATGCTACCCGCATTTGCTTTTCGAGCAACCGGTTAGGCGGCAGCGCCGTGGCAATGCTTGTATTTGTTGCCCGACCCACAGGGGCACAGCGAATTGCGGCTGATGTTCTGGTCGGCGTAGGGATTTTCTCGCTGCGCAGACCCTGCGGTGCCGGTGCTGGCGACGGGCGAACCGGCCAGCGTTCCGAACAGCGGCTGCATCGCGCTGGAGCCGTCACCATCGTTGCTGTTATCCTCACCCGTCAGCGGATTGATGTGCCCGGTCAGGAAATCAGGCAGGTCTGGCAGCCTGCGCGGCGGGGTAGGCGCAGAAGGGCGCAGTTCTGCCGTCAGCAACACCTTGCTCACATCCTCGCGCAGCGTGTCGAGCATCAGCTGGAACAGGCCGAACGCTTCCTGCTTGTATTCGTTGATCGGCTGCTTTTGCGCATAGGCACGAAGGAAGACGACCTGGCGCAACGCATCCAGCGTGGCGAGGTGTTCCTTCCAGTGATAATCGAGCCTTTCCAGCAGGATGCTTTTTTCCACGCGGCGCCAGGATTCCTCGGGAATGTCCGCAGTGCGATCATTCAGTCGCTCTTCGGCGAGATCCTGCAGGCGCTCCTCGATCAGTTCGGGCTCTACCGCGTCTTCTTCCATCCAGCTTTCGATGGGCGGGTTGAGACCCAGCACCTCCTCGACCTTTTCCTTCAGGCCATCGACGTCCCATTGCTCGGGATATGATCCGGGCGGGCATGCGGCCACCACGATGGAATTGATCGCATCGCGGCGCATTTCCTCCACGACGTCATCGACGCGTTCTGAGTCCATGATCTCGGCGCGCTGCTCGTAGATGACCTTGCGCTGGTCGTTCATCACGTCATCGTACTGGACGACCTGCTTGCGCATTTCGTAGTTGCGCGCCTCGACCTTTTTCTGCGCGGTTTCGATGGCCTTGGATAGCCATTTGGAGCCGATAGCCTCGCCATCTTCCAGGTTGGAATTCATCATCTTGGCGAACAGCGTGTCGGGGCCGAAGATGCGCAAGAGATCGTCTTCGAGGCACAGGTAGAAGCGCGAGAGGCCGGGGTCACCCTGACGGCCCGAACGGCCGCGCAGCTGGTTATCGATGCGGCGGCTTTCGTGGCGTTCGGTGCCCAGCACGAACAATCCGCCTGCGTTCTTCACCTGCTTGCGTTCTTCGCTCACTTCGGTTTCGATGCGCTGGATTGCGGCGTCCTTTTCCGGACCGTCTTCCATCTGGGAAAGTTCGTCACCCACGCGGAAATCGACATTGCCGCCCAGCTGGATGTCGGTGCCGCGGCCCGCCATGTTGGTGGCGATGGTGACCGCGCCAAGACGGCCCGCCTGCGCCACGATGTGCGCTTCCTGTTCGTGCATGCGCGCGTTCAGGACGGCGTGCTTCACACCTTCCTTGTCGAGAAACTGGCTGAGAAGCTCCGACTTTTCGATGGAGACCGTGCCCACCAGCACCGGCTGGCCACTCTCGTTCTTGTCTTTGATGGCCTTGGCAATGGCCTGGAATTTGTCGAGCGTGTTCTTGTAGAACTCGTCATCCTCGTCGATCCGACCGACGGGCACGTTGGTCGGGATTTCCACTACGTTCAGCTTGTAGATATCCCAGAATTCCGCCGCTTCGGTGGCGGCTGTACCGGTCATGCCGGATAGCTTGGGATACATGCGGAAATAGTTCTGGAAGGTGATGGATGCCATCGTCTGGTTTTCAGGCTGGATTTCCACGCCTTCCTTGGCCTCGGCCGCCTGGTGCAGGCCGTTGGACCAGCGCCGTCCCTCCATCATGCGGCCCGTAAATTCGTCGATGATCACGACCTTGTCGTCCTTGACGATGTAGTCGGTGTCCTTCTTGAACATCACCACAGCGCGCATGGCCTGATCCAGGTGGTGGACGACCTGCGTGTTCTCGATGTCGTAGAGATTGTCGGTTTCCAGCATCTCTGCCGCGATCAGGCGTTGCTCGATCTCCTCGACGCCTTCCTCGGTCAGCTGGACGCTACGGGCTTTCTCGTCCTTGATGTAGTAGGCAGCCTCGTCATCCAGAGGGCCGCCATTTTCCTTCTCCGCCGCTTCCTGGTCCTTCACCAGCTGCTTCACGATCGCATCAAGGGCGACGTAGAGATCGGATTTGTCCTCCGTCGGGCCGGAGATGATCAGCGGGGTGCGCGCTTCGTCGATCAGGATGGAATCGACCTCGTCGACAATGGCGTAGTTGAAGGGGCGCTGCACCATCTGGCGGCGCTCCTGCTTCATGTTGTCGCGCAGGTAGTCGAAGCCGAATTCGTTGTTGGTGCCGTAGGTGATGTCGGCGGCATAGGCTTCGCGGCGGGCCGCTTCGGGGAGGTTGGGCACGATCACGCCAACGGTGAGACCAAGGAAATTGTGCAGCTGGCCCATCCATTCGGCGTCACGCGCGGCGAGGTAATCGTTGACGGTAATGACGTGGACGCCCTTGCCTTCGATAGCGTTGAGATAGGTGGCGAGCGTTGCCACCAGCGTCTTGCCCTCGCCGGTCTTCATTTCGGCGATCTCGCCGCGATGGAGCACGATGCCGCCCACCATCTGCACGTCGAAATGACGCATGCCCAGGACGCGCTTCGACGCTTCGCGCACGGTGGCGAAAGCTTCGGGCATGATATCGTCGAGAGTCTTGCCATCCTCCTCGATTTGCTTGCGAAACTTGAAGGTTTGCGCCTTCAGTTCTTCATCGGAGAAATCGGCAAGCTGGTCTTCCAGCGAATTGATTCGCGCCACGAGCTTGTCGAGCGAGCGGACATAACGGTCGTTGGACGAGCCGAAAACGGACTTGGCGATGGTTTGCCACATGATGGACGAATCCTGTCAGATAATATGGGAAGAGGCCGCGCATTGGTGCGCAGCCGGAAACGGTCAGACGATGTAAGGGGATTGCGGCGCTATTCGCGCGCGCGGTCTACCTTGAGCTGAACAGTAGGCGCCCACACGATGATCGGCCTCGACGGGCAGGACGGCTTCAGGGAGCGCCCTGACGACGTACCGCGCGCCAGTTCCAGGGGAAGGGAGACGACCGTCTGGCAATCCTCTGCATCACCCGCCGCTGCCACGCTGACAACACTCGCATGCGCAGCCACGGCTGGCGTGGCCGCGAAGCCAAGGCCGGAAATAAGCGCAAAAAGAGTGAGCAACTGACGAAGCATAGAGCGTGTCAGATAGCGCCTCATTCCTTAAAGTCCACTAACCAAGGGGCTGAAGTCGTGAATTGTCGTGTTGGCGCGGCGCCAAAGCCCATTTAAGGCGTGGCCCCATGGACCTTGAAAAATCGCCCCTCGCCCTGCCCTTTCCCGAGATGCCCGGTATCGCGGGTGTCACCCTTCGCGTCGCACGCGCAGGATACAAGAATTGGGACCGGGCGGACCTGACCTACGCCGAACTGGCCGAAGGCACCACGCTGGCGGGCGTCTTCACGCGAAACGTCTGCTGTTCCAGCGAAGTCGAGATCGGGCGCGAGCAGGTGAAGGCAGGGCGCGCGCGGGCGCTGGTGGTGAACGCGGGCAATTCCAACGCATTCACCGGCTATCGCGGGCGCGAAGCGGTTGAACAGATCATGGCGCAGGTGGCGGACAGCCTTGGCTGCGACCAGGGTGAAGTGCTGGTATCCTCGACCGGGGTGATCGGGGTTCCCCTGCCCAAGGACAAGGCGCGCGAAGGAATTGCGAAAGTGCTGCACGCCGAGGCGGCATCCTGGGAAGACGCGGCGCGGACCATCGGCACCACCGACACCTTCGCCAAGGGCGTGACCACGGCTGCGATGCTGGGCGATAAACGCGTGGTGTTGAACGGCATCATCAAGGGCAGCGGCATGATCGCGCCCGACATGGCCACCATGCTGGGCTACATCTTCACCGATGCGGCGGTGGAGCCTGCCTTCCTCCAGCAGTGCCTTTCCGCCGCCAATGCCGGCACGTTCAACTGCATCACGGTGGATAGCGACACATCCACCAGCGATACCGTGCTGGCCTTTGCCACTGGCAAGGCGGGCAATCCGCCGCTCGCCGGTTTCGACGATCCGGGCGCGGATGCATTCATGGCGGCATTGGAGGACATGTGCCGCCAACTCGCCCAGCTTGTGGTACGCGATGGCGAAGGGGCGCAGAAATTCATCGCTGTCAGCGTGACGGGCGCAGTTTCCGACGAGAGCGCGCGGCGCGTGGGCCTGGCGATAGCCAATTCACCCCTGGTGAAGACCGCCATTGCGGGCGGCGATGCCAATTGGGGCCGTGTCGTCATGGCAGTGGGCAAGGCGGGTGAACCGGCGGATCGTGACAAGCTGGGCATTGCCTTTGGCGGCACGTGGGCCGCGCGCAACGGCCTGCCGCTGCCCGACTACGACGAAGCGCCGGTGGCGAAGCACCTGGAGGGCCGCGAAATCGAAATCACCGTTGATCTTGGCCTAGGCGATGGAAAGGCCACCGTCTGGACCTGCGACCTGACGCATGGATACATTTCGATCAACGCGGATTACAGATCATGAGCTTAATTGATCGCGAAATCCTCGCCCTTTGCCGCGACGTCACCGAAAACGTCATCCTGCCGCGCTATCGCAATCTTGCGGCGCATCACGTCGAGGACAAGGGTGGCAACGATCCCGTCACCATCGCCGACCGCGAAAGTGAGGCGGCGCTGGCTGAGGGATTGGAGAAACTCGCACCCGGCCTGCCGATCGTAGGGGAGGAAGCAGCGCACGCCGATCCTACGGTACTCGACCGGCTGACAGGCCCGTGCTGGATTATCGACCCCATCGACGGCACGCGCAACTTCGCCAACGGGAACCCGCCCTTCGGCATCCTGATCGCGCAGGCCGATGGAGGCGTGGCGCAGAGTGGATGGATTTACGATTGCCTGTCAGGCCGCTTCTGCGCCGCCCATCGCGGCAAGGGCGCATTCGTGGGCGGCGAACAAATCACTACAAAAACAACGCAGGAAGACCCGCCCGTTGCCGCAATTTCACTGATTTTCATGGAGGAGGCGAAGCGGGCCGCAATGATCGAGCATATCTGCCCGCACTACCGGCTCACCGACATTCCATATTGCGCCGCCGAGCAGTACCCGCGCCTGGCGCTGGGTGAAAACGACGTTTCGATCTTCGAACGCACGCTGGCCTGGGACCATGCCGCCGGTTGCCTATGGCTCGAAGAGGCTGGCGGAAAGGCCGCTCGCCCGGATGACGGATCACCCTACAGGGTAGACGAATGGGACCGTAAGGGCCTGGTCGCCGCCGCCACGCCTGCCCTGTGGGAGACTATGGCGATGCGGCTGAACCAATTACCGGCTTAAAGCTCGCCTTCCAGCCAGCCTTTCAGCGCATTCTTGGGCGCTGCGCCCATCTGCTGCGCCACCGGCTTGCCATCCTTGAACAACACCAGGAACGGGATCGACTGTACGCCCATCTTGCCAGGAACATCGGGGTTTTCCATGATATCCATCTTGGCGATGGTAACCTGGTCGGAAAGCTCTTCCGACAGCTCTTCCAACGCAGGCGCGATCATCTTGCACGGGCCGCACCAGTCCGCCCAGAAATCCACCAGCACAGGCTTTTCAGCATCCAGCACATCGGCCTGAAAGCTGGCATCGGTTACAGTCTTGGTCGCCATTATCATTCTCCTGGTATGTCTTGGACCCATAACTAGGGGGTCCGCTCGATGACTCAATGCTCGGGGCGTAAAAGCTTTCCTTGAGGGCAACCCTACTGCGGCTTGTGCAGAGCCAGAATTTCGCCCGGAATGGCGATCAATTGCGGGGTCTGCGTATAGAGAACAGCCGCATCAATAACGCGATCCGGGTAAATCACCGATAGCGCGGCCGCATATGCTCCCATCTGCTTCAGCGTGCTTGCCGAAACCTGCGCAAGATTGGCGGGCGGACGGCGCGCCGTCTTGAAATCGGCCACCAGCACGCGATCGGGCAGCACCAGCAGGCGATCCGCCGTGCCCGCTATCACCTGCTCCCCAACGGTTGCCGCAAGGGGAACTTCGGCCAGCGCATCCGGGCCGAACAGATCGCGCCACTCGGGTGCGTCGATCACGGCCAAGGCGCGGGCCAGCATTTCATCGCGGTCGGTATCGGAAAGGTCGGGCGCATGGCGCAGCAGCCACGCCTTGGCCCCGCTTTCCCGCATATCGCGCGGAGTATCGGGCAGGCGTTCCAACAGCGCGTGGATCAGTACGCCGCGCTGCGCTGCTATGGCAGCCTGCTCGGACGGCAATGGTGGGTCTGCGCCCTGCTCCTCGGTGCCCGAAGACGGGGCAAGCGGGCGCGGCGGGCGCGGCTCCGGGCCGATGGGGCTTGTCGCCCAGCGCGGCAGCGGCGGCGGGATTGGCAGATCCTGCTGCGATTTGTGCGGCACTTCATCCGCACGTTTGCCCAATTCAAGACGCCAATCCCAAGTGTCATCGTCAATGGGTTCTGCATTGAATAACGGAGCAAGCCGGGCGAACCAGCTATCTTCCTTTGGCTCTCTGTCGCGCTTGCCCAATGCCCCGCCGATGAACAGGGCTTCTTCGGCGCGAGTCATGGCTACGTAGAGAAGCCGCCAATGCTCCTCGCGTTCGGCGGCCCTGGCGGCCTCGGCCGCTTCCTCGATCCGGCCTACCCGTTCCTCGGTGTTGAGGTCGGGCAAGGGGACCGTCAGCCCACCGCCACCGGGAAGCTGTTCTTCGAGCGAAAGGCCGGATGGGCGCGACGCATCGGGATCGCCGCAGGCATCGGCCAGGATGACAATCGGTGCCTGCAACCCTTTCGATCCGTGCACCGTCATCACGCGGACAAGATCGCCCTGCCCCTCCGCCTCGCGCTTCAGTTCGCCATCGCCTGCATCGAACCAGCGGATGAAGCCTTGCAGGCTGGAGGTATTCGCGGACGAGAATTGCAGGGCGGCGTTCAGCAGTTCGTCGATCGGGTCATTGGCTTCCTTGCCCAATCGCGCCACCAGCTTCGCACGCGCCTGCCACGGGCCTAGCAATATCCAGTGCAGCAGCGCTTGGGGTGTCTCGAAATCGGCCAGCGCCAGCAGGTCTGACAATTTGCGCACCGCCTCCAGCGGCTTGTCCGCCGCCAGATCGCGAACATGATCCCACAGCGCCACGCCCTTGGGTCGCTCGGCAAATTGCAGAAGATCGTCCTGAGACCATCCGAAAATGGGCGAGACCAGCAGGCAGGCCAGGCTCAGGTCGTCACGCGGCTGTGCGGCAAAGCGCAGCGCGGCCATCAGATCCTTCACGGCCAGCGGCGCGCCAAGGCGCAGACGGTCGACACCGGCAACGGGAACGCCTGCCGCGTGCAATTTCGCGACGATCAGCCCGGCCAGTTCCTTGCGTTTGCGCACCAACACCATGAAATCGCCCGGCGTGGCGTTGCGCGGATTGGCCTTGTCCTTCACCAACGGAAAGCCGCCATCCCACATCTTGCGGATTTGCATGGCGATTTTCTCTGCCATCACCCGTTCGGGTTCGGAAATGCCAAGCTCCGGTCCGTCTTCGCCCTCCTCCTCTACCTCGTCGGGGTGGCCGGGTACCGGTGCCCACAGGGTAACGAGTCCGGGGCGATCATCGCCGATATGTGGTTCGGGGCGCTCTTTCAGGCCGAATTTGTCATAGCCGATGGCGTCGATGGCGTCGTCCACGAACGACAGCACGCTCTGCGCGGTGCGGTAGGAGCGGCCAAGCCCCAGGTTGCGCAGTTCCCGCGCGTCGATCCGCTGGCGGGCCTGCGCCGCATTGTTCACCCAGTCCGAAAGCCGCTTGGCATAGCTGGCGCGGGCCGCGGCAAAGTTTTCCGGGCTGGTGCCCTGGAAACGGAAGATCGCCTGCTTGTAATCCCCCACTACGAAAATGGTGCGCAGCCGATCCTCCGCCTGCCCCAGCCCGGCAAAGAAATCATCGGTCAGCGCATCGATAATCGCCCATTGCGAAGCATTGGTATCCTGCGCCTCGTCCACAAGGATATGGTCGAAACGCCGATCCAGCTTGTAGCGAATCCACGCCGACATATCGGCATTGCCCAGGAGATTGGCGGCGCGCATGATAAGGTCATCGAAGTCGACCAGCCCCTCGCGTGCCTTGGCCTCGTCCCACGCCAGCGCGAATTTGCGACCGATTTCCAGCGCCGGGGTAATCCGGTCGACGAGTTCCAGCAGCGTCGCCTGTTCACCAATGGCTCCCAGATGCTCTTTCACGCGAGCCGCATATTCGCCGACTGCTGCATCCTTCTTCTCAAGACTTGAGAGTGAGCGCACAGCACCCGTTTGCGTGAATATCTCCGCCGTCAGGGCATCGCAGCCATCGAGCCTCGCTGCCGCATCGCCCGCAGAGCCATTCGTCGATAGCGGTGATACATTTTTGCGCGGTAGCCGTGCCCCAATCTGCATGAACTTCCCGCCACCGGCGCAGCGACGTGATGTCAAATGCATTGTCGGCGCACAACGCAGCCAACTTCTCACGCGAAGCATCCGCATCCAGCCCCAGCAAACGCTTGACCCGCGGTTCCATCGGCGGCTGCCACGCGCCATTGTCGAACCACACGTCGCGCGCAGCGGCGCAACGCATCAGCCAGCCTTGCGCCTTGTCCGGCCCCATGCGCAGGGAAAGGTTTTCCAGCGCCGTTACCGCGACAGGATCGTTTTCCTCCCACTCCAGCAGCAATTCGCGCAAGACCCGGTCCGCCAGCAATTCACGATCACGATCTTCCATCGGGCGCGTGCCGGGCATAAGGCCGGCTTCCTGCGGGAAGGCAGACAGCAACCACTGCGAAAAGGCATGGATCGTATCGATCCGCAGGCCGCCACCGGGACAATCCAGCACGGCTGCAAACAGGGTGCGCGCGCGGGCCAGCGTGTCGGGATCGGAATCCGCGCCAATAGCGATCAGGTCGGCAGCAAGGCGCGTGTCTTCCATCCGCACCCAATTGGCCAGCACCTCGTTCACGCGGGTGGCCATTTCGGCGGCACCGGCCTTGGTGAAGGTGAGGCACAGGATATGTTCCGGCCGTACGCCCGGCGTCAGCAACAGGCGCAAAACGCGGGCGGACAGCACCTGCGTCTTGCCCGTTCCCGCCGATGCCGAAAGCCACACGCTGTCGCGCGGCTCCACCGCCAGAGACTGGTTATCCTGAAGCGGATAGACCTTCCCGCTCATGACCCGCCTCCATCGCGGCCCTGCCATTCGGCAAGGCGCATCAGCTGGTCATAGGTATCGTAACCCGGCGCATTGGGATTGAGGCGGGCGGTGAAAGGCTCGGTGCCCAAGATCCAGCGATCCAGCGCTTCGTGCAGAAACCGCTCGCGTCTCTGGCAGGAAGTCCTCGGGCAGCATTCCCTTTTTGCCGGGCGTTCCCTTCCAGACGGCGTAGACAATCTCGCCAAAGCCCGTGTCGGATGATCCTTTGTTTTGCCTTCGCGAGTTTCCAGTATTCGAACTTGGCTGGATCGCCCGAAACCCGTCGAAACTGGCCATCGCGCGAATCAGGCCGATGGTGCCCAATTGCAGGGCGATAGCCTTCCGCCACCTGCGCACCTGTTGGCAGGCTGCCGGTCTTGTAATCCACTACCGCCAGGCTGCCATCGGCCAGCGTGTCGATCCTGTCGGCCTTGCCGAAAATGCGGATACCGCGCACATCCATCTCGCCCCATTTCTCCACTTGCGCAGGGCTTGCCGTTCCGTGTCCAGAGGCAATCTCCTGCCTCCACCCATTCCAGCGCCTGCCAACAGGCGCGGACGCCACAGCGCACGCATCAATGGATGGGCGGACATGGCATCGAGGTGATGCTCCGCCAGTTCTTCAAGCGTGCCCCTCCCCTCGTGCCAATCCTCCAGGATCTTGTGCGCCAGCTCTCCCTGCCAAGCGGGTGTGGGTGCGGCATCCAGGTGATCCAGATCGCCAAGGCGCAGCAGTTTCGAAGCGTAATACTGATAGGGGTCGGAGCGCAGGCGATCCAGCGCGGTCACGCTGATATCCTGCCGCCGCACTTCAGCAGAAGGACACGGCTTCGGACGGGGATAGCGCGGCAGTTCCAGCGGCGCAGGCTCCAGCGCGCGGGCCAGCTCCACGACATCGTGATCCTCGTGCCGCTGCACCAGGTCTTCTCCCAGCAAGGCGCGAACACGCAGCAGGAAGCGCGAGGCAATCGCAGGCCCGGCCAGATCGCGGCGCGCGCGCGTCAACACCACTTCGGGAGCGCCCAGAGCGCCCGCCAGATCGTGCGCGGCAAGACCTATGCGAAAGTCGGCTCCCGGCACGCCCAGCGCGCGCAGCACGCCGGGTGCCAACAGCGGATCGGTGGCCGGGCGCGGTGGCCAGGTTCCTTCGTTCAGGCCCGAACAGATCACCAGGTCCGCCCGCGTCATGCGCGCTTCCAGCAAGCCGTAGATCGCCACGCGCGGATGGCCTCCATAGGGTGGCCGCACCGCGACCCGGTCCATCGCATCGCGCAAGACGCGCGGCAGGTCGTCCGCCTCGATCGGTAATGCCACATCGCGGGCGTGTCAGGCGCAGGTCCTCGATAAAGGCGGACAGGGCGCGGCCATCCTCGCGCGCCCACAGCCCTTCACCACAAAACGATTCCCCGGCAGCGGCAAGCAGGTCCAGCCAGTGCGCAAGCTGGGCGGTTTCGCCCGCTTCAAGAAGGGGAGAAAGCCTTTGCTCCACCTCCTGCCACCACGGCTCAACCCCCACCTTCTTTGCCAGCGGCCGCAGCGGCGCGAGCCCTGGCGCCTTGCGCGGCCCCCGCAGTTTCAGTTCAAACCGGCGGGCCGCGCGCAGCCAGGCCGACCTGCCCTCGCCCGCCGCGACAAGCGGATGTTGCAGCAGCGCCATCAGCGGAACCGGCGCTGCGGCCTCGGCGGCAATCTCAGACAACAGCAAGAGCACCCGACCCGCTGCCGTTTCTCCCAACGGACGCCCGGCGGAATCGTCTGCCGAGATATGCCAGCGCCGCAGATGCTGCACCACGCGCCCCGCCAGCCCGCGATCGGGGGTGACGACAGCGACGCGTTTCTCGGGCTCTTCCAGGGCCTCTCGCACCAGCAGTGCGATGGCCTGCGCTTCTTCTTCGGGATTGGCGGTTTCGACGAGGCGAACGCCCGCCATGCGGCGCTTTGCGGGTGCCAGTTTGACCCAGGCCTTGCTGGCTTCTGGCGGCAGGAACAGGCTGGAAATTGCGTGCGTGCGTTCGGGTGGCCCCTTGGCGATGCCTGCGCGATGCCATTGCTGCACCTCTGCTCGGTTCACGCCCATGCGATTGAGCAATAGCTTGAGGTGGTATTGCGGATGGGTCAGCGCGTCACCGCTGGTGAACGGCGTTTCGCCAGATGTATCGCCTGCGCTGCCCAGTTCATCCCACACCGCGTCATCCATCGACAGATCGAGATCGGGCAGGACGACAGCGCCTTGCGGCAATTGCGATACAGTTCGCAGCAGCCGCGCCAGCGCTGGTGCTGCGCTGGTAACACCGGCGGCCACGAATGGCGTGCCTGGCGGGTTAGAACGCATCCGGCGGGCAGCTTCGCGAAACAGGATGTTGCGCCGTGCGGCAGCGTCACGCTCACCGCGCTGCTCAAGCTCGGCCAGCCACAGGCGCTGGATGGTGGCGAACAGGTGGAGATTGTCGCGCCAATGATCGGAAAGGTCGCCAACAAGGTCGATCACGCGGTCGGACAACAGTTCCTCGGGCGCGATCTCTTCCACAAGCAATCGGTCCATCACCTGCCCGGTTTCCACCGCCAGTTTCAGCAGCGCGGCGCCTTTGGGTGCCTTGTCGCCCCGCACGTCGCGGATCAGTGCAGCGAGGCGCAGCCAGCGAAACGTGGGATCGGCGGCAGGAGGAATAGCTGCACCAGCACCGAGCGAATCGAACAGCGGTCCCAGCGATTCGTCGAGGTCGAGATCACCCACAAGCACCATGCGCGGCATCAGTAGACCCGCGCTGCCGGTTTCCCCGGCGTGGCGCACGAATGCCTCCGACATGGTGCGCGCCGCCCGGGCGCTGGGCAACAGCAGCGTCAGCCGCGCCAGGCCGAAGTCTTGATCGGCGTAGCGCGGGACCAGTCCGGCAACCAGCGCATCGGCAAAGCCGCGATGCGCGGCGATCGAATATACCTGTGGAGTTTGAATGTTTTGCTGCCCCGCCATCAGCCGAGACTAGTTCCAGCCAATCGAAAGCGCTTCTTCGGTCGGTCTGATCGCTTGCGGCGTTCCCACCTCGAACCACTGGCCGGTGAACGCCACGCCGTACAGGCGATCCTCTGAAATCGCTCGGCTCCACAAAAGGTTGGTAGAGAATGGTCCTTCCGGCGCGTCGCGCATCAGGCGTTTTGAAATCAGCTGGATGCCGGTGAAGATATACGGGGCGATCCGGCCCGATGCACGGCGGCGCAGGCGGCCGTTGCTATCCATGTGGAAATCGCCCTTGCCGCTGAAATTATGCGCCGCCTTGTGCGTGACCAGCAATAGCAGCGCGTCCATCTTGTCCGCATCCCAGAAGGTGGAGAGGTCGGCGAAGGCGTTCACCGGCCCATCCAGCCAGATGTTGTCAGAGTTGAGACAGAAGAACGGGTCGGACAATTGACCTGCGGCCTTCACGATGCCGCCGCCGGTTTCCAGCAATTGCTCCCGCTCGTCTGAAAAGGCAACTTGGGGGGCGCGGCGATCTTTCAGGTGCGCTTCTATCGAATCGGCAAGGTAATGGACGTTGACCACGGCGCGGGCGACTCCGGCTTCCGCCAGCTTGTCGAGCGCATGATCCACAAGCGGTCTTCCCGCCACCCGCACCATCGGCTTGGGCTGGGTCGCCGTAAGAGGACGCATGCGCTTGCCCATTCCGGCGGCAAGAACCATCGCTGTATCGCTGGCCAGCTTGTTCACCCCAGCATGCCTCCCTGTTTTGCGCGGATTTCGTCCGGCACATTTGCAGCAAACCAGCGGGCTACAGGTTCCAGAGCAGGATGCGCAAGATCTCGCTCCATCGCTTCCCATACGCGGGGGATCATGGGCAGGTAACGGTCCTTGCCGTCGCGCTTCCACAGGCGGGTAAAGATGCCCACGATCTTGGCGTTTCTTTGCGCGCCAAGGCGAGCGTAATCGCCGTCGAACTCGCCATCCACCGACAGGCGGGAGCGATAATACTCCAGCATGTCCTGTTCCAGCTTCTGCGACACTTCGCGGCGGGCATCCTGCAACAGCGAGACGAGATCGTAAGCACGGTGGCCGACCAGTGCATCCTGAAAGTCGATCAGACCCTGCTCGCCCGCATATTCACCATTTGGCCCCAGCAGCATGATGTTTTCCGCGTGGTAATCGCGCAGCACGGTCACGCCCGGATGCTGGCGCAAGAGCAGCGGACCCAGCGCCTCTCTCCAGGCGGCAGAGAAACCCATGGCGTCCACTTCAATCCCCGCGGCGCGGCAGAACCAGTCGGGAAACAGGGAGACTTCGCGCAGATAGGTTTCCAGAGAATAGGAATCGAAGGGTCCGGGCGGGCGCTGGTGCAGTTCCACCAGGGCTTCCACGGCGTCGCGATAGGCGCGTGCTTCTTCGGCGGGGTTGTCGTCCAGCCAGTCGCGCATCCGGTCATGTCCGAAATCCTCGATCAGCACCAGGCCGCGCTCGGGCGCCTCGGCAAAGATTCGTGGCGCGCGCAGGCCCTGCTCGTTCAGCCACTTGCCAACATGCAGGAACGGTCCCGGATCCTCGTGCGGTGGAGGCGCGTCCATCAGCATGGCGCGATTGTCACCGTTGCGGATGCGGAAATAGCGGCGGAAGCTGGCATCGCCGGGCAGCGGATCGATCTGGGCACCGGGCCATCCGGCATCGGCCAGGAACTGATCGACGCCTGCGGGAAGATTGCTGGTCATGGCCAGCGTCCTTGCCAAGCTGAACCGCTTTCCACAATCGCCTTGCGCCCGTTACCCGCCGTTTCCAGCTTGATTTGAAGGCAATCCGGCTCATTCGCGAAGCCACCGGCGTTTTCGGGCCACTCTGCGATCAGGACTGCGCCTTCGCGATAATCGTCCAGACCCAGCTGTTCGACCTCCGAAGGGTTATCGAGTCGATAGAAATCGGCATGCACGACAGGGGGAGAAAGATGATCGTACGCCTCGACAATCGTGAAGGTGGGAGAAGGCACTTCGCCCTCATGTCCGAGAGCTGTAAGGATCGCGCGGGATAGCGTGGTCTTGCCGGCCCCCAAACCGCCCGACAGCGCCAGGACATCGCCGGGCCGAAGCCTCGCTGCGAGTTGCCGGCCAAACCGATCCATCGCCGCAAGATCGGGCAGATCGACGATCAAGGCAGTTTCACCGTGGTCGTGGTGCCCGCGCCTTTTTCGGACTGGACTTCCAGCCTGCCGCCGTGCGCCTCTATCAGCTGGCGGGCGAGCGGCAGGCCCAGGCCTCGCTTGCCTTCCTTGCCGTCGCTACCGGACAGGCGGTATCCATCCAGCGCACGCGCCAGTTCGCTGGGCCGCATGCCTTCGCCATTGTCGGATATCACGATGCGTACGCCCGATTTGCGACGGGCCAGCGCCACGAGGATGCGGCCATTTTCTGGCGTGGCGGCGATGGCGTTGTCCAGCAAATTGCCGATCGCCCGGCTCAGCTGGCGGCGGTCCGCCTGCACGCTGCCCGCGCTCTTGTCGCCGCGCAGGTCCAGCGTGATGTTCTTTCGATTCAATCGCTTCTTCACGGGCACGCACCACCTGCGTTGCAAAGCCCAACAGCTCCACCTCCTCGGTGGCGATGGGCAGCAATCCGGCCTCGCTCTGCGTCAGGTCCAGCACGCTTTCGATCTGCTGGGACAGGCGCTCTACCGAAGCGATGATGGCAGAGACATATTCATTGCCCTGATCGGAAAGCTCTCCGGCAACGCCGGTCTGAAGCAGTTCGGCAAAGCCGCCGATGGATGTCAGCGGGGTACGGAATTCGTAGGACATGTTGGCCAGGAAGCGGGTTTTCACGGCATCCGCCTCTTCCAGCGCCTGGTTGCGTTCGCGCAGGGCCTCTTCCGCCTTGGTGGAGTTGGTAACATCCATCACGGTCAGCAGGCCGTTGCCATCGGGCAGCGGGACACCGGCAAATTCCAGCGTGCGACCATCGGAAAGCACTACCCTGCCCCCGCGCTGCTTTCGATCCAGCGTAGCGGCCCGCACCACCTCGCCAATCGCCTTGTGCTGCGCCGGCCTGGCCAGCCGATTGGCGATACGGTCCAGCAGCTTGTCGACATGGGGGTGCTTGTCGAAGAAATCCTCGGGTAGGCCCCAGATCGCCGGGAAACTGCGGTTCCACAGCTGCATGCGACCGTCAGGAGCGAACACTGCAAGTGATTCGAACAGCGAATCGAAGGTGGCCGTGCGCGTGCGCAGCAAGGTGTCGCGCGTGGCCGACAGAGCCAGCTGTTCACTGCGATCCTCGGCCACCAGCACCAGCCCGCCATCGGGCAATGGCTGGGCGACGATGCGAAGGTGCGTGCTGTCGGGTAGCGTCCACGCATCCTCAACCGGTGCGTCCTGGGTAAACCATTGCCCCATTTCAGCTCGCCACTCGGGAAAATCGCGCCTTTCAGGCAACCTGCCGGCATCACGCGCCAGATCGAGAAAGCGATCGAAGTTTGGCAAATCGACACGCATGGACTGCGGCAGCGCGAAGATGCGCTGGAAGGGCTGGTTGGAAAACACCAGCCTGCGGTCCGGATCGAACTGGGCAACGCCGATGGAAAGCTGATCCAGCATGGATCTTTGCGCAGCGCGGAACGCCCGGAAAGCACGGGTCTGCTCTTCCATCTCCTCGATATCGATGGCGTAGCCGGCAACGCCTTCCTCGCCCAGCGGCAGGTCACTCACCCGCAAGGTGCGACGCTGGTTGCCAACGGTGGCCTGCACGATCCGTTCGACCGGCAGGTCGCGGCTGTGCGCCTGCCCGGCAATCTGCGCGGCGGTAAGACCGTCTACCGGTTCCACCAGTTCGATCTGCTCGTCCACCACCGTGGCAGCACCCTTCGCTCCTACTGCGGCGACGTAGGCACTGTTGACTAGGCGCAGGTCCATTGCGGGGCCGCGAAACCACATCGGCATGGGCGCTGCCTCGATCAGACCGACCAGCGCGGCGAAATCATTGCGCGCTCGCGCGGTCTCTTCGCGCAGTCGTGTAAGCTCCCCCTGGCTGTCCGAAAAATCGAACCACCAGACCAGCGCAGCGCCGCCCGATGCAATCACCGGATCGGCCAGTTGGCCCCGCACGGCCAGGCTCTTGATCGAACCCCGGGGGGTCACCACCATGCTGAAAGGCGCGGCGGTTTTCTGCGTTCGCCTCACGGCTTCGCGCAGGTCTTTCAGGTCTTCTTCGACAAGCCCGCCTTCAAGTTCGCTGAGGAACCCGGGCAGCGAATCCATTCCCAGCCATTTGGCCAGCCTGTCCGGCCCCTCTATCTTGCCGTCGGCCCGCACCAGCAGCGGAATTGCGGGCGCATCGTCGATCATTCGCGACAGGCGGCGCACGGTATTGCGCGCGTGCCTTGCCGCCCTCGCCCGCTGCAGGGAACCGACCACGAGCCACACTGCACCAAAGGTCCAGGCGGCCAGCATAAGCCCCAGAAGGGCCACGGAAGATGGGGTCAGCTCCATTGGCTATGCAGCTATGAGCGCAGCCGCACAGTTGCAATGGTTGCCGCGCAAATGCCGACAGTCCTGAAGCCCGAAACAAATCACCCCGACACAATGGCCGGGGTGACTCTTGGTTTCCAATGTAAGGTCCGCGATCAATAGCGGTAGTGTTCCGGCTTGTACGGGCCTTCCACCGGCACGCCGATATAGTCGGCCTGCTGCTGGCTCAGCTTGGTCAGTTTGACGCCCAGCTTGTCGAGGTGCAGCGCGGCAACCTTCTCGTCGAGGTGCTTGGGCAGGACGTATACATCGTTCTCGTACTGCTCGTGGCGCTCCCACAGTTCCAGCTGTGCCATCACCTGGTTGGTGAAGGAACAGCTCATCACGAAGCTGGGGTGGCCGGTGGCGCAGGCCAGGTTCACCAGGCGGCCCTTGGCCAGAATGATGATTTCCTTGCCGTCGGGGAATTTCACCAGGTCGGTGCCGGGCTTCAGCTCGGTCCAGTCGTAATTGTCGAGCGCGCTGATCTGGATCTCGCTGTCGAAGTGGCCGATGTTGCACACGATGCTCATCGGCTTCATCGCCTTCATGTGCTCTGCCGTGATCACGTCTTCATTGCCGGTGGTGGTGACGAAGATATCGGCGCGCTTCACGCCGTCTTCCATGGTCACGACCTCGAAGCCGTCCATTGCAGCCTGCAAGGCGCAGATCGGATCGATTTCGGTAACCAGAACGCGCGCGCCGCCATTGCGCAGCGATTGCGCGCTGCCCTTGCCGACATCACCGAAGCCGGCAACCAGCGCGACCTTGCCCGAAAGCATCACGTCGGTAGCGCGGCGGATGGCGTCGACCAGCGATTCGCGGCAGCCGTAAAGGTTGTCGAACTTCGACTTGGTAACGCTGTCGTTCACGTTGATGGCCGGGAACGGCAGCTTGCCCTGCTTGGACAACTGATAAAGGCGGTGAACGCCGGTGGTGGTTTCTTCCGAAACGCCCTGGATGTTCTTCACCGATGCCGTCAGGTAGCCCGGCTTGCGCTTCAGGAATTCCTTGAGTGCGCGCTGCATCTCGACTTCTTCGGCGTTGTTCGGCTCGGGCAATTCCTCGCCCGCTTCCACGCGCGCGCCCCACAGCGCGAACATGGTGGCATCGCCGCCGTCATCCAGAATGAGGTTGGACGTCTGGTCTGCATCGTCGTCGGTCGACCAGTCGAAGATCTTGCCGACATAGTCCCAGTATTCGGCCAGGCTCTCGCCCTTCACCGCGAAAACGGGAATATCCTGCGCCGCGATGGCGGCGGCGGCATGGTCCTGCGTGGAGTAGATGTTGCAGGTTGCCCAGCGCACTTCGGCGCCCAGCGCGGTAAGCGTTTCGATCAGCACGGCTGTCTGAATGGTCATATGCAGCGAGCCGGTGATGCGCGCGCCCTTCAGCGGCTTGGCATCGCCGAATTCCTCGCGCGTGGCCATCAGGCCCGGCATTTCGGTTTCGGCAATATTGATTTCGGCCCGGCCATAATCGGCCAGCGAAATATCCTTGATGATGTAGTCGTCAAAAGCGGCGTCGGCCACGGGCACTTCTCCTGTGATGTGCGGGTGATGCGTCGCCGGGGCTCCATGCAACGCCTGTGTCGCGTCGCACTTAGGCCCGCAAGCAGCCTTGGACAACCCCTGCCAAGGTCTGCAATGCGCTTGCGCGATCCTGCGCAGCACCTATGTGAATGCGCGGACGGTGACAGGAGAATTACCCAATGACGATTTCCAAAGGCGACAAACTTCCCGACGTGAAACTGGTGAAGGCGACAGACGATGGCCCCGAGGCCGTGCAGTCGAGCGAATTCTTCGCCGGCAAGAAGGTGGCGTTGTTTGCAGTGCCCGGCGCATTCACGCCTACCTGCTCTGCCAAGCACCTGCCTGGCTATGTCGACAAGGCTTCCGACCTGAAGGCCAAGGGCGTGGACGAAGTTGCCTGCACTTCGGTGAACGATGCCTTCGTGATGGGCGCATGGAACGAAGCAGACGGGTCTGACGAAATCACCATGCTGGCCGATGGCAATGCCGAGTTTGCCAAGGCACTGGGCCTTTCTGCCGAAATGGACGGTTACGGCATGGGCACCCGCTCCAACCGCTACTCCATGATCGTGGACGATGGCGTGGTGACCGAGATCAACGTGGAGGGTCCGGGCGAATTCAAGGTCTCCAGCGCAGAACACATGCTGGGCCAGCTGTAAGCCTCGCCAAACTCAATTGAAAAAGGGGCGCTATCCTCGCGGATAGCGCCCCTTTTTCATGCTCGAACCAGATCAGTCATCCCACCGAACGTCGACACCCAAACTGTCGATATTGTCGACAAAGTTAGGATGCGCACGCCGGATCGGGTCGGCATCCAGAATTGTGCTTTCGCCATCAATCGAGGCCGCCACCATCAGCATCGCGATGGCAACGCGAATGATATAGGGGCTGGTGACGGTAGCCGGCACAAGCTTGTCTCCGCCGAAAGTAATCAGGCGGTGCGGATCGCATAGCAGGGTGTGTGCGCCAAACAGGCTGAGTTCGGTGTGCCAGGTCAGCCCGCCCTCGTATACCTTGTTCCAGAACATGGTCTGACCCTTGGCCTTTACGCCAAGGGCAATGAAGATCGGCAGCAAATCGGCAGGGATATAGGGCCACGGCGCCGCCTCCACCTTGGTGGTGATGTGGCTGGTGAAGTTCTGCTGCACCACCAGCTGGTCCGGCGCCTTGAGGCGCGACCACCCGTCCTTGTGCTCCACATGCGCGCCGAACTTTTCAAAGGTCCGGTCGATCAGCATGAAGTCTTCGGGCTTGGTGTTGCGAACCGAGATGTCGCCGCCGGTCACCGCCGACAGCGCGAGGAAGGTGGCGACCTCGTGGAAATCTTCCACGAAGGTATAGTCCACACTCTGGAAGTTGTCGCACCCCTCTATCGAGACCATCGAGGTGCCCTTGCCGCGGATCGTGCCACCCATCTTCTCGAGGAATGTGCACAACTCCTGCACATGCGGCTCGCACGCGGCGTTGACGATCTGGCTGGAGCCCTTCGCGGTCAGCGCACTGATGATGAAATTCTCCGTCGTGGTGACAGAAGCATATTCCAGCCACATGCGCGTGCCGTCCACCTTGTGGCGGTTGCGGAAGACAATGTCCTTGCCTTCGTAGGATGTATCGGCCCCGAAAGCCTTGAACACCTGCACATGCGGATCGATTTCGCGCGCGCCGAGCGTGCAGCCCTTCACCTCGTGCTCCAGCCGCGCTTCGCCCAACCGTGCAAGCAGGCCGGGGATCATCATGATCGAAGCACGCATCGCTTGCGGCAACTTCGCCTTGGCACTGGAAGAAATCGTCGAATGGTCGATCTCCAGCGTTTTTGCGTCCTTGTCCCACTCCACCGTGCTGCCCAGGTCGGCGAAAAAGGCGTGGATACGCTGTACGTCGGTAATTTCCGGCACATTGCGCAGCATGATCGGTGCATCGCTCAACAGCGTCGCACACAGAACCGGCAGCACGGCGTTCTTGTTGGCGGATGGATCGATCTTGCCGACCAGTTTCTGTCCGCCCCTTACGCGCAATGCGGTCATCGTATTCCTTTCAAAATCTTGTCTTCAGCGGCGCTTTCGCGCTGGCTAGTAGCCCATCAGCTTCAGGACTTCCTCGCGGCTTTTCGAGTCCTTGCGGAAAGTGCCCATCACCTGGCTGGTGACCATGGTGACACCGGGCGTACGCACGCCGCGCGCGGTCATGCAGGCATGACTGGCCTCGATAACCACTGCAACGCCGCGCGGGTTCAAATGCTCCTGAATGCAATGTGCCACTTCGGCCGTCAGCCGTTCCTGCACCTGCAAACGCCGGGCGAAGCCATGCAGTACGCGCGCCAGCTTGGAAATTCCCACCACGCGGTCCGTCGGCAAATAGGCAATTGCCGCTTTCCCGATGATCGGGGCCATGTGATGCTCGCAGTGGCTCTGGAACGGAATATCCTTCAGCAGGACGATCTCGTCGTATCCGCCCACTTCCTCGAACACGCGCGCAAGGTGGTAGGAAGGATCTTCTTCGTAGCCGATGCAATATTCCTTCCACGCGCGGGCCACGCGCTGCGGCGTGTCGAGCAAGCCTTCGCGGGAGGATCGTCGCCCGCCCATTCAATAAGCGTGCGAACGGCATCCTGCACTTCTTCGGGAACCGGAGGCTTGCCCCGTGGATCGTCCTCGTCGGGACCTACCAGACTACTCATTCGTCCTGCTGCGCCTTCTGTTCAGCTTGCTTCGCGCTCTGGCCAATAGGCTGCCCGAATGGAAAAGGCCACGCTTGGAACCATCGAACTCGAAAAGCTCCTCAGGTTCTTCGGGATCGAAGGTTTCGCGAACCGCCAGTTCGCGGCTCCAGTCATCATGCCTGCCGGGATGCAGCGGCCTCAGGTGACGGCGATTTGTGTCTCCGACGCTTGCGATCATGCCAGCAATCGAACCGTTCTTCTCGATCTTCAGCGGCACGTCCTGCCTGTAGATACCGAGGTGCTCCGCCAGCAGCGATTCGCGAATTCGGCGGATAGTCGGCTCGGCCTTGTCATTGCCCGGACGATCACAATCGATGAAGACATCGCACTCGCTATCCAGTCCCATCGAACGGTTGTTCATATTGGCAGAGCCGATGCGCAGGATACGATCATCCACGATTGTCAGCTTCGCATGGACATAGATCGGCGTTTCCCCGCTGTAGGGAACGTAGAGGTGGAAGCGATCATCCTTGTCCAGCTCTTCCAGCGCTTCCACCAGTTCGGCGCGGGCAGGATCCATCGCTGCCGCCTCTGCCCAGCCATCGCCGGTGGTTGGCATGACGATCACGATCTCCGGAGGATCGGGCTCTGCCAGGCGCTTCGCTATCGCTTCGCAGATAGTTCGGGAGGTGAAGTACTGGTTTTCGGCATAGATAAAGTGTCTGGCACCGGCGATCTGCCTGAGAAACAGCTTTTCCACCTCGTCGATCTTCGGGTCGTTGTCATAGGCAGCGCGGGTGCGGGCGATGCCGATCTCGACATCCTCGAAATGCGGCACGAGCTTGTCGGGCCAGGCGCTGCCGGGATCCCTCGTGGGTACCGACAAGGGCTTGCCCCCTGCACGCACCCAGCGCCCTCGCCCCAACCGCTCCAGCTCCACGGCAACATCGCCCTCCATCATCATGGTAAGGTCATGCCAGGGGCCGTACGGATCGCCATTGGGTTGTGTACGGTTCGGGTGAACCTCATGGTGTTCGCGCGTGTCCCAGCGGCGCGTGGTCATGTCGATCCCGCCGCAAACGGCAAAATCATCGTCGATGATGACCAGTTTCTGGTGATGCGAGCAGCCGACCGGGTGGGCGGTATCGAACTTGAAATCGATGCGGCGGTGACGTGACCAGCGCAAGAGATCGAACAGCATCGCACCGCGACCGAAGAACTTGAGAAAACCATAGCTCCATTTGAGGATACGGATCTCAAGGTCCGGGCGGTGGTTGTTCAGCCAGACAATAAAGCTGCCAAGGCGCGATGGATACTGACTGCGCCAGCCTTTCTGCCACCAGCGGCGCCCGCGCTGCAGGTGAATACGGGTATCGAAATCCCAGCCAATGAGGAGGATACGCTGGCGCGCCTTCAACATCGCCTGCTGGATCAGGTCGAAATAATCGGCACCATCGATAACCACACGAACGCGCCGGGCGCGGGCATAACGCCACACGCCCGGTTCTACCGAGGTATCATCGAAATCCTCGACCCGGTTTTCAACCTTGTCCAAATGCCCTCCGCTGCAATTCGCGCGACTATTCCTTGGCGTCTTCCATCTTTTCCGGCGTCACTTCCGCCTCTTCCTTCTCCTCGGACTTGCGACGGTCGAACACGGACCGCATGTGCTGACGATCTTCCTTGGTAAGATGCGGTTCGAATTCGGGGAAGTGGTCTTCTTCCTCTTCGTTGATGTGATGGCGGTAATCGTGATCCAGCTTCTTGAACGTGGCCATCCAGGCGGATGAAGACATATCCTGTGCAGCCAGATCGTTGAGCAATTCATTCAGCTCGTGGTGTTCGGCAACGGAGTGACGCGTCATATCGGTGGTGGGCGGCTTGCGCAGCATGGTGGAATAGAGCGCCTGCTCTTCTGCCGCGGCGTGGCTCTTCACTTCCTTGGTGAACTGTTCGAGCAATTCCTTGCGCTCTTCGCTCTCGCCGCTTGTCTCGGCCATGCGATCGAGAATGGCACGATGGGATTCGTGATCTTCCTTGAGGCGAGCAAAGATATCTTCGGACATGGGTAACTCCTGTTTGGTGCGCATGCACATTGAACAGGTGAGCGGTTGGAGGGTTCCACTCGGGTTCAAATGGTCCAAAGGGGGTGGCCACGTTTCCACAGAAACCCACCCTTTGCGGGATGGGCTTTTGGTGCGCCAGGAAGGATTGTCTCGCTCGCTGCGCTCGCTCGTCGTCTCCGGCGGTTGCACCGCCTCCGACTCCGAACGGGTTCAGATTTTCCTATGGCCAACAAAAAAACCCACCCCCTTGCGGGGATGGGCTTTTCTGGTGCGCCAGGAAGGATTCGAACCTCCGGCCGCCTGATTCGTAGTCAGGTACTCTATCCAGCTGAGCTACTGGCGCACTTGAGAGGCGGGCACATAAGCGGGGCTTGGCGGCTTGGCAAGGGGCTATCGGTCCATAAAGGCCAATAGTTGCCGGTCCATCGGGGCCAGCGCCAGATTGGCGGCGTCTTTCAAGGAGTACCAGCCCCACGCCTGCCCGTCGCGGCCCTCTGGATCGCAGGTATCGAGGTGTGCCGTGTAAAGATTCAATACAACCGTCGGATCGCCCGCTTCTTCTGCAAAAAACGCCGGGGCCAGACACGATGGGGGCAAGGCGATACCCAGTTCCTCGTCAATCTCCCGCACCAGCGCCAGGCGCGGAGCCTCTCCGCTTTCCACTTTGCCGCCGGGAAATTCCCACAACCCACCGTGATGCTTTCCGGTCGGTCGTTGCTGAAGCAGCACGCGCCCCTGTTTATCGAATAGCGCCAGTGCAACCACCAGTATCCATGTCGGATTATTTTCCACTTTCACCTGCCGTCGAAAGGTTTTGTTAAAACAATGCTGCAAAACACAATGCTGTCGTACTTTATGTAGGGGACGAGCATTGTCTGCGAAGAAATTCATCAAGCGCCTGCTGCACGATACCCAAGGTGCGACGGCCATCGAATACGGCCTTATTGCCGGTTTGATCGTCATCGGCATGATCACTGCGCTGCAGGGATTTGCCAATGAGTCGACCGAGATGTGGTCGGGGGTCGAGACGAAGTTCAACGACGCAAGCGATATCTGACGCGGTTAGGACTTTCTCAACACATCCTACGTAGAAACCAAGTCGCTCTCTCGGAGACCTCCGGTTGAGCCGGGTACCGAAGACTTAAACCAGGAGACTAAAAATGACCTTCTTCAAGAACATGATCCGTGACGAACAGGGCGCCACCGCCATCGAATATGGCCTGATCGCTGCCCTTATCGCTGTTGCCGCCATCACCGCGATGCAGAGCCTCGGCAACAGCCTGGACGACACGTTCGGTACGGTTTCGACCAAGCTCGATAACTCGATCAACTAAGTCGACTTAAACCTAACGAAAGGGGCGTCAGGGAAACCTGGCGCCCCTTTTTGTTTTGCGCCTCTAAAAACGGGCCGACAGTGCGTCGGCCCGTTTTCTGTTTGGCGATCCTGCTCTAGTTCGACCGGACGACGAGCTTGTATTCGCGGCCCGGAACGAGTTGGTCGTTCGAGGACAAGCCGTTCAACACGCGGAAGCGAGCTTCCTGGCCATCGGTGTAAGCCATGCGACTTGCCATTGTGCGAACCGTATCGCCCCGTCCCGCAGTCACCACGTCCAATCGGCGCGGAACCACTGCGTTGGCCTCGCTGGCACTGATTCGCCGCATCGACTGGTAAAGCGAATTGAAGGTGCCTGCCTGCCCGGCCGGAGTGATCGAGGCGAAGTGATAGGCCGTGTCGTTCGAGAATTCGTAGGCGAACACCGTAACGTCCACCTCCTGCTGCCCGTTGTTGACACGCGCGGTGCCATAAGCGGCTGGCAATCCGTTTACGGTCGTGCGCTCGATGCTGGAAGGCGTGACCTGCTGCTGCTCTCCGCCCAGGGCTGTGAAAACGTTGCGAACATAGCTGTTCAGGTCGCCGCTATATGGCCCGACCGTCATCTGGGAGCGGCCCTGATCGCCGGTGATCGTCACTGCGCGGGTGCCGTTGACCATGTAGGTGCCCTGCGGGACGGTGAAGCTGAGACGCAGTTGCGGGTGAATGAACTGACGCCCTTCGATCACGCCCTGTTCGGGATCGTCGCCATAGATCATTCCGTCGATCCGACTCATGAAGGTGTCGCGATTGACAACGCCAGAGCCGCCCTGCGCCAGTTGGCGGGCATTTTGCACACGGCTGGCGGGATCGGGATGGGTCGATGCCCATTGCGGAATCGTCGCATCGCCCCTGCCCTGCAACTGCGCATCAAGCTGGTTTTGCGCTGCCAGGCTGGTGAGGAGAGTGGCCATTGCATTGGGATCGTAGCCTGCGCGGCCCAGATACTGGATGCCAAGCTGGTCAGCCTCCAGCTCCTGGCTCCGCGAATAGCTCAGCGTCGCCAGCTGCGAACCTTGCAGGCTTAGCTGGGCGAGATCAGAACTGCCGAGCACCGCGCCACCGATTACCGCGCCAAGCAATCCAAGCAACTGGTTGCGCTGCGCATTCTGCTGGCGCCGGGCCGAATGGCGGGCGGCCACATGGCCAACCTCGTGACCCAGCACTGCGGCAAGCTCTGCCTCGTTGTTCATCAGGTTGACCAGCTGGCGCGTCGCATAGACATAGCCGCCGGGCACGGCGAAGGCATTGTTCACGCTGGAGTTCAGCAAGGTAACGTCGAAGGCATCGGGACGAGTTGCAAGCCCGGATTGCACCGCTATGTTGGAGCCGACCTGCTCGACATAGCGCGCGTAGGGGCCGGTCATCTCCCCGCCGAATTCCGCCACGAACTGGTCGTGATACTGCGCGCCGACCTGCGCTTCCTCCGCCGTGATTGGAGAGCCGGGCGCGACGTTGGCACCGGGAATGCTGGCACAGGCACCGAGAGCCAGCGAACCGGCACCGGCCAGAGCCATGGCAGTGAATTTACGGAATTTCTTGAGCGGCATTAAGGCCTCCTCCGGGAGTTGCTTCAACGCAAACCAGCGTTTGCATTTGTTATCCCGAAAAACCGCAATGTCGACGGGATGTTCCCGAAGCCAATCCTGCCTCCGCCGAAAAGGCTATCGTGAAAGATCGGTTCCGATGGCCAGGAACCGATCTTCACGCTTGCGCCGCAGCGCGTCGGCATCGAGGCCGGACAATGCGTCCAGCTCTTCACCGATCGCCTTGGCCAGGCTTGCCACCGCCGCCTGCGGATCGCGCTGCGCTCCGCCCATAGGCTCTGGCACGATGCGGTCGATCACGCCGATCCTGGCAAGGTCCTGCGCCGTCATTTTCATCGCCTCTGCCGCCTGCGGTGCCTTTTCGGCCGTGCGCCACAGGATGGAAGCGCAACCTTCGGGAGAGATCACCGAATATACGGCATGTTCGAACATCAGCACGCGCTCTGCACTCGCAAGTGCGACAGCACCTCCGGATCCGCCCTCGCCAACGATTGCAGCGATCATGGGCACGCCCAGTGCCAGGCAGGCTTCTGTAGAGCGCGCGATAGCTTCGGCCTGGCCGCGCTCTTCGGCCTCGATGCCGGGGAAGGCACCCGATGTATCCACCAGCGTCACTACCGGAAGGCCGAAACGGTCAGCCAATTCCATCAACCGGATGGCCTTGCGATACCCCTCCGGCTTGCCCATGCCGAAATTGTGGCGAATGCGGCTCTCTGTATCATTGCCTTTTTCGTGCCCGATCAGCACCACCTTGCGGCCGTCCAGCCTGGCCAGACCGCCGATTATGGCCTGATCGTCGGCATAGGAACGATCGCCACCCAATGGCATGAATTCCGTAAAGCCGAGGGACACGTAATCGTGAAAATGCGGTCGCGAAGGATGCCGGGCAACCTGCGTTTTCTGCCAGGGCGAAAGATCGCGATAGGTGTTTTCCAGGAGCTGCGCGCTTTTCAATTCGAGCCGTTGCAGCTCGTTCGAAATATCCACGTCGCCATCCTCGCCTGCGGCCTTGCGCAGTTCGGAGATCTTGGCTTCCAGTTCAGCAACCGGCTTCTCGAATTCGAGGTATGAAGTCATGCCAAGGCCGCTAGCCCGAGCCGCGTCCCGCTGCAAGGGGATGCCGCTCATTCACCAAGGCGACGAGTCTCGCGGAATCCACGTGAGTGTATATTTGCGTGGTGGCGATATCCGCGTGGCCCAGCATTGTCTGCAATACGCGCAGGTCTGCCCCGCCCTCCAGCAGATGCGTGGCAAAGGCATGGCGCAGCACGTGCGGCGATACCTTGGCCGGGTCCAGCCCGGCCCTCGCAGCAAGGTCTTTCACCAGCTGATACAGCCTTATGCGCGTGATGTGCGCCTTGCGCGAAGGGAACAGGAAGGGAGAGCTTCCTCCGCGTACTTCCATCCAGCGCGCGATGGCCGACTGCGCACGGCGCGAGACTGGCACCATGCGTTGTTGCCCGCCCTTGCCGGTAATCGTCAGGAACGGCGCATCGCGGGGTACGGCAGCAACGGGCAACGCCACCAGCTCCGTGGCGCGAAGGCCGGAGCCGTAGAGCAATTCGAGCAGCGTAAGCATCCGCACCGCAGCCGGACGTTCGCCCTGCGCCTCCGCCTCCGCCTGCTGGAACAGCGCCTCTATTTCCGCATGGCCCAGCACCTTGGGCAGGGGGCGGCGGGCTTGCGGGCGCGGCAACACGGAGGAGGGATCGTCCTCGCGCATCCCCTCGTCGATACAAAAGCCATAGAATTGCCGCAGCGCAGATACTTTTCGGGCCACGGTGGAGGGCGCGAGGTCTGCCCAGGCGCCTGCCAGTCTTGCCAGATCGTCGCGCCCGGCAGATGCCAGCTCGCCGACAATTTCCTCGCCGCCTTCCAGGTCCCGGCGATAGGCGGCCAGCGTGTTTGCGGCCGCCCCGCGCTCGGCGGCAAGCATGGCAAGGAAGCTTTCGATCGCGTTTGCCACCAGGCTATCCGCGCACAACGGCCTCCGCAGCGATCATGCGGGCCTCTGCCGAAAGACCTGCCGCTTCGAGGGCGCGCACGATGTAGTACAGGTGACGCGGGGTCATCTGGTCCCAGCTCGACCCCTGCATCCCCAGCCCAGCCAGCATGGCGACAAGCGTGGAATTGCCAAGCTCTCCGGCGCGCGAGATCTTGTCGCTCCAGGCGCTGCGGCGTTGCAAATTCCTGCCAAGACGATCCGAGAAATCTTCCACGTCGTCAGCCTCGAGGCGGCCCAGACCCGCGAGGCCGGCAACGAGGAAGGCTGATTTGCGCTTGTCCGCGCTGGCATCATCGTCGATGAAATCGTCCACCGCCCCGCCAGCCACGCTGTCGCCCGCATCAGGCCGCGCTAGAGCCAGCAGCGCCCAAGCCTCGCTACCCTCGGGCACGACGCTTTCCCAGCGCAAAGCATTGCGATCCAAACCCGCTGTCAGCATCGATGCGATAAGCGGCCCTGCGTCGCCCGCCATGTCTTCTGTCACCGGCAGGCGCGCGGCGGCATAGGCGGTCAGGACGAGGCGTCCGTAAGCGGGCTGCTCTCCCCACAGGCTGCGCATGGCTGCAAGCCGCTGCGCTGCGCTGTTGGCCACGTAAGCTTCGCGCAATTGCGCTGCCACTCCCTTGTCGGCGGCATCGTAGCGATCGCTGGCCCATAATTGCGAATAGAGATCGACCATCGCGGCAGAAGACAGGACGCCGCGAGCAGCGGCTGTATCGGACACTTCCACGCGGCGCAGCAAGGGCGTTGCCGGGATCAGGACATCGGAGATTTCATAATCGGAACCGAGATCGGTTGCCAGCTGCTCGGGAATATCCTCTCCCACAGCTCTCGCCAGCGAATACCTCCACGGGGTCAGCCCCTCGACCTCGCCCCATTCGATATTCACCGCGCGGCTGCCTTCGCCTGCCGCGCCGGCATAGCGCTGCGCCAGGCGAACATCGATTTCCTCTGCCACGCCGGTGCCGAATGCGCGCTGCAACCGTCGGTCGGCGCTGCGCGCTTCGCCGAGATAGGCGGAGCAGATTGCCTGCAACAATTCCCATTCGCCATCGTCACGCAAATCGCTCTGCAAGCGGGCAACCGGACACATGCCAAGAATATCGCCCGTGGCGAGATAGGCCGTAAGTGCCGAATCGGCCAACGCAGGATTGTATTCCGAACCGTCGATATCCTGTACGAATGTGCGCGCCACCGCGCTCTCACCCATGCTGTTCAGGGCCTGCGCGCGAAGTGCGGCGAACGCCACGGGATCGAGACCTCGCGGCGCATCGAGCCTGCTGGAAAGCGCTCGGCGAACAAGAATATGGCCCCAGCGCGATGCGATAGGCCCCTTGCTGGCCTGCAAGGCGGCACGAACGAGGGCGCCCGGCTGGTTGCGCAGCGAAGCACTGGGAAAACCGCCCTCGGCCTGGGAAATGATCCCTACCTTTTCCACCGCGCGGCGGGCTGCGGCAGGAATGTCGAACTTGGGACGAAGGCCCAGCACCTCGTTGATCTCATCGTCGTCCATCGCGCTCAACTCTGCAAGCGAGGGAAAATCTTCAGGCAGGGTAACCCGGCCCGAGGATGAGGAAGAGGACGGTCCGCCGCTGCCCGGCAGGGGCTGTACAACCTCGCCGCTACCGGATGGAGAGGGCGTGGAAGGTTGTGCCGGCCTCACGGGCTGGCTGGGGGTGGGTGTCGGCGTTGGCGAAGGCTGCTGTTGCGGCGGGGGATCGCGAAAGATCGGGGGCAGGAGATCTTCCGGCCCGCCCGCCAGGGCCAGCGAAGACGTGAACGCCAGGCCCACAGCAGATGCAAGAAAAACGGCGCGTTTCACGAATTGCCCTCCGGCACGGTGACAGGCTCCACGATCAGGCGCTGTTCCTGCCGCCCGCCATCGTACCACGCCACGCCCAGAAACACGGCAATCGCCAGCACCACTAATACCACAATCGACATCCGCCGTTTCGACACCTTCTGAAAATCCCCGGCTGAGTAACTCTAGCCAAATAGCTTGCCTTGCCCAACGCAAAGCGGCTCACGCTTGCCAGCGCGACTAGCCCAACTATAGGCCTTGCGGCAATGACCATTGCCACGCCCCTCCCTAATGATGCGACGATCCGCGCCATTCGTCGCCGGATCACGCGCCCGATTGTGCTGGTAGGCATGATGGGCGTCGGCAAATCGACCGTGGGCCGCAAGTTGGCATCGACGCTGGGAATGAGCTTCGTCGACGCTGACGAGGAAATCGCGGACGCGGCGAATATGACCATCCCGGAAATCTTCGACCTGTTCGGCGAAACCTATTTCCGCGATGGTGAACGCCGCGTAATCGCCCGTCTGCTGGAAGAGAGCGGCAGCGACTTCGTGATCGCAACCGGCGGCGGCGCTTTCGTGCAGGACGAAACACGCGCGCTGATCCTGGAGCGGGGAATTGCGATCTGGCTGGATAGCGACGTGGAAACGCTGATCGAACGGGTTAGCCGCAATGACCGGCGCCCGTTGCTGCGTGATGGCGACACGCGCGAAATCGTGACGCGCATGAAGAATGATCGCGCGCCCGCCTATTCGCAGGCGCCGATCAAGGTGCAAAGCGATGCCGGACCGCATGCAGAGGCAGTGGCTCGCATTCTGGAGGAACTCGATAAATGGCTGTAACAGGGGCTGTAATCGGCGTGGAACTGGCCGGGCGCGGCTATGATGTGCATGTCGGGCACGGCCTGCTGGACGATGTCGGCAGGCTTGCATCCGGCCTCATCCGGAAGGACCGCGTTGCCGCCGTTGCAGACCGCAATTCCCACGCGGCCCATGGCGAGCGCCTCGAGATGGCGCTGGCGGCGAAAGATGTTGGCGTGGACTGGTTCATCACGCAGCCGGGTGAAGGCGCAAAAAGCTGGGCCGTGCTGGAAAAGCTGGTGGACTGGCTGCTGGAACGCGGAGTGGAGCGCGGCGACCATATTTTCGCCCTGGGTGGCGGCGTGGTTGGCGACCTGACAGGCTTTGCCGCATCGGTGCTGAAGCGCGGTTGCGGCTTCGTGCAAATCCCCACGACTTTGCTGGCCCAGGTCGACAGCAGCGTTGGTGGCAAGACGGCGATAAACACCGCCGCTGGCAAGAACCTTGTCGGGGCCTTTCACCAGCCTGCGCTGGTGCTGGCAGACACGGCGACGCTGGACACCCTCCCCCCGCGTGAAATGGGCGCGGGCTATGCCGAGGTGATCAAATACGGCATCCTTGGCGACGCGCAGTTCTTCGACTGGTGCGAGAAGAACGGCGCGAGGGTCACCGCTCGCGATTCGGAAGCATTGCAATACGCCGTTAGTCAGAGCGTGAAGGCCAAGGCGCGCATCGTTGCGGAGGATGAGCGCGAAACCACCGGCACACGCGCGCTGCTCAACCTTGGCCATACCTTTGGCCACGCGCTGGAAGCCGAAACGGGCTTCTCCGAAACCTTGCTGCATGGTGAGGGGGTTGCGCTGGGCATGGTGCTGGCCGCACGCTATTCCGCCCGCCGCGATTATATCTCGCTGGACGATGCCGCGCGTATCACGGCGGCTATCGACAAGGCCGGATTGCGATCCGAAGTCGCTTCGCTGGGTCTGGCTTGCTCTGGCGAAGAGCTTGCGGCGCACATGCTGCACGACAAGAAAATGGATGCAGGCACGCTGCCATTCATCCTGCTGCACGGGATCGGTGAGGCATTCGTGGACAATCAGGTCGATATGGCGGACATCGCCAGCTTCCTGAGCGAGCAGCTACAAGCGCACTAGGCCCCGCCGCTTTCGGATTTGTCATCGCCTTTCAGCATCCGATCGAGCGCGCTGTACTGGCTGGCGGGAGGGTCTTCGATCACACTGAAACTGCCATCTGTCTCCAGCACGACAGCCGCGATATTCTCTATCTCGCCGTGCCCCTTGCCGCGAATGGCGGCTTCTATTTCGCCGTGGGTCACGCGCTCTTTCTTCATCTCGTCTTCGAGAAATTTGCCGTCTTTCAGCAATATCCGCGCGTCTGACCGTATCACCTGCTTGAACCAACCGAACCGCACGGACAAGAAAGTGACCAGGTATTGCAATCCGGCCAGCACGATGAACGCCGCCAGTCCGTCTGCCACCGACAGGCTTCTCGTCAGCATCACGGACGCGAGGATCGAACCCAACGCCACCGTAACCACCAGATCGAAGATGTTGAGCTTGGCAATGCTGCGCTTGCCCGCAATCTGCAGGATCGCGATCAGCGCAAAATAGACGACCAGCGTCGTGAGGGCGATTTGCCCGATCTCGGGCCAGTTGTCGAACCACATGGAGATATTACGCGCCGGAACGAAAAGGGGTCCGCCTAGCGTGCGGGCCTTGCGTCATCGACAGGATCGACCGGATCGCGACTGAACGCTTTCCATCGCGCTGCGGGTGTTCGCATTGGACTTGGGATCACACTGAAGGAGCCGTCTGTCTCCAGCACGACAGCGGCAATATCCTCGATATCGGCAAAGCCGTGATTGCGTATTTCGGCATGGACTTCCTGGCGTAGAATTCTCTCATCCCGCATGGCACGATCAAGAAACTTGCCCTCGCTCAGAAGCAATCGCGGTTCGGACCTGATCAGTTTCTTGAACCATGTCGCCCGCAGGCTTAGCCCAAGCGACCAACCATTGCAGTCCGCACAGGGTGACAAAGGCGAGCGCCCCTTCGGCAAGGGTCGTATCCGTGGCTTAGCATGATCGTAGCCAGCGTCGAACCGAGCGCCACGGTGACGACGAGATCGAAGATATTGAGCTTTGCCAGCGACCGCTTGCCCACGCCGCGCAGGATCAGCATCAAGCGCGGCATAGATGAGGATAGTCGTGACAAAAATCTGCCACATGTCTTGCCAGGTATCGAACCACATGCCCTACCTACGCACGAGGCGGCGTTGCGGTCCTAATCAGGCATTTGCGGGTGCAGATGCAGTATTTCATTGTCGGCAAAGGCGTGTTCGATCAGCAAGGAGCGGTGGCATTTCTCCGCCTCTCCGCAATAGCACAGCAGACAGATGCGTTTCTCCGCGGCGAGGGACTGAATTTCCGCCATCTGCGCCAGTGCCTCGGGCAATTCGAGCTGGCCTTCGTAAACGCGGCGCAAGGTGGCGTAATCGCCCTTGCGCGCTGCATCGCGGCCCTCCTTGGGCGTGCCTAGATGCTTGAAATGGCGGTATTCAATCCCCGCCTCCTCCACCGCTGCCTTGAGCGAGGTTTTGGAGAAACCCGCGCGGCGCGAAAGCGGTAGCGCGCGAATGTCAGCGAGGAGTTCGACCTTGGCCTCACGCAGCGCGGCGATCAGCGCATCTTGCGTGGCGTGGGCGTAGCCGATGGTGGAAAGTTGGTGCGTCATCCTACCCCAACACCGTCATGCTGGACTTGTTTCTGCAGTCAGCCCCATGCTCGCAACTGCTGAGAAATCGAAACGATGGACCCTGAAACAAGTCCATGGTGACGTCTCCCCTTCATAGCGGCAAATTATCGTGCTTCTTCCACGGGTTTTCCAGCTTCTTGCCCTTCAACTTGCGCAAGCCCAGCGCGATCCGTCGCCGGGTGGAGTGCGGATAAATCACTTCGTCGATGTAGCCGCGCGAGGCTGCCACGAAGGGGTTGGCGAAGCGGTCTTCGTATTCCTTCGTTTTCTCGGCGATCTTCTCGGGATTGTCGCGGTCCTGGCGGAAGATGATTTCCACCGCGCCTTTTGCGCCCATCACGGCGATCTCTGCGGTGGGCCACGCGTAGTTCAAGTCTCCGCGCAGGTGCTTTGACGCCATCACGTCATACGCACCGCCGTAAGCCTTGCGGGTGATGACAGTGATCTTGGGCACGGTTGCCTCGGCATAGGCGAACAGCAGCTTTGCGCCGTGCTTGATGATGCCGTTATGCTCCTGCCCTGTGCCGGGGAGGAAGCCGGGCACGTCGACGAACGTCACGATGGGGATGCTGAAAGCATCGCAGAACCGCACGAAACGCGCGGCCTTGCGGCTGGCGTCGATATCCAGCACGCCCGCCAGCACCATCGGCTGGTTGGCAACAAAGCCCACCGGCTGGCCCTCGATACGCCCGAAGCCGGTGATGATATTGCCCCCGTGCGCGGGCTGTATTTCGAAGAAATTGCCATCATCCACCACCTTCGAAATCAGCTCATGCATGTCGTAGGGCATGTTGGAGCTGGCAGGGATCAGCGTGTCGAGGCTGTCCTCGCGCCGATCCCACGGATCGTCGGTAGGCAAGTGAGGCAGCGGGTCGCGATTGCTTTCCGGCACGAAGCCGATCAGCTCGCGCGCAGCCAGCAACGCCTCGATATCGTTCTCCAGCGCGAGGTCCGCCACGCTGGTCTTGGTGGTGTGGACCACGGCGCCGCCAAGGTCTTCCTGCGTCACCTCTTCATTGGTGACGGTTTTGACAACTTCCGGCCCGGTTACAAACATATACGAGCTGTCCTTCACCATGAAGATGAAGTCCGTCATCGCCGGTGAGTACACCGCACCGCCCGCGCATGGCCCCATGATCAGGCTGAGTTGCGGGATCACGCCGCTGGCCAGCACGTTGCGCTGGAACACCTCGGCATAGCCGCCAAGGCTGGCCACGCCTTCCTGGATACGCGCGCCGCCGCTGTCGTTCAGGCCGATCACCGGCGCGCCTACCTTCATGGCGCTGTCCATCACCTTGCAGATTTTCTCCGCATGGCGTTTGGACAAGGAGCCGCCGAAGACGGTAAAATCCTGGCTGAAGACGAACACCAGCCGCCCGTTGATCGTGCCGCTGCCGGTGACCACGCCATCGCCGGTGATCTTCTGGTCCTGCATCCCGAAATCGACGCAGTCATGCTCGACATAGGTGTCCAGCTCCTCGAACGATCCTTCGTCCAGCAGCACATCGAGCCGTTCGCGCGCGGTCAGCTTGCCCTTGGCGTGCTGGGCATCGATGCGTTTCTGGCCGCCCCCCATGCGGGCGGCTTCGCGGCGGCGTTCCATTTCGGCGATATTGGCGGACATCGTCACTCCTTTGATTTGTGGAGTGCCGTTGCATGGGATGACTAAACCGTCAATTCCCCCAGGGCTATATCGCCACGCCGCATCAGCGCATCAGCACCAGTTCTTCCGCCATCGTCGGGTGAATGGCCACGGTCGCGTCGAAATCGGCTTTCGTCAGCCCGGCTTTCACCGCAATCGCGGCCGCCTGCATCATTTCCGGTGCATCGGGGGCGATCATGTGGATGCCCACGATCTTGCCGTTGCTGTCATCGCAGATCATCTTGAACAGGGATCGTTCGTTGCGACCGGCCAGCACGTTTTTCATGGGCCGGAAATCAGATTGATACACTTTGACAGAGCCCAGCTTGTTCTTCGCCTCGCCCTCGGTCATGCCGACAGAAGCGATGGGCGGGTGGCTGAACACGGCACTGGGAATGCAGCTGTGGTCGACGGCGACAGGTTCGTGGCCACCGAACACACTATCGGCAAAGGCCTGCCCTTCGCGGATGGCAACCGGCGTCAATTGCACACGGTCCGTCACATCGCCCACGGCATAAATGTGGTCCACGCTGGTCTTGCTGAAGCGGTCCACCACAACCTCGCCGCCCTCGCCCAGTTCGACTCCCACGTCTTCCAGCCCCAGCCCCTCGGTGTTGGGAATGCGGCCGACGGCGAACATCACGCAATCGACATGCTCTTCTTCACAGTCGGACAGCTTGACGAAATACCCGCCATCGTCGCACGGCTTGATGTATTCGAAGATCGTGTTGAACTTGAACGCTATCCCCTTGGTTGTGGAGATTTGCAGCAGGCGGTCGCGCAGCGCCTCGTCATAGCTGCGCAGCAACTGGTCGCCGCGGTTTACCAGCGTCACCTTGCTGCCGAATTCATTGAAGATCCCGGCAAATTCGTTGGCGATGTAGCCGCCGCCCGCGATGATGATTTTCTTCGGTATTTCATCGAGGTGAAAGGCTTCGTTGGAACTGATCGCATGTTCAGCGCCCTGGCATTCGGGCATGCGTGGGCGTGCGCCCGTGGCAATCAGGATGTGCTTCGCGGTCACCTTGCGTCCGCTTTCCAGCGTAACCTCGTGCGGCCCCGTCAGCCGCGCGCGCTCCTTGAATATCTCGACCTCGTGGCTTTCCAGCGTATCGGTGTAGGCACCTTCGAGCCGGTCGACATCGGCAAGCACATTGTCACGCAGCTTTTGCCAGTTGAACGTCTTTCCCTCGATCTCCCAACCGAATTTCTGGCAATCTTCCAGATCCTCCGCGAAATGGGCGCCGTAGACGAGCATCTTCTTCGGCACGCAGCCGCGGATGACGCAGGTGCCCCCGACGCGATATTCCTCTGCGATGGCAACTTTCGCGCCATGCCCCGCCGAAACCCGGCTGGCGCGCACGCCGCCGGAACCCGCACCGATGGTAAAAAGATCATAATCGAAATCGGACATGGGCGCGAAAAGCTCCTGCTGCTGGTGAAACGTGGTGGTTCATGGCCATACGTTCGGCAGCGGGCAAGGGTTTCAGTCCAATTGCGTAAGGCAGGTCAGCTTTCGATCAGCAGATCGTTGTCTGCCAGCATCTGCCAACTGGGGCCAAAGCGCATCGCCAGCAGCATCTCTGGCGCGATCCCTGCGCCTGTCTTCAGGACGCGGCGAATACTCTCCGCGCGCGGCTGTTCGTCCTCGCCAAGCGCCACGAGAGTCTCCGGCCCGTGCGTAAGTCGTTCCTGGAACAGCAAGGAGGTGTTGAGCGAATTGAAGTTGAACCCGATGAACAAGAGCCGGCGGGCATTGGCGATGCCAGCATGCAAAGATGCCTTGAGCTGCCGATCATCGTGAAATTCGGAAGCGGTGCGGATATTTTCCGCCACCTTGAACAGGTTCCGGGGGTTCTGCTCCCCCCAGGCGGCCGCTGCCTCTGCGCCTGTCTGCCACTCCAGGCGACCGGCCTTGCCAAAGGGTTGCACCACATTCAGCTTTTCCGCGCATAGCGCCTGCGCCTCTGTCACCGGCATGCCAAACCCGGAATGCAGGACCCAGGGCATGTAATGCTGGATCGCGCGGTCGGTGTTGAAATTCACGATGTGGAGATTGTCGAAGCACTGCTGCGCGCGGGATCGGCTTACGCCGTCCACCACCATCCGGCCCAATTGGAACAGCCAGTTTTCCGCGCCGCGGAAGGGCATTTCGCCCGGATCACGCGGCTCTGCTTCCATCGCGGACTGGTGTTCAGCCTGTAGGGTATAATAGGCGATGGCCAGCTTGCCGACGGCCCGCACGTGCTTGTCTTCCCCATGCTGTTGCAACAGGGCTTGAATCGAACTGCTGAGCCGTGCGCCGGCACGGATGCGAAGGGCCGCCTCGCGCAGCGCCTCGCCCTCGCCCTTCACTTTTGCAAAAAGGGTATCGAAATCCTGCATTTCGGATGTTTGCAGGTCGGAGCCGAGCCGCTGAAAATCAAACCCGTGGGCGATCTTGCTCAGCAATTCGCGCTGGCCCGGCATTTCGATCTCGACGCCGGCCCCTGCGCCAATGATAATGGCGGTCTTCGTCCTGATCATCGATAGTCCTAACCTTGCGCGCCCTGGAACATGTTCGTCCTAGAGCGCGCATGGTTAAGATTGGCCTATCTTTTCAGACAGATTGTTACCGGGTCAAATTAATGACCGACGCAATCAGCCCTGCGAAGAGCCTTGCGACCGGCCACGTCCGCCGCCGCCGCGACGCTGACCGCCCTGGGGGCGTCCACCACCCTGCTTCGGCCCGCCGGAACGACGCTTGGGTCCACCACGACCACGACCGCCACCGGCATTCTCGCCGCCACGCTCTGCCGAGGCGCCGCGCGGCTTGGGATTGACGCGCTGACGCTGCTGCTTTGGCGCAGGCTTGGTCGGGCCGACACCCTCCACCACGGCGCGGAAATTGTCCGGCAGCGGCAGACGCTCGAAGCTGGCGTCGGTCTGCTTGTTGATATCCTTCAGGTATGCGCGCTCGTCCTCGGCGCAGAAGGCAATCGCCACACCATCGGCACCCGCACGCGCGGTGCGACCGATACGGTGGACATACTGTTCAGGCACATTGGGCAGCTCGTAATTGATCACGTGGCTCACACCGGGAATGTCGATCCCGCGCGCGGCCACATCGGTGGCCACCAGGATCGGGGTCTTGGCGCGCTTGAACTCGCTCAGCGCGCGTTCGCGCTGGGGCTGGCTCTTGTTGCCGTGAATGGCGTTGGCAGGGATACCCACCTGCGAAAGCCTTTTCACCACCCGGTCCGCGCCGTGCTTGGTACGGGTGAAGATCAGAACACGTTCGAACTTGCCGGGCACCTGGTGTTTCTCGGACAGCATGAGTTCGAGGAGCGACTGCTTCTCGTCCTGCTGCACCATGAACAGGTACTGGTCGATCCGCTCTGCCGTGGTGGCAGCGGGAGTGACGGAAACCTGGACCGGGTTCTGGCAATACTTGCCCACCAGTTCCTTGATCGCCTTGGGCATGGTGGCACTGAAGAACAGCGTCTGGCGATCCTTCGGAGCCAGCTCGTGAATTTTACGCAGCGCGTGGATGAAGCCGAGGTCGAGCATCTGGTCGGCTTCGTCCAGGATCAGGATTTCCACGCCATCGAGGTTGAAGGCCTTCTGGTCGATCAGGTCGAGCAGACGGCCCGGGGTTGCCACAAGAATGTCGCAGCCGCGATGCAGCTTGTTGCGATCCTTGTTCACCGATGTGCCGCCGACGATGGAATGCACCTTCAGGCCAGCGAGGGCACCGTAATCCTTGGCGCTCTGAGCGATCTGGCCGGCCAGTTCTCGCGTCGGCGCGAGAATGAGCATGCGGCAGGACTTGAACGGGATCTGATTGTCGGCCTTGCGCAGGTTGTCGATGCTGGGCAGCATGAAAGCAGCGGTCTTGCCGGTGCCTGTCTGGGCGATGCCCAGCAGGTCGCGGCCTTCAAGAACGGCGGGAATGGCCTGCGCCTGGATAGGCGTAGGCACTTTATAGCCCTGCATGTCGAGCGCCTGCATCACCGGCTGCGACAGCCCGAGATCGGAAAATTGAATAGTCATGTGTAGTATTGAACTCGCAAAATATGCGGCGCGCAGAGCAACAGCTCGCGCGGCGCGGGTGTCAAAACGACCCGCGTGAAAAGGGAAGTCTCAGGAAAAAGGACCGAAGGGCTGCCGGGGTTTGCAGCTTTCTCGCTACAACCACTTCACGCTGGCGCGCGCTTCGATGTCGGCCATGTGGGAGACCGGGGCGCGAAAGTCAAGGCAAACAGGCAGCACGCTTGGCAGGGGCTTCGCATACGAAAGCAGCGACAACTGCATCAAGCCACTTGGAAAAGTCCTGATTTTCGGCTTAACCGTCAGCAAGACCTTGGTATCGACGGGGGAATCGCCTTGCACCAATGTGCACGCGAGGGAAAAGGGAAGAAGAACTTTGAGCGAAGACAGTTCCGGGCATTCTTATGAGCGCCTGCCCTTTGCCATCAGCATCGCCGATCTGGAGCAGGACGATGCACCACTTGTCTATGTGAACCGCGCTTTCGAAAAGCTGACGGGTTATTCCAGCGAAAGCGTCCTGGGTCGCAACTGCCGGTTTCTACAAGGCGAAGAGACCGATACTGGAACGGTGGCGGAACTGGCGTCTGCCGTTGCCGAAGGGCGCGAGGTGGAAGCCACCATCCTGAACTACCGCGCGGACGGCAATCCATTCTGGAACCGTCTCACCATGGCTCCTCTGGGCAATCATTCAGAGGATGATAGCGGTCGCTATTTTGTCGGGTTCCAGCGGTTGGTCGAAGATCGGCAGGAACCGGCCGACCGCGCGACAAGCACCGATCAGCAACTGGCCGAAGTGCAGCATCGGGTGAAAAACCACCTGTCGATGATCGTGAGCATGATCCGCATCCAGGCACCGCGTAGCGGCGATGTGCGCGACGCGTTCGATACGCTGGCGCGGCGGGTGGAAGCGCTTCAGCTGCTGTATCAGGAAATGGATCAGGCCGGCCTTGCCAAGGCAACTGACAAGATCATTCCCCTGGGCGCCTATCTCGGCCGTATCGCCTCGGCCATCAACCATATCGACGGACGCAAGGGAGTGAAGCTGAACTTTACTTCCGAGACACTGACTGTTCCGGTGGAAACAGCGGGCAGGATCGGCCTGGTCGTATCCGAGATCATTACCAATTCAATGCAGCATGCCTTTGCAGACCGGGATCGGGGCGTCGTCGAAGTGCGCTGCAAGACATTGTCGGACGACCTGTTGCGAATAACGATCGAGGATGATGGCGCGGGCCTGCCGGAAGATTGCAACTGGCCGCACGAAGGCAACCTGGGTGCCCGCATCGTGCGCGAATTGCTGAAAGGGATGAACGCCAAACTCGACTTGAGCAGTGAGACGGCGGGCACCACGATCAATATCGACATCCCGCTGAACGAACAGGCGGAACTTATAGACCAGCACAGATGATCGTGCTCCCAAAGCAAGGGCCAGCGGAATCGCTCCCGCTGGCCCCTTGCTTCGGTGTCACCTGGTCCGGTGCGCTATCAGGCAACGCGGCTGGAATTGCGCGCGTCCTGGAATTCTTCCTGCGAAAGATAGCTGTCGCCATCATCGTCGAAGTAGAAAAACGTCTCACCGGCAGTGTTGATCTCGTCCTGCGTCAGATGCGGTGCTTGCGCATCGTTAGGCTCGGGCGGATTGGGATCGGTAGGCAGCGACCATATCGCATACTCGGCCACGGAAAGCTGGCCATCGTCATTACGGTCCAGATAGGAGAAGCTCATCTGCGACCGCGCAGGCATCGACGAGCCGGAATTGCCCATCGTGCTATTCCCATCAGACATGCTGTCGCTATCCATCGAGCCGGAGCCCGACATCGAGGCGTCATCCGTAAATTCATCGGACATCGAACCGGCGGTCATTCCGCCGCCTGATTGCATCTCGGTCTGCATATCGGCCATGTTGGTGTCGTACTCGTCACTGACGGCCTGCCAGTCCATGCTATCGTAATTCGCCTGCTGATCCTCGTTCAGGTCGCCCCCGACGGGATAGCCTTCATCATTCACGTCATCGTCGATGATTTCATCGATATCGTCGACCGGGGTGTTTTCCACATCTTCGCTATCGCAAGCCGCAAGGCCGAGCGCTGCAGCGGACACAAGCATGGTCATCGTCAGTGCACGTTTCATGGTTCTTCCTTCTCTTAATCCAAGGTTCACCAGGCCAACGAGCGAAACGGCCTATCTTTCCGAAATTGTCACGACTTATCAATTGTCAGGTAAGCCCTGCCGCTTTGAGCAAGGCCTCTGTGCTGGCATCGAAACTTTCGCCGCCCGCCTCGATCTTCTTCGCGATTTCCTTGCCCAGCTCCACGCCAAACTGGTCGAATGGATTGATATTCAGCATAACCGCAGCGGCAAATACGCGGTGTTCGTGGAAGGCAATCAGCGCGCCAAAGGTGGCAGGATCGAGATCGTCGCAGAGGATGGTGGCGGATGGGCGATCACCGGGATAGTTGCGATGCGGATCGTCGCTATGCTGGCCCGCCATCAGCGCGGCCCCTTGCGCAAAACAGTTCATCAGCAGGATATGATGGTGCGCTGCATCCAGCATATCGCCCGGCTCCACGCTGGCGATGAAATCTATCGGCACAAGGTGCGTGCCCTGGTGCAACAACTGGAACACGGCGTGCTGCGCATCGGTGCCCACCCCGCCCCACGTGATCGGCGCAGTGGGGCCCGATGGCTCGCCATCCACCGTCACGCTCTTGCCGTTGGATTCCATTTCCAGTTGCTGGAGATAGTCCGGCAGCAGGCGCAGGCGCTCGTCATAGGCGAACACGGCGCGCGTCTGGCAGCCGCGCAGGCGCAGGTAATAAAGGTCTGAAAAGGCCGCGCGCAGCGGCAGGTTGTCGCGCCCGTCCGTATCGCGGAAATGCTCGTCCACTTTCGCAGCGCCTGCCAGTAGTTGCTCGAACTCGTCCCAGCCAATGGAAATTGCGATGGGAAAACCGATGCTGGACCACAGGGAATAGCGCCCCCCCACACTCTCTGCGAAAGGCAGGATGCGGGTTTCGTCCACGCCCCACTCCACCGCCTTTTCCGGCGCGGCCGTCAGCGCGATCACGCGGCCCGTGGGATCGTCCACGCCGTTATCGGCCAGCCATTTCAGCGCCGACTGGGCGTTGGTCATGGTTTCAATCGTGGTGAAGGTCTTGGAGGCGACCGCAAGCAGCGTCGTGGCGGGATCACAGGCCGCGAACGCCTCTTCCAGCGCAACCCCGTCAACATTCGACACGACGTGCACATCCACCTTGGGCGCATCGCGGCCCAGCGCATCCACCGCCAATGCCGGGCCAAGCGCGCTGCCGCCGATGCCGACATGGATCAGGTGTTTTACCTCTCCCATCGCGCCTTCGTGGATCGCACCCACCATCAGCTTCATGCGATGACGCAGCGCCTCGGCTTCTTCCACGCTGGTTTCCAGGCCCACGCCGCGCAGGGCGGTATGCTCGGCCGCGCGGTTTTCCGTCGGATTGACCACCTTGCCAGTGAACAGGCGGCGGCGCATTTCGCCAAAATCGGAAGCCTTCGCCAGCTCCTCGAAATCGGCAAGGAGATCATCCGTCAGGTGTGTTTTCGCCCAGTCGAACAGTATCCCCGTCTCGCCCAGTTCCAGTCTTGCCGAAAGCTTGGCCACCCGCTCTGGATCTTTCGCAAACAGCTGGGCCAATGTGGGGTCGGGATGGAGGGCAAGGTCCCTCCAGGCTTCGTCACGGGTCTTCGTCACTGGGAGCGATTCCTTTCCTACCGGAGGTATTCTTGGCTAGGCCCTCGCGCCATGAATGGAAACCGCAAATTCCGCACTCTTCGGCCCGTTTCAAGGCCCCGTGCGCGAGGCCGCGTTTTTGGCCTCAGGACCGTGTTCCATGTGTTCCACATTAGCTGCCATTTCGCCCGTTCGCGCAACGCCATGCTTGACGCAGCGCCGCTGTGGCAACAAGACCGCCGCCGATGACTGACACTGTTACACCGCGCGAAGTGACCGAGCCCGAAACGGGCAAGGTGGAAGAGAAGGAAGACTGGAAAAGCTTTGGCTGGTTCCTGGTCAAGCTGGTGCTGGTGGTGCTGATTTTCCGCACCTTCTTCTTCACCAGCTTCAACATTCCTTCCGAGAGCATGATGCCGCGCCTGCTGGTGGGCGATTACCTGTTCGCGCAGAAATGGTCTTACGGCTTTTCGCGCTATTCGCTGCCTTTCGACGTGGATGTCGGCGACGGACGCGTATTCGCCTCCCTGCCCGAGCATGGCGACGTGGCTATTTTCAAGCATCCCATCGACAAGACCGACTACATCAAGCGCGTGATCGGTCTGCCCGGCGATACGGTGCAGATGATCGATGGCCAGCTTCATCTGAATGGTGAGGCCGTGCCGAAAGAGCGGGTGGAGGATTTCATCGTCGAACTGGCAGCTGGGGATCGCTGCTATTCCGGCCGATTCGCGATGCGCACCGATGATGGCACACCCGCCTGCCGCTATCCTCAATTCCGCGAAACGCTTCCCAATGGCGTCAGCTACAACGTGCTGGACCTCGGCATGGTGGGCGTGGACAACACGGCGCCGGTCATCGTACCCGACGACCATGTTTTCATGATGGGTGACAATCGCGACAATTCGCAGGACAGCCGCCGCGCGACCGTTTCCGGTGGCTGGGTGGGCCTCGTGCCGACTCAGAACCTCGTGGCCGAGGCCAGCTTCATGTACTGGTCCTATGGCAACGGCGTTCGCTGGAACCGGATTTTCGAAGGCATATGAGCACGCTGGAGCCTGACACGCGCAGCTGGCTGGAGCGGCACGGCTTCACCATTCGCGACGAGGCGATCTGGCACGAAGCGCTCACCCACGGCAGCACCGGAGAAGCCAAGGATTACGATAGGCTGGAGTTTCTCGGCGATCGTGTGCTGGGGCTGACGATTGCTGCCTGGCTTTACGATCATTCACAAAGTGCAGAAGGCAAGCTGGCCCAACGGCTGAATGCGCTGGTCAGCAAGCAGACCTGTGCGGGCCGCGCCCGCGCGATTGGACTTTCGGATCATGTGCGCCTGGGCAAGCAGGCCCGCGAAGATGGCGCACAGGACAGTGACAACGTGCTGGGCGACATCATGGAATCGCTGCTGGGCGCAAACTTCCTCGATGCCGGTTTCGATGCCACCCGCGATCTGATTCAGAACCTGTGGCGCGAAGCGTTCGATGGCAACACGGGTCGTCACAAGCATCCCAAAAGCGCTCTGCAGGAATGGGCTGCAGGCAACCAGCGTCGTCCGCCGGACTATGAAATTACCGATACGTCCGGCCCCGACCACAATCGTCGCTACACCGTGCAGGTCAGCGTGCATAAAGTCGGTGCTGTGGAAGCCACCGCCAGCGGCAAGCGCGAGGCCGAGACGGAGGCCGCGCGGCTGTTCATGGAGAAATACGGATGAACGAGAATGCCCAGCCAAGATGCGGCGTGGTCGCCGTGATCGGCGCGCCCAATGCGGGCAAGTCCACTCTGGTAAACCAGCTGGTGGGCCAGAAAGTCGCTATCACAAGTGCCAAGGCGCAGACGACGCGCGCGCGCCTGATGGGCATTGCCCTGCACGGGTCAACACAGATGATCCTCGTGGATACGCCCGGTATTTTCGAGCCAAAACGGCGGCTCGACCGCGCGATGGTAAGTGCGGCCTGGGAAGGCGCGGTGGCGGCCGATGCGGTGCTGTTGGTGGTCGATCCGATCAAGCAGCGAAGGCATGAACTGATGCCGCTGGTGGAACAATTGAAGGATCGCAAGGAGCGTAAGATCCTTGTCCTCAACAAGGTCGACAGGTCGAAAAAGGAACCGCTGCTGGAACTGGCGCAGGAACTGAACGCGCTTGCGGATTTCAGCGAAGTCTATTTCGTCTCCGCGCTGACTGGCGATGGTGTGCCCGAATTGAAGGACACGCTTGCCGGCCTCATGCCCGAAGGTCCGTGGCATTATCCCGAAGACCAGGTGTCCGACGCCAGCGAGCGCCTGCTTGCCGCCGAAGTCACGCGCGAACAGCTTTATCAGCAGTTGCATGAGGAACTGCCATACGATGCCGCAGTGCGGCCCGAAAGCTACGAAGTGCGCAAGGATGGCAGCGTGGAAGTGCGCCAGCAGATCGTCATTTCCCGCGACAGCCAGAAACCCATCGTGCTGGGAAAGGGAGGTCGCCGGATCAAGGAAATCGGTGAGGCTGCGCGCAACGAGTTAAGTCAGATACTGGGCGTGAAGGTCCATCTCTTCCTGCATGTGAAGGTGGACGAGAAGTGGGCCGAAAACCGCGAAATCTATGAGGAGATCGGCTTGGACTGGGTGAAATAATGCGGTTGCCCCGCGTTTGGTCTTCACCCGTTCGCCGGATTGTTGCGCTGCGAGAAGCGCGCCATGCTCGCCATCGCCGCCACAACGGCTAGTGCACAGCTGACATACAACGGGGTCGGGCCAAGTCCCAGTCCGGCAGCCAGAACGATGCCAACCACGACCGCCGCCATCGTCTGGCCGAACAGGCGCGACGTGGAGAGCAACCCTCCTGCCGCAGCCGCCCGGTCCCTTGGCGCGCGCCCGATCAGCAGACGCGAATTGGGGCTGAAGAACAGTCCAAAGCCCAGCGCGGTCAGGCTCAGACGCCAGGCAATGCCCAGCTCGCCCGGCTGATCCGGCATGGTGGCAAGCAGCGCGAGGCCGATGATGGCGATGGTCATGCCTGTCACGCCCAGCTTGGTCGCCGCGATGCGGTCCGAGGCCCAGCCTGCCAGCGGTGAGACCACCAGCATCGTCAGCGGGAACGGCAACAGCAACAGGCCGACGGTTTGCGGCGGGTAGCCCATGCCGATTTCCAGGCGGAACGGCAGCGCCAGCATCAGCGCCCCGGCAGAGATAAAACTGGTGAAATTCGCCAGCGCCGAAAGCCCGATAACCGGCTTTGCCAACAGGTCCACCGGAAATACCGGCGCATCGCGGCGCTTCTCGCGTCGCACCAGCAGGTAGAGCGCTAAAATACCACTTGCGAATGCCGCGATGCCCCACGCCAGCGCATCGTGCGTACCAAGCTGAATACCGCCCACCAGCAGCAGCATGGTGAGCGCACTCAGCACGCCGCTCTTCCACTTGGGTGGCTGGTTGCGCGGTTCGGGATCGGGCAGGAAACGCCCCAGCATCAGCGAGATGATTGCGAGCGGCGCGGCAGCCACGAAGATGAGCTGCCACGGAAGATTCCCCACGATATAGCCGCCAAGCGTGGGCGCGAGCGCAGCCGAACTAGCGACAATCACGCTATTAAGTCCCAGCCCGGCGCCAAGCTGGGAAGCAGGATATATCTGCCGCAGCATCGCCGCCGAGACACTCAGCGCCATGCCGGCACCAATCGCCTGAACGGCGCGCAACAGCAGCAAGATGGTGAACGTATCCGCGTAATAACACGCGGCCGAGGCGAGCATGAACAGCACCTGCCCCGCCTGGTACAGTCGCCGGTGGCCCAGCCTGTCGCCAAGCGACGAGAATGGCAGCAACAGCATTACCAGCACAAGCTGGTAGACCGTAACAACGTTGGTTACTGCCGCCTCGCTCACCCCAAGGTCGCGCGCGATCGTCGGTAGTGCGACATTGGCGATAGAGCCGTCCAGCACCAGCAGGGCGGTGCCGAAACAGATCGCAACGATCGCCCACCAGCGGCGCGGCTTGGGCAGGCCGGGATGATCGTCCCTCACCTTCGGCGGATTTACGCCCGGATGGATATGCCCCTGTTCATTCATCGCCAATAAGTGCGACCGGGCACGGCATTTCGCAAGTGCAACATCGGACAGGCTGTCGAACCAGGCCCATCCTGGGCCGCCAATCGCTCAACGAACGACCCAAAACTGTTTGGGCGGGTCAGCGTTTCTTGGCGACGGCGATCTTGTTCTTCTTGGCAAAATCGCGCGTCGATTCTTCGCTGCGATTGAGGGCCTTGGCGATCTGCTTCAATCCATGCCCCTTGCTCGCGAGCAGTTTCAGCTTGCCCGCTTCCTCGCCATTCCAGGGCTGCTTGTGCCGTTCGAACTGGTCCTTGCCCATCAGCTTTCCTCTGCGGCCTTTACCGGGGCCTTCTTCTTGGCGGGCGCCTTCTTCTTGGCAGGAGCCTTCTTCGCTGCCGCCTTCTTTTTTGCAGGGGCCTTGCGCTTTTTCTTCGCAGGAGCCTTGGCCGCCTTTTCCGCGATCAGCACCAGCGCTTCTTCAAGCGTCAGCGCATCCTTGTCCTTGTCCTTGGGGAGCGTCGCGTTGACATTGCCGTCGGTGATGTAGGCGCCATAGCGGCCATCCATCAGTTTCACCTCTTCACCGGCTTCGGTCTTGCCCAGAACCTTCAGTGGTTCACGGCTGCCGCGGCCACCCTTGCTCTTGGCGGACTGGGCCAGAAGATCGACCGCGCGGTTCATGCCGATCTCAAAGATTTCGGCGGTATTCTGGAGCTTGCCGTATGTGCCGTCGTGCCGCACGGCCGGGCCGTAACGCCACAAGCCTGCCTCGATATCCTTTCCCGTATCGGGGTGCTGGCCGACGACGCGCGGAAGGGCGAGCAATTTCAGTGCCCATTCCAGATCGAAATCGTCGATATCCTTGGGGATCGAAGCGCGTTTCGCCTCCTTGCCAGTGCCGGTTTGCACGTAGGGTCCAAAACGCCCTGACTTGCGTTCCACCGGAAGGCCGGTTTCGGGGTCTTCGCCCATCGCGCCGTCATCGCTTCCGTCGTCGCTGCCAGGTTGGCCGAACTTACGGCGGAATGTGCATTCCGGATAATTCACGCAGCCGATGAAGGCGCCGTACTTGCCGCCGCGCAGGTGCAATTCGCCGCCCTCGCGGTTCTGCTCTGCGCAAAGCGGGCACCAGCGCGGGTGATGACCATCCTCGCGTTCGGGAAACAGGAAATCGGAAAGGAATTCGTCCAGCACCTCGGTCACTTCCGAAGGCTGACGCTCCATGACCTCGTCGCTCTTGGGCTTGAAGTCGCGCCAGAATTCCTCGAGCAACGTCTTGTATTGCGCGCGCCCGCCGGAAACCTCGTCCAGCTCGTCTTCCATGCTGGCCGTAAAGTCATAGGCGACATAGCGGGGGAAGAAGCGTTCGAGGAATGCCGTGAGCAATCGGCCCGAGTCCTCTGCAAAGAAACGGTTTTTTTCCATCCGCACATAGTCGCGATCGCGCACGGTCTGAATGGTGGAGGCGTAGGTGGAGGGTCGGCCAATCCCGAGTTCTTCCAGACGCTTCACCAGCGAAGCTTCGGAAAAGCGCGGCGGCGGCTGGGTGAAATGCTGCAAGGCCTCTACCGATTTCTTCGCCGGGGCATCGCCCTTGCGCATCACCGGCAAGAGGTTGTCGTCATCCTCTTCGGATTTCTCGTCAAAGCTTTCGGAATAGACGGCAAGGAAGCCGGGAAATTTCACCACCTGGCCCGTAGCCCGCAATTCATGCTTGCCGGTCGGGTCGCGCATGGTGACGGTGGTGCGCTCCAGCTGCGCGGTGGCCATCTGGCTGGCCATCGCGCGCTTGAAAATCAGATCGTAAAGCTTGGCATCATCGCCCGAACCGGCATGGTCGCGGCTGAAATTGGTGGGCCGGATCGCTTCGTGCGCCTCTTGCGCGTTCTTGGCCTTGGTTGAATAGAAGCGCGGCTTTTCCGGGCGGTAATCCTCGGAATACCTTTCCGAAATGGCATCGCGGCAGGCCATGATCGCGCTCATGTCCATCTGCACGCCGTCGGTACGCATGTAGGTAATCGCGCCCGCTTCATACAGCGTCTGTGCACAGCGCATGGTGTGGCTGGCGGAGAAGCCCAGCTTGCGCGATGCTTCCTGCTGCAAGGTGGATGTCGTGAAAGGCGGCGCCGGATTGCGCTTCAGAGGCTTGGTCTCGACCTCCTCTACCGTGAATGCGCCCTGCTCCACCGCAGTTTTCGCAGCATCGGCCGTGCCCTTGTCGCCGATGGAAAGCCGCTCCAGCTTCTTCCCGTCGAAACGGACGAGCCGGGCATCGAAACCGGTACCATCCTGCTCCATCTTGGCGGTGACAGACCAGTATTCGTCGGCCTTGAAAACCTCGATCTCGCGTTCGCGCTCGCAGATCAATCGCAAGGCGACAGATTGCACGCGGCCTGCAGATTTCGCGCCGGGCAGCTTGCGCCACAACACGGGTGAGAGGGTGAAGCCGAACAGGTAATCCAGCGCGCGGCGGCCAAGATAGGCGTCGATCAGGTCCTGATCCAGTTCGCGCGGTGCCTTCATCGCCTCGGTCACGGCCTGCTTTGTAATGGCGTTGAAGGTAACGCGGTCCACCTTGGTGGGCAGTGCCTTGCGCTTCTTCAGCATGTCCATCACGTGCCAGCTGATGGCCTCGCCCTCGCGGTCAGGGTCAGTCGCCAGCACAAGTCGGCTTGCACCCTTGGCGGCATCGGCAATGGCTTTCACCTGTGCCCGGTTGCGCTGGTCGGAATAGACTTCCCAGTCCATCGCGAAATCCTCGTCCGGACGAACGGAGCCGTCCTTGGGCGGCAAGTCGCGCACATGGCCGTAGGAGGCGAGCACCTTGTAGTCCCCGCCCAGGTATTTCTCGATGGTCTTCGCCTTGGCTGGCGATTTTACGATAACAAGCTGCATTGTGATTCCGGATATTCCTGACGCTGATCCCGAGATTGGGGCTTACGTGTGTACGTGTGCGCGAGGGTGGTGCGCTTCGCAAAGATTTGTCAAGCGGCCTTTCGCAGCTTCAGCCATACAATCAAGAACAGTCCGGCAAACACAAGGTCCACCGCCCCGCCCAACGCCATGTCATTCGCCGCCTGCCCCTGTGACCAGAAGGCAAGCGCGGGAATGCCGAAGCTCAACTTCTCGAACACCGTCAGCGGAACGAAGGCGGCATACTTCACCGGATCGCGGGCAATCACCAGGAAAACGCCCTGAAACACGAGGGCGATCCCGGCGAAGGCGAAGTACAGCAAGCGGTGCGGATCGGGAGCATCGGTAAAATAGAGCGCAGGCACGGCGAGAAATCCGTAGATGGCCGCGACGATATAGATCCGGCGCGCGAAGGTTGCGGAAGAGTTGGCTGTATCAGGCAAGGCTCACCCTCCCCCCGGCATGACGCTCCAGCCGCCCGGCGATCTCCAGTTCCAGCAGCGCCATCTGTACCGTGCCGGGTGTTGTTCCGGTCTGGCGCACCAGCTCGTCGACAGACACCGGCGCGGAGGAGAGGATCGCCGCGATATCGTCTGAGGGCATTTCGTCATCTGCTTCGCTGAAAACGAAGTCATCGGCATTCTCGCGAACCGACGACAGTGGCTGGCCATCGAACCCTGAAAGCAGCTCCACTACGTCTTCCGGCGATTGCACGAGGACCGCGCCTTCGCGGATCAGCTGGTTGCAACCATGGGATCGGCTGTCTGCCGGATGGCCTGGTATCGCCATCACCTCGCGCCCCGCTTCGCCTGCGAGGCGGGCGGTAATCAGCGAGCCGGATTTGGGTGCAGCCTCCACCACCAGCGTGCCCAGCGCCAGCCCGGCGATGATACGATTGCGCTTGGGAAATTGCTGGCCGCGTGGCTCCGTGCCCGGTGGTTCCTCGGCGATAAGCAGCGCCTCGCTCGCGACCTGCTCCTGCAATTTCGCGTGCTGCGCCGGGTATGCGATATCGATCCCGCTGGCGATCACGCCGATCGTGCTGGGCATCGCGCCCTCGTGGCTGGCGCCGTCGATTCCCTTGGCAAGGCCGGACACCACCACGAATCCCGCTCCCGCCAGTTCCCGGCCAAAGTCGCGCGCCAGTTTCACCGCAGCAGCAGAGGCATTGCGCGCACCTACCATTGCAACGCAGGGCCTTGATGCCAGCGACAGGTCTCCGCGCATGGTGACAATCGGCGGGGCACCGTCAAGCGCGGCAAGATTGACAGGATAATCGGGCTGGTCGTGAAACAGGTATCGGGCACCGGCCTTGCGCGCGGCCTGAACTTCTTTTTCTATCCGTTCGCGCTGGGCGGGCTTGTAATTTCGCTTTGCTCCGCGCGCGGCAAGATCCGGCAAGGCCTCCACAGCTTCTTGCGCAGTACCGAAGCGGCGCAGAAGCTGGGCATAGCTGACGGGGCCGATATTCGCCGAGCGGAGTAGCCGAATGCGGGCGAAGGCCTCTTCCTGCGATAACAACGGCACGTCGCTCACTTGCCCTGTCCGATCCTGGGTTCCTCTCCGCGCAGCAAGCGCCCGATGTTGGCACGATGGAGCCACAGCACCAGCACCGCAATCACGGCCAGCGCGGGAACATAGGCTTCAAGACCCATGGCAGCCGCAGTGATCGCAGCGGCGACCACCGCGCACATGCCTGCAAGTGAGCTGATGCGCGAAAGATAAGCAACCGCCAGCCAAATCAGGGCGTAGGCAAGTCCGATTGGCCAGGCGAGCCCGATGCTGACGCCGAGGTTGGTGGCCACACCTTTTCCGCCCTTGAAGCCGAGCCAGACCGGGAAGCAGTGCCCCAGAACAGCCCCCAAGGCCGCAAGAGGCGCAGGACCGAACATGGCATCAGGCATGGCTGCGGGCTGATCGAACAGCGCCTTTGCGAGCAGTACCGGCACCAGCCCCTTTGCAAGGTCCAGCAGCAAGGTGGCTACGGCCAGCTTCTTCGAGCCGGTGCGCAGCACGTTGGTTGCGCCGATGTTGCCGCTGCCGATATTGCGGATGTCGCCCTTGCCGCCCGCCTTGGCCAGCAGCAGGCCAAAGGGGATGGAGCCCGCGATGTATCCAAGCAACAGTCCGAGAATCTGGTCCAAATTTAATACTCCCGCTCTTCCCGAGCTTGTCCGAGGACCGCATTGTCTTATAGCGCACCGATAAAGGGAATATCCTTCCTTTCACAAGCGCAGGATGAGCACAAAGTGCAGAAAGTGAACTCGAATTCCCCCATCCTGTTGTTCGATTCGGGCTTTGGCGGCCTGACCGTGCTGTCTGCATTGCGGGCGCAATTGCCGCAGGCCCCGGTCATCTACGCCGCCGATACAGCCGGCCTGCCCTATGGCGAGAAGACCGAGGCCGAGGTCGCCGCAAGGGTCGCCGGGCTGCTGGGCCGCCTGGCGGAGCGATATCACCCGCGCCTCATCTGCATTGCCTGCAACACCGCCAGCACCATCGCGCTGGGCATGGTGCGCGATGTGCTGGAAACGCCGATCGTTGGCACTGTGCCAGCGATAAAGCCTGCCGCCGGGATGACACGGAGCGGAACGATCGGATTGCTGGGAACGGCTGCCACCATCCGGCAAGCCTATGTCGACAAGCTCGAAGCCGAATTTGCGAACGGCAATCGCTTGCTGCGCCATGCCGCGCCCGAACTGGTGGCCGCTGCCGAATGCAAGCTTCGCGGCGAAACACCCGATCCCGCGGTGTTCGAGAGGGCTGCGGCAGGGCTGCTCGAACAGAATGGCGGCGGGGAGATCGACACGGTCGTGCTGGCCTGCACCCACTTTCCGCTGGTGCAGGACGAATTGGCCAAGGCTTTCGGCAAAAATGTGGAGTTTATTGACGGAGCGCAAGGAATCGCCCGACGCATCGCATATCTGACACAGGGCCAGTCATTCGACCGGCGCGGCGACGATATGGCAATTGTGACAGGTGATGGACAGGATGATGCGGCTCTACTCGAAGGACTGGGAGACTATGGAATTGGCAGAATTGTGCGGTTCTAATGAGAACGGTTCGCAAACTCCGTGCTTTAAACCAGCGCCGTTATTGACTAAATCCGAATCGATTGACGGCCGCGAATCTGGATGCGGCGCAGCTTGGACAGGTACGCTGAACTACGACCAGATCTTCGACCAGGCGATAGACCGCCTGCATTCCGAGGGGCGTTACCGCGTCTTCATCGATATCCTGCGCAACAAGGGTGCCTACCCCAATGCGCGCTGTTTCGCGGGGCACAATGGGCCCAAGCCGATCACGGTATGGTGCTCCAACGATTACCTCGCCATGGGCCAGCACCCCAAGGTGGTGGAAGCGATGGAAGAAGCGCTGCACGATGTGGGCGCAGGTTCCGGCGGGACGCGCAATATCGGTGGCAACACGCATTACCACATCGAACTGGAAAACGAACTGGCGGACCTGCACGGCAAGGAAGCCGCGCTGCTGTTTACCAGCGGTTACGTATCCAACGATGCCACCCTTTCCACGCTGGCAAAGCTGTTGCCGGGCTGCATGATTTTCTCCGACGAACTCAACCATGCCAGCATGATTGCCGGCATCCGCAATTCAGGCTGTGAAAAGCGCGTCTTCCGGCACAATGATATTGAACATCTGGAACAGCTGCTGGCTGCCGAGGATCCCGACACGCCCAAGGTTATTGCCTTTGAAAGCGTGTATTCGATGGATGGCGACGTGGCTCCCATCCACGCAATCTGCGATCTGGCGGAAAAGTACAACGCGCTCACCTATATCGATGAAGTGCATGCCGTGGGCATGTACGGTGCCCGCGGCGGCGGCATCTCCGAACGTGACGAGGCCGCGCATCGCATTGATTTGATCGAAGGCACCCTTGGCAAGGCTTTCGGCGTGATGGGCGGCTATGTCGCCTCCAGCCGCAAGGTCATCGACTGCATCCGCTCCTATGCGCCGGGCTTCATCTTCACCACGTCGCTCAGCCCGGTGCTGGTTGCGGGTGTACTCGCCTCGGTAAAGCATCTGAAGGGCAGTTGCGTAGAGCGTGATGCGCAGCAGGCCGCTGCCGCCATGCTGAAGCAGAAGCTGCGCGATGCCGGTCTGCCGGTGATGGATTCCACCACGCACATCGTGCCGCTGATGGTGGGCGATCCGGTTCGCGCCAAGAAGATCAGCGACATATTGCTGGCCGAATATGGCGTTTACGTACAGCCGATCAATTTCCCCACGGTACCCCGCGGGACGGAGCGTCTTCGCTTCACCCCCGGCCCCGCCCATAACGAAGCCATGATGGATGAACTGACCAAGGCGCTGGTGGAAATCTGGGATCGACTCGAGTTGGAATTGCGCGAAGCCGCCTGACCAGGTCTGCGTTTCGCGATCTCGCCGATCTAAGGGCTATTTCGCGCGATATTTAGCTGCAAATTAACCATTACATGCCACTGCATTTCCGATGGATGCCGGGAAAACGGCGCGTGAAGGAAACGTTGGAGCGAAATGGCAGTCAGGGGCCTTCTGAAAGGACTTTCCGGAGGAAAGGTTGCTGGTCACGACGACTTGCGACGCGAGGTTCTCGATGACTTCGAACAGGCCGGGATCGGCTGGATCTGGGCCAGCGATGCCGAGGGTCGCCTGATCTATCTCTCCGACCGTGCGGTTACCAGCCTGGGCCGTGACACCTCCGCAATGATCGGACAGCCGCTGGTGGAACTGTTCGAGGTTGACCGCACCAATCCGGACGAAAAATCGGATCGACCCCTCAATTTCCAGCTTTCGGCGCGCAACAAGCTGGCCGACCTGGTGGTGAAATTCGGAAGCGACAGCGATCGTCCCAAGTGGTGGGCGCTCAGCGGCCACCCGAAAGTGTCGGCCGATGGCACCTTCCAGGGCTATCGCGGAAGCGCCAAGGACATCACGCTTGAATTCCAGCGCAAGCTGGAGGATTCGCGCGCCGCAGAGTTCGATTCCCTTACCGGCCTCGCCAATCGACACCGCATGGATCGCCGACTGGATTCCACCCTGTCGGCGTACAGATCCGCAAAGCGCTCCTGCGCCCTGCTGATGATGGACCTCGACAAGTTCAAATACGTGAACGACACCATGGGCCATCCTGCTGGCGACGAGCTTCTCCGGCAGGTCGGCGACCGGCTGCGAGCCGTAATCGGCAATCGCGGCGAGATCGGACGTCTTGGCGGCGATGAATTCCAGGTTATCCTTCCCGACGTCGACGATCGCGGCGAGCTGGGCGAACTCGCCGACAAGATCATCCAGATGCTGTCGTCACCTTACCAGGTTGAAGGAAAGCGCGCGATCATCGGTGCCTCCGTCGGCGTCTCGATAGCCCCTTACGATGGGCTCGAACGCGATGAACTGACCCGTTCGGCAGACCTTGCACTCTACGCCGCCAAGAATGGCGGGCGCGGCATGTACCGCTTCTATTCGGCAGAGCTGAAAGACGTCGAGCAGGAACGCCAGATCATGCTGGACGACCTGCGGGAGGCGATGGAGAACGAGCAGCTCAAGCTGCACTACCAGCCCGTCGTTCGTACCAGCGACAACGCTATCGTCGGCTTTGAGGCGCTGATGCGCTGGGAACACCCTGACAAGGGCAACATACCCCCCAACCACTTCATTCCGGTTGCCGAGGATTCCGATCTTATCAATCGCCTTGGCGAATGGGCCATCCGCCGCGCTTGCGAGGATGCCACCCACTGGCCCGAAACCGTGCGTGTCGCAGTGAACGTGTCCGCCAAGCAATTCGCCAACAAGGGTTTCGTGGCCGTGGTAACGCAGGCCCTCGCCGAGAAAGGACTGGATCCGGACAGGCTTGAGCTGGAGCTTACCGAAACCGTTTTTGTCGGCGACCTGGAGACGACCGAAAAGACCTTTGCCGCGCTCAAGCACCTTGGCGTGCGGCTGGCGCTGGATGATTTCGGCACCGGCTATTCGTCGCTCAGCTATCTGCGCTCTGCCCCCTTCGACAAGCTGAAGGTGGACAAGAGTTTTGTCGATAGCTGCACGCAGAAAGACCAGAACAGCGCCAAGATCATTTCCGCCATCATCGGCCTCTCGAATGCGCTTGGCATGGATGTAACGGTCGAAGGCGTCGAGGCGTTCGACCAGTTCGACCTGGTGTGCAAGAAAGGCGCCAAGTACATCCAGGGCTGGATCTATTCCAAGGCCCGACCACAGGCCGAAATCCTCGATGAAATTGCCAATGGTGGTTACAAGATCAAGCCCAGCGGCCCGGATCAGTACCGGCCCGAGCGCCGCAGTGTTTTCCGCCGGATTGGCGTGATCCATGAAGATCATCGCTACGAAGCCGTGATGCGTGATCTCAGCAAGACAGGTTCGCGGATCGAGGGGCTGGTTGGTGTTCCCGAAGGCACGGGGCTCGTGCTGGATCTGGGCGGTGGCCAGCTGGCCGTGTGCGATGTGCGCCGATCGGAGGGTGCCACCATCGGCGTGGAATTCGAAACCCCGCTCATCAGCGACGGATCCGGCGGACTGTGTACACGCCATCGTGTGTCGCCCTACGCCCTGGCGACCGCGGGAATGCCGCTTACCTCGCTGCCACCGGGCAATTACCCGGATTCCATGCTGGGTGACGGCCCCAGAAGCCAACCGCAATTCATGCAGGTGGCGGTGCAACGAAGCTGAGGCACTGCTTGACCTGCATCAATGCAGGGCTCTTGCCGAAAGCATATTCTCCTTCTGCAATGGGAGAAAACTTATGCGTTACTCGGCTGCAATCCTGGTGTGTCTTACCAGTCTGGCTCTGGTTTCCTGCAACAACACCGCAGAGGTTGACGGGGACGCGCAGTCCGCCTCTCCGGCGCTGACCCAACTGCCCGTCAGCACCAACGCAACGATGGTCGGCCTGATCGACAATTCCGCAGACTATATCTGGACGGTCGGCAATGGAGACATGCCGAAGGACGAACTTGACTGGGATCTGGTGCGCAGCGCCACCTATGACATGATCCTTGGCGGCCAGGTGCTGAAGGTTCCCGGCACCGGTGAATTCGACAAACAATGGACCGCCGAGGAAAACTGGCAGGATTGGTCCGACCAGCTCACGCAGATCGGGCAGGATGCCCTTCCACTTGCAGAAGCGCAATCGACCGATGTCGATGCATGGCGCGCCATTGGTGACCGCCTGATAGAGAACTGCGAAGGCTGCCACGATGCCTACAAGCCCGAACTGCCCTCCGAAGGCATCCTGCATCGTTCGACGGAACGCGAGTCCCGCAGCATCAGCATGTTCGATTAACCAAACGCGAGGCAAAGAGCCTCGCCGGAATTCAGCGCAAGCTCACCACGTTGTCGCTCTCGCGCGGATCCGGCCGGTTGCCGCGATAGAGGCTGAACATGGGTTCGTCAGCCACCAGCACGGCCTCGCTCGCGCCAAAGCCGTTGAACGCCGTCTTCATCGCCGCCCCATAGGCTCCCAGCATGCCGATCTCTATATAGTCGCCAGCCTGGATATCCTCGGGCAACATGAAGGGACCCTTCATGTAGTCCGCATCATCGCAGGTGGGGCCGTAGAAGGCGAATTCACCCAGCGGTTGGAGAAGATCGTCTTCCAGAGCGGCAACAGGAAAGCGCCAAGCGACATGCGCCGCATCAAACAGCGCGCCATAGGCACCGTCGTTGATATAAAGCTCGTCTCCGCGGCGCTTCTCCACCTTTACGATGATGGAGGAATATTCCGCGCATAGTGCCCTGCCCGGCTCCGCCCAAAGCTCCGCCGAATAGGAAATCGGCAGCGCTTCGAAATGCTGGTGGATCAGCTGGAAATAGTCTTCCAGCGCGGGAGGATCGAGATCGGGATAGACGCTGGGGAAAGCCGCCGCCGACGTCGATGATGTCCACGGTCACCGCTGCCTCGGCGATGGCCGCACGAACGCGCTCCAGCGCCTGCACATAGGCAAACGGCGTCATGGCCTGGCTGCCGACGTGGAAGCAGATGCCCAGCGCGTCGCAATGCTGGCGGGTGGCCTGCAGCAGCGGTGCTGCATCGGCCAGGTCCACTCCGAACTTGGCTGCCAGCGACAATTCCGAATGCTCGGACGAGACACGCAGGCGCACCAGCAGGTTCAGGTCCTTCGCCCGTGTTCCATCTTCAGCCGTGGTCGCGCCGACAACCTTTTCCAGTTCTTCCAGCGTGTCGAGGCTGTAAGTCCTCACGCCATGCTCGAAATAGGCTTCGCGCACTGCGCGGCCCGTCTTTACCGGGTGCATGAAGCACAGCACGGCATCGGGCAGCGTCGCGCGCACCATGCGCACTTCGGCAATGGAGGCGACGTCATAATGCGTGACGCCTGCATCCCACAGGATACGGATCAGGTCGGGAGACGGATTCGCCTTCACGGCATACATCGCCTTGCCCGGAAACTTCTCTGTAAAGAAGCGGGCAGCGCGCGACGCCGCATGCGGGCGCAGAAGGGTCACGGGTTCGTCCGGCTCGAGGGCGCGGACTACAGCCTTGGCGTCAGGATATTGGAGCAATTCAAGGGACCCCCTAAGGTGTTAACCGAACAAGTAGCTGCCTTGCGGTGGGAATCCCTTGGGGCAGCGGAAGCGCGCATTTAAGCCGCATCGGCTGAATTGCAAGAGAAATCGGCTGGGTCGAGCGCCGTGTGGGCCTGGCCCTAGAACTGCACGTCCGGAACCTGGTCGACGACACCCTTTTCGCTGTCGTCCAAGCGGTGGAAATCGGCTTGCTGGAAACCCAGAGCCCCGGCGAAGATCACTGCCGGAAACGTCTCGCGGCCCGTGTTGTAGCGCGAAACGGCTGCGTTCAGCGCGCGGCGCGCAGCGGCCAGCTTGTCTTCCACGTCGGAAAGTTCGCGCTGCAATTCCTGAAAATTGGTCGAAGCCTTGAGGTCAGGATAAGCCTCCCCCAGTGCCAGCAGGCGATCCAGCGCCACCCGCAATTGCGCCTCGTCCTGGGAATTGATGGACCCTTGCGCGGCCGTGTTGCGCGCAATGATCACCTTTTCCAGCGTATCCTGCTCGTGCCCGGCATAGCCTTTCACCGTGTTCACGAGATTGGGGATCAGGTCGTGGCGCTGGCGCAGCTGTGCATCGATATCGGCCACGCCCTGGTTCACGTTCTGCCGCAGCGCCACAAGCCGGTTGTATATGCCGACCAGCACCAGCAGCAGCAAGACGATGACGGCGATTGCGATAAACAGTTCCATGAGACTAATCCTACCCTACCCTACTTAAAGAATTGTGTGCCATGATCGCGCACGAAGGCAAAGGGATTTGGCTAGACGGTCAATGATGGGGAACCGATGATAGAGCGCCCGGATGTAAACGCGTTGATGGCTGGAGAACTGGGCCAATGGCTTTCCGAACAGGAGACCGTACGGGCTGAGGCCAAGAAAAAGACCAGAAGTCGGCGTTTCACGGTGATCATTGCGCTAGGCATCGCAATCCTTGTGGCTTTTGTCATATTCCGCCCTGATCTCGCGATATTGATCTGGGGCACCACAGTGCTTGGAACGCTTGGAATGATCTGGGCCCAGCTTCCGGTCAGGCGGGCAGTGAACACGGTAAAGGTGGGGATCAACGAAGCCATCGCCAGCGCACTGGGACTGCAATACCGGCAGGACTGCGAGGCTGGCGCGCCGTTCGCCCTGGCGAAGGCCTGCAAATTGCTGCCCAGCCATGACCGGGCAAACTTCGAAGACGAATGGAGCGGAGCAATCGGGGAAATTCCCTTTACCCTGCACGAATGCAAACTGGAGGAACGGCGCGGTTCGGGCAAGAATCGCCGCTGGGTTACGGTTTTCCGCGGGATCGTGATGAGCGTGGGGTACTCCCGGCGGTTCCACGGCACGACCCTGCTGTTGCGGGACAACGCGCATCGCACCTTCTTCGGCGGGAAAAAGACCACGGTCGAGGTGAACGACAAGCAGCTCGATTATGCCGAAATGACGCATCCCGATTTCGAAGACCGGTTTGACATCTACACCAGCGACCAGACAGAGGCGCGCCACCTAATCGATCCGCTGTATGTCGAGCGGCTGATCGCGCTGGAACGCAGCTACAAGGGAGACGACGTCACCACCATCTTCCACGAGGGCAGATTGGTGGTGACGGTAAAGGCCGGCAACATGTTCGAAAGCGGCAGTATCGAGGCCCGCGACGATCGCAGTCGCATCGAAACGACTATCGACCAGTTTGCGCGACTGGCCGAACTCGCCCGGCAGTTGAACAGCAAGGAACCGCTGACCGGGTACTAGGCTTGCTACAAGGCGAACGCCCGTCTCGCCCTGCCCCGCATCATTCGAACAGCTTCGCCCAGCGGCGTTTCTCGCGGTTTTTCCAGTGCTCGCGGTGATAGGCGTCGCTGGCCAGCAACGGCATTACCGAGCCCGCTTCGGCAAACACCATCTGTTCGATCCCGGTGTTCACCTTGCCCCAGCTTGCCGCCTCCTGCAGCGTGGAGGACGAGCATGCCCCGTCGCGCACGTCGGCTACGGTGATCTGCACGGCATATTTGTGCACGGCCACATCTTCATGGCCGAGGATTTCGGCGCACACCACGGTGTCCTGGATGAAGTTCTTGGGCACACCGCCGCCGATCATCAGCAGGCCGCTTTCGCCTGCCTTGATCTTGATCTGGGTCAGCTCGCGGAAATCGGCGATAGCGTCGATCATCATGTAGCTCTCGCCCTTCTCCATCTGGTCGACCTGGTGCTTCACCAGGCCGAATCCGGCGGAACTGTCCACGAAGGCGGGGCAGAAGATCGGCACGTCATGCTCGTACGCCAGCTTGACGAGGCTGTTGTCCTTCTTGCCGTGCTCGCACAGGTACTTGCCCATCTCGCGGATGAATTCACGACTGGAATAGCCCCGATGCTCCAGCGAGTTGGCGATCTTGTTGATCGTGAAATCGCAATCCTGCAATTGCTCTTCATCGATGTAGGTATCGTAGATACGGTCGATATAGAGGCTACGCAGCGTATCGTCGTCGGGCACTTCCAGCGCCTGGTAATGCTTGTGGCCAAGCCCTTCGAAGAAATCCATGTCCACGATGGTGGCACCTGTTGCCACCACGCAATCGACCATGTTCGACCGGATCAGTTCTGCATACAGATCCATGCAGCCCGCCGCGCTGGTGGAACCCGCGATCACGAGGAAGATGGTGCAATCCTTGTCGGCCAGCATCTGGTTGTAGATGCCCGTGGCATTGGCCAGATCGCGGCTGGTGAAGCTCATCTTCTTCATCGAATTGATGATCGGTCGCGCGTCGAAGCTGGTGATGTCGATGTGTTCGACCGTGGTGGAAAGCAGTTCGGCCTTACGCGTGTCGTTGATCTTCGAATTGGTCATTCTTGCAATTCTCCTGTCCGTCTTGTCCGCAAAACGGGATGCGGCGCTCCCCGTTCCCCAAATCGGCGCGAAATGGAAGGGGTTTTCGATCTAATGTGGAACACTTGGAACACTGTCCTGGAGCGAAAATCTGCCGGGCTGAGAACATGCGAGAAAGTACGCAGTTCTGCGGCAGAGGGTAGTGCATCGGGGCATGTGGCTGACTTTGTTGAATGTCCCAATGTAGGAAAGCGTCAAGGCGCTGGCCTCACCGCGGCATTTTCGCCATAGAATCGCGCCCATGACAAACCTTGAAACCATGCGCCAGCCGACACGCGGCGGCGTTCTGGAAGCCGCCCGCAAGATCGCCGATATCCTGCCCGCCACGCCGCTGATGCCGCTGGAGATCGGCGACGCAACTGTCTGGGTGAAGGCAGAATGCCTGCAACCTGTCGGCGCCTTCAAGATACGCGGGGCCTGGCACCGGCTCACAGCCTTGGGCGAGGATGAGCGCGCAAGGGGCGTTGTCGCGGTTTCCAGCGGCAACCACGCCCAAGGCGTGGCCTGGGCGGCCAAGCGGTTGGGAATCGAAGCGACCATCGTTATGCCGCAGGACGCACCGCCCATCAAACTCGCGCGCACGAAAGAGCTCGGCGCGAAGGTCGTTACCTACGACAGGATGACGCAGAACCGCGAAGACATCGCCCAGCGCCTCGCAGCGCAAAAGGATGCCGCCTATGTCCACGCCTTCGCGGACCCATGGGTGATCGAAGGACAGGGCAGCGCCGGGATCGAAGTTCTCACGCAGCTGGACAATCTGGGCGCGCCTGCCCCCACCCGCATCCTCGCCTGTTGCGGCGGCGGCGGACTTTCAGCCGGGCTTGCCCTCGCCTGCCCTGACGCCGAGATCGTTCCCGTGGAGCCAGAGGGCTGGGACGATGTCTGTCGCTCTATCGAGACCGGCGAGATCCAGTCGATCGGCGCAACGCCACCGCCTACGGCCTGCGACGCCTTGCAGACCTTCCAGACCAGCCCGATCAACTTCGCCGTGCTGAAACAGCGGTGCGACCATGGCCTGCGCGTAACCGAGGAGGAGGTGCGCGATGCACAGCGTTTCGCCTTCGCCAGTTTGCGCCTTGTGCTGGAACCCGGCGGCGCGGTGGCATTGGCGGCCGCGCTATCCGGCAAGGCAGAGCTGGACGGCACGACGGTTATCATCCTGTCCGGCGGCAACGTGGACCCCCATCAATTCGCGAAAGTGCTGGCTGCGGCGTAACGCCCGAGCGCAATTACGTTTCAATTGACAATCGAATTGCCGCCGCCCAGTCTTTCTCGCAACAAAGGGGGAAGCCAGAGCCATGAATACCCAGATACTCGCGCCTGCCGCGGCCCTGATCGTGTGGACGATCGCGATGCTGATATGGATGGCTGTCACCCGCTTCTCCGCGATGGCGAAAATGGGGAAGGAAGGCTCCAGCAAGGGCCTGAAAGCGGCAAAGCCCGGAGCGCGTGGGCAGGATCTCGAAGGGCGTATTCCCGATCATGTAGTCTGGAAGTCGCACAATCATACGCACCTGATGGAACAGCCGACGCTGTTTTACGCTGTCGTCCTGATCCTCGCCATCGTTGGCGCGACGCAGGATATGATCGTCGCTGCATGGATCTACGTGGCCTTGCGGATTGTCCATTCGCTCTGGCAGTCGCTGGTCAACACCGTGCCCGTCCGCTTCACGCTCTTCCTCGCATCGACATTCGCGCTGGCCTATCTTGCCGTGCGCGCGCTTCTGGCCACCATCTGACAGCAGCATCCATGCGCCAGGGATTTAACCGGCGGCGTCACCAAGGTCGGTGATGAAATTCTCGGTCCAGCGCTGCACGTTCTCGTCCCGCACGGTGACGATCATCTTTTCATATCGGCTCTTGCGCTCTTCCAGCGGCATGTCGAGCGCGACGCGAATGTTGTGGGAGATATCGTCCGCGCTGTGCGGGTTGATCAACAACGCCCCCTCGCCGCCGCAATCCAGTTGCTGCGCCGCGCCGGCAAAGCGCGAAAGGATCAGCACGCCGGGATCTTCCGGGTCCTGCGCTGCGACATATTCCTTGGCGACAAGGTTCATACCGTCGCGCAAGGGTGTGACGAGGGCGATCTTGGCGGCGCGGTAGAAGCCGTAGAGCTCCTCCTGCGTGTGGCCCCGGTTGACGTAGCGGATAGGCACGACATCCACTTCTGAACGCGCGCCGTTGATCTGTCCCGACTTCTGCTCCAGCGTCTCACGGATATCCTGATAGCTGCCGATATCCTCGCGGCTCGGCGGCGCGATCTGGATGAATACCAGGTCGCGAACGCGGTCCGGGTGACGGTCGAAGAAGCGGGCGATCCCGTCCAGCCGCTCTGGCAGGCCCTTGGAATAATCCAGCCGGTCCACGCCGATCATGGCCGTGCGATGGCGGGTGGAGGATAGCAGGCGCTGGGCGGCCTGCCGCGCTTCGCCGGTCTCGCCCTTGGCGGTGAAGAAGTCGTAATCGATACCGATGGGATAGGCGCGCGCGATGGTGGTGCGGCCATCCACGGTCACTTCGCCAGTGTCGTAATTCACGTCTGCGCCCAGTTCCTTCCAGCAATAATGCAGAAAGCTGTCGAGCCAGGTATCGTTCTGGAAGCCGATCAGGTCGTAGTGCAGCAGCGCTTTCACCAGCCGCTCGTGATAAGGAAGCGACACGAACAGGTTGGTTGGCGGCCACGGCGTGTGGAGGAAAAAGCCCATCCGGTTCTTCACGCCCAGGGACCGCAGCCGTTCGCCAAGCGGCATCAGGTGATAGTCATGCACCCAGACATGATCATCCTCGCCGATCAGCGGCAGCGCGCTTTCGGCGAACCGTTCGTTAACGCGCTCGTAGCCCTTGCCGAACTCACGCTCGTACTTCGTCAGGTCGATACGATAATGGAACAGCGGCCACAGCGTGGAATTGGCATAGCCGTTGTAATATTCCTCGATATCCTGGTGTTCCAGATCGATGGTGGCGGTGGTGACGCCATCTGCGGATTTGACATAGTTGATCGAGCCGGTGAAGTCGTCGACCTCCTGCCCCGACCAGCCGAACCAGATCCCGCCATTCGCCTTCAGCGCCGAATTCAGTGCCCCTGCAAGCCCGCCCTGCGCTCCCGCAACCCCGCGCGCCTTGGGTACGGCGACGCGGTTCGAGATGACAACAAGACGCGGCATTTTCAGCCTCCTAGCGAACGGTGTTCCAGTTTTTCGACAACAGCGAGGCGCAGTTGATTATACCAACCAAGGAATAGGTTTGGGGGAAGTTCCCCCACAATTCACCCGTCTCGAAATCCATGTCTTCCGACAACAGGCCGGAACCCGTGCGATGGGCAAGCATGGTGCAGAACAACTGCCGCGCCTCGTCCTTGCGGTCCATCAGCGCCAGCGCTTCGATCAACCAGAAGGTGCAGATGTTAAAGGCCGTCTCGGGCGCGCCGAAATCATCTTCAGCCGCATAGCGCAGCATGTGTTCGCCGCGGCGCAGTTCCTTTTCGATCATCTCGAAAGTGGAGCGGAACTTGTCGTCGTCGGGATCGATGAAGCGCAATTCAAGCAATTGCAGCAGACTGGCATCGAGGTAATCGCTCTCGAAGCTGGCGCCATAATGGCCGCCTTCCTCGCCGTTGTCCTTCCACGCCTTCGCCTCGATCGTGGCGGCAATTTTGTTTGCCCTGTCGCGCCAAAGCGTAGCGCGGTCTTCCTTGCCCAGATAACCGGCAGCGTTGGCGAGGCGATCGCACGCTGCCCAGCTCATCACGGCGGAGTAGGTGTGCACCTCTTGCCGCGTGCGGAATTCCCACAGGCCGGCGTCGGGCTGGTCGTGCATCTTCCACGCCATCTCGCCCACCTGTTCCAGGCTTTCGAAATCGCGGTCGTCCGCCATGCGCAGCAAGCGCTTGTCGAGGAAACCCTGCACGGTCGGCAGAACGATCTGGCCATAGCAATCGTGCTGCACCTGCTTGTAGGCGGCATTGCCCACGCGCACCGGCCCCATGCCGCGATAGCCCCCCAGCCAGCTGGCCGTGGTCTCGTTCAGTTCGGCAACGCCCATCACCGAATACAGCGGCTGGATCTGCCCGCCCTTCGCATCGTCCACGATATTGCGCAGGTAGGCGAGATAGTTCTCCAGCACGTCCAGCGCGCCAAGCCGGTTCAGGGCCTGCACCGTGTAGTAGGAATCGCGAATCCAGCAGTAGCGATAGTCCCAGTTGCGCTCCGAATTGGGTGCTTCGGGAATCGAGGTGGTGAGCGCCGCGACGATGGCGCCGGTCTCCTCGTGCTGGCACAGCTTCAGCGTGATCGCTGCGCGGATCACCTCGCCCTGCCATTCGAACGGTGTTGCCAGGCTGCGCGCCCAGTTCTGCCAATAGCTGCGCGTCGATTGCTCCATGCGGCGCACCTGCTCTCGCAGATTGCCGACGAAGGGCTCGTCCGGGCCGAGGAAGAAATGCACGTCATCCTCGATCCGGAAGGTCCGGTTCTCCAGGATGTAACCCACCGATGCGTCGGTCGAGAGGCGCAGCGCCTGTCCGGTGGTGAGATAGCGGATGTGGTTCGTGCCATTGGTGCTGTCCGCAAGGGCCGCACCGTAATTCTTCATGGGTTTGACGACAACCTTGATCCGCGGATTGCCCGCGATGGGTCGCACGATCCGGGCGTAGGCGACCGGGCGATACATGCGGCCTGACCGCTCGAACCGGGGGCAGAAGTCGAGGATTTCCACCGCGCTGCCATCTTCGGATTCAAGCCGCGTCAGCAAGATCGGCGTGTTGCGGATATATTCCTGGTGGGCACTGACCTGCCCCTCCAGTTCAAATCGCCACACGCCCACATCCTGCGATTCGCCATTCAGCAGCGCGCAAAATGTCGGGTCGCCATCCACGCGGGGCACGCAGCCCCACACGATGCCGCCGCGTTTGTCGATGAGGCCGGAAACCTGGCAATTGCCGATGGGCCAAAGGTCGAGATCACTTTTATGTGCGTTCACAGTTCCAACCAATGGTGCACTGCAGCAGGGCTTGCAAGGCCGTATTTTGCGCAAGTCGGCTCTCGTTCGCCCACCAGCACGCCAAATCCGCCCAGATCGCAGGCGGCGCGAATACCGTCTTCGTCGGTGATATCATCGCCCACGAACACGGGCGTGGCGCCCGCAAACGGTGCGCATTCCATGAACCCCCGCAGAGCCGATCCCTTGTTCGCCCCGCGCCCGACCAGTTCGATCACGCATTTGCCGCGCTTGATGTCCAGATCACCCTCTGCCGCCATGGCTTGCGCAAATTCGACGCCTTCCTCCTCCAGCGAGGGATCGGCGCGATAATGCAGGGCAGCGCCGTGCGGCTTGTCCTCCAGCGAAAATCCGCGCTGTTTCGCGAATTCCGCCACGCGGGCCAGCAACTCCGGCGGGAGGCCGCTGGGTATATCGCCGATGTTCTTGCCGTCCGCTCCGCGACAATCGCCGCCATGCGACCCGGCCTTGGCAATGGCCATCGGCCCAAGATGCTGTTCGAGATCGACGATCGCCCTGCCACTCACCAGCGCCAGGCGCCCGCCCAGCCTGTCCGACAGGGCGTGCAGGCTCCTCGCCAGATGCCGTGGCACGTCGATCCCGTCGGGCGTCGCAGCCAGTTCTACCAGTGTCCCGTCGAAATCGAGGAACAGCGCGAGATCTTGCGAGGTGACAAGCGATTCAAAGCTGGGAGGAGAAGGGAGATTCGACATCGGATTCCGGTCTAACGGGACGCCCTCCAAGGTCAAGGAACGGCGCTGCAAACGAGCTGTCGCGGGAGAATTCGGCAACTTTCCGCTCCGCTCTCCGTTGGCCTGATGACAGCACTGCTTTTGCGGTGCGCTTTCTTACACCAGAGGAAACCAGCCTTATGAACATTCTCATCGCCGGAGCCACCGGCAACACCGGAGCCCGCCTTGCGCAGCAACTGGAGGATGGTGGCCATCACGTCATCGCCATGCATCGCGACTTATCCGACACCAGCGTCCTGCCAGACAGCGTGCAATTGCGACAGGCCGACCTGACCGATCTCTCCGCCGACGTCTGCGACGGTGCGGACGCCGTGGTGTTCGCGGCAGGATCGGGCGGGGATACCGGAGAGGAAATGACCGACAAGGTTGACCGTGACGGTGCAAAAAGCCTGATTGATGCCGCCGCCGGCAAGGGTGTGAAGCACTTCGTCATGCTCAGTTCCGTAGGTGCAGGCGATCCCGATCCTGATTCCGACCTGGCGCATTACCTCCAAGCAAAGCACGAAGCCGATGAGCACCTGATGCAATCGGGCCTGTCCTACACCATCGTGCGGCCCGTGGCCCTGACCGATGACGATGGCACGAGAAACATGCGGCTTGGCGATGAAGTCGATCCGCAAGGCAAGGCGGCACGCGGTGACGTCGCCGCGATCCTCGCCCGCGCAACGCACGAGGATGCGCTTAAAAACAAGGTGTTCCTGATGGAAAGCCTCGCCTGATTTCAAACGCCGCCCGCACCCACGCACACGCTGCGGGTGCGGGCGGCACTTTTTTGAAGCCAAACGCGCCCGATACGCCTAAGGGCTCCCGAAAGAGAGGCTGGCACGCCAATGCCCCCTCCTGTCTTCCAAAGCCAACCTGTTCCTCACCGCGCTTGTGCGGGGGGTGCCCTATATGAGCGTATGTAATGACTTTTCCCAAACTCCCCTCCACCCTCGAAGCCGCCCTTGCAGAACGGGAATACGCTTCTGCCACCAAAGTGCAGTCCGAAGTCCTGACGCCAGAGGCAGCCGGACGCGACCTGGTGGTTTCCGCACAGACGGGATCGGGAAAGACCGTGGCCTTCGGGCTGGCGATGGCAGAGCAGTTGCTGGGTGAAGACGAGCGCGTGCGTTTCGCGACCGGTCCACTAGCGCTGGTGATCGCACCGACGCGCGAACTGGCCTTGCAGGTAAGCCGCGAACTGGCCTGGCTTTATGGCAAGTCCGGCGGGCGGGTTGCCACCTGCGTTGGCGGGATGAACCCCTCGCAGGAACGCAAGGCACTGCGATCCGGCGCGACAATCGTCGTCGGCACGCCGGGGCGCCTGCGCGATCATCTGGAACGCGGCGCACTGGACCTGTCGTCGCTGGCCGCCGTCGTGCTGGATGAAGCCGACGAAATGCTCGACATGGGTTTTCGCGAGGAGCTGGAGGAAATCCTCGACGCGACGCCCGAAACGCGCCGTACACTGCTGTTCTCTGCCACCATGCCAAAACCGATCGAGGCGCTGGCCCGCCGTTATCAGCGCGATGCCCTGCGCATTGCCACGATCAGCGAAGGCCGCGGCCACGGCGATATTTCCTATCAGGCCGTCATCGTTTCTCCTCCAGAGATCGAGAACGCCGTCGTCAACCTGCTGCGTTTTCACGAGGCGGAGACGGCCATCCTGTTCTGCGCCACGCGCGAGAAGGTGCGTCACCTCCATTCCACCTTGCAGGAACGCGGATTTGCCGTCGTGGCCCTGTCGGGCGAGCATTCGCAGTCGGAGCGCAACCAGGCCTTGCAGGCGCTGCGCGACAAGCGAGCACGCGTGTGCGTGGCCACCGATGTTGCCGCACGCGGTATCGACCTGCCTTCCCTCAGCCTCGTGGTGCACGTGGAAATCCCGCGCGATGCTGAAGCGCTGCAACACCGTTCGGGCCGCACGGGCCGCGCTGGCCGCAAGGGCACCGCCGTGCTGATCGTCCCATTCTCCCGCCGCAAGCGCGTGGAATCGATGCTGCGCAGTGCAAAGATTACCGCCGAGTGGACCGACGCGCCCGACCGCGATGCGATCAAGACCAAGGATCGCGAGCGGCTGCTGGAAAAACTGCTGCAACCCGTCGAGGTAGAGGATGCCGACCGCGACCTGGCCGAACGCCTGCTGGCAGAAAAGACGCCCGCTGAAATCGCTGCCATGCTGGTCCACGCCCATCGCTCGCAGATGCCGGAGCCGGAAGACCTGATTGCCAACACGCCAGAGGCGCGCAAGGCTGCGCAGCAGGAGAGGCATCGCCCCGGTTTCGAGGATACGGTGTGGTTCCGCATGGATATCGGCCGCCGTCAGAATGCCGACCCGCGCTGGATCCTGCCGCTGCTCTGCCGCCGTGGTCACATCACCCGCAACGAAATCGGTGCCATCCGCATCGGCCCTGACGAAACCTTTTTCCAGATCCCGCGCACGATCTCCGAAAAGTTCGCCGATGCCGCTGCACGCACCGCGCAGAGCGAAAGCGACGATGAGCCCGTCACCATTACCCAGTCCGAAACCGGACCGCGCGAAGAGGCCCGTTCCAATCGCAAGCGCGGACCGAACCGCGACAATGCGGGTGGCCCTCGCGTTTCGGCAAAGCCCGCCGGCAAGAAATTCGACAAGGCCAGAAAGCGCAAGGATGGCCCCAAGCCCGCGCATGGAAAACCCGCGCATGGCAAACCCGCCCATGGCAAGCCTGCGGGTGCGAAGCCCGGCAAGCCGTTCAAGGCAGGCAAGCCGAAGCCCCAGCACAAGCGCAAGCCGGACTAGGCCGGTCCGCCTTCGGGCGACCGATCTTGCGTCTGCAGAACCCGGATCGCCTTGCTACTCACGTGGGTGTTGAATTGGCAGGCGGAGAAGCCCGCGCAAGCTTGTGGGGGAAATTCAGGCTCCTCAGGTGTGATCCGCAAATGGCTGTCTCCTGATGGAGGCAGCCGCGTCTCGAACCTGACCCGGAGCCAGTAACTTCTGTCTTGAAGATGGATGGGTCGTGGCAGCGTGGGCCACAATGCCGGTAATGGTAGCGGAGGAGGGACTCGAACCCCCGACACCAGGATTATGATTCCCGTGCTCTAACCACCTGAGCTACTCCGCCATCCGGCATCGCCATCCATGCCACAAGGGGAGGAGGCGAGGCGCGCATTTAGGTCTGCTTTGCGATGCGGTCAACCTGCCATTTTGCAAGGACTGCAATCAATTGCCCGATGCAGACGCAGCCTCGTTCATTCGCAGTATCTTTGCCGCCAATCCGCGGTTCAGCGCGGCATCGAAAGCGCGCTTCACTTCGGGGATGGTGGCGGTAAACTGGGCCAGCGCGTCACGGTTGAAACGGGCCATGCGCAGGTCATTGGTAACGCGCACCGTGGCAGAGGCCTTCTCGCCGGTCAGCAGGCTCATCTCGCCAAGGAAATCGCCTGGCCCGCACACGCCGACTATGGCACCGTCATGCTCGATAGCGGCGGCCCCGCTGGCAATGTAGATCAGGGGTGGTTGGGACTGGCCCTGATCCATCAGCACATCGCCCGGCTTGGCATCGCGCCAGCGCATCAGGCCCAGCAGACGGCGCTGCTGGCCGGGATCCTGCACCTGCAACACCCCTTCCAGCAATTCGCGCTCCTCCGCCGAGAGATGGTGTTGGCGGCCACGTAGCAGCAGCAGCAAAAGCTGCACGCCGTTGACGATAACGAAAGCGGCGATCAGTACGGTCACCAGGCTGCCCACCTGCGCCAGTATGGCCCACGCCAAGGCTGTGCCGCCTGCCACCAGCGCGATGATCCGCAGCCATCGCACCGACGTCATGGCGAACGCCGCAACCAGCAGGACGCCCGCGACCAGCGCCGCAATTCCGCCTGTATCCGTTGTCGTATCGATCATTGCAGCCAAAGCCCCCAGCCCCGCACGACCTTGCCGTGTTCGCCCTATCTACGCTTGCCGGCATTCCCGCGAAAGGCAAATCGGCCAAGTTCCTCCCAGGGGCCGCCGCGATAGGCGTGCAACTGGAGGCCGGTGAAAGCGAAATCGCGCGGCTCCACGCGCGGTGCCAGATCGGCCTGGAGAGCCTTTGCCGCTTCGATGCTGACCTTGTTCTGCACGGTGACGTGCAGGCGCGGCTTGTGCTCGTCCTGCGGGGTCAGCATGCCGTGGAACCGATCCGCGAGATCCTGCCAGATCGCGATCATGGCCTCGCTCTCCAGCTTCAGGGCGGTGCCCTTCCCCAGCTTCATGATGCCTGCAAGACGGGCTGGCACCGGCGGATTGTCGCGCGCCAGTTCCTTCAGGTAATCGCGCAGCTCCCCCTCGCAACTGGGCGGCAGGGCGTGGAACAGCGTGACGTGCGCCTTCAGGTAATTTCGCTCGGGCGGGAAGTGATCGACGCGCAACTGGTTGGCCCAGCTGAACAGGTCGGGCGGCATTTCCGCCGTGACAATAAGCGGAGCAGGCCCACCTTCTCCGGTCACATTTCCCCTCGTTTGCGGCGCAGCGCAAACCACCTTTCGACAGCTTCGTTATGCTCGGCCAGCGTATCGTTGAACTCGTGCCCACCAGAGCCATCGGCCACCATGAAAATGGCGTCGGTCTCAGCCGGATTGAGCACGGCCTCTATGCTCGCGCGGCCCGGATTGGTGATCGGCCCGGCAGGCAGGCCCGCCATCTGGTAGGTGTTGTAGTCGTTGATATCGGCGATCTCGGACTGGCGGATACGGCGGCCGAGGGGTCGCCCCTTCGTGATGGGATAGATGATCGTCGGATCGGCCTGCAGGAAGATGCCCTGCCGCACGCGGTTGGAATACAGGCCTGCAACCATGCGCCTTTCCGAAGGAACGCCGGTTTCCTTTTCCACGATGGAGGCCAGCGTGACCGCTTCGGCCGGGGTCTTCGCCACGGTGCGATCGCTGCGTTGCGGCCACAGTTCGGCGATCGTCTCGTCCATCGCACGCCGCATCCGGGCCAGCACGGCAACGCGCTCTTCCCCACGCTCGAAATCATAGCTTTCGGGCAGGATGCTGCCTTCTTCCGGCACGGGAATTTCGCCCACCAGCAGTTCTTCCGCCATCAGGATGTCATGCACGATGGCAGACGGCGTGCCTTCCGGAATGGTGACGAAACGGCGAATCACGTCGCCATGTTGCAGGTGGTCGAGAATGCCGGAATTGCTGATACCTTCGGCCAGCAGGAATTCACCCGCCTTGATCGGATCGTCGCTACCCAGCACCTTCGCCCGCAACAGGAAGGAATCGGCAGAGGCGATGAGGCCCTCTTCTTCCAGCTTGCTCGCCACGGAGGTGAGCGAAGCACCGGAGGGGACGATGAATGCCGTCTCCTCCTCCACCTGTGCGCCGCCGTACCAGCCCAGCGCGAACCAGCCGCCAACGGCCGCCACCGCCAGTATTCCCAGCGCGATAACGACCGCGAGCAGTTTCTTCATGTCAGTCCTCGACGCGCTTCATCACCAGCGAGGCATTGGTGCCACCAAAGCCAAAACTGTTGTTGAGCACTGCGTTCACTTCCCGCTTCTTCGCGGTGAGCGGAACAAGGTCCACACCCTCTGTCCCCTCATCGGGGTTTTGCAAATTGAGCGTGGGCGGCACGATCTGGTCACGCATGGCGAGGAGGCAGAAAATGCTCTCCACCGCGCCCGCGCCGCCCAGAAGGTGGCCGATGGCGGACTTGGTGCTGCTCATCGAAGCGCCGCCAAGATCATCGCCCAGCACGCGCTTTACCGCCGCCAGTTCGATCGTATCAGCCATGGTGGAGGTGCCGTGGGCGTTGACGTAATCGATGTCCGAACCATCCAGCCCGGATTTGCGAATGGCCATGCGCATGGCATTTTCCGCGCCCTTGCCTTCGGGGTGCGGAGCGGTGACGTGATAGGCATCGCCGGAAAGGCCATAGCCAACCACTTCGCCATAAATCTTCGCGCCGCGCGCCTTGGCATGTTCGTATTCTTCCAGCACGACGACGCCCGCGCCCTCGCCCATCACGAATCCGTCGCGGTCCTTGTCGTAGGGACGGCTGGCTTCGGTGGGCCGGTCGTTCATGCTGCAATTCAGCGCGCGTGCCTGCGCAAAACCGGCCACGCCCAGCGGGTTGATCGTGCTTTCCGCACCGCCCGCCAGCATGATGTCGGCATCGTCATCCTTGATCATCCGGGCTGCATCGCCGATCGAGTGGGCGCCGGTGGAACAGGCTGTCACGACTGCGTGATTGGGGCCCATCAGGCCATAGGCAATCGACACCTGGCCGGAAATAAGGTTGATGAGTCGTCCGTGCACGAAGTGCGGCGATACGCGGCCGGGGCCACGCTTGTGCAAATTGATTGATTCGAGTTCTATGCCCGGCAGACCGCCGATGCCGGAACCGATGGAGCAGCCAGCGCGCAGCTTGGTCTCTTCGTCCATCTCGGTAAGGCCGGCATCTTCCAGAGCCTGGCCGGCCGCATCGATGCCGTAAACGATGAAGGGGTCGACCTGGCGCTGGATCTTGGAGTCCACGCGCTTGTTCGGGTCAAAACCCCACTTGTGATCGGCTGGCTTCACCTCGCCCGCGATCAGACATTTCTGACCCTCGGTATCGAAGCGGGTAATCGTGCCAATCCCGCTTTCGCCCGCGATCAGGTTTTTCCAGACCGTTTCGACATCGGCTCCCAAGGGGGTGACAAGGCCCAGTCCCGTAACGACGACACGCCGCATAAATCTTCTCCAATCAAGAAAGGCCCAGCCTCAACGGCCGAGCCTTCCAACCCCGTCCGCGTCCGGGGAGACCATTCGCGAACGAGGCCAGTGGTCGTTTAAGAGACGTGCTCTTCAATGTACTTGTTGGCGTCGCCGACCGTGTTGATCTTCTCGGCGGCGTCGTCGGGGATTTCCACACCGAACTCTTCCTCGAACGCCATGACCAGCTCGACAATGTCGAGGCTGTCTGCGCCCAGGTCGTCGATGAAGCTGGCGTCCGGAGTCACCTTCTCTTCCTCAACGCCAAGATGCTCGACAACGATCTTCTTAACGCGTGCAGCGATATCGCTCATGTATGCTCTCTCACTTTGGGGTTTTGAATAACGCTTTCGCCCTAATGAACGCTGGCAAGCAAAGCAAGTGCCGGTAAGCGCAGGGACGCGATCGCAGTTTGCCGCAGATCATCGAGCACCGTCCATTGCCAGCCCTGCCCATATGGCCTCGCACTATCCTCGAAAAGCGCGGGATTGCGGCCAGACGGCCCGTGGCTGCGCCGGACAATGGAAACCATCGCGATCCCGATCGTTGAACTTATAACCAATTGATCGAAAGGAATTTTCAATGTCCGCCAACAATGTCCTGAAGACCCTTACCGACACCGCCTTCGATTCGGTCGAAGGCTATCGCAAGGCTGCCGAGAAGGCCGATAGCCCGCGTCTGCAGCAGGCACTCAACCGCCGCCGCGAGCAGCGTGAGCAGACGGTGGCTAAACTCAACGCCGAAATCCAGCGGCAGGGCGGCGAACTTGTCACCAAGGGCACTTTGACCGGTTCCGCTCACCAGACCTGGATGAGCATCGCGGATGCCTTCGAGAACGGTGATGAAGCCGCCGCAGAACGTGTCGAGGAAGGCGAAGACTACCTCAAGGGCAAGTTCGAGAGCGCCCTTGACGACGACGATCTCGACCCCCAGTCGCGCAGCGTCGTGCAGCAGTGCTATGCGGAAATCAGCGAAGGCGAACGCTTCGGCGACATGATCGACAAGCAGTTCGACTAAGCAATATCGGTGTCGTTTGACGCCGTTGGGGCGCGGTTCCTACAGGAGCCGCGCCCTTTTTCGTGGGTTCAGCTATCCTGCGGCGGCGCGTCGCGCTTGGCCGCCTCGCTGTTCATGTCGGTTTTTTCGGCGTCGCTCGCTTCCTTGTGCGCCTCCAGCGCTTCGCCCGAGAGGCGGATATGCACATCGCGCAGCTGGCGGGCGCTGACCGGAGACGGCGCACCCATCATCAGGTCCTGCGCCCTCTGGTTGAGCGGGAAGGCGATAACCTCGCGAATATTCGGCTCGTCAGCCAGCAGCATCACGATGCGATCGATACCCGGGGCAGAGCCACCATGCGGCGGTGCGCCCAGCTTGAAAGCTTCGATCATGCCGGAGAAGTTCGCGTCCACTTCCTCCTGCGTATAGCCCGCGATCTCGAAGGCCTTGTACATGATATCCGGGCGATGGTTACGAATGGCGCCGCTTGAAAGTTCATAGCCGTTGCAGACGATATCGTACTGCCAGGCCTTGATCGTCAGCGGATCCTGCGTTTCCAGCGCCTCCATCTCGCCCTGCGGCATGGAGAAGGGGTTGTGGCTGAAGTCGATCTTTTTCAGCTCGTCGTCATATTCGAACATCGGGAAATCTACGATCCAGCAGAACTTGAAGCAGCCCTGCTCGATGAGTTCGAGGGATTCGCCGGTGCGCGTGCGAGCGGCACCTGCCAGCTTCACGGCGTCCTTTTCCTTGCCGGCGGCGAAGAACAGACCATCGTTCTCGCCAAGACCCAACTCGTCATACAGCTTGGCCATTTCTTCCGGCCCGTGGTTCTTGGCGATGGGACCGCCGAACTCGCCGCTCTTGCGAGTGACATAGCCAAGGCCGGAGAAACCCTCCTTGCGTGCCCAATCGTTCATCTCGTCGAAGAACTTGCGGCTTTTCTCGTTGGTGTTCGGCGCAGGGATGGCACGCACCACGCCGCCGCCGCCAACGATCTTCTCGAAAATGCCGAAGCCGGACTTCTCGAAGTGGTGCGTTACGTCCGAGATCACGATGGGGTTGCGCAGGTCGGGCTTGTCCGTGCCGTATTTCAACATCGATTCGGCGTAGGGGATGCGCGGAAATTGGCCTGCTGGCGTCACCGTCTTGTCGCCCGAGAATTCATCGAACACTCCGGCCAGCACGGGTTCGATGGCGTTGAACACGTCTTCCTGCGTGACAAAGCTCATTTCGAAATCGAGCTGGTAGAACTCCGGCGAACGGTCTGCGCGCAAGTCTTCGTCGCGGAAGCACGGGGCAATCTGGAAATAGCGATCGAAGCCTGCCACCATCAGCAACTGCTTGAACATCTGCGGCGCCTGCGGAAGCGCGTAGAAACGGCCTGGATGCAGGCGGCTGGGCACCAGGTAATCGCGCGCGCCCTCGGGGCTCGATGCCCCCAGGATCGGCGTCTGGAATTCGGAAAAGCCCTGGTCGGTCATGCGGCGGCGAAGGCTGGTGATTACCCGGTTGCGCAGCATGATGTTGTTGTGAACGCGCTCGCGACGCAGGTCGATAAAGCGGTATTTCAGGCGGGTATCCTCGGGATAATCCTCTGCCGAATTGACGATCAGCGGCAGTTCGGCGGCATGGCTCTGCACGGTTACAGAGCGTGCGAACACCTCTATCTCGCCGGTCGGCAGGTTTGCGTTCACCGCCGCCGCATCGCGCGCCTTTACCTCGCCATCGATGGTGATGACGCTTTCCAGCTTCAGCGAATCCAGCAATTGCAGCGCGGCCGAATCCTCGTCCGCCACCACCTGCGTGATGCCGTAATGGTCGCGCAGATCGACGAACAACACGCCGCCGTGATCGCGCTTGCGGTGGATCCATCCGGACAGGCGAACGGTGTCGCCGACATTTGCCTTGCTCAGCGCGGCGCAGTTGTGGGTACGATAGACGTGCATGGGGACTCTTTTCATTTCGCAGGTTATGGCGCTAAAGGCGCGCGGACGATGCGCAAGGCATACGCCAGTTCTTACGCGCGCGCTAACAGGCGAAGCGGGGCCCTTTGTCAAGGTGACATGACCTTGGTGACGGGGTTCCCACGATGCCGCAGGGCGGTGAACCGCCCAGACAGAAAAGAAGACGAATGCAAATCCATCCCCTGATTACCAAAACCGAAGAGTTGGCCGCACTTTGCGATCGGCTGGCCCAGCACGATTTCGTGTGCGTCGACACCGAATTCATGCGCGAGAACACCTACTACCCGCTGCTGTGCCTGATCCAGATCGGCAATGAGGACGAGGCAGCCGCCATCGATCCGCTGGCAAACGGCCTCGACATGACCCCGCTGCTGGACCTGTTGACCGACAACGAGGACGTGCTGAAGATCTTCCACGCCGGCGGGCAGGATGTGGAAATCATCTACAACCTTACCGGCAAGACGCCGCATCCCATCTTCGACACGCAGATCGCGATGATGGCCATCAGCCAGTCGGAACAGATCGGCTATGCCAACATGGTGGAAAGCTGGCTCAACAAGACCATCGACAAGGGCGCGCGGTTTACCGACTGGAGCCGTCGCCCGCTGACCGAGAGGCAGATCGAATACGCCATCGGCGACGTTACCTATCTGGCGAAGATTTTCCCCAAGATCCTGAACAGGCTGGTGAAGACCGACCGCGGCCATTGGCTGAACGCGGAGATGGAGAAGCTGGCCGATCCCGCCAACTATGCCAATGACCTCGAGCTTGCATGGAAACGCATCCGTTCTCCCGGGCCGCAATCCCGCCGTGCTGGGCCGCCTGAAAGCCCTTGCCGGGTGGCGCGAGACAGAGGCGCAGGACAAGGACATCCCGCGCGGTCGCATCATCCGCGACGAGACGCTGGCCGACCTCGCCAGCCACCCGCCCAAGACGCAGGCAGACCTCGCCAAGGTGCGCGGGCTTTCCAACGCCTGGAAGGAAAACGACATCGGCAGGCGGCTGATGCGCGTGCTGGAAAAGGCAGAGCCGATGGACAAGAGCGAAATGCCGGAAAAGGCAAAGCGCGGCGCGCCATTAGGCAAGGAAGGCGCGCTGGTTGCCGACCTGCTGAAGCTGCTGCTGAAAATCCGCAGCCGCGAGATCGACGTCGCCTCGCGCCTGCTTACCCGCTCCGACGAGATGGAGGCGCTGGCCGCTGGCTTGCGCGACCTGCCGATCCTGGAAGGCTGGCGCTACGAGGTGTTCGGCAAGGACGCGCTGGATCTGGTGGAAGGCAAGCTTGCTTTCGCGGTGGAGAAAGGTCGCCTCAAAATGACCCATATCGATGATGTGAAGCCGGAACAGGCTTCGGAATCAGCCGCCGAGTGAGCACCTACCTTCCCACCATCAAGCAGTTGCAATACCTCGTCGCGCTGCACGAGCAGCAGCATTTCGGCAAGGCGGCGGAGGCGAGCTTTGTCTCGCAATCCACCCTGTCCGCGGGCATCCGGGAGCTGGAATCTCTGCTGGGCGTGACCTTGGTGGAGCGCAGCCGCCGCGTCGTGCGCTTCACCCCGCTGGGCAATGCCGTGGTCGCCAAGGCCCACCGCGTGCTGCGCGAGACGGAGGAACTGGCGGAAATCGTGCAGGCCGCCGGAAAGCCGCTTTCAGGGGAATTGCGCATGAGCGTGATCCCCACCATCGCACCGTTCCTGCTGCCCCGCATCCTGCCGCGCCTGCGCCAGGAACGTCCGCAGTTGAAGCTGTTCCTGCGCGAGGAAACCAGCGACCAGGCCCTGGAATCGCTGCACCACGGACGGGCCGATTGCGTGCTGCTGGCGCTGCCCTTTGCCACTGGCGACGTGGAAAGCGCGAAGATCAGCGATGACGAGCTGTACGTCGCCTTCCCGAAGGACGATCCGCGCGACCCTCCTGCGGAAATCTCGCCCGCGATGATCGACGAAGGCAGGCTGCTGATGCTGGAAGACGGGCATTGCCTGAAGGAGCACGCGCTTGCCGCTTGCAACCGCCCGGAACTGCGCGCCAGTGCCACCATGATCGGCACCAGCCTGCACACGCTGGTGCAGATGGTGGACAATGGCCTCGGCCTGACGATGCTTCCGAAAATGGCCATCGACGCGGGCATCTTGCACGAAACCGATGTCGTCGCGCGACCGCTGAAAGGCGATCATACCAGCCGCGAGATCGCCCTCGTCTGGCGTACCAACAGCCCGCGCGGTGACGAATTCCGCTTGCTGGCGGAAGAATTGCGCGCGGGCTGAGCGATCTGCCGTTCCGAAAAAGACTGCTGATTTCTATGGAAATATCAGCCTTGTGAGACGTTACAAAAACATGATCCGAACCACAGCCGCACTTCTATCCACCGCCATCCTCCTTGCCGCTTGCGGCACCGCCAAAAATCCGCAGCCACCCTACGGGGTGGAATGGGGTGAGGAGATACGCGATGCGAAGGTGAAGACCGCCGTGGTCGCCACCCCGACCCCCACGCCTACCCCCACCCCTGCGCCGGACCCGCAGGTTGTAGAGGCGCGCACGAACCTGTCGGACACGCTCGAAACGATAGGTGAGGAATTCGGCGGTTCCATGGGCATCGCCGTGGTGGATGTGGATACGGGGTGGAGCACCGGTTTCAACGAAACCACCTTCCTTCCCCAGCAAAGCGTCAGCAAGACCTGGGTCACGCTTACCGCGCTGGAAATGGCGGAAAAGGGATTGCTCGATCTCGACAGGCCGATCCGCGTCAGCCGAGAAGACCTGACGCTGTTCCACCAGCCGATCCGCGAGCGAAATCCTGCGCAGCGGCGCGATCGAAACCACGATTGGCGAATTGATCGAGCGCGCTATCCAGCACAGCGACAACACCGCCAACAACGCTATCCTTCAGCGCGTTGGAGGTCCGCGTGCCGTGCGCGCCATGCTTGACCGCAACGACCTGAAGGGCATCCGGTTCGGACCGGGCGAGAAACCGATGCAAAGCGCCATCGCCGGGCTGAAATGGCGCGACACCTATTCCTACGAGAACAACTTCTTCACCGCGCGCGACCTCGTGCCCGATGACCGGCGCGAGCGTGCATTCGAGAATTACCTCGCCGATCCCGTGGACGGCGCCACCCCCATCGGCATCGCCCGCGCACTGGCTGCGTTGGAGCGCGGCGAAGTGCTGTCGCAAGATCGCGCCGCGCAGTTGCTCACCATCATGTCCAACACCCGCAGCGGGCCTCGCCGGTTGAAGGGCGGAAGGGCTGATGGCTGGGTGGTTTCGCACAAGACCGGCACTGGCCAGTTCTGGAAAGGCCAGCAGTCGGGCTACAACGATGTGGGCGTCCTGTTCGCGCCCGACTCCTCTGCCTATTCCGTGGCGGTAATGATCGGCGTGACGACGCGCCCGACCATCGAACGCATGCAAATGATGCAATCGGTAACCCGCGCGGTCATCGCCTTTCACGAGGCGTTGGGTGAAGACGGGGACGACTAGGTTGCTCTGACGGCTGACCATCCCCTCTTACATAGGCATCACTCTTCCGGCGATGGATCTTGGAATGGCGGTCCCCCAACTCTAGGCAAGATTATTTCCTTGCGACCCAAAGGTGTGAAGCCCGAAATACTGCCCCCGATATTCTTGGACGAAGGCACGAGGCCCAAGAAGTGGCCTGCATCTGGAAATTCGAAGCGAGAAAGAACAGAGGCCGGGCCGTTTGAAGTTTCAAGAAAATTGAATAGCGGGCCAGCGAAAAAAGGCGTATTTGCAACTCCATTAATGAAGTGATGGTCGCAAGGGTCGAAACATCTCAAATCAGGAGACCTGATATGCGTAAACTCAGTTCTGCAATTATCGCAATCGTATTGCTTGCCTCCGCACCGGTTTCGGCGGGAGAAGTTAGCGGTAATGGAAAGTACGTGCCTGGAGGCACCCTTGGTGTTTCCGAGTGCAGCTATTCCGGCTTAAACGACACGCCTGATGATGGTTTTGGCTTCATCCAGACGTTCGGATGGGTGATGCGCACGTTGGGCATCAATCCCCGCTTCTTCAGCCCGGGTGACGCCTGTCGCGGCAATTAGAATTGGCAGTTTAATTCCGAGGGGCGATGTGCATCTTTCGTGCATCGTCCCTTTTTCTTGAAATCCCAACAACCCCTTATCGACCCACTCGGACAGCAAGAGTTGGCCTCGATCAAGGACGAGCCGCGCGAGGGTGCTCTCATTGTCCGCTCCGACTCAAGAGACCCCGCCCCTCACTGAGGGTCAGCGCTCCACCCGAAACCGGCAATCGCGATTTCCTACTCCACAGGTGTCGCATAGCGGCTAGGTATGCCGCCAACAGCAGTCGTACTTCGTCCTGTACTTTGCCATTCATTGGATTTCGCAGATGCGCTTCCCGCCAAACGAAAGGTTACACTCCGCGGGGTAAAATCACCATAAGCATTTGCAAAGAAAGAATTTTCACGCAATTACGAATTTTTCAAAACACCCCCTTGGGCGTTCCACATTCAATCCATGTGTTTGAGGCCCACGCGAAGGTAATCCCAGCCGGTAATCACCGTCAGTATCGCAGCGCCCCACAGGGTGATGAGGCCGACCGTATGCGGCACGTTCGCCGCCACTTCGCCTATCTGCATCGTCCAGCCTGGCAGTCCCTGACCCAGGATCAGCGCGCCAAGCGCGATCAGCTGAAAGGTCGTTTTCCACTTGGCCAGTTTCGACACCGGCATACTCACCTGCAACCCGCCAAGGAATTCGCGCAGGCCCGACACCGCGATCTCGCGGATCAGGATGATGAGGCCCGCGATCACATGCGCATCGCCGACATAGGGGCCGCGCAGGATGCCTTGTGCTGCCAGCACCAGGATAACGGTGGCCACCATGATCTTGTCCGCAATGGGATCGAGGAAAATGCCCAGCTTGCTGACCGCCCCGCTGGAGCGCGCGAGCATCCCGTCGAAATAGTCGGTAATGCCCATCGCGCAGTAGAGCGCAAAGGCAAACAGGAAGCCCAGCTCCCATCCCGGCCACCACAGGAGGAAACCAAGCAGCGGCAGCGTAAGGATACGGCTGAGGGTGAGGATATTGGGCAAGGTCCACATGGTGGAACTGCCCCTAGCCGCTATTCGCCTCGGGAAAAAGCATCCTTGGTGCTGCTATTCCAAGTAAAAGTGGTTAAGCCCCTGCCCATCAGCCCGAGGGGCGCCGCACGAAGGCCTTATGTTCACCTCCACACACCTGCTCAAGCAACGCCGGTTCGTGCCCCTGTTCTGCACCCAGCTGCTGAATGCCTTCAACGACAATCTGTACAAGACGACGATGGTGCTGTTCGTCGTCTACAGCGTGTACAACTCCGCCGACAGCGAGACGGTGTTCTCCGGCGTGGCTTCGGCGGTGTTCATCCTGCCGTTCTTCCTGCTCTCCGCCATTGCCGGCCAACTGGCAGACCTGCGCGACAAGGCCAGCATCATTCGCAAGGTCAAGGCAGCGGAAATCGGCATCATGGCCGTTGGCGCATTCGGCCTTTACCTCGCCTGGGAAGGAATAGCGGTAGAGGCGCTGGCCATCCCGCTGCTGATGCTGGCACTGTTTGCAATGGGCGTGCACTCCACGTTCTTCGGCCCGATCAAATACGCCATCCTGCCGCAACACCTGAAAAAGGACGAGGTGCTGGCGGGCACCGGGCTGGTGGAGGCGGGCACCTATATCGCCATCATGACAGGCACGATCCTGGCGGGATTCCTGGCCGATCACGTGGAGATTGCCGCAATAGCCATCATGGGTTTTGCCATCGTGGGCTATATCACCAGCAGGCAGGTGCCCCCTGCCCCGCCGACGGGAGAGCCGGAGAAGATCGACTTCAATCCCTTTACCTCGTCCTGGAAGATGATTCGCGAATGCACCGCCAATCGCGAAGTGTTCTACGCCATTCTCGCCATCAGCTTTTTCTGGACCATCGGCAGCGTATTGTTCATCCAGTTCCCGCCGCTGGCCAAGAACGTGCTGCTGGCCGATCCGACCGTTGCCAGCCTGTTCCTGGTGTTTTTCTCCATCGGCGTGGCCGTGGGGTCGGTGGCGGTGAACCTGCTGCTGAAGGGGGTGGTATCAGCGCGATATTCACCCATTTCGGTGCTGTTGATGGCGATCATGGTGGCCGTGTTCTATTTCGTGTGCCGGGCGTGGAACGCGGGGCTTCGCGACACGCAGTTGATGGATGTGGCGACATTCCTCTCCTACCCGCTTGCCTGGGCCGTGTTGGGCAGCCTGCTGCTGATCGCGATTTTCGGCGGGATGTTCGTGGTGCCGCTTTACGCCTTCCTCACCACCAAGGTCGCGCCATCGCAGGCCAGCCGCGCGGTGGCGGCCAACAATATCGTGAATTCGGGCGCAATGGTGTTTGGATCGCTGCTGGCGCTGGGGCTGAGTGCTGTGGGCGTGCCGCTTGCAGAGCAGGTGCTGCTGAGCGCGGCAATGTGCCTTGTATCGGTATGGTTGGGCGCGCGTCTCTACAAGGCGGAGAAAGACGCTGCTGCGCTGGCGGGGCAACCCGCCGCGGCAGAATAGTCAGGCGATGAAGGTGATCGTGGCGAGGAATCCCGCCGCATAGGTTGCCGCAGCAGTCTCCAGGTCCTGCCGGGAGAGGCCCAGCGCGATCCGCTTGCGCCAGGGCGCCATCGGCTCAACCTCGTTGGCGCGCGCCAAGGCATGTGGCGGCAGGGAGGCCCGGAAAGGGTGGCGGGCCGACTCGGTGGTTAGAACAAGTGAGCGTCTCATGATGCCGGTTTAACGATTTGGTAACCATTTGGCTCCCCGCCCTGTGGACATGTGCAAACACGGGACGGTTGGCAACTTCATCAACCGGTTGCGGCGGAAACGGCCCGGGGCTACCGCAGCAGGCATGACCAAGACCGCTGCACGCCTGCTTGTCGATTGCCTTGTCGAACAGGGCGCCAGCCGCGCCTTCACCGTTCCGGGCGAAAGTTTCCTGCCTGTACTGGATGCGCTGGCCGATTGCGACGCGATCGAAACGGTCACCTGCAGGCAGGAAGGCGGCGTTGCCTTCATGGCCTGCGCCGACGGTGCGATGAGTGCTGCTGGGACCGTCCAGCCCGGCATTGCCTTCGTCACCCGCGGCCCCGGAGCCACCAACGCCAGCATCGGCGTGCATGTGGCGATGCAGGACAGCCAGCCGATGATCCTGTTCATCGGCGATGTCGATCGCTCCATGCGCGACCGGGAGGGGTTTCAGGAGATCGACTTCCCGGCCTTCTTCGCGCCCATCGCAAAATGGTCTGCCCGCATAGACGATGCCAGCCGCATCCCCGAATATATCGCCCGCGCCTGGTCCACCGCCATATCGGGCCGCCCCGGCCCCGTGGTTCTCGCCCTGCCGGAGGACATGCTGCACGAAGACGGCATTTCCTCCCCTGTTCGCCCGGCGGTGGTGCGGCCCGCGCAGGCTCCCTGCCCCGATGTGATGGCCACGATAATGCAGATGATCGGCGATGCGGCAGCTCCGCTTGCCATTGTCGGCGGCGCAGGATGGAACGCGCGAACGCGCCACTACTTCACGCAATTTGCCGAGCGTATCGGTCTGCCCGTCGCCACGGCTTTCCGGCGGCAGGATGCGATTTCACCGGATTCCAGTGTATATGCGGGTAACCTCGGATACGGTCCGAACCCGAAGCTGGCCGCGCGCGTAAAGGAGGCTGACCTATTGCTGGTTGTGGGCGCGCGCATGGGGGAGGCGACGACCGATGGTTACGAGCTTGTTACGCCAGACCACCCAGACCAGCAGCTGATCCATGTCCATCCGGACCCGGCGGAACTGGGCCGCGTCTACCGCGCGGATCTGGCGGTTTGTGCAGACACGGCCGAATTCGCCGAAAGCGCAGCGCTGTGGGACGATAGCGATGTCATCGATTTCGATTGCGGGGCCGAGGCCCATGCCGATTGGCTCGAATGGAACACTCCGCGCAACGACGCGCATTTCGATTTCGACCTGGCGTTGGCGATGGCTTCATGCCGTCGCTTGCTGCCCAAGGATGCGATTATCTGCAACGGTGCAGGCAATTTTGCAGGCTGGTGGCATCGTTACTGGCCTTACGCAGGTTTCCCCTCGCAACTGGCGCCCACTGCAGGCGCGATGGGATATGGCGTGCCAGCGGGCGTGGCCGCAGCACTGCGCTTTCCCGAGCGCTGCGTTGTTGCGGCAGCAGGCGATGGCGATTTCCTGATGAACGGTCAGGAACTTGCCACTGCCGCGCAATATGGTCTGGACCTGCTGGTGATCGTATTCGACAATTCCACCTACGGTACCATCCGCATGCACCAGGAACGCGAATATCCGGGTCGTGAAGCCTCGACCCATCTCGCCAATCCTGATTTTGCCAAGCTGGCCGAAAGCTTTGGCGGCTGGGGCGCGCGGGTGACAAGCAACGCCGAATTCGATAGCGCGCTGGAGCAGGCTATGGCGCGCAAGGGCATTCGCCTGCTCCATTGCATTACCGATATCGAGCAGCTGAGCGCCGCCGGAGCGACCGTGAGCGGCTTGCGCAAAAACTGATCCAAACGAAAAAGGCCGCCCCGGTCGGAGCGGCCTTTTCGTGTATTCATCTAGCGTCGGATCAGACGTCGTTACCAAGCTTGCCTTCGACTTCGCCCTTGAGTTGCTGGGCTTCGCCCTTCTTCTCCTGCTGGCGACCTTCGGCGCGGGTTTCGGGGTTGCCCGATTCCTGCTTCACATTGCCGATGGCTTCGTTGGTGTTGCCTTTTACTTTTTCTGTGAATTCACCCATGTTGTTTCTCCGTTGTCTGGTCGAGCAGCGCACCATCGCGTGCCCTTTGACTAAACAACGAATGGATGTCGCCGATCGTTCCGAATTAACTCTCTGACATCTTGAGGATAATCTTCCACTCTTCCGGACGTATTTCGGCCACGGACAGGCGAGAGAGACGGATCAATTCTATATCCTCGAGCGTTGGCTCCGCCTTGATCGCCTTGAGAGTCACGAAGTTCTTTAACGGGCGGACCGGCTTCACCTTCACCGTCGGCCATTTGCCTTCCGGATCGGTCGGATCGATCAGTCCGGCCTCGCTCACTTCGGCAATGCCGACAATCTCCAGCCCCTTGTTCGAATGATAGAAGAACAGCGGGTCACCCACCTCCATCGCGCGCAGATTGTTCGCGGCTCGATGATTTCGCACACCGTCCCAGATGGTCTCCCCATCCTCTACCAGCTGGTCCCATGAATATTTGAACGGTTCCGATTTGACGAGCCAGTGATTGGGCAACGTTATCTCCTTTGGCGTGAAGGCGTTCCCTAGCGAGACTGACCCGGTGGAGCAATTAACCCGATGTTGAATATGTTGAGTGATAGAAGGACCAGTTGGGACAGGGACAATCGCGTTTGAAAAAGGCGATAGACAGCACGGCGACGCCCGCCGAAAACAAGATCCGCAATGCGGAGCGGGACATGATCGCGCTCGGCATCGCGATTGCGGCTGTCATCCTGTTTGTCGGCACGGGCGGCACACTGATGCCCCAAATCGTCAAAGCATGGTTCTTCGGTGGCAATCCGCCGGACCTGCTGTTGACCAACGCTGTCCTCCTCAACATCGCATTGCTGATTTTCGGCTGGCGGCGTTACAAGGATCTTCACACCGAAGTTGCCGTGCGCCGCGAGGCGGAGGAACGCGCTCGCGAACTGGCCGAGCGCGATCCGCTTACCGGATGCCTCAACCGGCGCAGCGGCCCACCCGCCCTTGAGAGGCTGCGCGAAGCCTGGGTTGGTACCCACCGCCAGATAGCGGTACTGATGATCGACCTCGACAATTTCAAGCAGATCAACGATCTCAACGGTCACCAATTGGGCGACAGGGTCCTGACGACCATCGCGAGCCGGATTGCGGATTCGTTGCCGAAGGGCGGCGTGATGGCGCGCATCGGAGGAGACGAGTTTGTTTGCGGCATCCCGTTCGATCACAATGCGCGCGAAAGCGTGGACAATCTGGTCTCCACCATCATCCGCAACACCTCGGCACCCATTGAATCCAACCAGATGTCTGTAGAAGCCACGGTTTCCATCGGCATTGCCGAATCAGGTGGGGCATACGCTCGAGGCAACACGATGGATGCGGAGGCACTGATCCACCGCGCCGATATCGCCATGTACCACGCGAAGAAGCGCGGACGTAATCGCTACTACTGGTTCGAACCGCAGATGGAAGACGAGCTGCGCTTTCGCAACGAACTGGAGACCGGCATTCGCCGCGGGATAGCAGCAGACGAATTCGTACCCTATTACGAACAGCAGATAGACCTGGCGACCGGCAAGCTGTCAGGGTTCGAGATGCTGGCCCGCTGGCAAAGCCCCCGATATGGCCTTGTCAGCCCGGAAATCTTCATCCCCATCGCCGAGGAAATCGACCTGATCGGGGAGCTTTCGGAACGCCTGATCAGGCAGGCGCTGGAAGATGCGAAGGACTGGGACCCCAGCCTCACCCTCTCCGTCAATATTTCGCCGATCCAGCTGCGCGATCCGTGGTTTGCGCAAAAGCTGCTGCACCTGCTGGTAGAAAGCGGCTTTCCGCCATCGCGGCTGGAAATCGAGATCACCGAGAGCTGCCTGCACGAAAACATGGGCGCGGTCCGCTCGATCGTCACGAGCCTGAAGAACCAGGGAATTTGCATCAGTCTCGATGATTTCGGGACCGGCTATTCCAGCCTTTCACAACTGCGATCCTTGCCGATCGACCGGCTGAAGATCGATCGCAGCTTTGTTTCGGAACTGGCGGGCAAAGGCGAAGGACGCGGCCTGGTCGAAGCCATTGTCTCTCTGGGCAAGGGCCTGTCCGTCCCGGTCACCGCCGAAGGGGTCGAAAACAGCGAAGTGCTTGGTCAATTGCAGGAAATGGGCGACCTGCAAGGGCAAGGCTATCTTTATGGCAGACCCGAAGACGCCGCTACGACGCGAAATCGCCTGGCCGCTCTCGACATGCTGAACAAGGACAACGTGACCCCGATAATGGGCCAGCCGGTCCGGGCGCCTGATCGGCGCAAGGCGAGCTGACCCCGCCCTGTCCCGTTTCATTGCGGCCTGCGCCCATTGCGAACCTTGCAAAGCCGCCCTAGGTGGCGCTGATGCGCATCGCTTTCACCAAGATGCATGGCCTCGGCAATGATTTCGTCGTGCTCGACACGCGCGAAACCGCCATGCCCGCCATGGGCGCAGACACCGTGCGCGCTTTAGCCGATCGCACGCGGGGCATCGGTTGTGACCAGTTGATCGTGCTGGAGAACGATGCAGAGGCCACTGTGCGCATGCGGATATACAATTCCGACGGCGGCGAAGTGGAGGCGTGCGGTAATGCGGCGCGCGCGATTGGCCTGCTGCTGCAGAAAAGGGCGACCATCGCCACCGCAGGCGGCCTGATCGCCACTTCGCCAGATGCGAATGGTATCGCTGTCGACATGGGAGAGCCGCGTTTCGAGTGGGACGCGATCCCGCTTGCATATCCGATGGATACTGTTGCCATGCCGGTGGGCTGGGACGTCCTGGAACAGCCAGTGGCTGTGAATGTAGGCAACCCGCACGTCGTCTTCTTCGTGGACGACGCCGATGCAGTTCAGCTTGAAACGCTCGGTCCGCAGATCGAGACCGATCCACTCTTCCCCGACCGTATCAATGTGAACGTGGCCAGCATTGCCAACCGGCAGACATTGCACCTGCGCGTATGGGAGCGCGGCGTCGGGCTCACCCGCGCCTGTGGCACCGGGGCTTGCGCCACGGCCGTTGCGGCCATGCGGCGCGGCCTGGCGGATCGCGAAGTTACCGTCCACCTCCCCGGTGGCCCCCTTTCCATTGCCTGGGGCGAAGACAACCGCATCACCATGACCGGCCCTGCGACAGAGGCCTTTCGCGGGACTTTCGACTGGGGCGACTACGCTTGAGCCAGTCTGACGTTATCTCGCCCGAAGTGATTTCTCTGGGCTGCCGCCTCAACATTGCCGAGAGCGAGCGTATTCGTGACCTGATTTGCAATGAGGGTGACGTGGTGGTGATAAACAGCTGTGCCGTCACGATGGAAGCTGTGCGCCAGACCCGGCAGGCGATCCGCAGGGCGCGCCGCGCGCGGCCCGATGCGCGCCTTCTCGTGACAGGATGCGCCGCCGATATCGAGCGCGAACAGATTTCCGCCATGCCCGAAGTCGATGGCCTGGTGCCCAACACCCAAAAGCTGGACGCGAGGGCTTGGAACGTGCCGGAGGCCGTACAGCCCGCGCCGCCCAGCCACACCCGCGCTTTTATCGCGGTGCAGAACGGTTGCGACCATGCCTGCACCTTCTGTGTCATCCCGCAGGGTCGCGGACAAAGCCGCTCGCTGACCGTTGCACAGGTCCTGCACGAGGTGGAACGGCATCTGGACAAGGGCGCGCCAGAAGTGGTGCTTACTGGAGTGGACGTCACCAGTTGGGGCCACGACCTGCCGGACAAGCCGCCGCTGGGCAAACTGGTTTCCGCGATCCTCGACGAGTTTCCGCAATTGCAGCGTCTGCGCATGTCCTCTCTCGATGGCGTGGAGATCGATCCATTGTTGTTCGACCTGTTCGCCAGCGAAGCGCGCGTGATGCCGCACCTGCATCTGTCGCTGCAACATGGCGCAGACCTGATCCTGAAACGCATGAAACGGCGGCATCTGCGGCACGATGCGGTGAACCTTGTTCAGCGATTGAAGGCCGCCCGCCCCGATCTCACCATCGGCGCAGACCTGATCGCCGGTTTCCCCACAGAGAGCGAAGCGCACCACGCCGACAACTGCTCCATCATCGCGGAGCTACCGATCGTCCACGGCCATATCTTCCCATACTCGCCGCGCCCGAATACGCCTGCCGCGCGCATGCCGCAGCTGGATAAATCCCTGGTAAAAGCACGCGCCGCAGAACTGCGCAGCATGGTGGCAAAGGTTCGGAAAGACTGGCTCGACAGCCTTGTGGGACAAAGCCAGCGCGTGCTTACAGAAAGCGACGGAACGGGCTATGCCGAAAACTTCGCGCGGGTGGCCCTGCCCGCAGGCACAGCGCGAGGGACCATCCTTTCCGTCACGCCGCAATCACATGAGGAAGGCCTGCTAAAGTGAGCGAACCCAGCTGGTCCGAAAAACTGTTCGGAGGCTTCCGGAAAACATCGGATCGCCTCTCCGAGAACCTGACGGGCGTCGTCGGCACGGCGAAGCTGGACGATGCCACGCTGGACGATGTCGAGGACGCGCTGATCATGTCCGACCTTGGCCCCAGCGCCGCTGCCCGCATTCGCGCGAAGCTGGCCGAGAAGCGCTTCGGCCTGTCGATCACGGAACGCGAATTGAAGGAGGCGGTGGCCGAAGAGATCGCCGCGATCCTGCGTCCCGTCGCGGTGCCGCTGGAAGTCACTGCCTTTCCCCGCCCGCAGGTAATCCTGGTGATCGGCGTGAACGGCAGCGGCAAGACTACCACCATCGCCAAGCTGGGCCACTGGTTGCAGGAAGAGGATTACGAGGTGATGCTGGCTGCGGGTGACACTTTCCGCGCCGCCGCAATCGGCCAGCTGAAAGTCTGGGCCGACCGGATCAACGCCCCCATAGTCACCGGCCCCGAAGGCGGAGACCCCGCCAGCATCGTGTTCGACGCGGTGAAGAAAGCCACCGATATCGGCACCGACGCGCTGATCGTCGACACCGCAGGCCGCCTGCAGAACAAGCGCGAATTGATGGATGAACTCGCCAAGATCCGCAAGGTGCTGGGCCGTCTCAACCCAGAGGCGCCGCACGATGTGATCCTGGTGCTGGATGCCACCAATGGCCAGAACGCGCTGGGCCAGATCGAGATTTTCAAGGAAGTGGCGGGCGTCACCGGCCTTATCATGACCAAGCTGGATGGCACCGCGCGCGGCGGTGTGCTGGTGGCGGCGGCAGAACAGTACGGCCTGCCGATCCACGCCATCGGCGTTGGTGAAACGCTCGACGACTTGCGTCCCTTCGATGCCGACCTGGTGGCGCGCGTGATTGCAGGAGTGGCTTGATGACAACCGAAGCGCCAAAACAGGCTACCGCGACAAGGAAACCCAAGTCAGGCTGGCTGAACGTGGCGGTCGATTACGGCCCGCTGATCGTGTTCTTCCTGGTGTACAAATACTACTCGCCCGAGAGTGCCGGCGAAGACACGGCTGGTGAGATCTTCGCGGTAATCCGGGGCACCGGCGCGTTTATCGTCGCTGCCATCGCCGCGCTGGCCATCAGCAAGTGGCGGCTGGGCAAGGTCAGCCCGATGCTGTGGCTATCCACGGCGATGATCGTGGGTTTCGGCGCGCTGACGATCTATTTTCAGGACGAACGCTTCATCCAGTGGAAGCCGACAATTATCTACGTGCTTTTCGCAGTGGTGCTGCTGGTTGGTTATACCAAGGGCAAATCACTGCTGAAAGTGCTGCTGGAGGCCGCTTTCGAGGGACTGAACGACGAAGGCTGGCTCAAGTTGTCCCGAAATTGGGGCGTGTTTTTCATCGTACTGGCAGCCGTGAATACCGCGCTGATCTTCCTGGTCAGCTTCGAAACATGGTTGGCGGCCAAGCTTTGGCTCTTCCTGCCTCTCACCTTCCTCTTCACCTTTACGCAGGTGCCCATGCTGATGCGGCATGGGCTGAGCGTGGAGGACAAGGAGGAAGTGATCCAGGACCCGCCGCGAACAGAGTAGGTCGTCAGACGATGGGACGTGCCCAGTTCGGGGGCCCCTGCGCGTCTGCAAGACCAGCGCACCGCCAATCCGATGGCCAGCAGCGCGAATACCCAGAGACCGACTTCCAGCCCCGACCCGTAGATCGCCATTCCGGTGAAAGCGATGCCCAGCGCCATGACCGGCCACCGCGAGGATTTGCGGTTGTCCTTTATCGCCGCCACAACCGCCATGAAGTAGAACACGAGGACGCCGCCCGTGGTCAACAGCGCGAGGAAGGTAAACATCCCCGTCAGTCCGCGAGACGTGTTGCCAATGATGAACAGGCCCACGATCACGGTCTGCACGATCACCCCCCAGTAGGGCACGCCATTCCCTGTCGTTCGGGCAAACAGCTGGGGTACCTCGTTGCGCTGTGCCATCGAATAGGTGCAATCCGCGCCAATCAACAGCAGGCCGTTGGCGCAACCTGTCACGCTGACGAGGATGCATATTGCCACCAGCCCGCCTGCCACCGGTCCGAGGATAGTTCCCAGCACATCCGACACTGGCGAGCTGGAATTCGCAATCTCCTGCCAGGGCATCAGCAGCATCAGCCCCAGGCTGACCAGCAGGTAGAGTACCAACACCAAGGATGTCCCCCCGATCAGCGCGATGGGAATATTCCTTCCCGGATTGCGTATCTTGTTGACCGGCACACTGGCCGCCTCGAAACCAAGGAAGGCGAACAGCGTCAGCGCGACAGCGCCCGAGATACCGTCAATCTCGATTGGAGCTGGCGCAATGGGCTGCACCGGTTGGGAACCGAGCAGGAACCATGCAAGCGCGCCAATCACCAGCAACAGCGGTATCAGCTTGATCGCAACGGATGCCACCTGCATCCTGCCGGCCGAGCGCGTGCCGATCAGGTTGATTGCGGTGATGAGGCCCAGCAGGACAAAGGCCATGAGTACGCCCGATTGGGTCGACGGTTCATCGTAGATAAAATCTGCAAGGATCGAGCCGCCTGCGATCATCAGCGCCGCGATGGAGGCAAAACCCGCTGCCCAGTAAGAGAACATCGCGAGGAAACCCGGTATTTCGCCGGTGATCCTCTCGATATTGTGCTGGATGCCTTCACCCGTCCCATCCATCAGGAACCGGAAGGTTATGGCGAGGCAAAGCGCCCCCGCCCCGCTCACCAGCCAGCCAATGGCCATGTTCCAACCCAGCGGTGCGAGCGCGGATGGCTGAAAGTAGATTCCGCTGCCAATCATCGTACCGATGACAAGCGACATGCTCATCAGCGGTCCTAGCGGCTTTTGCGCCTTCGATGAAGTCATGGATGCCCCCGTCCGGGCGTCGAAAGACGCGCCGGTCGAACGGAAGCTATGTCAACGCGCTGTCCCGGTCAAATCTCGACCTGGCTGCCCAGTTCCACCACGCGGTTTGTCGGCAGGCGGAAGAATTCCATCGGCGTTGCCGCGTTGCGCATCATCCAGGCAAACAGCTTCTCCCGCCACACCATCATGCCGGGATTCTCCGCAGACAGCAGGGTCTGCCGACTGAGGAAGAAGCTGGTTTTCATCATGTCGAACGGGCCGCCGCACATTTCTCGTCGCTTAAGCGCAGCTGGCACATCGGTTTCCTGCATGAAGCCGTAATTCAGGATTACGCGGAAGAAACCATCGCCGAGTTCCTCGATGCTGCACCGGTCATCCTCGTCCACGTACGGCACATCGGCGATGTGGACCGTCAGCACGATAACCCGTTCGTGAAGCACCTTGTTATGCTTGATATTGTGCAGCAGCGCCGATGGTGTGCCCTTGCTGCCGGAGTTCATGAAGATCGCCGTGCCGGGCACGCGCGCAGTACTGCCGCGCGCGGACTTCGCGAAGATATCCAGCGGAAGGCCCGCCTCCGTCATGCGCTGGCGCATCAACTGGCGGCCCCTTGCCCAGGTCGTCAGCAAGGTGAAGGCGATGGCCCCCACCAGCAGCGGGAACCAGCCGCCATCGGGCACCTTCGTCAGGTTCGCGGCGAAATAGGCACCGTCCACGATCAGGAACAACAGCACGACCGGTATCGCGATCCACTTCTTCCATTTCCACACCGCGATCAGCAAGACGCCCATCAACAAGGTGTCGATCGTCACCGCGCCCGTCACCGCGATGCCATATGCGCTGGCGAGGTTGGAGGAGTTCTGGAACGTCAGTACCAGCAGGATCACAGCGCACATCAGCGCCCAGTTGATGACCGGGATATAAATCTGGCCCGAATACTCGTCACTCGTATGGCGGATCGACAGACGCGGCACGAAGCCCAGCTGGATCGCCTGGTGGGTGATGGAGAACGCCCCCGATATTACCGCCTGGCTGGCGATGAATGTGGCGCAGGTGGCCAGTATTACCAAGGGCAGCCGATAGGCTTCCGGTGCAAGGAAGAAGAACGGATTGAGGATGGCTTCTTCGGCTGCGGCATCCGGCAGGCCGACGATCATCGCGCCTTGACCGAAATAATTGAGCAGCAGGCACGGCATGACAAAGCCGAACCACGACAGCTTCATTGGCCCACGGCCGAAATGACCCATATCGGAATACAGCGCTTCCGCCCCGGTCACGGCCAGAACGACCGAGCCGAGCGCGAGAAACGCGAACCACTTGTCGGTGATGAAGAACTGCATCGCGTACCACGGGTTCAACGCCCACAGGACTTCAGGCGATCCGACGATCTGCACGATCCCGAGGATCGCGATGGTGGCGAAGTAGACGATCATCACTGGCGCAAACAGTGCGCCAACCTTTTCCGTGCCGCGTTTTTGCAGGACGAAAAGGCCCACCAGCAGCACCAGGGCGATGGGTATCACGAAGCGGTCCAGTCGGTGGTCTACCACCGTCAGCCCTTCCACCGATGACAGCACGGAAATCGCCGGCGTAATCATTGAATCGCCGTAAAAAAGTGCCGTGGCAAACACGCCGAGTAACACGATAAGCCAGCTGTAATTGCTCTTCCCCGCGCTGCGTGAGAGCAGCGCCACGAGCGCCAGGCTGCCGCCCTGCCCGTTATTGTCGGCGCGCATCAGGATGGTAACGTATTGAATGGCCACGACCAGCGTCATCGACCAGAAGATCAGGCTGACGACACCCAGGACATGCAGATCGTCGATCGGCAGGTTGTGCGCACCGCGAAAAGTCTCGCGAAAGGCGTATAACGGAGACGTGCCAATATCGCCGAAGACGATGCCTATGGCACCGGCGGCGAGTTTCAGCTTGGCAGAATCCCGGTCTTTTCCGGTGTCGCTCATATGGATTTTCAGCCCATTTTATCCGTATCGCACGGCGAAGCGGGCGCGTTAGCAGCAGTGGACCCATGCCGCAACATGATGCAGCGCAGCATTACTGCATGTCTTCTGGTGGCACATCGGCCTGTTCAGGGGTCTGGGTCGGGGCAGGGATAGGTTGCTGCCCCGCCTGCATGGCACCCAGCATGGCGTCGAGCCGCGCGAGGCGGTTTTCCATACCCGCCCTGCCTTCCGCATCTTGGGACGCGCTATCCAGCGTCTCCCGCCACACCTGACGGGCTTCCATCAACCGTCCTTGCCGCACCAGTGAGACGCCGAGAAAATACCCCGGGGCAAGGTTGGCAGGTTTCAGGTTGGACGCTTGCTGGAATGCGTAGAGCGAGGCCTGCGTCAATGCGCCATCGGCGTGTTCGGCGAGCACAATTCCCTGCGCCAGCCATGCCTCGAAATCCTGTGGATTCTCGCGCGTTACCCCGGCCAGCATCTGCGCCGCTTCGGCATAGCGGCCGCGGCGCGCCCATGCATCGGAGGTTATCAGGATATTGCTGCCCGATTTGTCCGCTTGCCCTACAAACTCCTGCCGGGCTTCAACGATGTCGAACTCCTGCTCTCCCGCAAGATAGGAAGCAGACGTGGGCGAGGATGGTAGTTCAGGGCTGGCCTGCAAGGCGTAGCCTGCCAGGCCGAAGCCCAATGCGGCGGCAAAGCTGGTCCACAACCCGCGCGCAAGGCCAAAGCCGAAGGCGGCGACGGCAAAGGCGAGCAGTGCCATGGCGATAACAGCAATCCAGGTCATGCAGGATCATCCCCCGAAACATCACCGGCGCGCCTGCCGATGCGGCGCAGCAGAACCGTTCCGGCCAGCAATAACAGAATGATGGGAAGCACGAACAGCGGCCAGGTGGTGGCGCTAACCTGCGGTTCGTAGCTGACGTAATCGCCATAGCGCGAGATCAGCCATTCGCGCACCTGTTCCGGGCTTTCCCCCGCGGCGATACGCGTGCGAACCTGGTGTCGCATGTCTCCCGCCATCGGAGCGTCACTGTCGGCGATGGACTGGCTCTGGCACTTGAGGCAACGCAGGGTGTGCATCAACACGCGGGCCTCCTCCTCCAGCGCCGGGTCTTCCAGCTGGGTGTAGGCATAGGGCGCAGGCGGCATGCGATCCTGCGCGACAGCGGGCTGCGCCAGGGCCAGTGCGGCAAGAATGGGAAGCAGCCAGCGCATCATGTCCCGGCTTTCCGCAGTTCATCCAGCAGCATCGGCACGTCATCTTCGCGAATGTCACCGATATGCTGGTAGGTGATCACCCCGTTCCCATCGATCACGAAAGTCTCCGGCACGCCGGAGGATCCGATGGCCAGTTGTACTTCGGAAATGTCGTCCCTCCCGATGCGGGTGAAGGGATTTCCGTAGATGGCGAGAAACCGTTCCACATCCTCTGGCCGGTCGCGGATGGCGACGGCGACGATATTCGCCCCTGCACGCTCCAGCGCCTCCAGTTGGGGAGCTTCTGCCGCGCAGGGAATGCACCAGCTGGCAAACACGTTCAGCAGCTTGGGCTGCCCATCGGCCAAATCGGCGCGGCCAAGGCCGGGTCGGCTTTGCACCGCTGGTGGAAGATCGAAGTCCGGCATGGGCTCTCCCACCATCGCGGACTCGACGAATTCATCCTTGGGTTGCGAAAGCTGGTAGGCGAACAGCCCGAACAGCGCCGCGGCAAGGCCGACGATGATCCAGAGACTGTAACGGAGGCGCTTCATGATGCGGCCAGCTCCGCTTCCTCGGTCCGGCGTTCTTCGTCGCGCACTTCGCCGGAGCGGCGGCGCACATCGCCGATCACCCGGCCCAGCAGGGCCAGGATGCCGCCAAATGCAATCAGCAGTCCACCATACCAGATATAGGTGACGAACGGCTTCCACCACAGCCGTAGCTGCCAGCGCCCGTCCTCGGCCATATTGCCCAGCGCGACATACAACTGGCCGTTCCAGCGAGTGAGCAGGGCCACTTCGCTTGTCTCGCCCTGCGGCGCCCAGAAACTGCGCGCCTGCGGATGCGCCTCGCGCGGCGGGCCGCCCTCATAGCTGACGAACAGATCGCCCTGCATCGCTGTCCAGTTCGGGCCTGCCACCGGACTTACGGACACCATCGATGCCTCCCACGGACCGATCTCGATCACATCGCCGGGAGAGGCGGCGACAAGACGTTCCTGCTGGAAGGCGGTATCGGCAGCGACACCGAACAGCGCCACAGCCACGCCGAAATGCGCAACGCACATGCCCCATACCGGCAGTGGCGTGCGCAGCAGGTTACGCCCGCGCAGCGGCATGAAGCTGGCAATTGCGATTCCCACGGACATCGCCAGCCCCAGCAGGGGCAGCAGCCCGATTTCGGTCAACATCAGCACCAGCGCCAGCATCGCGACGGTAGCCACCGCAATGATGATGACCGGCAGCCTGATTCGCGCGAACGAATCCTTGCGCCAGCGCAGCATCGGTCCGACGGCGAGAATAGCCAGCATCGGCAGGAAGAAGATTGCACTGACCGGATTGAAATAGGGCGGCCCGACAGAAACGCGCACGTCGAATGCCTCGGTCAGCAGCGGATACAACGTGCCCAGCAGCACGATGCCGAGGATGGCAGTGAGCGCCACATTATTTACCACCAGCGCGCCCTCGCGGCTGAGCAGCGAAAAGCGCTCCCCCTCGGCAATCGTGTTGGCGCGAAGGGCAAACAGCACCAGCGCACCGCCGATATACAGCGCCAGCAGCACGAGGATGAAACTGCCGCGTTCCGGATCGACGGCGAAGGCATGCACGGAGGTAAGAATGCCCGAGCGCACGAGGAAGGTGCCCAACATGCTCATCGAAAAAGCGATAACGCCCAGCATGATGGTCCACGTCCGCAAGGCATCGCGCGCCGCCAGCACGCTGGCCGAATGCAGCAGGGCGGTGGCCGCGAGCCACGGCATCAGGCTGGCATTCTCCACCGGATCCCAGAACCACCAGCCGCCCCAGCCCAGCTCGTAATAGGCCCAGTAGGAACCGGCGGCGATGCCGATGGTGAGGAATATCCACGAGGCGAGGACCCAGGGTCGCATCACGCGAGCGAATTCCGGTGTGACATTGCGGGTCAGCAATGCACCGACGGCAAAGCTGAACGCGACCGACAGCCCGACATAGCCGATATAGAGCGTGGGCGGGTGGAACGACACGCCCATGTCCTGCAGCAACGGGTTCAGGCCATTGCCCTCGGCGGGCACGGGTGAAAGCCGCTCGAACGGATTGGAAGACAGCAGGATAAACAGGTAGAAACCCACCGCCACGCAGGCCTGCGCGCCCAGTGTCGCCATCATCATGCGCTTGGGCAGGCGATGCTCGATCAGGGCGATCAGGCCGCCTGCAAGCGCCATCACGGTGATCCACAGCAGCATGGAGCCCTCGTGATTGGCCCACGCGCCCGACAGCTTGAACGCCATCGGCTTCATCGAATGCGAATGAGTAGCCACCAGCTTTACCGAAAGATCGGTAACAGCAAAGGCATAGACCAGCGCGCCGAAGGACACTGCGCACAACCCCGCCTGCAACACCGCCGCAGGGCGGACGAGCGCGGTCAGTTCGTTACTCTCGTCTCGCGCACCAAGAAAGCCGCCAAGAAGTTGCAGGACGGCCAGTGCGGCGCCAAGCCACAGGGCAGCAAGGCCAATCTCTGCGATCATTCGCCGGGTCCTGCCACGCTCTCTTGCAACTCTTCGCGAAGTTCCGCCGTGCTCATGCCCTCAAGCTCGCGCGGCATGTAATTCTCGTCATGCTTGGCGAGCAGGTTGTCGGCCACGAAAGTGCCATCGGCGCTCATGCTGCCCTCTGCCACGACGCCCGATCCCTCGACGAACAGCGCAGGTACAATGCCTGCGTAGGTTACGGGGACACGCGCTATCCCGTCCTGCACCACGAATTCCACCGTGACCCCGTCTGCCGCTGTGTCGATGGAGCCGTTTTCCACCATGCCGCCGAGGCGGATCGCCTGGCCCGGCGCGGGCGGGCTGGCGGCAATATCGGCCGGCACGTAGAAATAGCTCGCCTGGTTGCGCAGGGCATAGGCCGCCAGCAATCCGGCGCCCACCAGCGCCACGAGGGCGACGACCACCAGCACCAGCCTCTGGTGCTTGGGCTTCAGCCCGCGGTTCGTATTGGCATTCATTTCCTGCGTGTCTCCTCGCGCCGCTTTTCAGCCCGGCGCATGGCCAGCCAGCTGGAGATAACCAGTGCCAGCGTACCTACCAGCGTTACCCCCAATGCAGCATAGACGAACAGCCATTGGTCAAGCGATTCCCTCACCCTGTTGCTTCCTCTGCCTGCAAGGCCTTGCGCCGAAGCCGCGCCTCGGCCTGGATATCGGCAAGGATCGCGCGCATCCGGGCCAGCACCACGCCGCCGAACAGCAACGAAAATCCCAGCGTAGCAATCAATAGCGGCCAAAGGAAAACCGGATCAATGGCACTTTCGCCCATGGTGATGCTGGGCGGCTGGTGCAGGCTATTCCACCACACCACTGAACGGTTGATGATCGGAATGTTGATCGCCCCCACGAGGCCGAAGATTGCGGCGATCCTGCTGGACTGCCCTTCGCGCGCCAGCGAGGACGAAAGGGCGATATAACCGAGATAGAGGAACAACAGCACCAGCATCGAGGTAAGCCGTCCGTCCCACACCCACCATGTTCCCCACGTCGGGCGGCCCCAGATAGAGCCGGTGATGAGGCACAGCGCGGTAAAGGTCGCACCCGGCACGGCAGCGGCGCGTGCCGCGATGGCGGCCAGCGGGTGGCGCCAGACAAGCTCCATCAGGCTGGCGATGGCAATGGCGGACCAGCCGCCCATCCCCAGCCATGCAGCGGGCACATGAACGAACAGGATACGCACCGTATCGCCCATCAATCGGTCGGGAGGAACCTGCGTCAGCCCCCAGGCGACCGCGCCGAAAGACAACAGCAGGCCACTCACCAGAAGCGGCATGGTGAGCCACTTGGCGATCCTCAGGAAACGGGCAGGATTGGCGAAACCATGCATGTTCTGGACAAAGTCACCCTCTCGCCGGGTCTTTTACAGTCGTCGTGCGCACGGACAAGCAAAACCGGACCTATTTCGCCCGTTATGCTCAGGCTATGCCGATCAACCGCGGCCAATCAACTTCTGGGCCATCGCATCGGCAACCTCGTTTGACGGCCGACCGCTGCTGTCGCTCTCGCTCCATATCTCGGCAAGGCGCGCCGGGATCTGCGCGATCCGTTTGCGCACTTCGTTGATGTCGCAAGGGGTTCCCTCACGGCGGCAGAGGTATTCGTAGCTGACGTTGATGATGCCGCCCGCGTTGATCACATAGTCGGGCGCATACAGGATGCCGCTCTCATGCAATTGCTGCCCGTGTTTGGGCCGTGCCAACTGGTTGTTCGCGCCGCCTGCAATGATTGCGCAATCGAGCCGGGCAATACCCTCGTCATCGAGGATGGCACCCAGCGCGTTGGGACTGAACACATCGCATTCCACGCCCATTACCTGATCGGCGCAAACGGCCTTCCCACCCAGTTCATGGGCCATGGCCTCGGCACGCTTATGGTCGATATCGGAAAGGGTCAGCCGCGCGCCATCCTTTGCCAGCAGCCGTGCCACGCCGCCGCCAACGGAACCGCAACCCTGGACGGCCACGTGCACGCCCTGCATCGAATCCTTGCCCAGCTTGTGCGCCACGGCGGCCTTGATGCCGTGATAAATGCCCATCGCCGTAAAGGGACCGGGATCGCCGCCTGCATCGCCTTCTTCGGCGGGCAGTCCGCAAACATGCTCCGTCCGCGTGCGGATAGCGACCATGTCGGCCTCCGTCGCGCCAACGTCCTCGGCGGTGACGTAGCGCCCGTCCAGCGCCTCCACCGCATCGCCGAAAGCGTGCAGCATCGCTTCTGTCTTCTTGCCCGACTTGTCGAGAAGGACCACGGCCTTGCCGCCACCGATGGGCAGGCCGGCCATGGCATTCTTGTAACTCATCCCGCGCGACAGGCGCAGCGCATCGCGCATGGCATTTGCCGGGTCTTCGTAGTGCCAGAAGCGGGTGCCGCCCGCAGCCGGGCCGAGGTGAGTGGAATGCAGCGCGATGATCGCCGTGAGGCCGGAAGCGCGATCATGCACAACCTCCACACGTTCGTGCTCGTCCCAGTCGGGTTCACTCCAGAATGCCGGCATTACCCTTGCCCTCTCTCAATACAAAAGCGGCAGGGATGCTGGAAAAATGGGGCGATCGACGGGGTTTGAACCCGCGACCTCCGGTACCACAAACCGGCGCTCTAACCAACTGAGCTACGATCGCCACAAGAACCAGACACATATGCCGAGAGGCGGCCTGTTAGGGGTCTGCGCCGAACGGTCAAGCCGCATTCGGCGCGGGCGCGAGCCTGTTGCACAACTCATCGCCTGTGCAAAGTGAAAAGTGCTTCAGAGCCGCCCAGACGCAATATAATTTCACAGGTTGAAAGGCGTCCATGCACGGGTAAACAAGAATGCATGACGACTCCGGGCGATACCACTCCAGAAATGCTTCTGCGGGACCGGCGGGTTCGCCGCGTGCCCTCCCCCCGTTTGACACTGCTCGATTGCCCCGGCTTCCTGCCGCCAGACCTGTGCGCCCGCCTGATCGCGCTGATCGACAAGGATCGCCGCCCCTCCACCATCGCCGATGCCAATGGCGACGATTATTTCCGCACCAGCGAGACCTGCGACCTCGATTCCAAGGAGGCCGCTGTGAAGGAGTTGGAGGATCTGTTGTTCGAATTGAACGGCATCGACCGCGCCCACGGAGAGCCTGTGCAGGGTCAGCGTTACGAAGTGGGGCAGGAGTTCAAGCCACACACCGATTATTTCGAGCCGCAAGGCGCCGATTTCGACAAGTTCTGCAGCGTCGCCGGTAATCGAACATGGACCTTCATGGTCTATCTCAATGAGGTGGAGGCCGGTGGCGGCACGCGCTTCAAGGTAATCGGAAAAACCTTCCAGCCCGAAACCGGCAAGCTGGTGTGCTGGGACAACAAGCGGCCCGATGGCAGCTGCAACGCCGCCACGCTCCACCACGGGATGAAAGTGCGCAAGGGCGTGAAGTACGTGATCACCAAATGGTATCGCGAAAGGCCGTGGGGATGAGTGAAATGCGCGAAGTGCAATCGGGCGGATGCCACTGCGGCGCGGTACGCTTCACCATCGACGTGCCGGACAATCCCACGATCCGGCGCTGCAACTGCACCATCTGCGCGATGAAGGGCGTGGTGATGCTGGATGTACCGCTGGCTGCGCTGGAGATTACGCAGGGCGAAGGTTCACTCACGCTCTACACCTTCGGATCGGGCGAGGCGAAGCATCGCTTCTGTTCGAAATGCGGGATCCATCCCTTCCACCAGACCCGATCGGACCCGGACAAATACGGGATCAATATCGCCTGTATCGACGGCAAGACGATCTATGATTATCCCGAAGTCGCGGTGTTCGATGGGCAGAACCACCCGATGGACACCGGCGAATTGGTCTATCTGGGCGTCATGCGGTACGAACGGAGGGTGGACTGATACGAAAAGGGCGGCCCGATCGGACCGCCCTTCTTCAATATTCGAGCGAAGCCCGCGCGAATGCGCTTACTTCTTCTTGAGCGAGAGACCGCCGAAACGCTTGTTGAACTGGGCAACGCGGCCGCCATCCTGCAGGCGCTGCGGGCCGCCGGTCCATGCCGGGTGGCTGGTGGGATCAATTTCGAGGTTCATCGTGTCGCCTTCCGAACCCCAGGTGGAGCGCGTCTGGAACTCGGTGCCATCGGTCATCTTGACGTTGATCATGTGGTATTCGGGATGAATGTCTGCCTTCATGGCGGTATGTCCTTCGATGGTTTGAACCGGTTCCGACCGGCTCGCCAATAGGGGGAAAGCGGGCCGGATAGTGGGGAAAGTTGCCGCTGGCAACCCAATTGTTCGCTTGGCGGTCGGCTGCAGCCTCAGGCAATCATCGCCGTGATGCTGGTTTCGCAGGTGACCTTGCCATCCACGCTGGCCTTGCAATCGAACTTGCACACCTTGCTGCGCTGCTGGGTAAACGTGCTTTCCAGCGTCAGCAGGCAGCCCGGCGTCACCGGAGCGCGGAACTTGGCGTTTTCGATGGCCATGAAATAGACGAGCTTGCCGGTCCCGGCCAACTCCAGGGTCTCGATCCCGAGGATACCGCTGGCCTGAGCCAGCGCTTCGATCTGCAAGACACCGGGCATGATCGGACGGCCGGGAAAATGGCCCTGGAAGAACTGCTCGTTCATGGTCACGCCCTTGATGGCCGTGATCCGCTCACCCTTAACCAGCTCGCTGACCCGGTCCACCAGGAGTAGCGGATAGCGATGCGGCAGGGCCTCGAGGATACGGACGACGTCGTAGTCTTGCGTTTCACTCATGGCCCTGCCCCTTGTCGTTTGTCTTAACGGCCGGTTGATGCCGGTGCGGCAGCACCCTGCGTAGCGGCCTGTTGCTGCTGCATGGCAGCCATCATGAGGATCTGCTGAATCTGCTGGAACAGGCCCACTGCAGCTTCGCTGGGCTGCCAATCGGCAGGCGGGGCAACCTGCACGCTGGGAACCCGCGTGTTGAGCGCCGTAACGACACTGGTCGTGACATCGGCAGATTCCGGCGCGTAAACCAGCGATTCCGGTGCCATCACGAACTGGATGTTCTGGTCGCTGATGACCTGCTGAAGGGCGGCGGAATACTGCTGCGCCACCTGCTGCACCACATAGACACGGGCACGGTTGATGGGCTGCTGCAGCGTTGCAATTTCCTGGTCGAGAGCCTGGACCTGCTGAACGGTGGTGTTGTTCGGATCCTGCGTTGCTGCCTGCTCGGCCTGGTCCAGTTGTCCGTCACCATTGGTGTCGAAGGTCTGAACCAGCTGCTGGCGCTGCTGGGTGCGCTGCTCGATGGTGGTGCGCTGTGTCTGATACTGCGTGGCGATCTGCTGGTAACCGGTCTGGAAAGCCTGCGAATTTGCCACCGCGAAACCGATATCGGCTGTGGCGATGCCGTTCACCTGCGCTGCGGCGGGAATGGCAAGGCTGGCACCGGCAACGGCACATGCGGCGCCCAGCGCCGATTTTGCGAAAATATTCATTAGAATTGCGTTCCTACGTTGAAGGAGAAGGTTTTGGTTTCGTCCCCGCGCTCCGATAACACATCGTAAGCTACATCAATCCTGAACGGACCGAATGGGGAGTTCCAGTTCACGCCGATGCCGGCAGTGACGCGCGGCGAAGGCGTATCGCCGAGGAATTCCTCGCTAAAGGGCGGAAGGCGCTGGCCAACCGGGCTATTCTCGCTCCCATCGGGGGCAAGCGGGTTAATGGTAAGCTCCGAGCTGACGATGTTGCCATTGGCATCACGGGTGTTCTGGGCAAACAGAGGATTGCCCTCACCATCGCGCTGGGCGATGAACAGGCCATCGGGCAGCGGGCTTTGCGTGAGTTGCGGAGCATCGATGCCGAACACCGAACCCACATCGACGAAGATCGAGGGGCGCAGGCCGAGTTCGCGCGCGCCGGAGCCGAGCGGAATTTCCACTTCGGCACGGGCGAGGTAATAGGCCTCGCCACCAAGCGCATCGTCCTGGTTGCGATCGTCGCCGAGCGGGATGAGAACCTGATTTCCGTCTTCGTCAGGCTCGTAGAACCGGCGCACAACGCGCGGCCCGACACCGCGAATGTCGAAGCCGCGGATCTGTCCTTCGCCAAGGAAGAAGCGGTCCGTCAGCAACACATCGTCGCCAAGGCCGTTGATATAGCCGCCCTCGAGACGCAGTGAACCGATGAAACCTGCACCCAGCGGGAAGTATTGCGCAGCGTTCACGCGAGTACGAATATATCGCGTATCGCCGCCAGCACCGGCAAACTGTACGCTGGCAGTCACGTTCGCACCGCGCGTCGGACGGATCCGGCTGTCCACCGAGCTGTAGGTCAAAGACAAGCCGAGGATGGACTGCAAGCGATTGCCCAGCGCATCGCAAAGGTATCGGCCTGCCAACAACGGTTCGCACTGGGTAACGCCGTCACCGTCGAAATCGGCAAAGAACTGCTGCTCTGCCACGGTCACTTCCTGGTAGTTCAGCGTATAGCTGCCCAACAGGCTCATATACTCGGTCAGCGGCACGCCCATGCGCAGCGAGATACCGGTGGTCGTCTGTTCGTAAGTGGCGTTATCGCGGTCGAAATAGCCGTTATTGAAATCCTGGCGATAGATGTCGAAGCCCAGCGCGATATCGCGATCGAACACCTTGGGTTCGGTAAAGCTGACATTGGCCGAGCGCGAATAGCGCGAATAGTTGACGCCCAGGCCAATGGTCTGGCCGCGACCGCGAAAGTTGTTCTGCTTGATCGAGCCGTTGAAGATGAAGCTTTCCAGCGAGGAGAAGCCCGCCGACAGCGACAGTTCGCCGGTCGGCTCTTCCTGCACGTTCGCTTGCAGGATGATGCGATCCGGGCTGCTGCCCTCGACCTGCTCGACTTCGAAATTCTCCTGGAAATAACCAAGCGAATTGATGCGGGCAGATGAACGCGCGACTTGCAGGGAACTGAAGGCATCGCCTTCCGCAATACGGAATTCGCGGCGAATCACCTTGTCCTGCGTCAACGTGTTGCCGTTGATCTCGATCGCCTCGACATAAACGCGCGGCGCATCGGAGACGGTGAAGGTCACGTCCATCGTGCGGGTTTCGGGATTGCGCTGAATGCGCGGACGCACATCGGCAAAGGCATAGCCGAAAGCACCGGCGGTCTCGGTCAGCCCCTCGATGGTCTGATCGACCTGCTCGGCATTATACCAGTCGCCCGTCTTCATGGAGAGGCCGGCCGAAAGCTGTTCCGACGAGAAATCACGCAACTGGCTGACGACTTCGACATCGCCGAATTCGTAGCGTTCGCCCTCTTCCACCACATAGGTGATGATGAAGTCGCGCTTGTCCGGCGTCAGCTCGGCCACGGCGGAAACGACGCGGAAATCGGCATAGCCTTCGGTCAGGTAGAACTGGCGCAGCTTCTGCTGGTCGAACGCGAGGCGATCGGGGTCATAGCTGGTGTTGGAGCTGAACAGCGCGAACAGGCTGTCCTCGCGCGTCACCATCTCGTCCTTCAAATCACCGTCGGAGAACACTTCGTTGCCGATGATGTTGATCTGGCGAACCTTGGACTTGGGGCCTTCGGAAATCTCGAAGATCACGTCCACGCGGTTCTGGTCGAGCATGACCATCTGCGGCTCTACCGTGGCGGCAAAGCGGCCCTGGCGCTTGTACAGCTCGATGATGCGGGCAACATCGGCGCGCACGCGGCTGCGAGTAAAGATCTGGCGCGGCGAGAGGTTGATCTCGGGGATGATCTTCTCGTTGTCGATCCGGCGGTTGCCCTCCAGGATGATACGATTGATGATCGGGTTTTCCTCGACCGTGATGATCACGTTGCCATTGTTGTTGGCGATGGAGAAATCCGCGAACAACTCGGTGTTCGCAAGGTCGATCAGGGCCTGGTCGGCTGCGGCCGCAGTGTACGCCATGCCAGGGCGCAGCTGGATGTAGGAAACGATCGTCTCCGGCTCCAGCCGCTGAGCGCCCGATACGCCGATGGAACGAATGATATCACCCTGCTCTTGCGGAGCGGGTGCAGGGGCTTCCTGCGTGACCTCGACCGGCTCTTGCGCAGTCGCCTCGGCAGGATCGCTGCCCAGCGTCTCCATCGCGTCTTCAAGAGCCTGCTCTTCGCGCGGGGCACTGTCGCCATCCTGCGCCAGCGCTTGCGCCGGCAATCCTGCAAGCATGGTGCAACCCAGCAGGGTCGTCACGTAATGCTGGGAAATTATCGTCCTGGCCTTGGAGCCCATTATCCGTCCACTCTTGTCGACACTTGCGCACTGGCGAATTTGCAAACCGCATCCCCGCCCCCAGCGGGTATCAGGTTTGCCCGTTTCTCACGCGAAAAGCGCCCTTGCCCGATGCCAGTCTGGCAATCAAGCGAAGTTGCCCCGATACGCGTGATAACCGTCGTCCTTTTCCCCACCTAAACCGTTTCGGCCTAACTGCCGAAAACAGGCAGCTTGGCTATATCGATCAGAGTCACGAACAGCATCAGAGCCAGCACGAGAGCCATGCCGGTGCGGAATGCCCATTCCTGACTGCGCGGGCTGGCTGGCTTGCGACGGATCGCCTCGACCGCGTAGAAAGCCAGATGCCCACCGTCGAGCGCGGGGATTGGCAGCAAGTTAATGAATGCCAAATTAAGCGAGATCAGCGCCGCGAAGCTGGTGAATTCCAACCAGCCGAGGCTCAGCTGCTCTCCCGATACCTTGGCAATGGTGATCGGCCCGCCAAGCTCTTTTACCGAGCGTTCACCGGTAAAAATCTGGCCAATGCCGGTTACCATCAGGTCTACCGTCTCAAGGCACTGCTGCCATGCCATGCCAACGGCTACGATGGGGCCAACCGGTTCGAAAATGCGTTCACCGGGGCGACCTTCCACCCCGATGCGGCCGATAACGGTCTGGTTGCCGAACTGGTCGCTCACTTCAATACGGTCCGCCACGATGGGAACAGTGAAGGTGGAGCCATCGCGCTCGACGGTAATGTCCAGCTCGCGATCGGGATAAAGCATTATGGACTGGGCAATCTCGCGGAAATCGCCGGTTTCCTCGCCTTCCACGGCCACGATCCGGTCACCCAGCTGGAGGCCGGCATCGCGCGCGGGCGAATCCTCGGCGAAGGCAGCGATCACGGTTTCTTCTTCCGGATTGGCAGCCACCGGATTGCCAAAGATCATGAAGAAAGCCGTAAAAATGCCGATGGCGATCAGGACGTTGGCAGCCGGCCCCGCGGCCACGATCAGGGTTTTCTGCCACAAGGTGGCGGCCTGGAAATCACCCTTGCGCACAGGCGCGTCGGCATTGGGCTGGCTGGCGGGGTTCATATCGCCCTGGAATTGGACATAGCCGCCCAGTGGCAAGGCCGAGAGCTTCCAGCGGGTGCCGCGTTTATCGGTAAACCCGGCAATTTCCTTGCCGAATCCGACCGAGAAAGCTTCTGCCCCGACGCCGAACATGCGTCCGACAAGGTAATGACCCAGTTCGTGCAGCACGACCAGCGGGCCAAGCATCAACAGGAAGCCGAGGGGATACACCCAGAATGGCAGCGTTTCGAACATGGGTCAGGCGATCTCCAGCATCTCTCCGGCGCGCGCCCTCGCCTCGGCATCGACAGAAAGGACTTCGTCGAGCGATTGAGGCGCAGGCGGCGCGTAACTATCGAGGGTTCTGGCAGATATTGCCGAAATTTGCGTGAACTTCACCTGACCGGCGAGGAAAGCGGCCACTGCCACCTCGTTCGCTGCGTTGAGGACGGCGGGCGCGGCACCACCGGCGTGGGCCGCCTCGCGCGCCAGACGGGTCGCGGGGAAACGCTCCTCATCGGGCGCGAAAAAGCTGAGTTCCCCGATGGTGGCAAGGTCGAGCGGCTTGCAATTGGTGTCCATCCGCGCGGGATATGCCAGAGTGGAGGCAATCGGCACGCGCATGTCGCTTGGCCCAAGCTGCGCCAGCGTGGAGCCGTCGCGATATTCGACCATCGAATGGATCACGCTTTGCGGGTGGACGATGATGCGCAACCGGTCCAGCCCGACCGGAAAGAGGTGGAACGCCTCGATGAATTCCAGCCCCTTGTTCATCATGGTGGCGGAATCGACGCTGATCTTTGCGCCCATGTCCCAATTGGGATGCGCCACGGCCTGCTTGGGCGTTGCTGCCTCAAGTTCGGCCATGCTCTTGGTCCGGAAAGGTCCGCCGCTGGCCGTCAGGGTGATCCATCGCACGTCCTCGAGCTTGCCGCCCTCAAGGCACTGGAAAATGGCGTTATGTTCGGAATCGACCGGCAGCAGCGTGGTGCCGTGCTGCGCGACAAGCCGCGTCATCACTTCGCCCGCCGAGACCAGCGCTTCCTTGTTGGCGAGCGCGACGGTGTTGCCCTGCTCTATCGCACGCATGGTGGGCGCAAGGCCCGCGCAGCCGACGATGGCAGCCACGGTGATATCCACCGGACGCGCAGCAGCATCGCACAGCGCCTGACGACCGCCGGCAGCCTCTATCGAAGTGCCGGAGAGATGCTGGCGCAGTTCAGGCAGGCAGCCCTCGTCGCCCACCACCGCGATCTCGGCATCAAATTCGATAGCCAGCCTCGCCAGCTTCTCCGCCGAGCAATTGGCGCTGAGCGCGACGACATTCCAGTTGTCGCGATCATTGCGAATGAGGTCGAGAGTGGAGTCGCCGATCGAGCCGGTCGCGCCGAGGAGGGAGATTGAGCGGGTCATCAGACCAAGAGAATACCATGTAAACTTCGCCACAAGATAACGCTACCGCATATCAATCCGTCGATTCTGTCGAACACGCCGCCATGACCGGGTATGAGATTGGACGAGTCCTTCATGCAGCCTTTCGCTTCATCCAGCTTTCGAAGAAATCCCCGGTCTGCGCGACCACGGCCAGCAGCCCCGAGCGAATATGACGTATGCGTGCCCAGTCATGCGAACCCGGCATTGGCAGCCAGCCGAATGACACCGGAATACCGACCAGAGCAATCGTCGCGCCCACGGCCCCGCCAAACAGGCCAGCCCATGTCTTGGAGGGGCTGATCGAGGGCGCTATCTTGGGTCCGCCGATCGTCCGTCCGGAAAAATAGGCCGAATGTGTCGACCATTACGACGACGCCTAATGCGATGAGCAGCAAGATATTCGGCACCGAATCGATCTGCGACAGCAACCAGGCGGCCCAGACCAATGAGTACCCGACGCCCAGCACAATACCGATAAAGCGGGCACCCGCATTATCTCGTACTGCGCCAGATCATCGCACCATTTCACCGAGCACGACAATACCCACCGCTACACAGAACGTGACCACGACCCCGCCCAGCCACAACGCGCCGCCCGCCACCACCATCATCACCGCCGCACTTGCCGCGCGCTTGGGCAAGTCGCTGGTGCGCACCGATAGCGGCACCGTGGCATAGCGTTTCGCCATCGCCTTGATCTTGTCGCGGCGGCGTTCTGGCGGGAGGTTCTCAACGTCCTCCATAACGGCGCTCCCGTCTCGCGAATTCCTCGCAGGCTTCGCGCAGGTGATCCTCGCCGAAGTCTGGCCAGAGCACATCCATGAACAGCATCTCGGCATAGGCCGATTGCCACAGCAAAAAGTTCGACAGTCGCACTTCGCCGCTGGTGCGGATCAGCAAATCGAGCGGGGGCAGGTCACTCGTGTAGAGATGGCGCTCCATGCTTTCGGGCGTTACCTCGCCCTCCTCGGCCGCCAGCCGCGCGGCACGGGCGATTTCCTGCTGCGCACCGTAGTTCAACGCGACGGCCAGTGTCCGCTCACCATCCCTGGTGCGCTCCAGGGCATCTTCCAGCCGTTCGACAATATCGGGCGCGAAGGCCTTGTAATCACCGATGATCTTCAGCCGCACCTTGCGCTCGACCATGTCTTCCAGATTGGCCTCGATAAACCTGCGCATGAGGTTCATCAGGTCCGAAATCTCCTCCTCGTCCCGCTTCCAGTTTTCGGACGAGAAGGCGTAAAGCGTCAGGCACTCCAGCCCCAGATTCTCTGCCGCCTGCACCACGCGCCGCACCGCCTCCCCGCCCTGCTTGTGACCAAGCGCGCGCGGCACGCGGCGCTTCTTGGCCCAGCGGCCATTGCCATCCATGATGATCGCCACGTGGCGTGGCATGGAGCTGGTGGAAGAGGGATCAGACACGAGAGCGATCTTGCCGCGACTATTGCGCCAGGATTTCCTTTTCCTTGGCCTCGGCAGCAGCATCCACATCGGCTACGTATTTGTCGGTCATCTTCTGGACCTCGTCCTCCAGACGCTTGCGATCGTCCTCGGAGATTTCCTTCTTCTTTTCATCTTCCTTCAACGCCTCGTTCGCGTCTCGGCGCACGTTGCGCACGGCGATCTTGGCCTTTTCTGCATAGGTGCCAGCCAGCTTGGCCAGTTCCTTGCGGCGCTCCTCGTTGAGGTCGGGCATGGGCAGGCGCACGGTCTGGCCGTCGGTCATGGGGTTGAGGCCCAGATTGGCCTTGGAAATACCCTTTTCCACGGCGCTGACATTGGCCTTGTCCCACACCTGCACGGCCAGCATTCGCGGCTCTGGCGCGTTGACGGTGGCGACCTGGTTCAGCGGCATCATGGAGCCATAGACTTCCACCACCACGGGATCGAGCAAAGAGGTGTTGGCGCGCCCCGTGCGCAAGCCCGAAAGATCCCCTTTCAGGCTCTCGATCGCGCCTTGCATGCGGCGTTCCACATCGGCCTTGTCATATTTCATTTTCAGTCATCCTTCCTGACAATCGTCTGCACACCCTCGCCCGCCAGCACCCGCGCGACATTGCCCTTTTCGCGGATCGAGAAGACCACGATGGGAATGTCGTTTTCGCGGCACAGCGCCACGGCGGCGGCATCCATGACCTTGAGGTTATCACTCAAGACCTTGGAATAGGTAATTGTTTCGTGACGCTCCGCATCGGCAAAGCGCTTGGGATCCTTGTTATAGACCCCATCGACGCTGGTACCCTTCAGCAGCGCGTCGCATTTCATTTCGGCAGCACGCAGCGCGGCGCCGGTGTCGGTGGTGAAGAACGGATTGCCCGTGCCGGCCGCGAAAATCACGATGCGGCCCTTTTCCAGATGCCGCTCCGCCCGGCGGCGGATGTAAGGTTCGCACACGGCGTTCATCGGAATGGCGCTTTGCACGCGGGTCGCCACGCCAATCTTTTCCAACGCGGACTGCATGGCCAGCGCGTTCATCACGGTCGCCAGCATGCCCATGTAATCGCCGGTAGTCCGCTCCAGCCCCTTGGCCGCGCCCGCCATGCCGCGAAAGATATTGCCGCCGCCGATCACCAGGCAAATGTCGAGGCCCGTCTCCTTTGCCGCCTTCACCTCTTCCGCAAGACGCGCGACATATTCCGGATCGATGCCATATTCCTGCTTGCCCATCAGCACCTCTCCCGAGAGTTTCAGAAGGATACGCTTGGAATTGGGCAGCAGCATGGGGCGGATTTTCCTCTCGAACCGGGGTTGGCAGGCTTCCTAGAGCGAGCGGGTGAAACTGCCAAGGGTTCCAATGCGCTTTTGCAGCCAGAAACGAGAAAGGCCGCCGAACCCGAAAGTCCGGCGGCCCTTCAAAGCTTCACAAGGTAGAAGCGATTAGCCGCCGACGGCAGCAGCAACTTCTGCTGCGAAGTCGCTTTCTTCCTTTTCGATGCCTTCACCAAGCTGGAAGCGGACATAGTCCACCAAGGTGATTTCCTTGCCGGCTTCCTTGCCAGCGGCAGCCACGACGTCGGCGATGGGGGTCTTGTTGTCCATCACGAACAGCTGGCTGAGGAGAGCGTTCTCCTTGGCGTACTTCTTCACCGCGCCATCAACCATCTTTTCCTGCACGTTTTCGGGCTTGCCGCTTTCGGCAGCCTTTTCGGCAGCGATCTTGCGCTCGCGCTCGATCACTTCGGGGTCAAGGCCTTCGGCGGTCAGCGCCAGCGGGAAAGCGGCGGCGATGTGCATCGCCAGCTGCTTGCCCAGAGGTTCCAGCACATCGGCACCTGCTTCGGATTCTAGCGCGACGAGTACGCCGATCTTGCCGAGGTTGGGTGCCTGCGCGTTGTGCATGTAAGGCACGACCACGCCGTTCGACACGGCAACGCTCTTCATGCGGCGAACCTGCTGGTTCTCACCGATGGTGGCCACATTGTCGGTCAGCTTGTCGGACACGGTGCCGCCATCGGGGTAGGATGCAGCCTTCAGCGCCTCGACATCGTCACTGTCCATGCCCAGAGCCACCTGCGTGGTCTTGCGCACGAAATCCTGGAATTGCTCGTTCTTGGCGACGAAGTCGGTCTCGGAGTTCACTTCGACGGCAACGCCCTCGGTGCCCTCGACGGCGACACCGACAAGGCCTTCTGCCGCGGTGCGGCTGGACTTCTTCTGCGCGGTGGCAAGGCCCTTGGCGCGCAGTGCGTCGATTGCGGCTTCGATATCGCCATTGGTGGATTCAAGTGCCTTCTTGGCGTCCATCATGCCCGCGCCGGTCTTCTCGCGCAGGGCTTTCACGTCGGTTGCGGAAAATGCAGCCATGTGTCTTTCCTTCAATATAATCTGGGGCCGGTTCATCCCCATAATGAGGATGCACCGGCCCGATGTGCGTAAATTGTGACGCGCAGCTTACGCGGCGCAGTCACACGAGAGATCAGGCGTCGGCCGCAGCCTCGGCGGGCTTCTCTTCTGCCTTGGCTTCCTCAGCCTTTGGCTCCTCTGCAGGAGCTTCGGCAACGGCGGCTTCTGCGGGAGGAGCATCCATGGCACCGATATCGGCGCCGGAGTCCACAACGCCTTCGGTCGTGCCGGTGCTGGCAGCCTTGGCCACTGCATCGCAGTACAGGCGCACAGCGCGGCTGGCGTCGTCATTGCCGGGGATCGGGAAGGCGATGCCGCTGGGGTCAACATTGGTATCGAGCACGCCGATCACGGGGATGCCGAGCACGCCGGCTTCCTTGATGGCGAGGTCTTCCTTGTTGGCGTCGATCACGAACATCACGTCCGGGATGCCGCCCATGTCGCGGATACCGCCGAGGGACAGTTCCAGCTTGTCGCGTTCACGCGTCAGCTGCAGGACTTCCTTCTTGGTGATCAGCGAGGTGTCGCCGGCCAGCTGCTCTTCCAGAGCCTTAAGACGCTTGATCGACTGCGAAATCGTCTTCCAGTTGGTGAGCATGCCGCCCAGCCAGCGGTGGTTGACGAAATGCTGGCCGCACGAACGTGCTGCCTGTGCAATCGGCTCCTGCGCCTGGCGCTTGGTGCCGACGAACAGAACCTTGCCGCCCGCGCGAACGGTGGAGGACACGAAGTCCAGCGCGCGCGCCATCAGGGGCACGGTCTGCGACAGGTCGATAATGTGAACACCGTTGCGGCTGCCGAAGATGTACGGCTTCATGCGCGGGTTCCAGCGGTGGGTCTGGTGGCCGAAGTGTGCGCCGGCCTCGATCAATTGCTGCATCGTGACGGTAGGAGCCGCCATAAGAAAATTCCTTTCCGGTTAAGCCTCTGGAAGACGGGGAACCGACCTCGCGCCGTGAGCACGAGGTGGCACCGGTATGTCAGTGCCTTCCATGTGGATTTGCCTGAGCGGGTGGGAACGGGAATCGCTCCAACCCTTCAGACGGTCGCGCCACTAGCGGAGGTGGACGGGGAAATCCAGTCTCAAATTTCCCGATGAGAACACAGGAAGAACAAAACGCTTGACCAGCTGGAACGAAAGTGGAACAGAGAACGCAACAGGAACAAACAACGGGGCTTCGAACAATGTTAATGGCAATCGCGATTTCGGCATTCTTCGGCTTTGTGGCAGCGGCATCGCTATTCTCCTGCCATGCATCGATCCGCCACGGGCTTGTCCGATGGCGCGAAATCCGCATCGAGATCGCCGCTATCGATCGCGCGGTCGTGACAGCGCCTCGTCCACTTCGTCGACCGCAAGAGGCTTTCGCCCTGCTGGCGGCGTAGCATCTGTCTCGCTCTCGTCCGTCACGGGAGCCTGTCTTGCCCGCCTGATCTTCGCATATCCTGCCACGGCCCAGGCGATCAGAGCCAGGTACACCACACCGATCAGAACCAGCGTCCACCATGTCTCGATCAGCAATCCGCCTACCAGCAGCCCTGCGAGCGCGATAAAGGCCAACTTGAAATCGCCCGATGGACGCAGTGATTTCCAGCTCGGCGTGGCAAGGTTCGACACCATTAGCACTGCAATGGCGATGACCCACGGCCCCACCAGCCACGGGTCGCGGAAAAATTCCTCGCCAGTTGCCAGCCAGAGATACATCGGCATGAAGGCAAAGCCCGCCCCCATCGGCGCGGGAACGCCAGTGAGATAGCCGGCGGACTTGTGGGGCTGGTCATCAACGTCGATCTGGGCGTTGAAGCGCGCCAGGCGCAAGGCGCAGCAAATGGCATAGGCCAGCGCCGCCAGCCAGCCGAAGCGCGGCATTTCTGCAAGCGACCAGATGTATAGGACCAATGCCGGTGCTATGCCGAAGCTGGCGGAATCCGAAAGGCTATCGAGCTCCGCCCCGAAGCGCGATTGCGCCTTCAGCAAGCCGCGCGATGCGTCCATCCATCATGTCGAGTATGCCGGCCAGGATCATGGCAAAGACCGATTGCTCCCACTGCCCGCCGATGGCGAACAGTATGCTCGTCAGGCCGGAACACAGGGCAGCAGCGGTGATCGCATTGGGCAATACCGCGCGCAGCGAAAGTCCCTTCCCCGCGCGCGATCGCGTTACCCGTTCATGCTCGCTCGCTTTCGGCCCCAGCCAGGCAGGCCCCGCAGGTGCCGTCTCTTCATCATCATAATCCTGCGTGTCGTCTTCGCCCGGCCTCATTGGCTTACTCCTTCCAGCAGTCCAGCCGTGCCGATTTCGGCCAGCACGGTTTCACCTGCAATTACGCGCTGGCCAAGCAGCACCGTGGGTTCCGTTCCGGCAGGCAGGTAAAGGTCCACGCGGCTGCCAAAGCGGATCAGGCCGACACGCTGCCCGGCGGCAACAATATCTCCCGGTTTTACGAAAGGCACGATGCGCCGCGCGACCAATCCCGCAATCTGGGTAAAGCCGATGGGTGTTCCGTCGGCCCGCGCCACCAAAACATGCTGGCGCTCGTTCTCCTCGCTCGCCTTGTCCAGGTCCGCATTCATGAAACGACCGGGAATATAGACGATACGCCTGATCGTCCCGGCAATGGGGGAGCGATTGATATGTACGTCGAACACCGACATGAAAATCGAGATACGCATGACCGGCTCTGTCCCGAGACCACGCCCGCCATCTTCTGAGTCATGTTGCAGTTCGGGCGGAGGGGGCACCTGGGTGATCAGCGAGACCAGCCCGTCGGCAGGCGATACCAGCAATCGTTCACCCTGTGGCACCACACGTTCGGGATCGCGAAAAAACGCGAAAACCCCGACCGACAGGGCCAGCAACGGCCAGCCCAGCAATTCCCAATCGAAAATCAGCAGCACCGCCAGCGCGATAGCCACCGCGATCATGCCGTATTTGCGGCCTTCGGGGTGGATCGGGGGAAGCCCCCATTCTGCATCGCCGCGACCGCGATTGTCTCTAAGTTCACCAGCCATCCAGGCTTCCTATTCGTTCGCAGCGTCGGCCACAAGCGATACAGACCTTTGTCCGCGCTGGCCTTTCCCTTACCGCACCCCATCTGGTTGTGTATGTCACAAGGCGATAACGACAAGAACGCGCGGGCCGTTCCCGGTAGCCGCAGGGCACGGCTGGGCCAGTTCGGGCGGCTGGCGGGCGGGCTTGCAGGCGGCGTGATGGCCGAAGGGGCACGGCGACTGGCCGAGGGAAAACGCCCGCGGATGCAGGAGCTCCTGCTGACGCCTGCCAATATCGGCCGCGTGGCTGACCGGCTTTCGCACCTGCGCGGTGCGGCGATGAAGCTGGGGCAGATGGTATCGCTGGATTCGGGTGACGTCCTGCCGCCGGAACTTTCCGAAATCCTCGCGCGCTTGCGCGAAAATGCGCATTCGATGCCACCAAAGCAGCTGGAAGCGGTGCTTGCCGAAGACTGGGGACAGGGCTGGCGCCGTAATTTCAGCTATTTCAATCCCCGCCCGCTGGCCGCCGCCTCCATCGGCCAGGTCCACCGCGCCACCACGCGCGACGGGCGCGACCTTGCGATCAAGGTTCAATATCCGGGCGTTCGCGAATCCATCGATGCCGATGTCGATAACGTTGCCACGCTGCTGCGCGTATCGGGCCTTTTACCAGGACAACTGGATATCGCGCCCCTGCTGAATGAAGCGAAGGTGCAATTGCGGGAGGAGGCCGATTACCAGCGCGAGGCACGGCAATTGTCGGCCTACGCAAAGCTGTTGGAAGGGAGCAGCGACTATATCATCCCCGGCCTGCACGAAGACCTGACAACGAAGAATGTCCTGGCGATGGACTTCGTCCCCGGTCGCCCGATCGAGACACTCGAAGGCGAGCCGCAGGACGTACGCAATGCCATGATGGAACGTCTTTTTACCCTCGTCCTGCGCGAGCTTTTCGATTTCGGCCTGATGCAGACCGATCCCAATTTTGCCAATTATCGCGTTGCCGAGGATGGCAGGCGGCTTGTCTTGCTGGACTTCGGCGCCGCCCGCGAGGTGTCACCGCTCGTTTCCGAGAACTACAGGAGACTCCTGTCGGCAGGCCTGGCCGAGGACCATGCCAAGATCGCCGAGCGCCGCTGTCGATGCGGGATTTCTTTCCCGACATGCGGCCCAAGCCCATGCCGACAGTTTCGGCACGATCATCTCTGCTATTCTGGCGGAATTTTCGAAACCGGGGCCCTTCGATTTCGGCGACCGAAGCTTTGTAAAGACGATACAGCAGGAAGGCATGACGATGGCGGAGGATCGCGCCGCCTGGCATCTGCCGCCTGCGGAGATCCTCTTCGTCCAGCGCAAGATCAGCGGCACCGCCCTGCTCGCCGCGCGGCTGAAGGCGCGCGTGGATGTGCGCACGATGTTAGAGGCAAAACTGGCGAGCCTGCCTTCCCAATAATCAGAACACCTAGTCGGCAGAAAAATCGAACGGTATCCCGCTGTCGCGAAAGCGACTGGGGATCAGTTCGCGGCCCATCGGGGGCGCAGAGCGGGCAATACAGCGCGGGCGGTGGCACAGCCGACAGGCCACGCCAATTGGTGTCGGCTCTTCGCTTTTCAGCGTGTTTGCATAGGCAAGGCGATCAAGGTGTTGCGCGGAGCATGTCAGCGCTACGGCGCGCAAGACGCTGCGCTCACCAAAGCGCCCGCCCCCGGCGCGCACGGTGCGGGCGATCGACACATAGCGTTCGCCATCCGGCAGTTCGATAAGCTGCGCATCGGCCGTTCCAGGCGTGGCAAAAACCTGGTGGATATTCCACAAGGGACACGCCCCGCCGTGGCGCGCCAGAGGGAAGCCGGCGCCATCCAGTCGCTTGGAAACATTGCCCGCCCGGTCGACCCGAAGGAAGAAGAACGGCACGCCTTCCTCGCCGGGGCGCTGCAAGGTCGTGAGGCGATGTGCCGCTTGCTCGAAACTGACGGAAAACCGGGCGGCCAACGCCTCGATATCGTAGCTTAGGCTTTCCGCCGCCTTGCGAAAGGCGTGGTAGGGCATCAGCAGCGCAGCAGCCCAGTAGGATTGCAACGCGCGTCGCACCAGCCGTTCGCTATCCTCACTTGAAAAACGCCCTTCCGCCAACAGCCCGTCGACCGCCGCGCCCTGCTCCATGATCGCGATCTGGAGCGCCGCCTGGAATCGTCGACCCGAGTGGTCCAGCCGCTCCGATAGATGCACGCGGCGGCGATGATAATCGTGCCAGCGCGTTCCCCCGCGCAGCAAGCCATCGTCGGAAAGCCGCAGGTCCAGACCGTGCTCCTCCGCGATATGCGCTTTCATCGCCTCGAATGAGTTAAGGCTGCCGGAGGCTTCGCTGGCGCTATCATCCAGCACGGGAAAGCAATTGCGCCGCGCGGCCAGGAATGCGCGCGCCTCGGCAACCGGATCGGGCGCGACATCGGTGGAGCCCCCCAATCGCACCTCCCGCTTTTCTGCCAGCGCAAGCTGCTCTTCGCCGAAGGCCGTATGCAGGCGGAGCAGAGCCTCGGCGATACCGGGATAGCTGGTGGCGATGTCATCGATATCGAGCGGTTCGATGGCGATGTCCGAGAACAATGGATCGCGCAGCGCAGATTGCAGGCGCGCGGCAGTTTCATCCGCGTCTCCATCCGCCAGGTCCGCCACGTTGATCCGGTACGTGGTTGCAAGCTTCAGCAGCATCTCAGCCGTCACCGGGCGCTGGTTGCGCTCCATCAGGGCGATGTAGCTGGCCGAGATGTCGAGATCGGTGGCCATGTTGGCCTGCGTCAGGCCCAGGTCGCGCCGCAATTTCTTCAGGCGTGGCCCGAGGTAGATGGTCTTGGCGGACATGATGGACTTCCTTGGGATGTGTCGAACTTTACAACATTACACCGAAAAGTTGTAAAGTTCGACAACATTACACTGGAAGCCGCGACGGGCGAGGATTGGCGTGGCAGAAATGCCTCAAGCCAATCACCTGAAGGACTTGCATTCCATGACTTATTTCGAAGAAATCCACCGTCAATCGTCGATCAAGCACCGTTTGGGTGCAGACTGGCAGGGGGTCGATCCGGAATTCGCGGCACGTCTGCGCACCCAGAACCGGTTCCAGACAGGGCTGGATATTGCCAAATACACCTCGAAGATCATGCGCGCCGACATGGACGCATACGACGCCGATCCTGCCGCCTACACCCAGTCGCTGGGTTGCTGGCACGGGTTCATCGGGCAGCAGAAGATGATCTCCATCAAGAAGCATTTCGCCACCACGAAGGGCCGTTACCTCTACCTCTCCGGCTGGATGATCGCCGCCTTGCGCAGCGAATTCGGCCCCCTGCCCGACCAGTCGATGCATGAGAAGACCAGCGTTCCCGCGCTGATCGAGGAGCTCTACACCTTCCTGCGCCAGGCCGATGCCCGCGAACTGGGTGGTCTTTTCCGCGACCTGGACAATGCTCGCGAAACTGGTGACGAGGCCGGTGCCGCCGCCGCACAGCAGGCTATCGACAATTACGAAACGCATGTCGTGCCGATCATTGCCGATATCGATGCAGGCTTCGGCAATGCCGAGGCGACCTACCTGCTGGCCCGCAAGATGATCGAGGCTGGAGCCTGCGCGCTGCAGATCGAGAACCAGGTTTCGGACGAGAAACAATGCGGCCACCAGGACGGCAAGGTTACCGTCCCGCACGATGACTTCCTCCAGAAGATCCGCGCCATTCGCTACGCCTTCCTCGAACTGGGCGTTCCCGAAGGCATCATCGTTGCCCGCACCGACAGCCTTGGTGCTGGCCTGACCAAGCAGATTGCTTTCACCCGCGAGCCGGGCGACCTGGGAGACCAGTACAACCGCTTCCTCGATTGCGAGTCCGTGGAAGGCGTCGGCGAGAAGGGTGACGTCCTGATCAACCGCGATGGCATGCTCGTTCGTCCCAAGCGCCTGCCCTCCAACCTGTTCCAGTTCCGTCCCGGTACCGGAGAGGATCGCTGCGTGCTCGACTGCATCACGGCCTTGCAGAACGGCGCCGACCTGCTGTGGATCGAGACCGAGAAACCGCATGTCGAACAGATTGCCGGCATGGTGGACCGCATCCGCGAAGTCTGCCCCAAGGCCAAGCTGGTCTACAACAACTCACCCAGCTTCAACTGGACGCTGAACTTCCGCCAGCAGGTGTATGACGCCTGGGAAGCCGAAGGCCGCGATCTCTCGATGTACGAGCGCGCGCAATTGATGAGCCAGCATTACGACGATAGCGAGCTGGGCAAGGCGGCAGACGAGAAAATCCGCACCTTCCAGCGCGATGGCGCAGCACGGGCGGGCATTTTCCACCACCTCATTACCCTGCCCACCTATCACACGGCAGCGCTGAGCACCGATAACCTGGCCAAGCGCTACTTCGGTGAGGAAGGCATGCTCGGCTACGTCAAGCAGGTGCAGCGCGAGGAGATCCGCCAGGGCATTGCCTGTGTGAAGCACCAGAACATGGCCGGGTCCGACATCGGGGACGACCACAAGGAAGCCTTTGCCGGCGAGGCCGCTTTGAAAGCCGGCGGCAACAACAACACCATGAACCAGTTTGCCGCCTGAACCGGCAAAAAACCCGAAGGAGAAGTACAATGGCACAACCGACAATCGCCCGCCCCGTGTTCTCGACCGAGGATTTCGGCCTGATCCGCAGCGCGCTCGCCACGGCAATCCGCAATGGCGAAGATACGGCGGAAACCCGCAAGCTGGTAAACCTGCACCACCGCATGGGGCGCTTCGCCCGATGACAGGTGAAGCCCTTCGCGAGAACAAGCAAGGCAGTAACGCCGCTCCGCGCGATGGATTTGTCCACCGCGCGGGGCTGGCCGTTGCCGAGGAGCTGGCCGCCTTCGTCGAGACCGAGGCCCTGCCGGGTACCGGCGTCGATGCCGAAGGGTTCTGGTCGGGCCTCGCCGGACTGTGCGAAAGCTTCACGCCGCAGAACCGCGCCCTGCTGCAACGACGCGAGGATCTACAGCAGACGATTGACCAATGGCATCGCGACAATCCCGATGCCAACACCGGCGTGCCGCCAAAGCTGCTGCGCGAATGGGACTATCTTGTTCCCGAACCCGCGCCCTTCACCATCGGAACCACTGGTATTGATGAAGAGATTTCGTCGGTCGCCGGTCCGCAGCTGGTTGTGCCAGCGCTCAACGCTCGCTTCGTATTGAATGCTGTCAACGCGCGCTGGGGAAGCCTTTACGACGCGCTTTACGGCACGGACGCGCTGGATGGCACCACGCCCACTGCACCCGGCTACGACGCGGATCGCGGCGCTCGCGTCATCGCCTGGGCCAAGGCCTTCCTCGACGATACCGTCCCGCTTGCCAAGGGCAGCTGGGCCGACTGGACCGGCGGATTGCCCGAAATGGCGGAGCCGGCGCACTTCATTGGCACCATCGGCGATAATTTCCTGATGCGCCGCAACGGCTTGCATATCGAGATCGTAATCGATCCTGCTTCCGAGATTGGCGCAAGCGATCCTGCGGGCATTGCCGATATTCGTCTCGAGTCCGCTCTGTCTACCATCGTGGACCTTGAAGATTCTATTGCCGCCGTGGATGCCGAGGACAAGGTTGCTGCCTACCGCAACTGGCTTGGCGCGCTGCGCGGCGATCTGGTCGCCAATTTCACTAAGGGCGACGCAAAGGTAGTTCGCACCGCCAATCCCGATCGCACCTATCGCGACCTTGATGGCGATGAACACGCGCTGCGCAGCCGGAGCCTGTTGCTGGTGCGCAATGTCGGCCACTTGATGACCACGCCCGCTGTTCGGACGCCCGATGGATCGGAAATGCAGGAGGGGTTGCTCGATGCCGCCATGACTGCGCTGATCGGCATGCACGATCTCGAAGGTCTTGGCCGGTTGCGCAACAGCCTCGCAGGATCGATCTATATCGTGAAGCCGAAGATGCACGGACCTGACGAGTGCGCCTTTGCCAATTCTGTTTTCGACGCCGTCGAAGACATGCTGGACCTGCCGCGCCACACGCTGAAAATCGGCGTGATGGACGAGGAACGCCGCACCAGCGCAAATCTGGCCGCCTGCATCCACGCCGTGAAAGACCGGGTGTTCTTCATCAACACCGGCTTTCTCGATCGCACGGGTGACGAGATCCACACCTCCATGCTGGCAGGGCCGATGCAGCGCAAGGCAGAGATCAAGACGGCGGAATGGATCGCGGCCTACGAGGATCGCAATGTCCAGATCGGCCTGGCGTGCGGGTTCTCTGGCCGCGCGCAGATCGGCAAGGGGATGTGGGCCGCGCCCGATACCATGCAGGATATGCTCGCCCAGAAAATCGGGCATCCGATGAGCGGGGCCAGCACCGCCTGGGTACCCTCCCCCACGGCCGCCACGCTTGCATGCAACGCACTATCAGCATTGCGATGTTTCTGACCGACAGCGTGAGCGGTTGGCCGAACCCATCGTTCCGGTCCAAAAACTGCTCACCGTGCCGCTGGCCGAAGACACAAATTGGTCAGCAGAGGAAATTGCCGCCGAGCTGGATAACAATATCCAGGGCATCCTTGGCTACATGGTGCGCTGGATCGACGCCGGTATCGGTTGCTCGAAGGTGCCCGACATCCATGATGTGGGCCTGATGGAAGATCGCGCCACGCTGCGCATCTCCAGCCAGCACATTGCCAACTGGCTGCACCACGGCATTGTTGATCGCCTGATGATAGACGAGGCGCTGCATCGCATGGCGGCAATTGTCGATGCGCAGAACGCAGGCGATCCGTCTTACCGTCCGATGTCTGGAAATGAACGGCAATCCATCGCCCTGAACGCTGCACGCGAACTGATCGTGCGGGGTGCGAAGCAACCCTCGGGCTATACCGAACCCGTGCTGCACCGGGCCCGAGCGCTGGCCAAGGAACGAATTTAAGAGCTGGAGAGGGGGGAATGGCCGTCGCGACAAGAACCGCGGCGGCCGTTTTCGTTTCTGGAACCGAGATGCTGGCTTGGTGGTGGACAGGGCTGGATTCGAACCAGCGTACGCTTGCGCGGGCAGATTTACAGTCTGCTGCCTTTAACCACTCGGCCACCTGTCCACACCAGAGCCGGGAAGCGGGCTTTCGCCTGCCTTGGTCTGCTCCTGCCAACAGGAGCGGTCCAGCCGAGAGGCGGCTCTTTGGCGAAGCGCCGCTTGCCTGTCAATGGGCGTGCTGGCAGGAGGCGCCAAAGATTGATGAAAGCGAGACATAATGGCCAAGGGCAAGGATAAGAAAGCACTGCGCGGGCGCGCCGGGCGTATGCAGGGTGGTCGCGGATCAGGCAGGGGCGCCAAGGGTCACGTCCGCCTCTGGGGCCGCCATGCGGTGCAGGCTGCATTGACGAACCCGCGCCGCCAGCACCTCAAGCTGTGGGCAACGCGCGAAGGGATCGAATCGCTCGACGGGGAGCTGCCGGCCGATTTCCCGGTGGAATATGCCGAAGTGGCTGACCTCGCCCGGCTGGTGTCCAAGGATGCGCCGCACCAGGGGCTCGTGCTGGAATGCCATCCGCTGGACGATATGCTGCTGGCCGATGTCCTTGATGGCGATCCTGCGCGCCCCATTGTCGTGCTCGACCAGGTAACCGATCCCCACAATGTCGGCGCGCTGCTGCGTTCTGCCGCAGCTTTTAACGCCGCAGCCATAGTCACGCAGGATCGCCATGCCCCGCCCGAAGGCGGCGTCATCGGCAAATCGGCCTCCGGCGCACTGGAAGTCGTGCCGTGGATCCGCGTGGTGAACCTGTCGCGCGCATTGGAGGATATTGCCGAGGCCGGCTACTGGCGGCTTGGCCTGGCCGGGGAGGCCGAGGCAAGTTTTGCCGAAGCCCTGCCCGCCGGCCCGGTTGCCATCGTGCTGGGCGCAGAAGGCGAAGGGATGCGCCATAATGTCGCGCAGCATTGCGATGCGCTGGCACGACTTCCCATCAGTGAAGCGATGGAAAGCCTTAACGTGTCCAATGCAGGCGCTATTGCGCTATATGCAGTGGCAACGCGAACTACGGGGGACTGATTGCGATGATCATTTTCAAACGTCTGGCTGCCGGTGCCGCCTTGCTGGCTTCTACCACCATGCTATCGGGCTGCCTGTTCCAGCCGGGAAGCTTCGACGCAACGCTGCACATAAACGCCGATCGGCAGTTCACCTTCTCCTACCAGGGCGAAATCGTCATGGCGGGCATGAATGATCTTGCCGCCATGGCGCAGGATGCCGGTACGGCAGAACCTTGCCTGGAAGCGGATGGCGGCAAGGAACGTCCCTGCACCGAAGAAGAGCTTGCCGAACAGGCCCGGAAGGCTGCGATGGGCCGCCAAATGATTGAAGGCATGATCGGCGGGGTCGACATGTCCGACGAGGAAGAGATTGCGCAAATTGCTGCCATGCTGGAACGGCAGAGGGGCTGGAACAGCGTGGAATTCGTCGGGGAAGGTGTGTTCGTGGTGGATTTCGCCATCGCCAGCACGCTGGGCCATGATTTTGATTTTCCGACTTTCGAAGACATGCCGATGGCAAATTCATTCGTCAGCATTCGCCTTCGCGATGATGGCCGTGCGCGCATTTCAGCGCCCGGCTTTGCGCCGACGGCCGGTAATCCGATGGGCGGGATGATGGCAATGTTCGGCGCAATGGCGCAGGCTGACGGCGGGGAGCTCGACCCTTCGGCAGTGGAGACGCGCCCGATCGAAGGCACGTTCCGTATTGTCACCGATGCGCGCATCCTTGCCAACAACACCGATGAGGGGCCGGCAGCCGATCCGCGCGGAGAGATGCTGGTCTGGGATATCGACGCAAACAGCATGGCCGCACCCACTGCCCTGATCGAGTTCGCAGAGTAGGAAGGCCAAAGAAAAGGGCCGCCCGAATGGACGGCCCTTTCGATCCTGCACACCGCAGGGAATGCATTTGGCGCCTATCAGTTGACAGCGTCCTTCAGACCCTTGCCTGCCTTGAACTTCGGCTGGGTGGAGGCCTTGATCGTCATCGGTTCGCCGGTGCGCGGATTGCGGCCCGTCGAGGCCTTGCGCTTGGCAACCGAGAAGGTGCCAAAGCCGACGAGACGAACTTCGTCACCCTTGGCCAGCGTGCCGGTGACGGTGTCGAAAACAGCTTCTACAGCCTTGGTCGCATCGTTGCGCGACAGGCCGCTGGCATCCGCTACTGCGCCGATCAGTTCATTCTTATTCATGTTCTGGAGAACCCCCTCAATTCATATGCTCGAGACGAAAATTGTGAATCGCTCTGCGATGGCGGGAATTGAGCGAGTTTTTGGCGCGGTGTCAAAGGCAAAGCCGCTCGACTGGCAGCATTTTTGGGGCAATGCGTAGCTTTATCACTTCTCGCTACGCAAAAGTTACGTCGCGCCAGCCGATAGTCCATCGACTGGCGCGAATCTCCAATTCGAGTTTGGACGCCTCAATGTGCGGTCGTGATCGGCAGGCCGCTCCCGCCTGCACCGTGCGGCTGGCTGGCAAGATCGTCAGCCTCTGTCCATTCGATGGGCGCAGGAATGGCGGTCAGCGCATGTTCCAGCACCTGGTCGACATGGCTGACCGGAATAATCTCCAGCCCTTCCTTCACATTATCGGGAATCTCGGCGAGATCTTTCTCGTTCTCCTCCGGGATCAGCACAGTCTTGATGCCGCCGCGCAGCGCAGCGAGAAGCTTTTCCTTCAGACCACCGATCGGCAACACGCGCCCGCGCAGCGTCACTTCACCCGTCATCGCCACGTCGGGCCGTACGGTAATGCCGGTCAGCGTCGACACGATCGACGTGACCATGCCGATACCGGCACTTGGCCCGTCCTTGGGCACGGCACCTTCCGGCAGGTGGATATGAATGTTCTTGCGCTGGAAGATGCTGGGCTTGATGCCATAGGCAGGCGCCCGCGCCTTCACGAAGCTGAAGGCGGCTGCAACGGATTCGTTCATCACATCGCCAAGCTTGCCCGTTGTCTTGACCTCGCCCTTGCCCGGTGTGGTGACGCTTTCGATGGTCAGCAATTCGCCTCCAACCGAAGTCCACGCCAGTCCGGTAACGGCCCCTACCTGCGCCTCCTCCTCGGACATGCCGTGCTTGAACTTGCGCACACCCATGAAGTCGCCAAGGTTTTCCGGCGTGATCGTGACGCCCTCAACCTCTTTCTCAAGGATCTTGCGCAGCACCTTGCGACACAGCTTGGCAATTTCGCGCTCCAGCGTGCGAACGCCGGCTTCTCGCGTGTAATAGCGGATCAGGTCGCGCAGGGCCGGCTCGGTCAGCTCGAACTCGCCTTCCTTCAGGCCGTGATCGCTCACCTGCTTTTCGATCAGGTGGCGCTGCGCAATCTCCACCTTCTCATCTTCCGTGTAACCTTCCAGCCGGATGATCTCCATCCGGTCCAGCAGCGGCTGCGGCAGGTTGAGGCTGTTGGCCGTGGTGACGAACATGATGTCGGAGAGGTCGATATCCAGTTCCAGGTAGTGGTCCTGGAACTTGTTGTTCTGCTCAGGGTCCAGCACCTCGAGCAGGGCCGAGGCCGGATCGCCGCGGAAATCCTGTCCCAGCTTGTCGATCTCGTCCAGCAGGAACAGCGGATTGCTGGTACCGGCCTTCTTGAGGTTGGACACGATCTTGCCCGGCAAAGAGCCGATATAGGTGCGACGATGGCCGCGTATCTCGGCCTCGTCACGCACGCCGCCCAGCGACTGGCGGATAAATTCGCGCCCGGTCGCCTTGGCGATGCTTTTGCCCAGGCTGGTCTTGCCGACACCCGGAGGGCCGACGAGGCACAGGATCGGGCCCTTCAGCTTGTTGGTGCGCGCCTGCACGGCGAGGTATTCGACGATGCGATCCTTCACCTTTTCCAGCGCGTAGTGATCGGCATCCAGCACCTTTTGTGCCTTGCCGATATCCTTCTTCAGCTTCGACTTCTTGCCCCATGGCAGACCCAGCAGCACTTCGAGGTAATTGCGCACCACGGTCGCCTCGGCGCTCATCGGCTGCATCGCGCGCAGCTTCTTCAGTTCGCCTTCGGCCTTGGCGCGCGCTTCCTTGGAGAGCTTGGTTTCCTCGATCTGCTTGGCCAGCACGGCAAGCTCGTCACCTTCTTCGCCCTCGCCACCCAGCTCGCTCTGGATCGCTTTCAGCTGTTCGTTGAGGTAATATTCACGCTGCGTTTTCTCCATCTGCCGCTTTACCCGGCCACGGATCTTCTTTTCCACCTGCAGCACGGAAAGCTCGCTCTCCATCACGGAGAACACCATTTCCAGCCGCTTCAGCGCGTCGCCTTCCGCCAGCAACTGCTGCTTGGCATCGACCTTGGCAGAGAGGTTGGCGGCAATCGCATCGGCCAGCCGGCCTGCATCGTCGATCGCGTTCAACTCGTCCTCAAGTTCGTCGGACATCTTCTTGTTCGACTTGGCATATTCGGTGAACTGGCCCAGCGCGCTGCGCATCATGGCCGAGACTTCGGTGCCGCTGGCGGTGGTTTCCTCCACCTCTTCGGTCTGCGCCATGACGAAATCGTCGGACAGGCGCATCTCCGCCATCTTGGCGCGATATTGGCCCTCCACCAGCACGCGCACGGTGCCGTCGGGCAGTTTCAGCATTTGCAGAACCTGCGCCACCACGCCCAGGTCATAAAGGTCTTCCGCCTCGGGATCGTCACACGCCGGATCAAGCTGGGCGACAAGGAAGATATCCTTGCCGTTTTCCATCGCCGCCTCCAGCGCCGCCACCGATTTGTCGCGCCCCACGAACAGGGGGACGACCATGCCGGGAAAAACGACGATGTCGCGCAGGGGAAGAAGGGGGAATGCAGTCATTTGAATTTCCATATTTTGAGCTTGAGCCAGAATATGGGGGCGACCCCGCGCCGCTGCAACGTCGGCATCGGGTTAAGGGGTGGATAGGCCATACCAGCGAACGCGGCTGGACTAAGTTGAGATAGCGGCGAATGAATTTCCAGCTTGCATTCACTGAGCAAAGCAGAGCGTGCCAGGGTGCCAAAACGGCCCAGTTTTGCCCTGCCTCTATAGCAAGTTTGGCCGTGTCTACTTCAATTTATCGAGTACACCACCGTAGTCGACCAGATATCGTGCATCGGCTCGCCATCGGCATTCCGCGCAGGTTCGAAGCGCGCATATCGCAATAATCCCTGGCAAGCACCTTCCTGCAATCCGACATGGGCGTTGCTCGCCGTAACGATGCAACGCACAACTTTGCCCTCCAAACCGACGACGACCGAGAGCGTAACGCTGCCATCCTCCCCGGCGCGCAGCATGGCGGTCGGATAATCCTGAATGATCTGACGGCTCCAGCGCGTCAAACTGTCAGGGCGCGCTGGTGTGGTAATTGTTTGATGGAGGTCCGGGTCAAGGCCCCATTGTGTCATCAGGTCATCGGTGCAATCGCGCATGACCTCCATCGCTTCGTCCAATGGTCCTATCGCGAGGTACAATTCGTCATCCAAGGCGTTGCGAATACCAATGGTAGAGATTGCAGCTTCGCGATCGCGATAGACGGCATCTCGCAGGTAGGAATTGTAACCCAAAGTGTCGTCTTCCATCGTCAGAAGGTCTGCGCGGAAGCGAACGCCCTCCTCACCATTTGTCGTTCGGATTTGTGTCGCCATTTTGGATCCGCGCCATTCGGATCCAGGGCTGAAGACATATTCGACTGACTTCGAATTGCTCGACAACCCTTCCCCGACCACCGTGATGTCCACGTCATAGCCTGTGCTGAACTGCCGGAGCTCCAGAATAACCGGCTCCTCTTCAGAGCCAAACGCACTGCGCAAGGCACAATAGGCATCGCCGAATTCAAGCGTCCAACCCGAAATGGGTTGGAGAGGCTGAATCGGCTGTTGCGCCACAACAGATTGACTCATCGTAGCAAGGATAAGAGCAGCGGCGAAGCCTAATCGAATCAATCTCATAGCGGCATGTTAGCAGGAAAATCTAACGATCAACCCATGCCGGGCAAATTGAACCCCGGTGGCAGGCCCAGTCCCTGCTGCATTTCGGCCATGTGTTCGCCCGCCTTGCGGTCGGCCTTGTCGCGTGCGTCGTTGAAGGCGGCGGTCACTAGGTCTTCGAGGATCGACTTTTCCTCTTCCTTGAACAGGCTATCGTCGATGTTCACGCCGATTATCCGGCCACGCGCACTGGCGCGCACCTTCACCAGCCCGCCACCAGCGGAGCCTTCGACCTCGATATTGTCCAGCTTCACCTGCGCATCGTTCATCTGCTGCTGGATCTTCTGCGCCGCTTCCTGCGCGGCTTTCATCATTTCTTCCATGTTTTCCATGTGCGTGTCTCCCTTCGAGTTTCGGGGGTGTTGGGGAATGTCGGCCCGATAAGTCGGACAAAATCTTTTAACCAGTGCGCGACCAATCCTTGCGGCCGCGCACGGGTTCCACGGGTTCGACCAATTGCGCGTCGGGAAAATGGGTGCGCACGGCTTCCATCATCGGATGCGATTCTACCCGCTGCTTTTCGGCGCGGCGCAGCGCCTCGTCCTGCTCTACCAGCGTGGGTGTGCCGTCACCTTCGGTGCGCTGGATATCCCAGCGCTGTCCCGTCAGTTCCAGCAGGGCCTGCCGGATTTCCGGGACGATGTCCTCCTCGAAACCGTCGGGTTGGGCGAACAGCAACTTGCCGGGCCCCAGTTCGATCACCCGCACCTGCATCCTTAACTTGGTGGATAGCGACATGGCGTTGGGCAGGTTCGACCTGTCCACCCGCTCTACCAGCTCCAGCCAGTTGAGAGCCTGCGGCGCGGCCCCGCTTTGCGCACTGTTGGTGCCGCCGCCGCTGGCAATACCGCCTACCAGCGCGGCGTCCTTCAACTGCTTTGCCAGCTTGCCCGGATCGGGCATGTCGGCAGCGTGCAGCACGCGAAGCATCGCCATCTGTGCCGCGACCAGCGGATCGGGCGCGGTGCGCACCTCGTCATGGCCTTTCAGCAGCAATTGCCACAGGCGATGGACCTGGCCGGGCGAGAGTTTCTCCGCCCACTCGCCCAGCGCATCACGCTCTTCCGATGTGGGCGCGTCAGCCTCTCCGCCGCCAACCTGGGTCACGGCGATGCGATGGGTGAATTCCATCAGCGTGCGGACCAGCGCAAGCGGTTCGACGCCCAGCGCATATTGCTGATCGACAGCGGCCAGCAGGGCCTGCGGATTGCCCTCCAGCAAATGCTGGAACAGCCTGCGCTGCGCGCCCTTGTCGGCCAGGCCCAGCATGTCGCGCACCTTGCCCGCGCGCACCATGGTGCCAGCTTCACTGGAATCCATGTCGGCGTGGGCAATCGCCTGGTCGAGGATGGACAGGCCATCGCGCACCGAACCCTCGGCTGCGGCGGCGATCATCGCCAGCGCCTCTTCCTCGGCCTCAACGCCCTCTTTCTGGCAGATGGAAGCGAAGTGGTCGTGCAACATTTCACGCGGGATACGGCGCAGGTCAAACCGCTGGGTGCGGCTCAGGACCGTCACCGGCAGCTTCTCCACCTCGGTGGTGGCGAACAGGAATTTCACATGCGCGGGCGGCTCTTCCAGCGTTTTCAGCAACGCGTTGAAAGCGTTGCGCGACAGCATGTGAACTTCGTCGATGATATAGATCTTGTAGCGCGCCGAGACCGCCGAATAGCGCACCGCCTCGATAATCTCGCGCACGTCGTCCACGCCGGTGTGGCTGGCGGCGTCCATCTCGATCACGTCGATATGGCGCCCCTCGGCAATCGCGATGCAGGGCTCGCACACTCCGCAGGAGTTGATCGTGGGGCCGCCCTGCCCATCGGGACCGATGCAGTTCAGCGCCTTGGCGATCAGCCGCGCGGTGGAGGTCTTGCCCACCCCGCGCACGCCGGTCATCAGGAAGGCGTGGGCCAGGCGGTCACGCTCGATCGCATTGCCCAACGTGCGAACCATCGGTTCCTGCCCGATCAGCTCGGAGAAGGTTTGCGGACGGTATTTGCGCGCCAGCACGCGGTAGGGCTGCGCGGGATCGGGTAGCGGCGCCGACGAGGACGGCTGCGCCGCGGCGGGTTTTTCGGGCGCGGGTGTCGCTGGCACAGGCGGCTCTTCCACCGCCGGCGCAGGCGCAGGATCGCCGAACATGGAGTTCTGGCCAGCCGCCTCCAGCTCCTCAGCCGAGGGTTTTGGCTCTACATCCTGCTCGTCACCCTCCCACGGAGGGGTATCCGGATTTTCCGGGGAATCACTCATGCGTGCAAAGGTAGGGCTTCGCGCTGCGAATGTCATCGCAACAATGTGGTGGATAAAGGAGCCGAGCGACCCGCTGCCATTTACCTGGGCTGCTTCCTTCCGGATCTGACCCGGTGAGCAAACGCGAACGTCCACCCAACTCCCGGAGCGCCATATGGCGATTGTCTGCGATCAGTTCAACAGCGAAGTGGCGGGGTATCGCCTTCGCCGGGCAAATCCTACCGGAAGTTGTCCGCGTAAGCCTGGATCTTCAGCTTCTTCGGCGGAACCGAATGCACCCGGGCGGCGATGCCGTACTTGTCGGCATAGGCCTGCGCAGCTTCGCAGGTGGGGAACTTCAACTGCACCTGCTGGCGCGTGTCGCCGCTGCCTGCCCAGCCCATCAGCGGATCGGGCCGCTTGGCCTCGGCAGGGACGAAATCGAGAACCCACTGGTCAACCAGTGCCTTGCCCGATTGCATCGCGCTTTTCGGACGTTTGTAAATTCGGGCTTCCATAATCCGCAGCAGATAATTCAACCGCCGCCTTTTGAAAAGGCGTTCTTGGTCTTCAGGCTCGGTTTTTCCGCCCAGGGCTCATCCGGCCAGCGGTGTTTGGGATAGCGACCCTTCATATCCTTGCGCACGTCGTCCCAGCTTCCGCGCCAGAATGCAGGCAGGTCGCGGGTGGACTGGATCGGGCGACCGGCCGGACTGGTCAGCTTGAGCAGCAGCGGCGTCTTGCCGATCATCGGGTGCCGGTCGAGGCCGAAGACAGCCTGCACCCGCACCTCCACCGATGGCGCGTCATCGCCCGCGTAATCGATGGCATGTGTGGTGCCCGCCGGGCTGGTGAAGTGGCGCGGCGCCGCCTTGTCCAAACCCTGCCTATCGTCCCACGAAAGCAGGTTCAGCGCAGCCTCGGCAAACCGCGAGGGCGCGATGTCCAGATTGCGGCGCCCTTCCAGAAGGGGAGCAAGCCATTCATCGGCACGCTCGGCCAACGAGAGTTCGGACAAGGCATCGATCCCGGCAAATCGCGCACGGGCCAGCAAGCCGGGCGGGAGGAGTGTCCCCAATTGTTCCACTGCCTTTTCCACAAGGATGTCCACAATGGCCTCGGGATCGGGATCGGGGTCCGGACCGCTGGCCAGCGTGATTGCGCCCATTCGCTTCTCCCGCCGCGCCTCGACGCGTTTTTCGCTGGAATTCCAGCGTGCTACGGTGCGCTCTTCAATCAGGTGAGCGAGATTCTGCTCGACATCGGAATGCGACAGTTGCGCTGCTGCGGTAATACGCGCGCCCTTCGCCTGGCCCGTGGCATCGGCAATCACGATCCATTCGGCGCGGGCCAGTGGCGATGCCGGATCGAGCATGAAGCCGCGTCCGCCAACCGATACCCAGTTTTCGCCAGACGGGTCGCGCCGCCGAGCGACAAAGTCCGGTCGCGCAAGGGCGAGAAAAATTGCGGGGTCGAGCGGTTTGTCAGTCGTGTCAGCGACCAGTTGCCGGGCATCCCTTGCCCACCTCTGCGCCAGCTTGCGAGAGGCGTCCGCGCGCTGGCCGCGGTCGCCGTTCCATCGCGCAAAGCGTTGCAACAAGTCCTCGCCGCGCCCGCCCAGCCCGCGCTCCTGCGATAACAGCACCAGTTTCGCCGCATCCTCTGCCTGCCCTGTCCGCGCGCCGAACAGCACGGCAGCCGCGCCTTCCGGGTCGAGGGGGAGCGACCCGATCTTCTCACCCCATGCCGTGATCGCGCCTGCCTCATCCAGCGCGCCAAGATTGCGCAACCTCTCGCGGGCCGACGCTACCGAAGCCTGTGGCGGGGAATCCAGCCATTGCAGACTGGCAGGATCGGCAACGCCCCATTTGGCGAGACTGAGCACGAGTGGCGCAAGATCCGCCGTGAGCATTTCCGGCGCATCGAATTCGGGCCGCCCCGCGTGCCCGGCCTCTTCCCACAGGCGATAGGCAACTCCCGGCCCGGTGCGTGCGGCGCGCCCTGCCCGCTGCGCTGCTGCCGCCTGGCTGGCGCGCTGGGTAACAAGATGCGTAGTGCCTGCCGCCTTGTCGAACTGGGCACGGCGGGCCAAGCCACTGTCCACGACGACTGACACACCTTCCAGCGTCAGCGATGTTTCCGCAATGCTGGTGGCCAGCACGATACGTCGGCGACCGTCGGGATCGCGGCGAATGGCGACGCGCTGATCCTGCGGCTGGACCTGCCCGTGCAAGGGCAGGATGGGGACGCCCGAAAGCCGCTCCGCCAGCCTCTCCCGCGTGCGTTCGATCTCGCCAACACCGGGCAGGAATGCGAGGATATCGCCGTCCTCCTCACGCCATGCGTGGAGTACGGCGGAGGTCATCGCGGCCTCGATCCGTTCTTCAGGGCGCGCGCCAAGCCATTCCAATCGCAAGGGAAATGCCTTGCCTTCACTTTCGATAACGGGCGTGCCTTCACCCATCAGCCGGGCAAATCGCACTCCATCGATGGTGGCGGACATCACGCCGATACGCAGGTCTTCGCGCAGCACCTGCTGGCTTTCCAGCGCGAGCGCCAGGCCAAGGTCGGAATCGAGGTGCCGCTCATGTGCCTCGTCGAACAGGATGGCGGATATTCCGCCCAGTTCCTGGTCTTCCAGCAGCCGGTTCACGAGGATCGCTTCGGTCACGACGAGGATGCGCGTGGCCTTGGATTGCTTGCTGTCCAGCCGGGTCAGGTAGCCGACACGTTCGCCGGGTTTCTCGCCCAGCAGGCTGGCGATCCGTTCCGCTGCAGCGCGCGCGGCAATACGGCGCGGAGAGGTAAGGATGATCTGGCCGCTGCACCATGCTTCCTCCAGCAAGGCAGGCGCGACAGCGGTGGTCTTGCCCGCGCCCGGTGGTGCGACGAGCACCGCGCCGTTCCCCTTGCGCAAGGCGGCGAGAAGGTTGGACAGGATGGCATGGATAGGAAGGCGATCCGACACCCCTTGTCCATTGCACAAGTACGCGACCCATGCAGCCCCGAAAACGCCCTGGGGAAGTAAATAGGCGACAACCGGAATAGCTGCTAGATGTTATGACAGGGGCGCAAAACCAGCCGCTCGGCAGCTCGAGATTTCGGACTGGCGGGCAAGTGATTTCGTACGAAGGGATAATAATGAAAAAGATGATGACGGCATTTGCCGCAATCTCACTCGCGATGGGCGTTGCCGCATGCGGCGATAACGATGAAGCCGAAGTCGTTGAAGCGGCATCCGACGGGACAATCAGCGGCGATTGGCTGGCCGATGTCGATTCGGCCCAGATCGAGAACGATAATCGCGATTACATGCTGTCCGATGGCACCTTCGCGTGCAACAGTTGCACGCCTCCCTACGAGGTCACGCTAACCGCCGGGTTTCTCTCCCAGCAGGCTGGCGATCCGTTCCGCTGCAGCGCGCGCGGCAACACGGCGCGGAGAGGTAAGGATGATCTGGCCGTTGCACCATGCCTCGCCTAGCAAGGCAGGCGCGACAGCGGTGGTCTTCCCCGCCCCCGGCGGCGCGACGAGCACCGCACCGTTGTTCTGGCGCAAGGCAGCCAGCAGGTCCGGCAATACTGCATGGATGGGGAGGTCCGGCTTCACGCAGGCGCGCCTTGTCGCGAAGTTGACGAAGTTGACACCCTGTCAACTTCGCATTCTCCAAAACTTTGGTTTGCAAAACAAAAGATTAGAAGCGCTTCTTTCTAATCGAAATCCAACACGGGCAAACCAGAAAACAGACGTTTCTGTGCGGACACATGGATTTGAAAAGACCGGCATAAGCGACAGGCTGGCACAAAACGGATCGCGTAGGAAAACCCTTGTTCCCGAAGGTGCGATCAATACCCCCGCGCCACCGCGAATTGCGCGGCTTCCACCATCGCGCGGCGGGCGGCGGAATCGGGGAAGATCGACAGGGCATCGCAGGCGCGCTGCGCATAGTGGCGCGCACGGTCGCGAGTGGCTGTCACGCAATCATGCTTGCGGATCAGATCGACGGCGTGGGCCAGATCTTCATCCTCGGTGCTGAAACCGGCAATGGCATCCTGCCAGAAGCGGCGTTCTTCCTCGTTCCCGCGGGCATAGGCCAGGATGACGGGCAGCGTCATCTTGCCTTCGCGGAAGTCATCGCCGCGATCCTTGCCCATTTCGGCAGCCTCGGAATCGTAATCGATGGCATCATCGACCAGTTGGAAGGCGATACCCAGATTGCGCCCGTAAGAATCGAGCGCCAGCTCCTCTTCTTCACTCTTTTCTGCGACCACAGCGGAAATCCGGCTGGCGGCCGCAAAAAGCGCGGCGGTCTTCGCGCCGATGATGGTGAGGTAGCGTTCCTCGCTCGTCTCGATCTTGCGCTGGGCGGTCAGTTGGTCAACCTCGCCCTGCGCGATGATGGCGCTGGCACCGGACAGGATTTTCAGCACCTTCAGGCTGCCATCTTCCACCATCAGTTCAAACGCGCGGGAGAACAGGAAATCGCCCACCAGCACGGTGGCAGGGTTGCCGTAGACGATGTTGGCCGCAGACTTGCCGCGCCGCATCTCGCTGCCGTCAACCACGTCATCATGCAGCAAGGTGGCGGTATGGATGAACTCCACGGCGGCCGCCAGCTTGTGGTGGCGCGTGCCCTGGTATCCCACGACTTGCGCCCCGGCCAGCGTCAGCATCGGGCGCATGCGCTTGCCACCGCCGGCAATCAGGTGCCCTGCCAGCGCCGGGATCAGCGGAATTTCGCTCTGCATCCGGTCGAGGATGATGGAGTTCACCGAATTCATCGACGTCGCGGTCAAAGACAGGATTGGCGTCAACGTGGGAGGTGACGCATCCGGGCCGCGCTTGATGGGGACGACGTTGTCACTCATCGGCTTTCAATGGGGATGCACAGGGGTGTTGGCAAGCGTACATTTCTCCCGCAAGAAGAGCATATGCCCAGCCAACCCCAGCAGCCCCAACCGATTGAACCGATGGCCGAAGAAAATTCCGATCACATCCTCGCCGGTTTCCGCAAGAGCATCGACAATATCGATGCCGCGCTGATCCACATGCTGGCAGAGCGTTTCCGCATCACGCAGGCCGTTGGCGAATACAAGGCGAAGACGCAGCTGCCGCCAGCCGATCCTGATCGCGAGGCGAGGCAGATCGAACGGCTGCGAAACCTGGCAGTAGATGCCGATCTCGATCCCGAATTCAGCGAGAAATTCATTCGTTTCGTGATTGATGAGGTTATCAGGCACCACCGCATCGCCCGCGGGGATTAACGCGGCAACCATCTTATCTCTCTGGCGAGGAACCCTTTTCGCTCTTGGCACGTTTCGCAGGCGAAATGGACAAACCTACAAAGATCATCCCCGGACAGATGTCGAAGGGAAGCGGGCAGGTTTACGATGCTGGCCCCAATTTCGATTCCAGTCCGGAAAGGTTCCGGGAAGCGCACCCGGAAGACCAGTTTTCCGGCTCGTCGGGCGTATTGTTCGAACAGGCGATGGCGCAAACCCGAATGGCAATCTGCCTGACGGATCCGCACCATCCTGACCACCCGATCATCTTTTCCAATCGCGCTTTTCGAGAGCTTACCGGTTATTCCGAGGAAGAAATCACCGGTAATAACTGCCGGTTCCTGCAAGGGCCGGACACCGACCCCGCCGAAGTCGCGAAAATTCGCCGGGCGATCGAGGAGGAAGACGTCACCGTCGTGGAATTGCTGAACTATCGCAAGAACGGCGAGAAATTCTGGAACGCCCTGCACATCGGCCCGATCTACAACAGCGAAGGCGAACTGTTGTATTTCTTCGGCAGCCAGTGGGACGTTTCCGATGTGCGGGCCGCGCGGGCGGAGGAGCTCTATGCAAAGGAAATGGCGAGAGAGCTGTCGCACCGCATGAAGAACATGTTCGCGGTCATTTCAGGCATCGTGAACATCACCGGCAGGATGCGCGGCGTGGAAAGCGAAGCGCGCGAAATCAACAATCGCGTGCAGGCACTGGGCCGCGCCTACGAGACGACGCTGGACGAGGCATCCAGCGGCAATATCCAGATCGGCGAGGCCATTCGCGCTATCCTGGCCCCCTATGGCATCGGCACTGGCCGTCTGAAACTGCACGGCAACGGAGTAAAAGTGCCGTTCAACGTGGTGTCCGGCGTGGGCGTTACGCTGCACGAACTTGCCGCCAATGCCGAGAAACACGGCGCATGGTCTTCAGACGATGGAACGGTAGAGGTGGACTGGCGCGTCGACGGCGAGAATCACGACGAGCTTGTCATCACGTGGCTGGAAGATGGTGGCCCGCGCGTTTCCGCGCCCTCGGGAGAAGAGGGATCGGGGAACGCGATCATCGACCGCCTCATCAAGCACGCCGATGGCACGATCCAGCGCGACTGGAACCCCGACGGCCTGCGAGTTACCATCGTATTTCCCGCCAGCTAACTGAAAGACAAAACAATGTCGCAAGCCTCTATCCTGTTGCTGGAGGACGAACCCCTTATCCTCATGGACCTGGAATTTGCCGCCGAAGACGAAGGCTGCAAGGCCTTTTGCGCGTCCAACGTGGAGAAGGCGCTAGGTCACCTGAAAGAGCAAGACATCGATGTGGCCATCCTCGACGTGACGCTCAAGGGAACCGAGAACTGCGTCCCGGTGGCCGAGGAACTCGAGCGGCAGGGTATCCCCTACCTTCTCCATTCAGGTGATCTGAATCGTGCCGACGAAAGAGTGCGCAAACTCGGAGCCATCCACCTGCCAAAGCCAGCGGATTCCGACCATGTCATCGAAACAGCGCTGAACTTGCTGAAAGAGGACGCCTAGGCCGGCGCGCTATTCGCTGGCGCGCGGCAGGCGCAGAGTAATCAGGAGCCCGCCCAGGTCCTCGCTCTCGCCCAGTTCCACGCTGCCACCGTAAATCTCTGCCACGTCACGCACGATGGCAAGGCCAAGGCCCGTGCCCGGTTTCTCGGTATCCAGGCGCGCGCCGCGCCCGAATATATCGACACGCCTGGCTTCCGGGATGCCGGTTCCGTCATCCTCGATCATCACGGCGCATTGCTGTTCGTCGGGCTCTGCATCGACGGTTACAAACACGCTGCCGCCACCATACTTGGCTGCATTCTCGATCAGATTGCCCAGCATTTCATCGAGATCCTGCCGCTCCACCGCAACATCGGCGCCATTCCCGCCATCGATATCGAACCGGACCTGCGGGTAGAGGCGACCGACAGCACGTTCCACGGCCACGGCGCTGTCCATCACATTGGCACGGCTGAGGCCAACGGCACGCCGACCAACGGCGCGGGCGCGGGCCAGATGATGATCGACCTGGCGGCGCATCGTGGCCGCTTCGCGCAGCACGGTTTCATCAAGGTCGGGCGCTGCTGCACTGGCGGCGTTGGTGACCACGGTGAGCGGTGTCTTCAACGCATGGGCAAGGTTGCCGGCATGGCGCCGCGCTTCTTCTGCCTGCAATTCGGAATGTTCGAGGAGCGCATTAAGCTCGTCCACCATCGGCTGCACTTCCAGCGGCAGCGGATCGGTAACGCGGTTGCTGCCGGATGACCGAATGCGGGCAATCGCCTTGCGCACGCGCCGCAGCGGGCCAAGGCCGTACCACGTCTGCGCCATCGCCATCAGCAGAAGGCCAATGCCCAGCACCGCGAAAGACCAGGCCAGGATCGCCCGGATATCGGCGATCTGCTGGTCCAGTTCCTCACGCGATCCAGCGACGACGAATTGCCATTCAACTTCGCTGCCGGGCAAGGCCACGGTGCGCTGTGCGATGCGCAGTTCCTCGTTTTCAAACTGGCTCGAATCGTAGAAAATCGTCTCGTAAGCCTGTGCATCGTCCCGGATGTCGAGAAAGTCGTCCCACAGCGAGCGGGATGGATAAGGCTGCACCCCGGCCCCGCTGATCTGCCAGTAGAACCCGCTGTTGGGCTCGAGGAAACGCTGGTCGCCAAGGATGCGGTTGAAGCGAACTTCGCCAAACGGGTCCAGCTCGGCCGAAAGCACCATCGAGGTGAGGGATATTTCCAGCTGATCGTCGAACTGGCTGGAAACGAGGTTCGTCAACGCCCGATCAAGCGCCAGCCCACCCAGCAGCAGCAGGGCGAAAATCCACCCCGCTGCAATCAGCATCATCCGCCGGGCAAGGCTGCCCGTATGGCGCGGACCATAGCGAACGCCGCCGCCGGAACCGGCAGCGGCGCTGGATGCAGACATCGCAGACTTGTCTCCCGTCGCGGCGTTACTCGCCGCGGGAGGGGTCGTCCGGGTCGTCGAGACTGTAACCGAGGCCACGGATCGTCGTGATCACTTCTGCGCCTAGCTTCTTGCGGATGCGGGTGACGAAAACCTCGATCGTGTTGGAATCGCGATCGAAATCCTGGTCGTAGATATGTTCGATAAGTTCTGTCCGGCTCACCACCTTGCCCTTGTGGTGCATGAGATAGCTCAGCAGCTTGTATTCCTGCGCGGTAAGCTTCACCGGCTCTCCCGCGCGTGTCACGCGGCCGGAGCGGGTGTCCAGCCGCACATCGCCGGCTGTCAGTTCGGAGGAGGCATTGCCCGAGGCACGCCGGATCAGCGCCCGCAGGCGTGCAATCAGCTCTTCTGTCTGGAACGGCTTGGCGAGGTAATCATCGGCCCCTGCATCGAGACCCGCCACCTTGTCGGACCAGCTATCGCGCGCGGTCAGCACCAGGACGGGGAAATTGCGCCCCTCCTTGCGCCACATGCCAAGCACGGTCAGCCCGTCGATCTCGGGCAGGCCAAGGTCGAGCACGACGGCATCGTAATCCTCGGTGCTGCCGAGGAAATGGCCGTCCTCTCCATCGGTGGAAAGGTCCACCGCATAGCCGTTCTGCTCCAGCGTCGACTTGAGTTGCTGGCCGAGCGTCGGCTCGTCCTCGACGATCAGGATGCGCATTCGATCATTTCTCCCCTGCAATCAGGCCCGACAAGTGGGCTTTTGCCACAAACGCGTCAAGCAATGGGGAAGTTTCCGCCGGTAATAAGGCCGAGAACAAAAAGGTGTCAGCGCGAAATGCGCAGGATACGCGCCGTTTGCGCATCCACATCGACCCAGATCATGCGGCCGTTGCGGATGAATTTGAGGCGATAGGCCTGCGCCGTCGCGTCATATTCGAAGCCGATATATTCATCGCCTTGCTCCATGCGCGGGATAATCCGCCGCTCGATCTCCCGGATCGGCATGTTGCGGCCCGCCTGCATCTCCGCCCGGGCGCTCTGCTGGTCGCCGCGCGACTGTGCCCCATAGGCGGGCACTGCCGCCAGGGAGGCGACCAGCGCGACAGATGCAAGAAGGGCGGGAAGTTTTTTCATGATGAAAGTGTGCCTAAACCCATGCCATTGAACAAGGAGTGAATGTTGGCGGAGCCACCCGTTCAGCATCCTGTTGCAAATGGGCTACTGCACCATCTCGAAGCTGAAATTGACGGTAACCCCTGTTTGCACCTGGCCGGGGCGAACGGGCGTGGATTCCTCCGCCACATCGGCAGATGCCATCTGCCGCATCATCGGCATAGGGTAGTTGGTGGTCACATTCTCGCTGATTTCCAGAAGGCGTATATCGCCATATCCAGCCAGCTGCGCATAGCCTCGCGCCCGCTGCATGGCCGTGGCAAAGGCCGCCTGGCGGGCCTGCTCTATGGCAGGGGCCGGATCATCCACGGCCCAGCCAATACCGCCAAGATCGGTAGCGCCTGCTGCCACCAGCGCATCAAGGATCGGCCCGGTGCGCTGGATATCGCGCGAGACGATATTCACCCGGTTGGACACCCGATACCCGCGAAACACCTGCTGTTGCGTCTGCTGGTTGTAATCATATTCGGCATTCAGCGTGACACCGCTCGTCTGTATGTCTTCCTCCGCGATACCCAGCGCCTCTATCCGGTCGACCACGCCGCGCATCTGCTGCGCGTTCTGGCGCATGGCCTCTACCGCGGTTGGGGCCGTAGTGGTCACGCCTGCGCTGAGATTGGCAATGTCGGGATCAAGCGACACGCTTTCGTTGACGGACAGCGCGATCACCGGGCCACTCGATTCGATTGCCACTTCGGCGGCGGCGGGCGTGGCCATCAGGGCTGCGGCGGCAAAGGGAAGGATGGGACGGATCATGGCGTTACTCCTAGAGGACAGGCATTCAGCATTGGCGCTTCCCGGATAACTCGATGCTGAACGCCTCTGTTCCTTGCCAGCAACGTTCCGCGCGCTTACCTGCGCACCGCGATGGCAGAACCACCGATCATGAGCTGGGAAGGACTGGGCCTGCAACAGGGCGGGCGCTGGCTGTTCGGCGATCCCGCCCAGGGAGAGGGGCTGGACCTGCATATCGGTCCGCGTGATCGTTTTGCGCTGATTGGCCGGAATGGCGCGGGCAAGACGACGCTGCTGAAGCTGATTTCCGGCGAGATCGAGGCGGATCGCGGCACGCGCAAGGTGAAGCCGCACATGAATATCGTGTGGTTGGAGCAGGAGCCCGACTTTACCGGCTTCGAGACGTTGATGGATTACGCGCTCTCGGGTGACCGTCCGCCTGCCGAACACGAAATTGAAGCCATCGCCGGCCAGCTCGGCATCGACATGGCCACCGGCATTGCGGGCGCCAGCGGCGGGGAGAAGCGCCGCGCGGCGATTGCCCGCGCCCTGGCGCTGGACCCGGACCTGTTGTTGCTGGACGAGCCGACCAACCACCTCGATCTTTCCGCCATCGACTGGCTGGAAAGCTGGCTGACCCGGTACAAGGGCGCCTTCATCGCTATCAGCCATGACCGTACGTTCCTCAAACGCCTGACCCGCTCCACCCTGTGGCTGGACCGCGGAGCGCTGCGCCGCAAGGATGTCGGCTTTGGCGGATACGAGGCGTGGGAAGAACAGGTCTATGCCGAGGAAGCGCGCGCGGCCGAGAAGATGGACGCCAAGCTCAAGATAGAGGCGCACTGGCTGGAACGCGGCGTCACCGCACGGCGCAAGCGCAATATGGGCCGCCTGGAAAAACTGTGGGAGATGCGCGCCGCCCGCGCTGCAATGGTCTCTCCCGGTGGCACGGCCAAGCTGAAACTGGCGAGCGATTCGGATTTCAAATCCAAGTCCGTGATTGTGGCCGAAGGGATTTCCAAGACCTACGATGGCCGCCCGATCATCAAGCCGTTCTCGCTGCGCATCCAGCGCGGCGATCGCATCGGGATCGTGGGGGCCAATGGCGCGGGCAAGACAACCCTGCTGAATATGCTGACCAAGGAGCTGGAGCCCGACGAAGGCAGCGTCACCCATGCAAATACGCTGGCAGGCGTGATGATAGACCAGCAGCGCTCCCTGCTGGATCCCGGCAAGTCCGTGCGCGATGTGCTGGCAGAGGGCGGCGACTGGATCGATGTGCGCGGCACGCGCAAGCACGTGCAGGCCTATATGAAGGACTTCCTGTTCGATCCGGGACTGGTCGACGCGAAGATCGGCACCTTCTCCGGTGGCGAGCGCAGCCGCCTGCTGCTGGCGCGCGAGTTCTCCCGCACCTCAAACCTGCTGGTGCTGGACGAGCCGACGAACGACCTCGACCTGGAAACGCTGGACCTGTTGCAGGAAGTTATCGCCGACTACGAAGGCACCGTGCTGATCGTCAGCCATGATCGCGACTTCCTGGATCGCACGGTCACGGTCACGCTGGGGCTGGATGGCAGCGGCACGGTGGATATCGTGGCCGGCGGCTATGAGGACTGGCAGGCCAAGCGCAAGCAGAAGTCGGGCAGGAAGAACCCGGGCGGCGAAAACGGTGCGCAAGAACCGCTGCCGCCCCCTCCCCCGCCGCCACGGGATCCCGCCAAGCTCTCCTACAAGGACCAGCGCGATTACGAGAAGCTGCCGGAGCGGATCGAGGAACTCGAAGGGCTGATCGCCAGGGGCGAGGCAGCGCTCGCCGATCCGGACCTTTACGCCAAAGATCCGGATCGATTCGCACGCATATCGAAATCTCTGGATCTCGCCCGCAGCGAAAAGGACGAGGCCGAGGAACGCTGGCTGGAACTGGCCGAACTTGTTGAGGGATAATACCCGGGCGTGGTTAATTTGCGTTAACCACGCTTGCTCATATCGTTTGCACCAAACCCTGCAAGAAGATGCGGTATGGGGAATGCGACTAGCTCTGCTCTGCGTGCTGACGATCCGGTAACATCCGCGCCTGCGACGGGTGCAGATGGCCCTGCTTTCGGCAGCCTGTCCACTCTGGGTGGCCCCAGGAAATTCAAGAAAAAGCCTGTCCTCGTCCTCGATCCTGAGGAACTGGAAAAGGCGCACATGCTGTTCCAGGATGCCTCTGCCGAATTGCTGGGCGAGGATGTGGAGCGGCCCGAACGTCCTGCACCGCTGCTGGGGCTGGCACCGATGGCGCTCGATGATTCCGAAGCTGATGACGTGGATCCGTCGGATGATGCCGACGATATCGAGGAAGACGATCTCCCCTCGGCTGAAGACGTGCTGCGCATGACGGCATCGCGCCCCGCCGCTGAAGAGGCCGACGAGGCAGCGATTGCGGAGCACCTCGAACGTCTGGATTTCGATCGCCGGATATTCCCCAGCCTGCCGCTCAAATCAGAAGACCAGATCGCCGCCGAAGAAGAGGCGGAGCGGCTTGCCGCCGGGAAGTTGCCTGCGCTGGATGATGAGGCGCTGGATGACGTGACGCTGGATGATCCGACCCTTGGCGACGAAGGGGACGAAGACACCCCCGCCGACGCCCCACTCGACGACGTCTGGGAAACCGATCCGGTCGCCGAAAGCGAAGACGAGGATCCAGCCCCGCGTATCGACGTGACGCAGGAACCCGCAGCCGACAGCCAGTATATATATATACCGCCATTCGACGAAATCCGTGCCCGGCCACTCTTCGAAGACGACGTTCCCGAAAGACCGGCGGCAAACATCGCAACAGGGTTCCCAGTCAATCCGCTGCCCGAGCCGGAGGCCGAGGTGGAAAGTCCGCTTCCGGTCGCAGACGATGCAGAAGCAGATTGGGCAGAAGCAGATTGGGCAGAAGACGACCTTCCGCCCGAACCCGAAGAAGCGCCAGAACCGCTTGCCTCGGCAAAGGCGATCTTCGGCGATGCGCCTTTCCTCGACTTCCCCAGCCAGCCCATCGTCTGGGTGCCGGCAAGCGAGGGGGCGCAGGAAGCCGAGCCAATAGCGGATGAACCGGAGGCAGAACTGCCGCCCGCCACTTTGGACGCCGACACTCCGGACGCGTTCGAAGAACCATCGAATCGGTTCGAATGGGCCTATGAGGACGACGAGGAAGAACCCGATAACTTCCAGCAACGCGAACCTGACGAGGCGTATGAAGACCAGAGCGAGCCCGAACCGGAGCTCGAACAGGAAGGCGAGAGTAACTTCACCGAAGTCGATGACGATCAGGTGGACGGATACGCCTTCATGTACGCGCACAACCCGCGCGGGCGCACAATCCACGCGCTGGCTGACGGCGAAAGCAATTCGCTCCGTGCAAAGCTCATCAAGGAGCGCGAAGACGCGCTGGCGGATCAAGATGCGGACGCCGGCAATCCGTCGGTCTGGGACCGGTTCACCGGCTGGCTGCGCGGCCTGCTTGGCTAGGTAATCCGGTAGAAATCTGCCACCCGGTCCAGCGCCAGTCTCAGCACCAGCTTCCCGCTGCGCGCGGGCCACGCAAGGGCTTTCTCCGCCACCGGAAGGGTTTCGCCCGCGCACACCACCCGCCACAGGATATCTTCGAGACCGCGGCCCGCCTGTTTCAGCGCACCGTTGAAACGCGTGTGTGCCGAGATCTGGCGTTCGGTCTGCGTCAGCCCCTGCTCGCCTGTCCCGCGCACCCGCACCGGGTCCCATCGCATGGTGACGTTCGCGCCCAGCTGCGCGCGCTCGTAATCGGCGCGCAGGCGCTCGCCTGCATCGAAAAGGCGATCATCGAGGTGCCCGTGCGCGTGCAACCAGCCAAGCGGGCTTTCCGCCAGGTTGACCGTGACGCTGCGCCGCTTGCGACTGGCCCCGCCTTTGCGGCGCGGCCCCTCTTCGGTCAGTTCGCGTTCCACCAGCTTGCGATTGTTCATGCGCTTTCCCCTTCTTCCGGTGATGCGCGCCTTGCAAAAACGAATCGGGTGTAGGAAAGGAAAATTTGAAACCAGATCGGTTATTTTGGAGCCTGCCCGATGATCAACCGTATTCGCGACATCCGCAAACAGAAGACCATGACGCTGGCCGAAGTCGCCGCCGCCTGCACACCGCCCACCACTGCGCAAACTATCGGGCGGCTGGAAACCGGCATGCGCAACCTTTCGCTCGCTTGGATGAACCGTATTGGCGAGGCGCTGGGCGTCGACCCGGAGACCTTGGTGAAAGGCGAAGCGCAGCATCAGCCGCAGGTCATCGCCCGGCTGACCGAAGCGGGGGCCGACGCTCTTGCCATGACACGCGATGCCATCCTGCCCACAGAGCTCGTGGATGGCGGCGCGCTGGTGTGCCTTTCCATCGAAACCAGCCAGGGCGAATATCGCAGCGGAGACCAATTGTGGATGCGCCAGGTCTCGCCCGAAGATGCCTCGCAGCTCATCAACAGGGACGTGCTGGCCCCGCGATCAGGGGGCAGGTTTGCTTTCGGTCGGCTGATTGACCGACAGGGCAGCATGGTGGGTCTGCTGCCTCCCGGCATCGGACAGCGCCAGATCGTGATTGACAACCCGGGCTGGCTGGCCGTCGCAGAAATGCTTGTGCGCAAGCTTTGACAGGCGATCACACCATGTTGCGCGTCCTGTCGATCGCCACGCTTTATCCCAATGCGCATCTGCCGCGCTTCGGCACTTTCGTCGCCCGGCAGATGGAGGCGCTGGCCGCACGCGGCGATTGTGATGTCACCGTCATCAATCCCATCGGCGTGCCACCCATCCCGATGGGCCGATACAAGGCTCTGGCCGCTGCTGCTATCTCGGGCGAGGAGGGCGGCGTCGAGGTGCATCGCCCGCGCTTCACGCTGATTCCCGGAGTGGGCGGACCATTCAACCCGGCCATGATCGTGCGGTCTGTAATGCCGATTGCCAAGCGGCTGCACAAAGCTGAGCCGTTCGACTTGGTGGATGCGCAATTCTTCTTTCCCGATGGTCCGGCAGCGGCGCAAATTGCGCAAGCACTCGGCTTACCGCTCAGCATCAAGGCGCGCGGCGCGGATATCCAGCACTGGGGGCTCAAGACCTACGCACTGGAACAGATGCGCGCAGCAAGCGAGCAGGCGGCGGGATTGCTGGCCGTGAGCAAGGCATTACGCCAGGATATGGTCGATCTGGGCCTGCCCGAACGCAAGATCACAGTCCATTATACCGGGCTCGATCGGGAACTGTTTTGGCCCCGCGATGGAGCCGCCAGTCGGCGCGCACTTGCCGATGATTTCGGCCTGTCACTTGGCGTGGGTGAAAAATTGCTGGCCACGGTGGGCGCGCTGATCCCGCGAAAGGGGCAGGAATTTGTGATCCGCGCCCTCCCCCTCTTGCCCGACACCCATCTGGCGCTGGTGGGCGCCGGGCCGGATCGCGGCGCGCTGGCGAAACTGGTGATGGAACTGGGGCTGGAACAGCGCGTGCATTTCCTCGGCAACCTCGATCACGGCAGCCTGCCAACCATCCTATCGGCAGCCGATGCGATGGTCCTGCCCTCCTCCAGTGAAGGCCTGGCCAATGCATGGGTGGAGGCGCTTGCCTGCGGTACGCCGCTGGTCATCACCGATGCGGGTGGCGCGAAGGGAACTGGTGACCACGCCCGAGGCCGGGCGAATCGTCGCGCGCAACGCCGATGCCATTGCCGCAGGCGTGAGGGAAGTCCTGGAGGCGAACTACGCGCCCGAGGATGTCGCCCGGACGGTGGAGCGCTTCAGCTGGGAAGCCAACGCCGAAGCGCTGGCTTCCTATTACAGGCAGCTGATTTCCTAGATCTCGCCGCGCGCCTTACGGTCCTGCTTTTCCGCAACCGTCTCTTCCGGCACGAAGCTGTCGCTGGTCACGCCCAGCCAGATCAGGATCGGTGCGGCCATGTAGACGGAGGAATAGGTGCCTACGAACACGCCCAGCACAATCGCGGCCACCATGCCAAACAGGCTGGCCGGGCCAAACAGCAGCAGCGGGATCAGCGCAACCAGCAGCGTAAGGCTGGTCATCACGGTGCGCGCAAGCGTTTCGTTCACCGACAGGTCCAGCAGTTCGGGCAGCGGCATCTTGCGATACTTTTTCAGATTCTCGCGAATGCGGTCGTAAACAACGATTGTATCGTTGAGCGAGTAGCCGATGATCGCCAGAAACGCGGCGACGATCTGGAGCGAGAACTCCATCTGGAACAGCGCGAACATGCCCAGCGTCAGCGATACGTCATGGAACAGCGCGAACAGCGCGCCCACGCCAAACTGCCATTCGAAGCGGATCCAGATGTAGGCAGCGATCGCCAGCATGGCGAACAATAGCGCATAGACCGATTTCTCGCGGAATTCGCCGGAAACCTTGCCCGATACGGTGTTGTTCGAATCGACGCGGAAATCCTCGTGTTCCGCCGTTACCGTGTCGATGATGCGGGTTGCGATACGGTTGGCAGCAGCGGGATCTCCCTCGGCGCTTTCCGGCAGGCGCACGCGGATGGAGACCTGGTTTGCCTCCCCGAAGCGCTGGATCACGGGCTCACCAAGGCCCAGCGTACCCAATGTATCGCGAAGCTCACCGACGGGCGCTTCGGCTTCCTGTGTGAAAGTGCCGGTAATTTCCTGGCCGCCGGCGAAATCGACGCCGTAATTCAGTCCCTTGGTAAGCACCAGCGCCCAGCTTGCCGCGATCAGCAGAATGCTGACGACGTAGAAAGGAATGCGCCATTTCAGGAACTTGATATTGGTGTTTTCAGGGACGAGCTTGAGCAGTTTCATGGTTTTTCCCTCCCCTTACACGTTGATTTCGGCAGGACGCTTGTCGCGCAGCCAGCGGGCAACCCACATGCGGGTGAGCACCACCGCGGTGAAGACCGAGGTGAACAGGCCGATGATCAGCACGACGGCAAAGCCGCGTACAGGGCCACTGCCGAACAGGAACAGCAACACACCGGCAATGAAGTTGGTGACGTTCGCATCGTAAATGGCGCGGCTGGCTTCCCTGTAACCATTTTCCACCGCCGCAACCACGCGCCTTCCGCGCCGTCGCTCTTCACGAATGCGTTCGTTGATAAGCACGTTGGCATCCACCGCAGCGCCAATGGTCAGCACGAAACCGGCGATGCCGGGCAGCGTCAGCGTGGTATTCATGACTGCCATGATGCCCAGCACCATCAGCACGTTGAAACCCAGCGCGATCGTCGCATAAACGCCAAAGCGCCCGTAGGTGGCGATCATCAGGAACACCACCAGCAGCGAGCCCAGACCCATCGCCACAGCGCCTGCCACGATCGAATCGCGGCCAAGGTCCGGCCCGACGGTGCGTTCCTCGATAATGGTCAGGTCGACCGGCAGGGCACCAGAACGCAGCGAAATCGCCAGTGAATTGGCGCTTTCCACGGTGAAGCCGCCGGAAATCTGCGCGCTGCCGCCCAAAATCGGCTCGTTGAAATTGGGCGCAGAGATGACCTCGTCATCGAGGATGATGGCAAAACGGCGGCCCACATTCTCTGTGGAGAGCTGGGCAAAGCGTGCCCCGCCCTGCGCATCGAAGGTAATGGAAACGACCGGCTCGTTCGTCTGCTGGTCAAAACTTTGCTGCGCGCCTGTCAGGCTGTCGCCGCGAATGCCGCCGAGACGGCGCACCGCTTCGAACTGGCCGGCAAGATCGCTCTCTGCGGCGTAGGGGACAAGCTCGCTGCCGGGATTGGCCACGCCCTGCGCAATATCGCTGGGCAAGGCGTTGGCATCGACCAGCTTGAATTCCAGCCGCGCCGTCTGGCCCAGCAGGTCTTTCAGTTGCTGCGGATCCTCAAGACCCGGCACCTGCACAACGATACGGGTGTCACCCTGGCGGATAATCGTGGGCTCACGCGTGCCGAGATCGTCGATGCGGCGGCGGACAACATCGGTTGCCGAATCCATCGCATCGGTCACGGCCTGGTCCAGCCCCTGCTCGGTCTGCGTCAGGACCATGCGGTTGCCGTCCATCACGGCCATGTTCCATTCGCGCACCAGGCCCTGCCCGTTGATGAGCGGGGTCAGGATTTCGCGGGCACGGTCAATCTCGCCGGCATCTTCCAGCATGAAGGACAAGCGGCCGTTGGCAGTCGAAACATCGCCGATGCGGATCGGCGGTTCGGCGTTGCCCAACTCCTGGCGGACTGCCTCTTCCATCGTCTCCAGCCGCTGTCCGGCAACCTGAGACGGGTCCGCCTCCAGCAGGATGTGGCTGCCACCGGCAAGGTCAAGGCCGAGATTGACCTCCTGCCCGTCCGCCCAATCCGGCAGGTCAACGCCCGAAAGCGATGCGATGGAAGGGATCGCCAACAGCGCCAGCAACAGCGTGATGGCCCAGAGCGAAATTCGCTTCCAGAGTGGAAAATCGAGCATAGTCAGCTATCCGCCAGTCAAATCAATCGTTCGCGGGCTTGGCGCCGCCCGGCGTCAGGATGTCGCCAATGGTGCTTTTCACCACCTTCACCCGCGTACCCTGGGCGATTTCAACCTCGGCGTAGGTGTCGTCGACCTTCACCACCTTGCCGACAAGACCGCCTGCGGTCACGACCTGGTCGTTTTTCTTCAGACCTTCGACCTTCTTCTGGTGTTCCTTGGCGCGCTTCATCTGCGGGCGGAACAGCAGGAACCAGAAAATCACGATCATGCCGACGATCGGCAGGAACTGCAGCCAACCCGGAGGAGCATCACCGGCGGCTGCGGCAGAAAGAATATCAAGCATCAATCGAGGTCCATCCCGAACATAGGAAACAGTAGAGTGGGGAGGCCGAAGCGAGGTTCAAGTGTCGCCCCTCCACGGCACGTTGCGCAGCGCGCCTAGCAGCAATGGCATATTGAGGCAATCGAGGTGGTTGCCAGACCGCAAATGCCCAACTATAGGCCCGCTCTCCACTGGTCTCGGGAAGTAGCGCAGCCTGGTAGCGCATCACACTGGGGGTGTGGGGGTCGCAGGTTCGAATCCTGTCTTCCCGACCAGTGGACAACAAAAAGGCCGGCGCTGTCGCATGACATCGCCGGCCTTTGTTTGTCTGCGAAAGTGCCTGGTTTACTCGGGCGCTACCAGCAGGCGACCGTTCAGCAACTGAAGCGGGCGGGCATTCATGCCCATGATGCCTTCCATCGCGGCCAGCTGGCCGGCACCGACTTCCACCGGTTCGGGCACAACGTGCCAATTCACGCCCTCGCTGCACGGCGGGGTGGTGAGAGATCCCATGTAGCGGTAGACTTCGATCTCGTCCCCGGCGGCTGGCAGCAGCATGTTCGGGTCGAACGTCACCCCATCCACCGTCATCGCAGTGGCCGCTTCGGCCGGAGCGGCATCGACCAGTTTCTGCATTTCGGAATGGTTTGCGCCCTCCTCGTACATCACGCCCAGGACGGCCAGTTCGCCTTCATCGCTGGCGTGGACGAAGTGGGCGGTCAGCGGATAGCGTTCGCCATTCACCGCGTGTTCTGACGGGGTGTGAAAATGCACCTGGATCAGGTTGAAGGTCTTGCCGCCGCTCATCATGGTCGAGCCTTGGGCAAAATTGGCCTGTACCGTGTGGCCGTTGTTCATGATGGTCAGCGGGCCTTCGTTCCAATCCACAGAAACCTCGATATCACCAGTCGCGTTGGAATTGCCGAGGTCGATGGGCGATTGCATGATGCCGCGCTCGCACCCTTCGAAATCCTTATGCAGGCCGCCCCAGCGATCGGCACCGGCGGGACCCTCGTAGGTCCAGTCCTGGGCTATAGCGGGGGTTGCCAGAAGGGCGATCACGGCAGCGCCGCCGAAAAACTTGCGATCCATTGGTATTCTCCTCTTCTCTCATTCGCCGATGCGATTGTGAGGAGGAATTTTCTCCGTCAAACTGCATCGGCTGTCCGATGCGGTCCGACATCACGGGAGGCTTGCGCCGCCCGCCAGAGGGGCCCGGTATCCGCATTCCGGGAATAAGAGCGAATTGATCGTATTCCAAGAAAAATTTTCGCACCTAGCCCAAAGCCCGTCACTCAAGCTCGAGAATCACCGCGTCCACCATCAGCGTTTCGCCCTTCGTCGAAATTGACGGTGGCCACGGTGCCGGATTTTTCGGCGCGCAGGATGTTCTCCATCTTCATGGCTTCGACCGTAGCCAGCGGCTGACCCGCTTCGACAGCGTCGCCCTCACCCACGTGCAGTTTTACCAGCAGGCCGGGCATGGGACACAGCAGCATCTTGGAGGTATCGGGCGGCACTTTCTCGATCATGTGATCGGCCAGCGGCGCAATTGTCGCGGGCAAGACGCGCGCGGTGTAGGTACGCCCGTGGGTGTTGATCTGCCAGCTGGGCCGCTTGCGCGTTACTGTCAGCCCCAGCGTGGGGCCGCCCGGCTGCGTGGCGGTGGCGGTGCGATCGCCCGGCTTCCAGTCGCAGGTGCCCTCCACCTTGTGACCGTCGACCATCGCGTGCCCATCGCCCAAAGTCACCGTGTGATCCACGCCGTCCACACGCACGATCCAGGCGGGCGTTACAGGCTGTGGCCTGTCCAGTTGCCCGGAAACCTGCCGCTGGCGCGACTGGTGGGTAAACTCTATGCGTGCTGCGACTGCCGCGATCACGCGCAGGCGTGCCTCACTGGTAGCCGCTCCCTCAAAGCCTTCGGGATATTCCTCCGCAATAAAGCCGGTGGTGATATTGCCGCTGCGGAAGCGATCGTGCTGCATCAGGGCGGAGAGAAAATCGATATTGTGGCCCAGGCCCTCCAGTTCGATGCCGTCCAGCGCGCGCACTTGCAAATCGGCCGCCTCGTCGCGGTTTTCACCCCATGTGATGAGCTTGGCGATCATCGGATCGTAGAAGATCGAGACCTCGCCGCCCTCCTGCACGCCGGAATCCACGCGGACGCCATCGACGCCGCGCAATTCGCCGGACCACGGCTCCACCGGCGTATCGTAGCGCACCAGTCGCCCGGTGCTGGGCAGGAAGCCGCGATAGGGATCTTCGGCATAAATACGCGTTTCGATGGACCAGCCGTCGATGCCGATATCGTCCTGGCGTCATCGGCAGCTTTTCGCCTGCCGCCACGCGGATCATGTATTCCACCAGGTCGATACCGGTGATCGCCTCGGTCACGGGATGCTCGACTTGGAGGCGAGTGTTCATTTCGAGGAAGTAGAAGCTTTCGCCGGTCGGGTCCGCGCCCGAAACGATCAGCTCCACCGTGCCTGCCGAATGATACCCCACGGCCTGTGACAGCGCGACGGCCTGCTCGCCCATCTTGCGGCGCATTTCGGGCGTGACGAAGGGCGACGGCGCTTCTTCCACAACCTTCTGGTGGCGACGCTGGATGCTGCATTCGCGCTCGTTGAGATAGAGCACCTTGCCGTGCTTGTCGCCCAGCACCTGGATCTCGATATGGCGCGGGTCTTCGATGAATTTCTCGATAAACACGCGGTCGTCACCGAAGGAATTAAGGCCCTCGCGCTTGGTCGCCTCGAAGCCTTCCTCCACGTCCTTATCGTTCCAGGCGAGGCGCATGCCCTTGCCGCCGCCGCCTGCGCTGGCCTTCATCATCACCGGATAGCCGATCTCGTTGGAGACCTTCAGCGCCTCCTCGGTGGTGTCGATGGCATCCTCGGAGCCGGGCACGGTGTTGACGCCCGCCGCCTTGGCCAGCTTCTTGCTCTCGATCTTGTCGCCCATCGCTGCGATTGCATTGGCGGGGGGACCGATGAAGGCGATGTTCTCCTTGGCGAGAGCCTCCACGAAGCTCGCGCGTTCGGAAAGGAAGCCATAGCCCGGATGCACCGCCTCGGCGCCGGTCTGCTTGCAGGCGGCGATGATCTTGTCGGCCAGCAAATAGCTTTCGGCGGCAGGCGGCGGACCGATATGCACTGCCTCGTCCGCCATCTGCACGAAGGGCGCGCGCGCATCGGCATCGGAATAGACCGCCACCGTGGCAATACCCATGCGGCGCGCTGTCTTGATGACCCGGCACGCGATTTCGCCACGATTGGCGATGAGGATTTTCTTGAACATGCTAGTTCCGATTACTTTCTGTTATTCTTCGCGAGGCTTCTGGCGAAAATGAACCAATAGGAAGCTGCCAAAGTCAGATATGAAGCTATAACAATTAAATAGGGCCATCCCGAAGTTTGATCGGTGAACCCGAAATCTGGATCTGCTGCCCAAGTATATATCGCTTGGCCAGCCCAGCTTAGGCCGAACCACAGGAAAACGGCTGAAGCACACAAAAACCAGACATGACTCTTGCGAACAGCCATCAAATCCCCGCCAGCGCCTGTTCCAAGATCGGCGATGATGTCGTCGACATGCTCGATGCCCACCGAAATGCGCACCACGTCCGGCCCGGCGCCAGCCGCCACCAGCGCTTCGCCTTCAAGCTGGCTGTGTGTGGTGCTGGCCGGGTGGATGATCAGGCTGCGCGTGTCGCCGATATTGGCGAGGTGGCTGAACAGTTCCACGCCCTGCACCAGCTTTACGCCCGCCTCGTATCCGCCCTTCAGCGCCGAAGGTGAACACCGCCCCGCCCTTGCCGCCAAGATATTTGTCGGCCAGCGGCTTGTATTCGTTATCGTCCAGCCCGGCATAGCTGACCCACTCGATCTTCGCGTGGTCCTGCAAGCCACTTGGCCACCGCCAGCGCGTTGTCGCAATGCCGCTCCATCCGCAGGGCCAGCGTTTCCATGCCGGTCAGCGCCAGCCAGGCGTTCTGCGGCGCCAGCGCCGGACCAAGGTCGCGCAGGCCCAATACGCGGCAGGCGATGATGAAGGCGATGGGGCCGATCGGCTCCAGCGCATCCACCAGCACCGCACCGTGATACGAACCGTTCGGCTGGGTCAGGCTGGGGAACTTGTCGCCTTGCGCCTTCCAGTCGAACTTGCCGCTATCGACGATCACCCCGCCGATGGAATTGCCGTGGCCGTTCAGGAATTTGGTGGTGGAATGCGTCACGATATCCGCGCCATGTTCAAACGGGCGGCAGAGCGCTGGGCTGGCCATGGTGTTGTCGACGATCAGCGGCACACCGCCAGCATGCGCCACATCGGCGATAGCCTGGATATCGGTGACGACGCCGCCCGGATTGGCGAGGCTTTCGATGAAAACGCAGCGCGTCTTGTCATCCATCGCCGCGCGTATGTTTTCCGGGTCGTCCGCATCGACGAAGCGGGTTTCCCATCCGAATTTCTTGAACGCCTCTCCCATCTGGTTGAGCGATCCGCCGTAAAGCTTCTTCGCCGCAACAATGTTGCAGCCTGTCTCCATCAGCGTGTGGAACGCGATCAGCTGCGCCGCATGGCCGGAGGCCACGCCCAGCGCACCAACGCCGCCTTCCAGCGCGGCAATCTTCTGTTCCAGCGCATCGTTGGTGGGGTTCATGATGCGGCTGTAGATGTTGCCGAATTCCTTCAGCGCGAAGAGGTTTGCGGCGTGTTCGGCATCGTTGAAGACGTAGCTCGCCGTCTGGTAGATCGGCGTGATCCGCGCATTGGTGGTGGGATCGGGCTGCTGCCCTGCGTGGATGGTGAGCGTCTCGATTCTATGGTCAGTCATTTTTTTCGCTCCTGATTACTCCGCCGCATCCAGTTCTTCACCCGCAGGCGGCATGTTATGCCCCAGCAGGCGCAGCACATCTGCCGCCGCTTCCACCACGTTGGTGCCCGGCCCGTAGATGCCCTGCACGCCTGCTTTCTTGAGAAATTCGTAGTCCTGTGGCGGGATCACGCCGCCGGCCACCACCTTGATATCGCCGCGATCCGCGTCGCGCAGGTGGTTGATGAGTTCGGGGATCAGCGTCTTGTGGCCTGCCGCCAGCGAGGATGCGCCCACGGCGTCCACCTCGTGCTCCAGCGCCATCTTCGCGGTTTCTTCGGGCGTCTGGAACAGCGGACCGGAAAGCACGTCGAAACCCATGTCGGCAAAGGCGGAGGCGATCACGTTGGCACCGCGATCGTGCCCGTCCTGGCCCATCTTGGCGACGAGTATGCGGGGCTTGTGATCGAGGCGCCGGGCTACCGCCTCCACGCCTTCCACCACCTGGAGATAGCGCGCATCGCCTTCGTAGGCGGCGGCGTAAATGCCCTTCACCGGGGTCGGCACGGTATCGTAGCGACCGAACGCGTCTTCCATCGCCTTGGAAATCTCGCCCAGCGTGGCATCGGCGCGCGCGGCTTCGACGGCCAGCGCCAGCAAGTTGGTTTCCTTTTCAGCCGACAGCTTTTCCATCTGCGAGGGCGGTAGCGGCACGCCCTTCTCGTCCCGACCCTTGGCCAGCAAATCCTCGTTGGCCGAGCGATCCACCCGTGCGCCGCGCGACAGGTTGGCAAGTGCGACCTTCACGGCCTCGTTGTCGCGATTACGGCGCACCTTCTCGATGCGCGTGATCTGGCCTGCACGGACCTTGTGGTTGTCGATATCCAGCGTGTCGATGTGCGCCTCTTCACCGAGGCGGTATTTGTTCACGCCGACGATCACGGTCTCGCCCTTGTCGACGCTGGCCTGCTTGGCCGCCGCCGCTTCCTCGATCTTTGCCTTGGGCATCCCACTGGCAACCGCTGCGGTCATGCCGCCAAGGCCGTCGACTTCCTTGATCAGCGCGCGGGCCTTTTCCACCAGTTCGTTGGTCAGGCTCTCGATGTAATAGCTGCCGCCCAGCGGATCGGCGACGTTGGTAACGCCGCTTTCCTCCTGCAGCACGAGCTGGGTGTTGCGGGCGATGCGGGCGGAGAAATCGGTCGGCAGCGCCAGCGCCTCGTCCAGCGCGTTGGTGTGCAGCGATTGCGTGCCGCCCAGCACCGCGGCCAGCGCTTCCAGCGTGGTGCGGATCACGTTGTTGTAGGGGTCCTGCTCCTGCAAGCTGACCGCCGGACGTCTGGCAGTGGGTGCGCAGCATTTTCGACTTGGGGTTCTGCGCGCCCAGCTCTTCCATGATATCGTGCCACAATACGCGGCCTGCGCGCATCTTGGCGATCTCCATGAAGAAGTTCATGCCAATGCCCCAGAAGAACGACAGGCGCGGCGCGAAGGCATCGATATCGAGGCCGGTTTCCATCGCGCGTTTCACGTATTCCTTGCCGTCGGCAATGGTGAAGGCCAGCTCCTGTACGGCCGTCGCCCCCGCTTCGTGCATGTGATAGCCGCTGATGGAAATGCTGTTGAAGCGCGGCATGTGCTGGCTGGTGTAGGCGATGATGTCCGACACGATCCGCATGCTGGGCGCAGGCGGATAGATGTAGGTGTTGCGGACCATGAACTCCTTCAGAATGTCGTTCTGGATGGTGCCGCTCAGCTTTTCCGCGCTGACGCCGGAGCGTTCGGCGGCGACGATGTAGAACGCAAGGATCGGGATCACCGCGCCGTTCATCGTCATCGACACGCTCATGGTGTCGAGCGGGATCTGGTCGAACAGGATTTCCATGTCGCGCACGGTGTCGATCGCGACGCCCGCCTTGCCGACATCGCCGACGACGCGCGGATGGTCCGAATCATACCCGCGATGGGTGGCCAGATCGAACGCGACCGAGAGGCCCTTCTGCCCCGCCGCCAGGTTGCGGCGATAGAAGGCGTTCGATTCCTCGGCGGTGGAGAAGCCCGCATACTGGCGGATGGTCCACGGGCGGCCCGTGTACATGCTGGCATAGGGACCGCGCGTGAACGGCTCGAAACCGGGCAGGCCGGGATCCAGCCCCTCGGCATCCGCCGCTGTATACAGCGGTTGCACATCGATTCCCTCCGGCGTGTGCCAGGTGAGATCGCGGCCCTTCACTTCCTTGGAAGCCTTGTCGTGCCAGTCTTCAAACGTGTTTTTTTCGCTCATGTGAAAAGCCTCATACAGACGCGCGTCGCGGTTTCAACGCAGTGTGCGATCGGCATTGGGCGATCACGATGTTGCATCGAAGGCAAAAGAGACGCTGACCGAGCCGGCCAGATTGTCCGCGTTGGAACCCGTGCCGACGGAAAAGGCGTTTCGATCAACGCTCGCGCTGCCGCGGACGGAGCGGCGGTTTCCGCTGCCATTCAGCGTGAAAACTATGCGTTGTGAACGGCTTGCGCCCTTTAGCGAAAGGGTGCCATCGGCCTCGTATCGATTGCCCGAAATACGGCGTACGGAGGTGCTGCGCCATGTTGCCTGGGGAAAGGCCGAAGTATCCAAGAAATCGCCTCCGCGTAGCATGGTGTCCTGCGTCGCATCGCCCAGGCTTGCACTGGCCAGATCGACGGTGATGGTAATTTGGGCGCTTTGCGGCGCATCGGGGTCCATCACGATGTCACCCCGCCAGTTGGCGAAGCTGCCATTGATCGCAGCGCCAGCGTTGTCGACGCTGAAACGCAGCGTACCGCCCGGCTGGATGGCCCAGGCTGGCGGCGGACCGGCAGACACGGGGGCAGCGTTCGCCTCTTCCTCGATTGCTTCTGGCTCCTGGACTGCGATTGCATCCGCTTCATCGTCCTCGGCAGTCTCGTTTTCGCCGTGGACATGATCGTGGCCATCGTCAGCAAGTTGCGGTGCACCATCTTGCGCGCTCTGCCCGTCTTTTACGGGTCCATGATCGGTGGCGTGGTCGTGCTCCTCGCGCTGCGCAAATCCGCCCTGCGTGGCGAATACCGCCCCGCCGACCACCAGCACGGCCGCCAGCATGGCGAGCGTAAAGCCACCGCCGCGCGGGCTCATCCGGGAAAGCAATCCGTCCTTGATCAGGAAGTGGTGCCGCAGCGCCCCCACCACATGCAGTCCAAACAGTGCCAGCCCGCCAAACGCCAGCAATTCATGCGCCTCGCGCGCCAGACCGTTCGCGCCCTCGCCCAGCGGCAAGTGGGGCAGCGGCACCACGCCGAACAACACGGTTGGCACGTCGATCCGGTCAGAGGAAACCAGCGCCCATCCCGTCAGCGGCATGGCGATCATGAAGACGTAGAAACCCACATGCACCGCGCTGGCGAGGAAACCTGTTGCTCCGCCTTCGATTGGCGCAGGTCGCGCATGCGTCAACCGCCAGCCAAGCCTGATCAGGCTCAGCACCAGGATGGTTATACCGATGCTCTTGTGCAGCTGGAATTGGGCAAAGCCGCTGGCATCCTTGGGCATGGCAAAGCCCAGCGCGATCTCACCCGCCAGCGCCAGTGCGATCAGCCAGTGCAGCGCGATCGCGCCCTTCGAATATCGCTCAACCGTCCTCAAGCCCGCCTCCCATTTGTCCCGGTGCAATCTCTCTCGCCCATCGCACCGCTCCGATCAATCCCGCACGGCGCTTTCCTACTGCATCAGGGAACACGCAAAGCCCCGCGACTCCCAACAGCAAGCGGAACCTACCTCATGGCCATCATCGAATCGCTTATCGGCCCCATCGCCTCCATCATCGACAAGATCATCCCCGACAAGGAAGCACGAGCGCAGGCGAAGATCGAGTTGATAAAGCTGGAAGGCACGCAGGAAATGCAGCGAATCGAAGCGCGCCTTTCTGCGATTGTCGCAGAAGCCAGCTCGAAAGACCCCTGGACCAGTCGCGCACGCCCCAGCTTCCTTTATGTCATGTATATCCTGCTGCTGACTGCGCTGCCGATGGGCGTGCTGTCGGCGTTTTCGCCCACCACCGCGCAGGATATCGCCAGGGGCATGAATGACTACCTCGGCGGCCTGCCCGAACCTCTCTATGCGCTGTTCGGTACGGGCTATCTTGGTTACACCGCCGCTCGCCAGTGGGGCAAGGTGAAGGGCGTGGAGAAATAGGCGCCCTACCACCCGAAACTCGCAATCAACCCTTGGCCGCACCCCTTCCGGGCGGCTAAGGGCTGATGACATGACTGATACTGTTTTTGTCCTCAACGGACCCAACCTGAACCTGCTCGGTGTACGAGAGCCCGAAATCTACGGGGCCGAGACGCTGGACGATATCGCCTCCCGCCTCGAAGATCGCGGCAGGCCGCTGGGCATCGAGATCGAGATGCGCCAGTCCAACCACGAAGGCCACCTTGTCGACTGGCTGCACGAGGCGCAGGCCGATGGCGCAAAGGCGGTGATCGTCAATGCGGGTGCCCTCACCCACACTTCCCTGGCGTTGTATGACGCCATCCGGTCGATCAAGACCCCCGTGATCGAAGTGCATATTTCCAATCCCGCTGCGCGCGAAGCCTATCGGCACAAGAGCTATGTCGGCATGGCCGCCCTTGGCTCCATCGCGGGCTTTGGTGCCTATGGATACGAGTTGGCGCTGGACGCTGCCGCGAAACTGTGACGTCATGCTGACGTCGGCCCTATAGCAAGGGGCCACTTGCCTTGCGGCGCGACAGGCTCTAGCCGCAAGCACTCCTGACCATGGTCGCAGAAACGGGGACTACATGCCTGAGAACAAGGGCACCACTGCCCGCAAGGGTGGACTGAACGTCGATACCGCGCTGGTGCGCGAACTGGCCGATATCCTGGCCGAAACCGGTTTGACCGAAATCGAGGTGGAGGACGACGACCGCAAGATCCGCGTATCGCGCGCCGTTATGGCCAGCGCGCCCGTGGCGCATGTCGCCCCCGCGCCCGTCGCTGCTGCTTCGGCGCCCGCTCCTGCAGGCGGGGACGCGGCACCGGCGCAGGATGCTCCGGTCGATCTTGCCAATGCGGTAAAATCGCCGATGGTCGGCACGGCCTACCTGGCGCCTGACCCCGGCTCCTCGAATTTCGTGAAGGTTGGCGACAGCGTGAAGGCTGGCGACACCTTGCTGATCGTGGAAGCCATGAAGGTGATGAACCCGATCACCGCCACCAAGGATGGCACGGTGAAAGACCTGCTGATCGGCAATGGCGAGCCGGTCGAATTCGACCAGCCTCTCGCCATCGTCGCGTAAGGGGGCGCGCTGACCATGGGCATTTCCCGCATACTGATCGCAAATCGCGGTGAAATCGCGCTGCGCATTCATCGCGCCGCGCACGAAATGGGCATTGAAACGGTGGCAGTGCACTCCACCGCCGATGCCGATGCCATGCATGTGCGGCTGGCAGACCACGCGGTCTGCATCGGGCCGCCCGCCGCCAGCGAAAGCTACCTGAACCACGCCGCGATCATCTCGGCCGCCGAGATCACCGGGGCGGACGCCATCCATCCCGGCTATGGCTTCCTGTCCGAAAATGCCAAGTTTGCCGACATTGTCGAAGCGCACGACATCAAGTGGATCGGGCCGAAACCCGAACATATCCGCACGATGGGCGACAAGGTGCAGGCAAAAAAGACCGCCGGCGCGCTTGGCCTGCCGCTGGTGCCGGGCAGCGACGGCGCAGTCTCCGATTTCGACGAGATGCGCGAAGTCGCCGGCGAAATCGGCTATCCCGTCCTGGCCAAGGCGGCCAGCGGCGGCGGCGGCCGCGGGATGAAGGTCATCCCCAGCGAAGACCAGCTCGAACCCCTCGTGAAGCAGGCCATGAACGAGGCGAAGGCCGCGTTCGGCGACGACACGATGTACCTGGAAAAGTACCTCGGCAACCCGCGCCACATCGAATTCCAGGTGTTTGGCGACGGGCGCGGCAATGCCATCCACCTGGGCGAACGCGATTGCTCGCTGCAACGCCGCCACCAGAAGGTGTTCGAGGAAGCGCCCTCGCCCGTTATTTCGGAAGAAGACCGGATGCGCATGGGCGGCATCGTGGCCGACGCGATGGCCGCCATGCAATATCGCGGCGCGGGAACGATCGAATTCCTGTGGGAGAATGGCGAGTTCTACTTCATCGAGATGAACACCCGCCTGCAGGTGGAACACCCGGTGACCGAAGCCATCACCGGCATGGATCTGGTGCGCGAACAGATCCGCATCGCCGATGGCAAGGATTTGTCGGTAAAACAGGAAGATATCGTCTTCAAAGGCCACGCCATCGAATGCCGGATCAACGCCGAAGACCCGTTCGACTTCACCCCCAGCCCGGGCAAGATCGAATATTACCACCAGGCCGGCGGCATGCACGTGCGCGTGGATAGCGGGCTTTACGCCGGATATACGATCCCGCCTTATTACGATTCCATGATCGCCAAGCTGATCGTCTATGGCCGCACCCGCGAAGGCTGCCTGATGCGCCTGCGCCGCGCGCTGGAAGAGATGGTGATCCAGGGCGTCAAGACCTCGATCCCGCTGCACCAGGAATTGCTGAAGCAGCCCGATGTAATCAGCGGCGATTACACCATCAAATGGCTGGAAGAGTGGCTGGCCAAACGCTCCGAGACCCAACCCACTGACAGCGAAAGCTGACGGCGGGGACGCTCGCCATGCCTTCACTTACAGATATCGGCCTGTTGGTGGCAGGCCTCGCGCTACTGATGATCGGCGGCGACGTGATGGTACGCGGCGCTGTGCGCATTGCAGAGCGGCTGAACCTGTCTCCCATGCTGATCGGCCTCGTCGTCGTCGGCCTTGGCACGTCCAGCCCGGAACTGGCCGCCAGCGTGCAGGCCGCACTGGCCGGTTCGCCTGGGCTGGCGATCGGCAATATCGTGGGCTCCAACATCGCCAACCTGCTGCTGGTGCTGGGTAGCGCCGCACTGATTGCCCCGATGGCCGTGGATCGCACGTCACTGTGGCGCGATGGCGGCGTTGGCCTTGTCGCCGCGCTGGCGTTTATCGTCGCATCGTTGACCCTGGGGCTGGACCGGATTGTGGCCACGATCCTTCTGATCGGCCTGGTCCTGTATATCTGGAGCGCCTACAAGCAGGAGAAGCTCGCCCCCGCGGACGTGGGCGCAGGCCAGCCAGTAGACCACAGCGCAGCCTATGACCGGGCCGCTGCATCCGAAGGCTTCGACCCCGAACTTGCCCCGCATGACAAGCCTGATGGCAGCCTCGCGAAAGCGCTGGTGCTGTTTATCGTCGGACTTGTTCTGATCGTGGCTGGCGGTACGCTGCTGGTGAACGGCGCGGTGTCCATTGCCTCTGCCCTTGGCGTAAGCGAAACGGTGATCGGCCTCACCATCGTGGCGGTTGGCACCTCCGCGCCAGAACTGGTGACATCTGTGATCGCGGCAATCCGGGGCCAGAGCGATATTGCCCTCGGCAATGTGCTTGGCTCCAACATCTACAATCTGCTGTTCATCGGCGGCGTGACCGGCATGGTTGCACCCAGCGGTTTCCCCCGGCAGATCGTCGAGTTCGACCTGCCGCTGTCCGCATTGGCGGCCCTTGTGGTGATGATGTTCGCCTATACCGGCGGGCGATTGTCCCGGCGCGAGGGCGGTGTCCTGGTGGCGGCGTATATTGCCTACACCGGTTTCACTTCGGGCCTGATCTGAACCAGATCATTTTCGCATTCGCCAGCGTCGTGCTGCGAATCAATCCCGCCGACTATTCCAGCGGAACGCCCGGCTTGTGCTTTGCAGTGCGGATTGTCAGCGAGGTCTTCACGCTGGCCACATTGGGTGCAGGGGTCAGCTTGCTGGTGAGAAATTCCTGGAAGCTTTGCAGGTCCTTGCTGACGATCTTCAGGATGAAATCGATCTCGCCGTTGAGCATGTGGCACTCTCGCACCTCTTCCAGCCCGGCGATATGATCTTCGAACGCCTTGAGGTCTTCCTCTGCCTGACTGCGTAGCGACACCATTGCGAAAACGGTGATTGCGAAACCCAGCTTGGACGCATCCAGATCGGCATGATAACCGCGAATCACGCCATCTTCTTCGAGAGAGCGCACGCGGCGCAGGCATGGCGGCGCGGTTAGTCCGACACGGCGAGCCAGGTCGACATTCGTCACCCGGCCCTCTGCCTGCAACTCTGCCAACAGGCGGCGATCAATCTTGTCGAGCGTGGACATCAAAAAGTCCCCCTATGCGAATCCCGCTACTCTGCGCACGGATTGCGCAACTTGCAAAACGCCATAACGCGATATCGCATAACAAAGTTCCCTACTAGCGCAATTGTCCCCTTTTGCAACGCATTGGTCGTTAACCATGCCCGCCCTGCCGGACCGGTCTAATGCGACGGTTGACGTTTCCTTAACCGCGTATCCAGCCGGAGCATGAATGTTGTTCGATGACCGCTTAGCCACCGTGCTGCGCATGCGCGCCGGAAGCGAGGCGGCTTTGCGAACACAATTCAGGCAGTTGCTTGATCTGCTGGGAACACGCGACACGCAGCTTCCCGGCCAGGCGCTGGCACGCATCGCCCGTTCGGCAGCCGCACTCCCGGCGTCGGAGATTGAACGCCTGCTGGTGCGCCCGGCACTGCAAAAAAGTGATCCGCGTCTCGCCACGCGTCAGTGGTTTCGTGCGCTTGCGGGAATTGCAGGCAGCGATTCCGCAAGAGACTCAATCGGCCATCCTGCGCGAACCGGGGCTGCGTTTGCGCAATCCCGAATTCGTTGCCTTCCTGGCCGAAGGGGAGCCGAAGCCAGCAGCTGCAACGGTCGCGACGGCACGCCTTTCCGAAGATCAATGGCTGGACCTGATCCCGCGCCTGCCGGTTACCGCGCGCGGCTTCCTGCGGCATCGCCGCGACCTGCCCGCCTCGGTCAAACGCCTGCTTGCGCAGCTGGGCGTGGGAGATCTTGTACTTCCGACATTCGCGACAGCAGCCGAAATGACTTCGGCTGACGGTATTGCCGATCCTGCGGCGATGCCGGTTCCACAACTCACGCCGGCGCTGCAGCCTTCCTTGCCGGAAGACAGCATTCGCGCCCTGCGCCGCCGGATCGAGGCATTTCGCGAAGGCCGCCAGCAGGGCCGTACCGCGCCGCCCCTGCCATTGGGCAACGCCGCCGCACAGATCGGCAACGCGGACAACCGCGTGATCGACGTCGTTACCGATACCAGCGGCAATATCGTTCGAAGCGACGGTCTGGCGGCACCGATGCTGGCTGGCCTTGCCCTGACCTACCCCGGCGCAAGCTCGCTGGTGCATTTTGGCGATGATGTCGCGTTGCAGTTGCGCCGCCGCCTGCCGCTGCACCAGGCGCGGCTGACGATCGATGCGGCGCCGGAGATCAGTGGTGAGTGGCGCATGGATGCAACGCCCTTGTTCGCGCAGGCGACTGGTGCGTTTACGGGCTATGCCGCGCGGCTCTATCGCCCCAACCGTCCCGATCCGGTTGATGCGCCCGACACACAGGCCGACGCCATGCGGCAGGTGCTGCATGAATTGCGCACACCGGTGAATGCCATCCAGGGCTTTGCGGAAATCATCCAGCAGCAGATTTTTGGCAACGTGCCGCACGAATACCGCGCCCATGCAGCCTCCATCGCGGTGGATGCCGCAAACCTGCTGGCAGGCTTTGACGAAGTGGACCGGCTGGTGAAGCTGGAAAGCCGGGCCATGGAACTGGATGACGGCGCCAGCGATTTTCGCGCGGCGCTGGCCGATACGGTGGAACGCCTTGAAGGCGTGCTGCGCGGGCGCGATGCCGGTTTTACTCTCAACGTAACGGGCTCTTCCTTCGAAGTTGCGCTCGATCGCGGCGAAGTGATGGCCATGTGCTGGCGATTGCTGGCCACCGCAGCGGGCGCGCTGGGGCCGGGAGAAAAGTCGCAACTCGATCTTTCCAGCGATGGCACGACTATCCAGCTTGACCTCGACGTGCCGGAAAACCTGCGCGTTGCCAACGCCGATACCCCTCGCGAGGGACAGCGGCGGCGCGCGATCAGCGCTGGCATGTTCGGCCCCAAATTCGCGTTCCGGCTGGCAGAGGCGGAGGCCGTTGCAGCAGGCGGTTCGCTGACCTGCGAGGGAGACAGGGCAACACTTCGCCTGCCTGTCTTGACCTCGCAAGCCACGCCCCATAGCACCGCAGGCGGGATCGCAGGGGGCTGACCCCTATCGAATGCAGGGAGATCGACATTGGCGATGGGCAATCTGCTCGAACCGCCAGCCGCACGCGCAATGGCGCGTTTCGCGGACGATACGCCGCGTTTCCTGCTGACTGTCGATACCGAAGAGGATTTCGATTGGGAACAGCCCCTTTCGCGCGATAGCCACGACACCCGCCATGTTCGCAAACTCGCAAAATTCCAGGATTTTTGCGAGGGACAGGGCGTGGTTCCGGTCTATCTGGTGGACTGGCCCATCGCCAACTCCGACCCCGCGAAGGAAATCCTGCGCGGACCGCTGAACGATGGTCGCGCAGAAATCGGAGTGCAGCTGCACCCTTGGGTAAACCCGCCGTTCCAGGAAGAAGTAACGCAGCACAATTCCTTCGCCGGGAACCTGCCAAGGGAGCTGGAAGACGCCAAGCTGGCGGCGCTGCGCGATGCCATCGAAACCAAATTCGGCGTCGCTCCGCTGATCTACCGGGCGGGTCGCTATGGCCTGGGCCCGAACACGGCAGAATTGCTGGCGGATCATGGCATAGCTATCGATAGCTCGGTCCGACCACTGTTCGACTATTCGAGCGGCGGGGGACCGGATTACCGCGAGCATCCCTTGCACCCCTATTGGGTGGACGATGGCAAAACACTGCTGGAGCTACCCCTCACCAGCGCCTTCTGGGGCATGTTGCGACGGCAGGGCGGCTTTATCTATCCCCGCCTTTGGCGTGCGCCAGTGATGCGCGGTGTTCTGGCGCGGCTGGGCCTGCTTGAGCGTGTACCGCTGACGCCTGAAGGCGTAAGCGTCGAGGAAGCCATTCGCGGGATCGACATTGCGCTGGACGATGGCCTGCCGGTGCTGGTGCTGTCCTTTCACAGCCCCTCCCTGCGACCCGGATCCACGCCCTATGTTCGAGACGAGAACGATCTTGATGCGTTGTATGACTGGTGGCGGCGCATCTTCGCCTATCTCCAACAGCGCGGCGTGAAGCCCAGCAGCGTGCACGATGTGATGAGCGCGGTGGAACGATAGCCGAGGCCCCTCGCTCGCGTGCGCAGTGCGATCACGCTATTCGATGCCGTTCTTCCTGCATTTTCGCCCCGATTTCCTGATCGCGCCGCTCGCGCGATGCATCAAGCCAGGCGAAACGCCACAGGAGCCGATCCTGGCGCATGATTTCCGGGTGCAGAGATTGCGGGAAATAGGGTTGGCCTGAGCCGGCAGAACCGTCCGCCGGACAGGTTCCTTGTAAAGAATGGTCGGGGAGACAGGATTCGAATTCCAATCGCCAATCCTATTTTTTCCACACTTAGCCCAACAAATAGCCCAACACGTTAAAGGACGTCTGTCTCCAACTCCGCCAACCGCGCACCTCGCGACGACGGCTTCGCGCCCCTATTCCGGCCATTCGGACACGCGCGATATTTGGCCGAAAGCTGCCGTTCGTTCAGACGAACATTGAGGGCAGCTTCGCGCCCTCTTTTCGGATGTAGCGGCTGCCTTTTTAGTCATTGAAAGGGACCATTCTCGTTGGCTATTCCGGCCATGGAGAATGAAAGGGCCTTCTCGCAGGTTGGCCTTGGGGGCAAAAGAAGATGCCGAGGGTTTGTAAAGGTCGCTAGCGCGCCATGAAACCTGACAAGGCGATGAAGGATCAAATATCTTTCGCCCAGCTTGTTTACGGATCGACTGGTGAACTTCACTCCGCGCTCTTGCCTAACGCAATAGACCGGGTGAGATCCAGGTTGGCTTAAATGGAAATGGCGGGACCTTTCGGCCCCGCCATACTGGTTGCTTTGAAGTACGTGTCAGAAGCTGAAGAGAATTGAAACCCGCGCTCCGTGGGCATCTCGAGATCCGCCCATGGCACCCGAGTAGGCTGCACCGAGTACTGCACCCCCCACATCGAACTCGAAACCGGCTTCCAATTCGATCGAGTTCTTGGGAATGGCGACACCTGTAATTCTGACTTCCGGGCCGCCAGAGGCGAAGCGCGAGGTCTGGACTGCCAAGCGGTCTCCGAAAGTCCGGTTCCACGCAGCCGAAGCGAAAGGTCGGAACATCGCCTCGTCATTAGCCACGCCGATCCGAGCGCCCAAACTCAGGTAGGTGGTATCCATCTCGGTATCGGCGCCGGCCAACGATGCCGATCCACCAGCTTCGGCAAAGGTCTCGGCGTCGGTGGAGACATGGGCCAGTTCAGCCACGGCTGTAACCAGCGCATTACCAAATACGAAGCCATAGCCCAATTCGCCGAAGGCTTGCGCAGTTTCGGCATCACGCTGGGAAACGAGCGTTTGTGCCAACGCGGGAACGCTGACGGAACGTGCAGTTTCGAGATCGTGCCAAGCGTAGGCGACGCCAGCGCCACCATTGAACCCGGCGCGGTTGCCGAATGTCGCATGCGCTGCGACAAACGTGCTGTCGGACGTTGCCTCGTCGGAGCGTCCATCCATCTCGAAATCAGACGAACCAATCCCGCCGGAAAGCGCGACTGCAATTCCACGACCTGCATAGCCGAGCCCGCCAACAAGGCCCAAATGATCGCTTGACAGCCCAAGGCCGCCATCGAAATCGCTCCAGCCGCCGAAGCCACTGGCCCAGGCAAATAGCCCCGTTTCGGAAGGCGTATCCAACGCCATCAGAGTGTTCCGTAGATGCCTGCTTTCATCGGTCAGGCCCGCCACCGTGCTCGCCACGATTTCACCTGACAGATCGGTAAAGCTCTGTCTCGCGGTTGCCGTGTTCTGGACCAGAACGGCCTCGAACAGGGGATTGTCTATACCAAGCGCTTGGATAGCGTTGGCAATGCTTGCCTGATTCACTCCAACCGCGGCATCCGCGAAGGCGATATCGTTGCGATAGAGCGAAAGGGTGACCTGGTCGCTGGAATAGCGCAGAAGCGGATCCAGGAAGGCCAGGTCGGTCGTAACAGTCCCGAAGGTGCCCGACACTCCGCCGGCGCCCGTTATGACGACGTAGTCCGTACGCGGGGCATAATTGCCATCCTCGGCAAGGATGGACATGCTCGCGGTGCTGGCGATTGTGACGTTGCCCGTGGCATCCACGCGGTCCGCCTGCCCGGCGGCATTGACTTCGACTTCGTAGATCGATCCGGCGGCAAAGGCCAAGTCACCGTTCACCGTCAGGCGCCCAATGGAATTGCCTGGTGCAAGCGTGCCGCCATTGCTGATCGTCGCACTACCGGTCGAACCATTCCCGCCTAGCGTGCCGCCGGAATTGACCGTCACGTTCGACACGATCGAGCCGTTCACCGCGAGGGTGCCGCCGTTCACAAGGGTTTCACCGGTATAAGTGCTATTCCCTGTAAGGTTGAGCGTACCGTTTCCGTTCAGCACGAGATTGCCCGACCCCTCGATGACACCAGCAAATTCGGTGTTCTCGTCCTGGTCGACCGTCAACGTCTGCGCGCCCAGCGAAACCGTGGCGCCGCCGCTTCCGGCCAAGCCTCCGATGGTCTGGTCATTCCCGGCGATGTCCAGGCTTCCTCCATCGGCAAGGTCAAAATCGGTTTCGGGATTGATGATCCCGCCGATCCTTACAGTCCCACCAAAGATGTTCGTTACGCCCACGAAACCGTAGTCGCCTAGGAAGGCGAGTGTCCCAGCGCCGTATTTATCGAGAATGCCCGATCCGGTAAAGGCGCCTTCGAAGTCATAGTCGTCGGACCGGTTGAACACGAAACGGCCGTCGTTGACGATATCGCCGGAAAAGTTACCTTCGGTTCCACCGATGCCAAGCTGGAAGAACCCATCGCCGTTGGTGGTGACATCACCGGCCAATGTCCCGGTGAGGATCAGGCCACCATTAGCGACAGTCGTGCCGCCGGTGTAGGCCAGCGCGTCCGACTCCACGGTTATTTCCGCTTCGCCCAGCAGCACGAGATTCCCCGTGCCTGTAATCGCCAGATCTTTGTCGACGATGTCGTCTTGGCTGAGATTTAGCAGCAAGGTGCCATCATTGATGACAACTGAAGTCTCGATTGCAGCGAACGTTTCCTCCTCGAACAGCGCTTCATTCACTTGCAGCGACGCGCCTTCATCGATCGTCACAGAGTCGAACGCACCCGCGAAACCTTGGGTGTTCCAGTAGCCGGAGCTCACCTTTAGCAACTCGAAGTTTTCGGTCGCCCCCAGAACCTGGTCTTCGCTCAGCTCAAGGACATCGCCCTCGAGGGCGAGACTGTCGCTGCCTTCTCCAGCATCCACGGCGCCCACTATGTTGCTGCCTGTCTGCAGGATGACGGTATCGTCTGCCGCGCCGAGGATGACCGCGTAATTGCCACCGCCCTGAAGCGTTCCAGCGTTTACCAACGTGGTCCGTGATACGGTTGCAAGGGCAACATCGGCTTCACCCACGATCGTCCCGCTGTTGGTTACCGAAACCGCGCCGAGGTTCGGCGTATCGATGCCGATGAGTTCCCCGTGGATCGTGCCACTGTTCACTAGGCTGAAGTCGCCATTTGAATAGGACGCGATACCCGTCGAAGTGCTCGTGATCGTGCCCGAATTGATTACTTCAACGGTGTCCACAAAAGCGTTGAACGCGGCGCCAGCATAGGAGCCGCCGTCAATGCTGCCGATATTTTCGAGAAACGCCGTCTGTCCGGTTTCGTCGCCCTGACTCTGGATTACAACGCCGCCAAGGTTGCCAACGATAGACCCGGCGTTCGTGATAGCGCCTCCACCAGAAAGAACCACACCGAAACGATCGCCGGTAATGTCGCCGTCAGCGTCGTTGAACACCGCGGCCGAGTATCCGTCGGTAGTCTGGTCTTCGAAGCGGAACATCGAGATACCGTCGGCTCCGGGGGCGCCAGCGCCAGTGATAAGCCCGCTGTTGGTCACCGTGCCGCCGCCAATCAGGCGAACGCCATCATTGGCTTCGCCGCTGATCGTCCCGCTATTGATGACCAACGTCCCGACGGCCTGCCCGACGAGTACGTTTTGCTCTGGATCGAATACGCTGGCAGTCGTAATGCCTGTACCCGCACCTGAGATCGTGCCTGAATTGGTCACGCTGGAATTGCCGGTCGCGATGGTGATGCCTGCGTCAGGCGACGCGTCAAAACCATCGTAAGTGCCGTTGCCGCGGATTGTGCCGGCGTTTTCGATTATCATCGAACCACCCGAACCGCCATAGATGCCGGAGGTCGCGCCTTCGATCGTGCCCCCTTCCAGATTCTGGATGAGCAAGTCGGCGAGGGAACCCTGTGTGACACCGACGAAATTGTCGCTGGCAATGAGACCGCTGTTAATCAGCGTGGCTTCGCCAAGGTCGCTTCCGAAGGCTACGCCCGCAGCCTCGTTTTCGGCCGAACCGGTGCCGCGGATGGAACCGCTGTTGGTGACAATCCCCACCAGGCCTGCACGGTCTTCGTCGTCGTCGCTGTTGGCGGCAATGGCCTGCACCAAGACACCACCGAAATCGCCAGCAATGTCCCCCGCATTGTCGACTGTGCCGCCTCCAGTCAGGATGACGCCGAAGCGATCGCCCGCGATGGTGCCGGTGTCGAGGTTCGTAACTTCTGCGGTGTAGTCCGCATTCGCCTGGTCCGGACCTGGGAACATCGAGATACCATCGGCGCCGAAAGCACCGGTGCCGGTGATCGTACCACTGTTGATCACGGATCCACCACCGATCAGGCGCACGCCATCATTGGCTTCGCCTGTGATCGTCCCGCTATTCGTGACGACAGTGTCGACTGCTAGCAACAGGAGAGCATCTGCTTCCGCATCGTACTGATAGGCGGTCGTAATGCCGGCGCCCGCGCCAGCGATGGTCCCGGAATTGTTCACACTTGAGCGGGCCGTGGCGATCGTGATTCCGGCATCCGGAGCGGCATCGAGGCCGTCATAGATTCCATTACCGCGGATCGTCCCGGCGTTCTCGATCATAAGCGCGCCAGACGCGCCGGAATAGATACCGGATGTTGCCCCTTCGATCACGCCAGTCGCGGCATTTGTGACGGTCAGATCCGCGCGCGAGTTATGACTGACACCCTCCAGCGTCAGACTGGTGATGGAGCCTTCGTTCACGAGCGCTGCCGTCAGAAGGTCGCTGCCAAAGCCTACGCCGAAGTCCTGTTCGCCGAGGATCGATCCGGTGTTTGTTACACTGGCGGTAAGATCGCTGCGATCCTCGTCAACTCCGGAATTAAGCGCTATGCCCTGTATGAACACACCGCCTTGAACGCCCTGAATATCGCCAGCATTGCTGATATCCCCGCCAGCCGACATGATCACGCCAAAGCGCGACCCATAGATCGACCCGGTCTCTTGGTTCACGACGTGTGCGAAATAATCCTCGTTAGCCTGCTCTGCCTGGGGGAACATCGAGATGCCATCGCTCTGTGGGCCCTGAAGTCCGGCTATGGTACCGCTGTTGATAACGCTGCCGCCGCCAGCAAGGCGGACGCCATCGTTGTTGTTCCCGATGATCGAGCCGCTGTTGTTGATCTGCGTGGCTGCGGCGAAAATCGGATCTAGCACAAGGATCGCCTGCACGCCGTACTGACCACCTTCTATCAGGCCTGCGTTGTTGACGATCGCGCCCGGTGTGACGATGTCGATGGCATTCCCGTTCGAGGTGATTTGCGCATCGGCTGCGTTGTTTATCACGACTTCGCCGGCATTCGCACGAATGGCATAGGACCCGCCGCTGATGACGCCATCGGCCGCGTTGTTGATGGTGGTGAGACCATTGTCGGCATTGAGGAACATGCCCGCACCGACCCCCTGTATCGTGCCGCTGTTCTCGACCGTCGTGTTGACAAGAGTGCCCTGCACCAAGACACCAAGCAGACCCTCAATCGAACCGCTGTTGTTCAGCGTTGCTTCTCGCCCTTCCTGCTCAGCGGTTGCGGAGAGGATCACGCCAAACGGGCTGGTGCCCGGCGCAGCCTGCTGGTTGAGCGAGCGAATCGTTCCTTCGTTCACGATCGAACCGCCGCCGCTGAGGAGAACGCCGAAAACGCCACCTTCAATCGTCGCATCAGCGCCATTGGTGATGGACCCGATTCCGGTGCCGCCTGCATCAATCCGATCGGGATAACCGGCAATCAGTACGCCGGTAGAGTTCGTCGTTCCGGTGCCCCTTATCAAACCGTCGTTAGCAACGGATCCGCCGCCAATTATCGATACACCACTTCCTCCCTCGCCAATTATCGAGCCGCTTGAGGTGTTAATTACCGTGGTGTTGCTCGTAAGTGGTTGCGGAGGCAATGGTTCGTCATTGGCATCTTCACCGAAGAAGTAGGTGGTCGTCACGCCGCTTGCGCTGCTCGAGATAAGCCCGCTGTTGTTCACGATCGAATCCGGCTGCGCGATGACGACCCCACCCTCGGACCTGGTATCTGGGCCGCCCGTATTGGTCCCGTCGCTGCGAACTTCGGCGTTCTCTTCCACGGTCAGATCGACAGGACCGTTGTCGGCATAAACGCCAATCACCGTACCGTAGACCGTTTCGCCTGTTGGCACGCTGATGACTTGAGGGTCCGGCGTATTGACATGAACGCCGAATGCATTCTGCGCATTAGCAGGAACGGCAAGTCCGTGGGCGACCAATCCGGCCACGGCGCTTGTTGCAAGAAGACGGGACTTAGAAGAACGCAGCATTAAAACACTCCCTTTCAGGGGCGTAACAACGTGCCTTCTGCCCCCCTATAGCCGTGTCCCGTTGCTTTATGCCGTGCTGTCCTGTCGTCCCTCAAATAGTATACATCGCCAAAAAACCATCTGGACAACTACATGAATTGCCGCACATATCCGGCGCGAAATAGCGAAAGATCACCAGTGGCTCCAAACGAGAATGACCTAAGTAAGGCCAACAGAATTTTTGAGGATGCTGCTATTGGGCTAAGTACGTGGGAAGACGCGACGCGGGCATTCGCAACCGCCTTGGGTTCGCGAAGTGGCCAGTTGTGCGGACTTGGTCGGAGAGGGCCACTTCCCTTCAATATCATGACCGAATTGGCCGATAACGCGATGGCTGACTTCGAGGCGGTAGGCGGTGCCGATCCTTGGAACAATTCGCGTATTCGGCTGGGATTAGCTGCTTCGGAACTCGAACTTCTCGACGATGCCCATTTCACTCATGAACAAGACAGGGAGCGCGCCCCCGCTTTCGGCGAGTGGATCGATCATAATAGCATAGGATATTCATGCATCACCAATCTGATCAAAAGGGACGACCTGGTGGTGGGCGCTGCTATCATACGTGATCGCCACCAGCAGCCCATGAACGCCTTCGAAAAGCGTGCATTTGCGACTTTATCGCGTTCCCTGCGAGACAAGGTCCGACTTCAACTCCTGATCGAAGGGCAAGAAGCGCGGCTGGTCGCCGGATCGTTCGACGCGATCGAAGGTTGTGCATTCGTTTGTCGCAGCGACGGAGAAGTGCTCGGCCTATCTTCGGAGGCGGAAGCCCTGGTCGAACGGGGGCGCTGGCTCTCAATCAGGAACAACCGATTGATAGCAACGGACATGCGATCTGGAAAAGAGCTTGCAGCGGCGTTGGAACAGGCGGCGCACGGCCAGTCGCCGGACAGCCTTGTCGCGCACGATGCTCAGGGGCTACCGCTATACATGGAACTGTCGCCTTTTCGTGGCAGCCATGTTCTCTCTTTCCAGGCCGCTGCACTCCTCATTGCGCGCCCGCCCCGAGCGCGGGCGCAGCTCATCGCATCAATGGCCAGAGCGATGTGGCGGCTGACACCGACAGAAGCGCTTACGGCGGCTTACGTGGCAAACGGACGGTCACCTCAGCGAATTGCCGAACTCACCGGCGTATCGACAGGGACGGTGCGCACTCACCTGAAACGCATATTCGACAAGACTGGCGCTCGCAGTCAGGTAGAACTTGCAGCACTGCTCATGTCCCACCTTTAGCTTGACGGGTAACGCATACGGGCAGGCAGAACCAAGGCGAGTTGCTGGCCGCTTGCGAAACGCTAATAGGTGGCGACAGGGCGGTGCTGTCAGAGCCTGGTTTTCTTCGTTGCCCCTGCGGATGGGACATATCAAGGGCCATTGCTACATTCGCAACCGCAACAACGGCAACAGCACCTATTTCGGCAATGTCTGCATCAACCGCTTCATCCAGATCAATACCGGAAACCCTTGCGACAGTCTGAAGCGCATCGCCCAAGATGAAACCGGCACATCCTCGCGCAAACGATCCTGGAGGGACGGACGAAATGTTAGGCAATTACGCCGCTAGCGCATCGTGACTGTATTGCAGCTATCGGGCAAAAATTTTGCCGGTAGACAACGGCTTTGTCAGCGTGAGCCGACCGCTGCCGCAGCTCACCAAACGTCCGCTTTGGTGCTTCTATTTCCAAAAGCAGAGGGTCCGCCATCGGCCCATTATGCGCCGTTCTGCATTGCGCCCGAATCGCGTTCGTTCCCTGCCTTCATCGCTGAACTTTTGAACCCACTACCTTGCTCTGATTGCCTCTCCACAAGCGCCAGCGAAGCGGTGTGACTCTGGCATGGTCCTAGCGGAACTCGAACGGCAGAAAACATCCGCTTTTCCTCAAAGTTGCTATTGCGAAGTATTCGCATCAAGGTTAGGGGCTCGCTGAATTTCAGGGAGTTTCAGATGTACCGTCACCTTGCCTGCGCGCTTGCGCTGGTTCCGTTTTCACCCGTTTCCGCCCAGGAAGCTGCCCCTTCGAAAGATACTCTGCTCGAAGAACAAGGGCAGGCGACCATCGTGGTTACAGCTGCTCGCACGCAGCTTCCGGCCAGTGCGCTTCCGCTGACAGTCGACGTGATCGACAGTGAGACGCTTGAACGGCAGCTACTCATCTCGGGCTCCACCGTAGATGCAGTCTCCGCGCTGCTTCCCTCATTCTCGCCGACGAGAGAGAAATTGACCGGAGCTGGAGAGAGCCTGCGCGGTCGTGCTCCGCTGTATGCCATCAATGGCATTCCCCAGTCGACACCGGTGCGCGATGGTTCCCGCGACGGCTATACGATCGATCCCTTCTTCATCGATCGGGTCGAAGTGATTTACGGCTCCAATGCATTGCAGGGGATCGGAGCAACCGGGGGCGTGGTGAACCAGGTCACGGCGGGCGCTCCGGCCGCAGATGGGACGTCGGTCGGCGCACTTTCGCAGCTAACCTTTCCCGACGGGTTTGAGGGAGAAGGAATCGGCGCCAAGATCGCTGCACTCGTCGGTTATCGCGCCGGTGCGCTCGATGCGAGCTTCGGCGCTGCGCTGGAAAGACGCGGGGCGTTCTTCGACGGATCCGGCAGCCGGATCGGCGTTGATGGCACCCAGGGTGAGATACAGGATAGCGACAGCTGGTCCGTGTACGGTCGGCTAGGTTACGACCTGCCGAACGGAGCGCGCTTCGAAGTCGTGGCAAACCGGTTCGAACTGGAAGGCAACGCGAATTACGTGTCCGTCACGGGCGACCGATCCGCTGGCATTCCTTCGACGAGCGAGCGCGGCGATACGCCCGGGGCGCCGCCCTCCAACAAGGCGGAGCTACTGTCCGCCTCGCTCGCGGATACAGACGTTGGCGGCGGTAGTTTCATTCTTCAGGGATTCTACAGCCGGACGAGCGATGTATTCGGCGGCGGCGTTTTCGGGACGTTTCAAGACCCCGCGATCGATCCCAGCGGCAACCTGTTCGACCAATCCGCCAATCGCTCGCGCAAGCTCGGTGGGAAGGTATCCTATGAACGCGCCCTGCCCGGATTTGATGATCTCGTTCTGACGGCCGGCTTCGACGCGCTGTTCGACAGAACCGAACAATCCCTGGTGCAGACTGGCCGGACATGGGTGCCGCAAAGCGACTTTCGCAGCCTTGCCCCCTTCCTGCAGGGCAATCTCGCACTAGCCAACGGTGTCGTGCGCTTGGCAGGCGGCCTGCGCTACGAGAACATCGAACTCGAAGTCGGCGACTTCACCACGCTGGCAAGCTACGGTCCAGTGGACGTCGCTGGGGGTTCACCCTCTTTCGAGGATGTCTTGTGGAATGGCGGGGTGATCATCGAACCTCTCGACGGTCTCCGGGCATATGGCAGCTATGCCGAGGGCTTCACGATCGCGGACGTAGGCCGGATCCTGCGCGGCGTGACCCAGCCCGACGTCGACGTCGATGATTTCCTTTCGCTCGAGCCAGTCGTTTCAAACAATCGCGAAGTCGGCTTGGAATGGAAGAGGGGATCTCTGCAGGCTTCGGCGAGCTACTTCTGGTCTTCGAGTGATTTCGGTTCCCTTCTCGTATTGCGCAACGACGTTTTCGAAGTGGAGCGCCAGCCCATCGAGATCGAAGGGTTCGAGGCAAGTGTGACCTGGCAAACTCCGCTGCCGGGTCTGTCTCTCAGCGGTGGCTATGCCACACTGGAGGGGCAGACCGATGGCGATGGAGATGGCCAGGTCGATGAGGATCTCGACGGTGCAAATATCTCGCCCGATCGCGTCAATCTCGCTGCGGACTACACCGCCGGACCTTTCAGCGCTCGCGCACAGGCGCGCATGTACCTGGAGCGCGAATTCAACGAGGCTTCCACGGCAACCGATTTCGAAGGCTACACTCTGGTCGATGCCTTTGTGTCCTATCGCACGAGTTTCGGCGAGATTGCGTTGGCTGTTCAGAACCTGACCGATGAATTCTACATCACCTACGACAGCGACACCGTTCGGGTAACGGACGACAGCCGCTTCTTCTCCGGCCGCGGGCGCACTTTCACGCTGAGCTGGCGCGGAGAGTTCTGATGAAGTTGCTCTCGCTGCTACACCGCTGGACAGGCGGCATGGTCGGCATCTTGCTGGCCATCATCGGCCTGTCCGGCACGGTGCTGTTGTGGGAGGACAACTGGATATTCCTCGAGGGGGCGAACGACGTCGGGGTGCAAGACCCAAACGAATTGGCCCGGGTCATCGGCGCTGCGCTGGATACGGCGCCCGGATTGTCGCGCATAACCTTTGCTGGAGAGGAGATCGGACTTCATCAGGCAATCTACTCTAACGGAAGCGGCGCATATCTCGCGCAGGACGGCACCGTCGTGGAACGTTGGTCGAGCATGTGGGAACGGCCCGAACTCTGGTTGTTTGACCTCCATCACTATCTGTTCATGGGCGAGACCGGAAAGACAATCACGGGGGTGCTGGGCATCCTCTTGATGGCCTTCACCGTCACGGGACTCGTCCTGTGGTGGCGGACCCGAAAGACATTCCGGTTTCGACTGTGGCCGCCCAGATATACGACGAGCGCACTGATACGGCATCATCGCGATCTCGGCACGGTTGCCTCGCCCCTGTTGCTATTGGCCGGGGCGACGGGCGCGATGATGGTGTTCCCGACGGTTTCGAGCTTTCTGCTTTCGCCGCTGGCAAGCGAGGCTGAAAGTCCTTCGCTGCCGTCGGACCTCGCCTCGGTTGACCAGAATTCCGATTGGCAGCGTATAATGGCAAATGCCCAGGAGGTTTACCCTGGAGCGGCAGCGCGCCGATTGATGATGCCGACGGAACCGGGAGGCCCTGTTGCCATCCGGTTCCGTCAGGAGTTCGAATGGACGCCGAACGGGCGCAGCTACGTTTGGCTGGCACCCGACACCGCAGATGTGGTGGCAAAGGACGATCCGGCAGGCGGCGATCTCGCTTCGGCGATCACCGAGAAATTCTATCCGGTCCATGCAGCCAAGGTCGGTGGATTGCTTTGGCGGATTGTGATGACGTTTGGCGGGTTTGCGTTGGTCCTTCTTGGGCTCTTTTCCAGTTGGAGTTTCTGGACCCTTAAAATGCGTGTGGGAGAGAAGGGCAGCGATATTTCAAGGAAAGCAAAGACGAGTTCCACCTCGCCGCTGCAACCTAGAACCTGAGAAAACTGGCCAAGATGCAGCCGATACCGAGGTTTGCACCCGCCTGACCGGGCAAGGCCTCCGCTCATCCGCTATCCGGAGCGATGTTCGGCACGCATCGGCAGTGACATCTTCAACAGAATAGGCCCGTTAGCTGACTGTCTGCTCTTACCACTCGACCTCCGCTAAGCTGACAACCGATTCCGGGCTCATTGGCACAACCTTGTCGAAGAGGTCTTGCAGGAGATCTCCGCCAATGGAAGGTGCCTGTCGACGTTATGTGGTTTTCGCAAACTACAAAGGTTAGCCGGACATTCCCGCCCCGTGTAGCGCGAGACACGCAACGGCTGGGTCTTGGAACATCGCTTTTCCAGAACGATTGTTTCGATCATGACAAATAGTGAGATATTGATATTGGCCTCGGGGCTGGGACTGCTTTTCGCTTACGGGCTGCTGCATATGGGCGGGCTTGAACTCCTACGCCGCACCAAGCCAAAGCAGGAAAAGCACAGGCATCTTGGACTATTGTTCACGTTCTGGGGCCTCGCCATGTTGCACGTGGTGGAAATTGCAATCGCAGCAGGCTTACTCGCCTACCTGCTTTCCATTCCTGGGAGCGGATCACTGAGCGAAGGATTTGGCAGCACGGTCGCCGACTATCTCTATTTCGCAGGAGTTTCCTTCGGCACATTAGGGTATACGCAGCTCGAAGCTCACGGAGCCATCAGGCTGCTCGTAATGATGATCTCGCTGAGTGGGTTCATGCTGATCACATGGTCGGCGACATTCATCTATACCATCTGGGGCGAAAGCTTCCGAGACTGAGTTCTGCGCCTAGATTTCTCCGCGAAGGCGCGAAAGCTTTTCCGGCAAGTAGCCCCGGAGGCGCTCTTCTGGGCGACCCCTGCAACATTCGCCTGCGGTAAGCGTACCGAATGAAACAGGGGCTCCAGAAGCTCCCCCGGAGTTTTGTTATACATTAGAGCGTTTTCCACAGCGTCTGAATCGATGAGGATTCCCACGGCGCGAGAGTTCTAATTCAGGATCCTTGCTGGTGAGGAGGCCAGCATGGATGGCCAAAGCACTATCGCAGGATTTGCGTGATCGGGTCGTTGCGGCGATTGACGGTGGCCTGAGCCGCCGCGGTCCCGCTGCGCGGTTCGGAGTGAGCGTGTAGAGCGCGATCCGCTGGTATCAGCATGCTCGCGAGCATGGCCGCGCGACTTCCAGAAAGCCTGGCGGTGATCAGCGCTCATCGAAAACCGACGTTCATGCCGAGCAGATCATGGCGCTGCTGGAGGAGCAAGGCGACATCACGCTCGTCGAGATCCAGTCAGACCTGCCGATCGCGGCATCAGCTTCGGGATCGGGACCTTGTGCCGGTTCTTCAAGCGTCACGGGATCACGCGTAAAAAACGTACGGTCCGCCCCGTCTGCAAGTAGGATTTTCAAAGGTGTTCTGATCAGTCTGCGCCAACGTATAGGGTCTCGTGAGTCTCATGGCCAGATGACATCCGCGCGTTCGGAGCCGCAATAAAGACACCGGCACCAAGTGCCATTTTTTTGGCCGGGCTTTCCAAACACCGATCGACTGTCAGGCCATCTGTACGATCCTTCCTGCAAACATCACTGGCCTACACACCCTAGAGCGTGTGGCGATTGGGTGACGCCGCGATAGGGTAGCTGCGTTCAAAGGTTGCGCCCTCGCGCAGAGCTGCACAGGCGATCCGCGCCAGCTTGTTGGCCAGTGCGACCACGACGGCATTGCGGTGGACACCGCGCTCGATCCTGGCCGTGAGCCATCGTCCCAGCGGAGTGTCGCTCTTCGAAAGCGAAGGCAGTGCTGCTCGGGCGCCATGAATGAGCAAAGTGCGTAAATAGGTGTTGCCGCGATTTGAGATGCCCATCAGCTAAGGCTTGCCGCCGGTGGTATGTTGACGGGGGATCAGTCCAAGCCAAGCCCCGAGATCTCGGGCCTTCGCAAAGCCGCTTGCGTCCCCCACGGCCGCAATCAATGCCGTTGCATTCAAGGCCCCGACTCCGGGGATGGAGGTCAGCCTCCTTGCGGCAGGATCATTGCACGCGAGTTCAACGAACTCGCCGTTCAGGACTTCAATCCTGGCATCGAGCCCCCGCTATTCGGTGCGCAGTTCGTCCATCAGTTGCCGCAAGCGCGGCGACAATGTTCCTTCCTCATCGGTTGGCACGCGATCGATACCCAGCTCCAGCTTCCGACGCCCTACCGGGAAAATGGGTCCCGCGCTCCAGCAGGATAGCCCGTAACTGGTTGATCAGGGTCCTGCGCTCGGCCACGAGGCGTGACCGGACCGATGAAGTGTCTGCATGTCCAGCTGCTCCTGGGTCTTGAGTTCTACGAAGCGCATAGTCGGACGCGAGGCCGCTTCGGCGGTCCCCTCGGCATCGCGATCATCAATCTTCTGCGCCTTCACGTACTGACGCACGCACTCCGGTGACATGAGCCGGATCTCGTTTCCGTGCAAGGCAAACAGACGTCCCAGATGATGAGCGCCGAAGCATGCCTCCATCGCCACCACGCATGCCGAAATCTTGGCGACATAGTCGATCGACGTCTGCCAGCGCATCGATCTGCGAACGATCACTGCGCCGGCCGCGTCCAAACCAACTACGCTGCAAGCATTCCTGCCCAAGTCAACTCCAAGGATCACAATCGTCAACGGTCCGTTCTTTTCCTTTCTCGAATACCGGCATCATGCCCAATGCCGCGGAAAGGGGGGCCATTCCATAAAGACCAGGCACGCTGGTCGCCGGTCTGCGCATGAGCGGCATGGTTGCATCAATGGTGCTCGATGGTCCAATAAACGGCGATTGGTTCGAGGGCCTATGTGGCGCAGGTGCTGGTGCCCGAACTGCGGTCCGGCGATATCGTCATCATGAACAATCTGTCGAGCCACAAGCGAGCGGCGGTTCGCGAACGCGTCGAGGCGGCTGGGGCCACCCTGCGCTTCCTTCCGCCTCACAGCCCCGAATTCAATCCAATCGAGAAAGCGTTCTCAAGGCTCAATGCCAAGCTGCGCTAGGCGGGCGAACGGACCGTCAGCGGTCTGTGGGACCAGATCGGCAAGCTCTTCGACATCTTCCAGCCAGAAGAATGCGCCAACCACTTCAGCTCGTGCGGCTACGATCCGGGATGATAGGAAACCGCTCTAGGCGAAGCGGCAATTGCCGTAGAAAGCGAGGAGCGGTTTCATCTTAAACAAAAGGGCGGCGCTATGCCGGCCCTTCAGCTTCCATCTTGCGGTCGACCTGTTCGACCGTCTCGTCCTTCTTCTGTCGAGCTTTCTCGGTTGCTTGTTTGGCTTTATCTTCTGCCTTATCCAATGCCTTCGCACCGTGCGGACCAAGTTTTTCTCGCTCTGTTTGCGAGGCGGGGAGGATCGAGCCGGCAACTGCGCCGACGATGGCTGCCGCCAGACCGCCGATCAGAGGATTGTCGTAATAGGCATCGCGGCCCTTGCGCGCAGCATTTCGGCTCTTGCCTGCCAGCTTCCTCTGGAACTCTTCTGACGGCTACTACGCGGAGCGCTGCAGCCTTGCGCGATGGTTGACCGGTTGCGATTTCGCCGACGAGAGCAGCAAAACACATGCCGGTATGGCCTATGAAGAGCACGCGATGACCAAGATCCAGCTGGCCAAGCTGAAGGACCTGCCGCCGGGTACCGACGAGTGGCAGGAAAAGCTTGATCATATCCAAAGCGCTGTGGCGCAGCACATCTATCAGGAAGAAGGTAGCTGGATGCCCGATCTGGCCAGGGAAATGTCGCCGCAACGCAAGGCAAGACTGCTCGAGCGGTATAGCGCGGAATATGAGCGCTACTGTGGAAGTGGGAAAAGTGCGGGTGTCGGGCAAAAGTAGCAGGAGCATCCGCGGTCGACGCCAATCGCGGATGCTGCCGCTGGGCTGCCATGCGAGAAGATGAGGCGCATCATGCATTCTGATCCGTCCTCCAGGCAAAGTGTCGCGATGCCCGGCATCGGTCTCTTTTCGGAAGCCCTCGCAGCGCTGCGATCCCCGGTGGGACTCACGCTTGTCGTTACCGCGGGGGCGGCCGGCGCCGCATGGCTGTTGAACCGCCGCGCGGAGCCAGCACTATCTGCGCGCACGGCCAGGCGGCTCCGATCGAAAAGTTCGCACGGGTCGGGGCAGTGAAGATTCACCATCTCAACTGCGGCACATGCTGCCCGGTGGGCGGTCGGCTGTTCGACGGAAAGAGCGACAGCGCATTGGGCCATATCGTTTGTCATTGCCTGCTGATCGAAACAGACGCGGGCCTTGTTCTCGTCGATACCGGGCTCGGCACGCGTGATGTCGATCATTCGGCAAGGCGGCTGTCGCCCTTCTTCCTCACGCTCAACAACATTCAGCTACGCCGCGAGGAGACCGCCATCGCACAAGTGCGCAAGCTTGGCTTCGATCCTGCAGATGTGCGCCACATCATCATCACCCATCTCGATTTCGACCATGCCGGCGGGATCGAGGATTTTCCCAACGCAACCGTGCACGTCACCGCCCGCGAAAAGGACGTCGCTGACGATCGCCGCGGAGGCACCTTTGTCGGTACGCGCCGCTACAGGCCGCAGCAATGGGACGAGGTGAGCGATTGGCGGCTCTATCCTTTCGGCGGCGGGGAGAGCTGGTTCGGGTTCGATGCGGTGCGCGATCTCGACGGACTCCCGCCCGAAATTCTCCTCGTGCCATTGGCCGGGCATACATGGGGCCATGCCGGGGTAGCGATCCGCGAACCAGATGGCTGGTTGCTCCATGCAGCAGACGCCTACTTCTATCGCGGCGAGATCGGTTCGGAGCATTACTCCTGCACGCCTGCCTTGCGCGGTTATCAGCGGATGATGGAAGTCGACCGGGCCGCGCGACTGAGCAACCAGAAGCGGCTGCGGCGGTTGTCGCTCGACCATGCCGATGATGTGCGGATCTTTTGCGCGCACGACGCGGTGGAGTTCGATTTGCTCGCCTCCAAGTCCGCCGCCTCGCCCTCCCGCCAGCTTGAGGGAGCATAGACCATGTCAGAGCCGAAACCTCCCCAGCCCGAACAGAAACAGCCCATGCCCGGCCGGACCGACGAAATGGACCCGCGGCCCGATCATGGGGAAGACAGTTATGTCGGGCATGGCCAACTGGAAGGAAAGAAGACGATCATCACTGGGGCCGACAGTGGCATTGGCCGGGCGGTGGCCATTGCCTTTGCGCGCGAGGGCGCCGACGTGCTGATCTCATACCTTGAGGAGCATGAGGATGCGCGCGAGACCGAGCGACTGGTGAAAGAGGCCGGGCGCGAGGCGGTGCTGGTTCCCGGCGACCTTAGCGACCCCGCGCATTGCCGCGCCATCGTTGATCGCGCGGTCGAGGCGTTTGGCCGCATAGACGTGCTGGTCAGCAATGCCGCGCATCAGGCGACACTCGACAAGCTGGAGGACATCAGCGACGAGGAGTGGCGCACAACCTTCGCCATCAATGTCCATCCGCTGTTCTATCTCACCAAGGCGGCGGTGCCGCATATGGAACAGGGCGGTTCGATCATCGCTACCACCTCGATCAATGCCGAGGATCCGAACCCGGCGCTACTGCCTTACGCCACCACCAAGGGCACGATCCGCGACTTCGTGGCCGGAGCCGGGCAGTTGCTGGCCGAACGGGGCATCCGCGTAAATGCCGTCGCGCCAGGGCCAGTCTGGACGCCGCTGATCCCGTCCACGATGCCGCCGGAAGCGGTGAAGAAGTTCGGCGCGAAAACGCCCATCGGCAGAGCAGCACAACCCAAGGAACTCGCTCCGCCCTACGTGATGCTGGCGAGCGACGAAGCGAGCTATATCATCGGGGCGACCATCGCAGTAACCGGCGGGAGGCCGTTTATCTGATCATGAGCAAGTGGCTAAAGTCTGCATGCGCGATTGGTCTTCTCGCCGCGGGAACAGCGCTTTTCGCCGCGCGCCGCCCTTCGCACAAGAAGTCGCTCACGAAGACAGGATACCCTCCATTCGACGTGCCAAAGCGAATTGCCGATGATCTCTGGATTGTCGACGGCGCTCCCATTACCACCTTTGGACTAAAGCTGCCGGTGCGCATGACGATCGTGCGCCTGCAATCGGGCGACCTGCTTTTGCATTCGCCCACCAGGCACACGCCGGCGCTTGCCGAAGCAATCGAACGCCTCGGGCCAGTGCGCCATCTGATAGCTCCGTCCATCGGCCACTGGCAGTTCATTGAGGATTGGCAGCGGGTAATACCGGAAGCGACCACTTGGGCCGTACCCGGACTGCGGGACCGTTGGCAGGTCCAAAGCTCCAGTGTGCGCATTGATCGCGACCTTGGCGGGGGTGAACCGGAGGACTGGGTAAACGAAATTGAGCAAGGCATTATCGAAGGCGGCGGCGGTTTCAGCGAAGCCTGGTTTTTCCATCGCGCCAGCCGAACCCTGCTGCTGACCGATCTCGTCGACAACATGGAACCGGCCAGACTTCCCGCCGTTTACCCGTATCGCGATGCAACTGGCCGGGGCCACGAGCGGCACGACCCCGTACCATGTCCGTGCGGCCCTGCTCTTCAATCGCAAGCAGAACCGGGATGCGCTACGAGATCTGGTTCGGCTCGATACCGAGCGCGTCATTTTCGCGCACGGGCGATGGTTGGATCGAGATGGAGGCAGGCAATTGCGCGAGGCTTTGAATTGGCTGATCTGAAGCGGCTGGCGCGATGCACGTGGTTCGTAAGAAGAGAAATTGGGTGACCGGCGACAAAGGAGAGTCGGTGTTAATTCGAAACGCGGTCCTTGTGACGCAGCTGGGAGCTTGATGCGGAGCAACGAAGGAACCTGCTCGAGCGGTTTGCGCCCCGCTATTCCAACACCGTTGCCGACCACGTCATCCTCGGTCCCGCCGACGAAGCCGCGCCCATGCCGGAAGCGGATAGGGCCACCAATTGGTCATGCGGATGACGGTGCCGGAGTAGAGGCGCTGGTCGTCGAGGGTCGTCGGCAGCCATCAGCGCCCGATGGCGGAACCTATCATATCACCTGGTCGCTCGAGCCCGGGCGCGATGCACATGAGAGCAACGACGTGATCGCTGAGAAAGGATGGGAGGATGTGGCCGACACGCCGAGCGTCGAGTTAGTTGAAGCACGTTGGCCGTGATCGCGGAGCAGGGTAACGTTGGCCTTGTGCCGCGACCTCTCCACTCGAACCCGAGCTCTCCGCAAGCGCTGCCCTGGGAGTAGACTGCTGGGGAGTGGCAGCTTTTAGCATTGCGTAACTTGAGCTCGATGACCGAGATGAGGGCGCTATCCTTGCATATCGCTCGGTCCATTTAGGCTTTCGACTTTCATGCCAATCACGAGCTACCAACTCGAAGCTGTTCGCGTCGTTCAACTCAGCTTGGTGCTTCGCCAGCTTCCGCGCGTCGCTGGGATCTTTGCCCTCCGCGAGTTGACCTTTCGCGGTGTCCCGCCAGGCACGAGCTTTTGCCAAGGTGATGGCAGGATAGGTGCCACCCGTCAGTTCTTTCTGCTTTCCGCCGAATTGATAGGCGAGTTTCCACGTTTTCCGGCCCTTGGGCGAGACAGCGATAAGAAGCCCTTCCCCATCGGCGATCTTGTATGTTTTGTCGCGAGGCTTGAGGCTGCGAAGCCGAGTATCAGCGATTGTCATGTTGGGCTTTGGCAAATTTCAGCCCAACAAATCCTTTAGATGGCATGAGAAGCCCTGAGACACACAAGTGCGCAAATTGGGCCGAAAGTATCGGCCTTTCATTGCCTTACGAGACGGTCTGAGACGTTGTGAGACAGTCGTAAAGGCCCAAGTGGTCGGGGAGACAGGATTCGAACCTGCGACCCTCTGTTCCCAAAACAGATGCGCTACCAGGCTGCGCCACTCCCCGGACCGGGACCGCCCTTAGGTTTTGCGCGAAAACGGTGCAAGCACCAATCCACCGCGAGACCAAATAATTGTGGCATTCGCTCTGTGCGAGCCTGGTCCGCCCACAGACGACATACGTAATTCCTCGGATGCTTACGCCTCCGTAACGGACGCGTAAGCGCGCAGGCGCTGCCCTACCTGCGGCTTAGGCCAGCGGCATGTTCGCAATTACAACTGCACTCGCCCTCGCCCTTCTGCCCTCTGTGTCCTGCAACGTCACGGACGGAGACACCATTCGCTGCGGCGACGAACGTATTCGGATCACGGGCATCGACGCGCCGGAAACCCGCGCCTGTCGCAAGGGCCGGCAATGCGTGCCCGGCGATGGCGAAGCGTCCAGCCGTGCGATGGAGGAGCTTGTCGACGGCGCACAGCTTGGCATCGTCCGGCTGGGGCGCGATCGCTATGGCCGCACGCTGGGTGTCGTTTATGCAGATGGCGTGAACGTGGCCTGCGCCCAGCTTGCAGCAGGCCAAGCCTTCTATATCGAACGGTGGGACGATGACGGGCTGGTCGCCGCCGATTGCCCGCGGCTGGCCGCCGAACGCTCTATTTGAAGGAGAAGCACGCAAGGTGGTGGGCCCGGCAGGATTCGAACCCGCGACCTAGCCGTTATGAGCGGCCAGCTCTAACCACTGAGCTACAGGCCCGCACCAAACCTTGCGTGCAAAAGCGCCCCTAGCTTCCACGTGACGGGGCCGCAAGCAGTCAGCGATTATTCGCCCGACTGGATGCTGTCAGCCTCGTTGGCGAGGATGCCGACAACCTGCGTCCACACAGCGACATTCTGGCGCAGTTGCACAGGGTCCACCTTGTCCAGCGTATCATCGGGCGTGTGGTGCAGTTCGAAATAGCGCGTGCCGTCCTGCTGCAAATCGATGATCGCCCCGCCCTGATCGCGCGAGATGTTGATATCCGCGCCGCCGCTGGCGGTAGTCGTGGAATTGGAGACACCGAAACGCGCCACGGACTGCGCGATGCGGGCATGCAGTTCGGGGTTGGTGGGGAGGAAATTGCTTTCGAAGCGCCAGACGCGGTCTGCGCCAAAATCGCTTTCCATGCCAACGCCGATTGGTTCGTCGATATGGGCGGCGCTGTAGGCTTCGCTGCCCCACAGGCCGGTTTCCTCGGCGCCCGCCATCAGCACGCGGATAGTGCGCAGCGGCTGGCCTGCCTCGGCAACATTCAGCGCGGCAGCAGAAACGATACCGCAGCCTGCCGCATCGTCAATCGCACCGGTGCCAAGATCCCAGCTGTCGAGATGGCAGGCCACCAGGACGGGCGGCAGTGCGGGATTGCTGCCTACGATCTCGCCCACCACGTTGCCGCTGGTGGTGTCGCCCAGCCATTGCGGGGTGAGCGTGAGGTGCATGGTGATCGGCTGGCCATCGGCGCGCGCGAACATGCGTTCAAGATTGTCAGCATCGGGATTGGAAAGCGCGCCCGCCGGGGTCGGCTCCACACCGTCGGCAAAAGTCGTGCCGCCCGTATGCGGGGTGCGGTGGTTTTCGGTGCCGACAGAGCGGATCACCGTGGCAATGGCGCCCTTGCTTGCGGCAAGGCTCGGTCCGGTCCAGCGGGCAGGACCGGCAAAACCATAGCCTGAGCCATCCTGCGTCGGGCGCATGTCGTGGCTGATGAAGGCAATCTTGCCGGTCAGGCTGCCCGCAGGCGCGGCCACCAGATCGGCATAGCTGGGGAAATAGACGACTTCGGCCTCTACGCCATCCGGCCCGGTGGAGGCGGTGTTGCCCAGCGCGGTGATATGCATGGGCTGCGCGAAGGGTGCGGTGACGCGGGCTTCTTCCTCGCCGCGGACCCATGTGCGCATCTGGAACGGCTCATCCGCCACATTGGCAAAACCACGGGCGTTCAACCATTCCATCGCCCAGGCGCGCCCACGCGCCTCTGCCGGGGTGCCCGGCTGGCGTGGACCGACTTCGGTGGTGATCCCTTCGAGGAAGTCCCACGCCGCGTCATCGGATTCCAGGGCCCGATCGGCCTGTGCTGCCAAGGGGTCTGCGTGATGGTCTGCCTGCGCTGTTGCGGGGAGGACGAGTGATACGGCTGCGACGGCCGTGAGAAGCTGTTTGTGCATGGTGAAGCTCGCTAGCAATACGTGCCTGAATTGCCAAGGCTAACTCGGCCTGGAACTACCAGAACCGGCTGCCAGGAATACCCTTGAACGGTCCGGCCACCTTGCTGGTGATCCACCCGCCGTAAAATTCACCCGGTTGCGGAGTGACCTTTTCGCCATCCACGAAGCAGGCATCGAACGGCGCGGCGTAAAAGGCAACGAAATCGGCAAGGATGGCAAAGCCCGGCGTGGGGCTTGGGTAGGACCATCCGATACGCGGCAACACGTCGTCGCCCACCACGACATCCCAGTACTTCGCCGCGCCTTTCCATTCGCACATGGAGGTACCTGAGGCGCGGCGCAGCACGCCATCGGCAATATCGGCGGGCGGAATGTAGTAATTTGGCGGATGGCTGGTCTCCAGCACGCGCACCGCATTACGCGTATCGACAATGCGCTGCCCGCCGTGTTCGATCACGATATGCGCATCGGTCGCCAGCGCGATGGCAGGGCGCGGATAGTCCCATACGCTTTCCTGGCCGGGTTCCACCGGATCGGGCCGCGGGCGCATCATGCCGATTCCCTGCGCACCAGCAGACGCTGCAGGTAAGGACGGATGACGAGGAAGCGGCGATAAAGCCTTTCCAGCACCCAGAGGACGAGCGGAACGCGGGCCAGTTCGCCCAATGGCCTCAACAGTGGGATTGCTCTCCACATCGCTGCAAAGGCCGCCGCGCCGCTGAGCAAACGGCCGTCTTCGCGCGCATGGAAACGGGCCAGCAGGTCCTCATGGGCGAGAGGACAGCTTTCGGGTTTCCCTTTGCTGACATCGACAAAATCGATCGCCTCGCGCCGGTCCAGCTTGCGCAGTCCGGCAATTTCCCGGCGGCATAATGGACAGGCGCCGTCGTACCAGACCGTAACATCACCCATGATCGATCACCTGTTGCGCAAGCTCCCAGCCGGACAGGAAGGCATTCTCCACGCGCGGACCATGCAGCCAGTCCCCGCAGGCACCGATGCCAGTCTCCGCGCTCCAGATTGCGCCCTTCCCCGCATCGCCGCACATGGCATAGCGCCAGCGATGGACACTGACATGACGCAGCGAGGGAAGATTGCCACCCGCCTGGTTACGCAAATGGTCCAGCAGCAGGGTCTCGACCCCGGCTTTCTCTTCTTCCAGGTATTCGCGCGAAAATTCGGGCGAACCCTGTACCACCCAGCATTCCGCATCTCCGCGTCCGGGTTTGGAAGCGTTGCGTGCGGCCCAGCCTATGGGGCCGGAATGGCGGATCGTGTCGGCAAGATCGGGACGCTCGTCAAAGGCGAGCATGAGCGTCCAGCAGGGATCGGATATGGTCGCATCGGCAAGCGCCGCAATCTCCGGCGCTTGCGATGCCAGCAACGGCGCAACCTGTTCGGCGGGCACGGCGGAGATGACGGCATCGAAGATTTCAGCCGGTGCGCCATCACCACGCAGCTTCCACCCCGTGCCAACCGCACGAATCGCATCGATCCGCGTGCCGAAGGTCACATTCACCTCGGCCGCCATGGCCTTTACCGGCGCATTCATGGCCGGGGTACCGACCCAGGCATCATCTTTCGCTGCGGGCCAGCGTGCGACGACGCCGTCCGCCTCCCAGTCTTCCACCTGCCGCACGAAGCGTTCGTCGCGCGCCGTGAAGTATTGCGCGCCATGATCGAATTGCAGCGTTTCACCATCAACTTCCGCGCGGCGGGCAGACATGCGTCCGCCAGGGCCTCGCCCCTTGTCGAACAGCTGCACCCTGTGGCCATTGTCGGAAAGGCGCTGGCCGCAGACAAGCCCTGCCATTCCGGCGCCGATGATCGCTATATCCATCTGCGACCAATCCGCAATTCGGCAGGATTTCGCCAGACGGCCAAACGTCTGCCTTCAGACGAATTCCACGTCCACTCCCTGTGATACGGCATCAGCCAATGCCCTTGCATCCCAATTCGTCAGTCGCACGCAGCCGTGGCTGGCGGTCTTGCCGATCAGTTGCGGATCGGGTGAACCGTGGATGCCGTAGCCATCCTTGCCAAGATCGATCCATACACCGCCGATGGGATTGTTGGGGCCGGGCGGTATGATGAAGGTCTTGTCCGGACCCCAACGCTGGTCGTCCGGGTCGAATGTGTAGTTGGCCTCGGGCGCAACGGCGTTCACCGTCATTCTGCCGCTGGGGCTGGGAAATTCCCCGCTGCCGATGGTGGCGGGATAAGTGGCCAGTTCGTTGCCATCGGCATCCAGCGCCGCGACTTCGCCTGCATCCTTGCGCACTTCGATCCTCGCCACCGTCCCCGGAACTGTCTGGCTGCCACGTGCGATCACGATGATTTCCTGCCCAGCCCGGCTCAGATCGGCGTCGGGGTTCAGCGCCGAGAAGAACTTCTGATCCATGTGGAAACGCTCGGCCAGCATCTCCTGGACATTCTTGTAGCCCACCCGTTCCAGATCGGCCTGTTCTGCAAAACCGGACGGCACATCGTAGAATGGACCGTTCACGTCATCTTCGGTGATGGTGTAGGTGCGGAACATCTCGCCGCTCTGCGTATCCAGCAGCGAACGCAGCAATTCGGAGTCGACACGGTCACCGGCGGGCAGATCGTTGTTGCGGCGATAGGCGGCAATCGCACGGCTCGTGTTGCCGCCCATGAAGCCGTCGATCACGCCGGGCGAATGGTTCGTGCGGTCCAGCATGATCTGCACTGCCAGCACCTCCATATCGCGCTCGCCAAGCTGGTTTTCGGTTACGCCCTCGGGAAGGGTGACGGAAAGCCCCGGCCCATCCTGCGCCACCACTGGCGGTGCGGCTATGCTGAGAGGAATGGCGACAAGGGCGGCGAGAATCCGTGTGTGTTTCATGATGATAGAACCGCCCATGCGCGAGGCCGTTCCGATGCATGCTTGCCCCGGCAATCCCAAAGCCCTATCTGCGCGGGCAACTCCACATCCAATCCACACGAGACTTACCCAAGGACGCGCGATGGCTGCCCAATACGCATATGTCATGAAGAACATGACCAAGACTTTCCCCGGCGCGCAAAAGCCGGTGCTTTCCGATATCAACCTGCAATTCTATCGCGGGGCGAAGATCGGCATCGTCGGGCCGAACGGCGCGGGCAAGTCCACGCTGATGAAGATCATGGCCGGGATCGACACCGACTACACGGGCGAGGCTTGGCCGGGCGAGAACATCACGGTTGGCTATCTGGCGCAGGAACCGCAGCTGGACGACAGCAAGACCGTGCTGGAAAACGTCAAGGATGGCGCGCGCGATACAGCCGACCTTGTCGAACGCTACAACGCCGTTGCGGCGCAGATGGCCGAGCCTGACGCCGATTACGAGAAGCTGGGCGACGAAATGGCCGACCTTCAGACCAAGATCGACACCGTCGACGGCTGGACGCTGGACAACCAGCTGGAAATCGCGATGGAAGCCCTGCGCTGCCCGCCTTCCGATGCCGAGGTGGCAAATCTTTCCGGCGGTGAGAAGCGCCGCGTCGCGCTCACCCGCCTGCTGATCCAGAAGCCCGATATCCTGCTGCTGGACGAGCCTACCAACCACCTTGATGCAGAATCCGTGCAGTGGCTGGAAAACCACCTGAAGGAATATGCCGGCGCCGTGCTGATGATCACCCACGATCGCTACTTCCTGGACAATGTCGTGGGCTGGATCCTGGAACTCGATCGCGGCTCCTACTATCCCTACGAAGGCAACTACTCCACCTACCTGGAGAAGAAGGCCAAGCGCCTGGAGCAGGAAAACCGCGAGGAATCGGGCCGCCAGAAGGCCCTGTCACGCGAACTGGAATGGATCCGCCAGACCCCCGCCGCGCGCCAGACCAAGAGCAAGGCGCGTATCCGCAAGTTCGACCAGTTGCAGGACGAGATGAGCAGCCGCAAGCCCGGCAAGGCGCAGATCGTGATCCAGGTGCCGGAGCGGCTGGGCGGCAAGGTGATCGAGGCGAAGAACCTCACCAAGGCCTATGGCGACAAGCTATTGTTCGAAGACCTGTCCTTCATGCTGCCGCCGGGCGGCATCGTGGGCGTGATCGGCCCGAACGGTGCGGGCAAGTCCACCCTGTTCAAGATCATCACCGGGCAGGAAGAGCCGGACAGCGGCTCGCTGGAAATCGGTGAGACGGTGCATCTGGGTTATGTCGACCAGAGCCGCGACGACCTGAACCCCAAGAACAACGTGTGGGAGGAAATCTCCGACGGGCTGGATTTCATGACCGTCAACAAGCACGAAACCTCCACCCGTGCCTATGTCGGCGCGTTCAACTTCAAGGGCGCGGACCAGCAGAAGAACGTCGGCAAGCTGTCCGGCGGTGAGCGTAACCGCGTGCACATGGCCAAGATGCTGAAGCAGGGCGGCAACGTGCTGCTGCTGGACGAACCGACCAACGACCTCGACGTGGAAACGCTGGGCGCGCTGGAAGAAGCCATCGAGAACTTCGCCGGCTGCGCCGTGGTGATCTCGCACGACCGCTTCTTCCTCGATCGCCTCGCCACGCACATCCTGGCGTTCGAAGGCGACAGCCATGTGGAATGGTTCGAAGGCAACTTCGAGGCCTACGAAGAAGACAAGCGTCGTCGTCTGGGCGATGCGGCAGATCGGCCTACGCGGGTGGCTTACAAGAAGCTGACGCGGTAAATCTGAAGTAATCGGGTCGTTGAGCGGACTGCTTCGCTTCAGCTAACGACTCGTTTGATTGGCGAGACACTTACGTCAGCAGTATTCCGCAATGCGATGACCACTGTGTCGTCTTCGATCGAGGTCATCGAGCCGTCCTCGCCCTCGACCTAATCGGCCCAGCGCTTGCGTCGATGCTTGCTCATCAACGAGATCGAGCACGCGTTCCGTCCTCCCGATCGGCGAGCGTGACGTTGTAATGCTCCAGATGTAGATTCGCGTCGGTCTAGCGAACTAAGGCGTTGTCTCAACTCAGGTTTCTATCCTTGAACGTGTTGGCAACGGCAAGCTGGCAACACATTTCGCGCCAGACGATCTGGGTCGGCTGCAACTGGACGCTTCGTGCCAACGGTTGCATGGGCTGAGATAGAATGACTTGCTTCGGACAGTTTGCTCCATTCGTTATTAGCCATCAACTGCACGTCCTGCTTCGAGCAGGACAACGTCAGTTTCACGAGCGATTGCAATACAGCTGATCGAAGCTGTCGTGGAGTTGAACGGTGCAGCTAATCCACCCCAATATCAGTCATTGTGCTAACCGACACATTCTTCCAATAGCGGACGAAAAAATGACCCCCACTCACCTCATCATCCACGGCCGCGTGCAAGGCGTGTTCTACCGCGACTGGACGGTGCGCGCCGCGCGCGATCTCGGTATCGCCGGATGGGTGCGCAATATGTCTGATGGCACAGTGGAGGCGCATCTTGAGGGTTCGGCTGACGCTATCGAGGACATGATCGCGAAGATGCACGACGGCCCGCCTGCCGCGCGCGTGGATCGGATCGAGCGGAGCGAGGCGGAGCCGCAGCATTGCGAGGGGTTTGCAAGGCGATAGCCGCCCTTCCCTACACCGCCGCAATTCGCGCACAGCACCGCCATGCGCAATGCCTTCATCCCGTCCCGAAACCCGCAGAAACGCGCCATTTGCGCGCCTATCAGGTTTTTCACCCCAGGACTGTGTTCCAGGTGTTCCACATTAGCGCGGCGAACCACGCGATCAGGGCGAAACCCAGCGCCCCTCGCCGCTCGCCAGATCGAAGATCGCGCGTTTGTGGCCGTCGTGGGCAAGGCTGAACCAATCGGCTTCTTCAAGGTCCACCAGCAGGATGGCAAAATGCTCCCTCGCCGGGGCCAGTTGCGTATCGGTAGGTTTCACCCCTTCAAACTTGGCGGGCAGGCCCGAAGTGGGCGCATCGGACACCGCGCCCGGCCCTTCGCCCAGATAGCAGCGGCGGGCGTAGTTATCGCTGGCTTCCCATGCGGCGTCCGCCTGCGGCGTGTCGGTTTCGATCCATCCGCGTCCCCGGCAACGCAATTGCAGCTTCGCCTCCCGGTCGTAGAACAGCACGCCCACCGGCGCGCCATTTCCGATTACCGCGCATTTGGGAGAGCGCGCATCGGTGTGAAAACGCAGCCGCCAGTTCGCCTTGTCGAAGGCGCGCAAGACCATCACCCGCGCATCGGCATCGGCGGTGGCCACAACGGGCGTGTGCAACGCAGAATGGCGACTTGTTGCGCCTTCATTCAGCCGCGCGGCGATATCGTCGTGAATGTTATCAAGGGTTTCGATAGTTCTTCGCTCTCAAAAACCGTCGTTAAGGTTCAAGCCCTTCAACATGAACAAAGGCCATACATCGCGGTTCAGATACCGCTCATCGCACAATGTTACAACTTGTGACACCGAACGACTTGGTACCGCCGCATCACTCGGGCGGCATTGGTCAACACAAGGGAGATGTTGCAATGCAACTCGCACAATTAATGAAGTCATGCGGCCTCGCCGCCCTGGCAGTTGCCCTGGCAATTCCGATGATACCGGAAACCGCCGCAGCTTCCACCAATGCCGACACGGAAGCTTCTGCCGATCAGCAGCGTCGTGATGATCGCGATGCCCGACAGGATCGCCGGGGCAATCGTGAAGCACGACAGGAGCGCCGTGGCGATCGTGAGAACCGCCGTGCCCCGCGCGAACAGGTCGAGGTGCGTAGCCGCAACGACTCCGATCTTGCACAGGCTCGCGCCCGTCGTGACGCCGTCCAGCGTCAGGCTCGCCGCGTCGAAAACCGTAGCGAACAGCGCGCAGACCGCGTTGAACGTCGTGGTGATCGCGACGCAAACCAGGCCCGCCGCAATGGCGATCGCCGCGAAGCACGCCAGATCGATCGTCGCTCCGAGCGCCGGGCCGACCGGATCGAAAACCGCGGCGAACGCCGGGCGGACAACATCCGTCAGGGTGATCGGCAGGTAACGACGCGCAACCGCAGCTATCGCGACAACGATCGCAATCGCAGCTATCGCGATCAGCGCAATTATCGCGATCAGCGCGACTATCGTGACCGGCGTGATTATCGTGATCGCCGTGATTATCGCAACGATCGTCGTGAGTATCGTCAGGACGCGCGCCGCGAAGCACGCCGGGACTATCGCCGGTGGAACCGGAACCAGTGGCGCAATGACAATCGCTACAACTGGAACCACTACCGTTCCAACCACCGCAGCCTGTATCGCCTGGGCCGTTACTACTCGCCCTATCGCGATTACAGCTATCGCCGCCTGAGTATCGGTTTCACCCTGAACAGCCTGTTCTTCGGCGACCGCTACTGGATCAACGACCCCTGGCAGTATCGCCTGCCCGAGGTCTACGGCCCCTACCGCTGGGTTCGCTATTACGACGATGTCGTGCTGGTGGACATCTACACCGGCGAAGTGGTCGACGTGATCCACGATTTCTTCTGGTAAGAAGAGACTAAAGTTGCCGGAGCGAGTGGCCGGCAATGGACCCCCTGCCCCTAACCGGGCGGGGGGTTTCCATTTGTCGGTGGCGCGTTGAGCGGCCAACACCCCTTGCCTACGCGCGCCAGCAATGGAAAAAGCCTGTCCATCATGGCTAGCAAGACCAAGAATCCAATCCCCGAGAATGCCGACCAGGCGCGGCTGAAGAAGCTTGGCAGGCAAGTGCGCGAGAGGTTGGCGGCGAACCCGGTGGTGTACAAGATACCCAGCGAGGATGCCGAACTGTTCGCAGTGGGTGATTTCATGACGCCCGCGGAATGCGCAAAGATGATGGAATTGATCGATGCGACGGCCCAGCCCAGCAAGGTCTTCGATCTCGATTACGATTCGGGTTTTCGCACCAGCTATTCGGGCGATGTCGATCCCTGCGACCCCTTCGTCAGGAAAATCGGCCGCCGGATCGATGACCTGCTGGGCATGGACCCGCTGTTCGGAGAAACCATCCAGGGCCAGCGCTATATGCCGGGGCAGGAATTCCAGCCGCATCACGACTGGTTTCATCCCGGCACCAGTTACTGGGATTTCGAAATGGGGCGCGGCGGGCAACGCAGCTTTACCACGATGGTTTTCCTGAACGACGTGGAAGCGGGCGGCACCACCGATTTCACGGAACTGGGCATCTCGCTGGAACCCAAGCCCGGCGTCCTGCTGATCTGGAACAACGCCGATCCCGGCGGGCTGACGAACCCCCGCACGATGCACGCAGGCAGGCCCGTTCAGGCCGGCGCGAAATACATCATCACCAAGTGGTATCGAACGCGCGAATGGCGCTAGGCGGGCTTAGCGCGCCAGCGCTTCGGCAATCAGCTTGCGAGTGTTGTTAACGCCATAAAGAGCGATGAAGCTGCCCATGCGCGGCCCTTGCGAAGACCCCAGCAAGGTCTCGTACAGCGCCTTGAACCAGTCCCGCAGGTTATCGAAACGGTGGTCCTCGTTCTTGCCGATCTCGTAGACGATGGTCTGCAAATCCTCGGCCGCCGCATCCTCCGATTGGTCCGCCAGCCGCGCATCCAGTTCGCGCAGGGCAGCGGCTTCGTTTTCGGCAGGCGCACGCTTGTTCAGTGTCGGGGCGACGAAATCGCGGTTGTAGGCCAGCGCCTTCTCGACAAGGCGGAACAGATCCGGGTGATCGTCCGGATCGGTATCGTCCATGTAATTGCCGAGGTATGACCACACCTGCTCATGCGTCGCCGTCGCGCCCAGCACGCTGACGAGGTTGAGCAACAAGCCATAGGTGACAGGCAGGCTGTCGCCGGAACCGATGGGAGGTTGTGAACCGCTGGAGTCCTTCACTCGCAGCAGGTTCCACGCAGGATTGCCCAGTTGCTTGTCCACGGGCTGCTCTGTGATGCGTTCGCGGAACTGCCAGTAATCATCGACCGCGCGCGGGATGACATCGACATGCAGTTGCTTCGCGCTCTTGGGATTGGGGAAGATGTAGAAGCCCAGGCTCTCTTCACTGCCGTAGGTCAACCATTCCTCGATGGTAAGGCCATTGCCCTTGGACTTCGATATCTTCTCGCCGTTCGCATCCAGGAACAGCTCGTAAATCAAACCCTCGGGCTTGCGGCCGCCGAGCACCTTGGCGATCTTGCCCGACTGCACGCCGGTGTCGGTCAGATCCTTGCCATACATCTCGTAATCCACCCCGAGCGCCACCCAGCGCATGGCGAAATCGACCTTCCATTGCAGCTTGGCCATCCCGCCCAGCGCGCTCTGCTCTATCGTCGTGCCATCAGAATCGGTGAACCTTACGATCCCCTCGTCCGCATCCACCACCTCTACCGGCACCTGCAGCACATGGCCTGTCGTGGGCGAGATGGGCATCACGGGAGAATAGGTTTGCCGACGCTCCTCGCGAAGTGTGGGCAGCATGATGTCGAGAATGGCCTGGTTACAGCGCAACACCTGCTTCAGCGCGTCGTCGAACGCGCCGGTATTGTAGCGGTCCGATGCGGCAATGAATTCGTACTCGAAGCCGAAGCGGTCGAGGAATTCGCGCAGCATCGCGTTGTTGTGCGCCGCAAAGCTCTCGTACTTCCCGAACGGATCGGGAATGCGGCTCAGCGGCTTGTGGAGGTTCTCCTCCAGCAGCGCCTTGTTGGGCACGTTGTCCGGCACCTTGCGCAGGCCGTCCATATCGTCACTGAAGGCGACAAGGCGCGTCCGCGCGGGCGTGCCATCGTCGCTGGCGGCAACGATTTCGTAGGCCTTGCGCACCAGGGTCGTGCGCAGCACCTCCTGGAAGGTGCCGATATGCGGCAGGCCCGATGGGCCATAACCGGTTTCGAACAATATGGGTTCCCCGCCCGGCTTGCCCTCGCGATAGCGTTTGGCAAGGCGTTGCGCTTCCTGGAACGGCCAGGCCTTGGATGTGCGTGCGGCTTCGATAAGATCGGTGCTGAACATAGTCCGCCGGGCTGTTGCGGATCGCGCGCCATTGTGCAAGCACGCAAAGCATAGTGGAACCGCGAGCGAGCGCGCCGCGTTGCGATATCATGCGTCACTAACGACCTTCGGGGGACATCTTGGATTACATCGCTATCCTGCAAGAGCAGGTAACCTCCATGTGGACTGGCTTCATCGCCATTTTGCCCAATCTTGCCATCGCCCTTCTCGTCCTTTTCCTGACGTGGATCGTGGCCAAATTCGCCGTGCGGATTGCGGACAAGCTTACCGGCAAATCGAACATGCGCGAGGATTTGCGGCAATTGGTCGAGACCCTCGTGCGCCTGTTCATCTGGCTGGTGGGCATCATGCTGGCGTTGATCGTCGCCATTCCGGGCTTCACCCCTACGGGAATGATCGCGGGCCTTGGCATTGGCGCGCTGGCCATCGGGTTCGCCTTCCAGGATATTTTCGAGAATTTCCTGGCGGGCATTCTCATCATGCTGCGCGAGAAGATGCGGATCGGCGATCTGATCGAGGTCGAGGGCGTGCTCGGCAAGGTCGAAAAGATCACCCTGCGGGAGACCTATATCCGCCAGCTTTCCAACGAACTCACCATCATGCCCAATTCGATGCTGTTCAAGAACGCGGTGAAGATCCTCACAGACGATACCGTGCGGCGCAACGAAGTGGTGGTCGGCGTATCCTATGACACCGACCTGGAAGTGGCCCAGAAAGCCATCGAGGAAGCAATGAAGACGGTCGATGCCGTGGTGCAGGATCGCCCCGTCATCGTCTATGCGCAGGAATTCGGCGGAAGCTCGATCGACTTCCTGGTGCAGTGGTATGCCCAGTCCGCCGCGCGCGACCTTCGCCAGACCAAGAGCGAGGCGATCAAGGCCATCAAGAAGGGGTTGGACGCGGCAGGAATCGATATCCCCTTCCCCATCCAGACGAATTATTTCCCCGAACCCTTGCGGATCGAACAGGTCGCGGCAGCCAAGGCGGCGGACTAAGTCAACGAAACAGATTGGCGTGGCGCGTTCGCTGTGGCATCCTCCCTTCGATAAGAAAGGGGAGAGGGGGCCGTGGTGACGCGTTATCGCGCGCTCGGCGTCTTGTAGAAACAGCAAGGTCGGCGTGTATCGTCCTCCCTCTCGCCTGAAGACAGGAGACCAGATATGCGCTTTCTCGGGACCGCCAGCATCATTGCCCTCGCCCCCGCCATTCTTGTGGCCGGTTGCACCACCGCAACGGACGAAGGCAGCCTCGCCCCGGCATTCTCCAACGCCGACTGTGCGGGCATGACAGTCGATGGCGACCGCTTCTCCGCGCAATGGATGCCCGCCGCCGATGGATTGCCCGCATTCTGCGAAGTGAGCGGAACGCTTCATCCGGTGGAAGGATCGAACATTGGGGTTGTCTATCGCCTGCCGGAGAACTGGGACGGCACGGTATTGGGTATTGGCGGCGGTGCATGGCTGGGCAACACCACGCTGGATGCGGCGCGCGACGGCCTGCTGAAGGGCTTTGCCACGATGCAGACCAATGGCGGTCACACCAGCACCAATCCCTGGGGTAACGAGTGGGTCATCAACCCCGTACAGGCAGAGGATTTCAGCCACCGCGCCATCCACACCATGACGGAGACCGGCAAACGCGTCGCCGCAGCCTTCTATGACCGCGCGCACGACACGGCGATCTATTCCGGCTGCTCCACTGGTGGACGCATGGGCCTGATGGAAGCGCAGCGCTATCCGGCTGATTACGACGCGGTGATTGTCGGCGCGCCTGTCTATACCTTGCAGGTGCAGACCAGTGCGGTGCTGCGCAACCAGACGTTTGCCCGGCCGCAAGCCGCCTTCACCATGCCGGAATTGCAGATGGTGCAGGATGCTGCCGTGGCTGCCTGCGACGCGAACGACGGGCTGGAGGACGGCCTTATCAACAACCCGCGCGCCTGCTCATGGCAACCGCGCACCCTGCAATGCGCGCCAGGCGAAAGCGAAGCGTGCCTCAGCCCGCAGCAGGTCGATGCGCTCAACGCGCTGTACAATGGCCGGCGCGCGTCAGATGGCAGCTGGGCAATGCATCCGATGAGCCGCGGCGGGGAAGCGGCCTGGGGCTTCTTCAACCGCGCCGACGGCAGCGGGCAGAATGAAGACCCCACGCGGGGTGGCGGACTGATGGGTCTGCAACCCGTCATCTTCGGGGCAAGCCCCGTGGATTGGGAACAGTTCTCGGACGCCAACTATCTCACGGTTCGTAATTCCGATTTCGCGGAAATGTACGAGGCGGACGAGACCGACCTATCGCCGTTCTTCGAACGCGGTGGCAAGCTGATGCTATGGCATGGTGAAAGCGATGCTGGCCCCAGTCCGGTCCTGTCCAACGATTACGCGCGCGGCGTCTATGCCGAGAACCCCGAGGCGAGCGCGCAGTTCAGTTACTACACTGTCCCGGGGATGGGACACTGCGCAGGTGGCCCCGGCGCCGACCGGATCGATTACCTGGGCGCGATGCAGGATTGGCTGGAAAGTGGCCAGGCGCCGGATCAATTGATCGGTCGCAAGGCAGACAGTGATCTTGTTCGCCCGCATTGCGCATGGCCCGCTGTCGCCCGCTTCGACGGCGCGGGCGATCCGAACGAACCCGCTAACTGGAGCTGCGTGCCGCGCGGCTAGTCCAGACGCTTTCTCAACGAAGACAAGGACGTAACAATCCGCCCATCAGCCGTCATATTGCCGCGCGAAGTCGGCTCTTGCGGGGTCTGAGCCTGCGGCGTTTGCGTGCTGGTGCCTTGCTGGCCTGCTCTCCGGCTGGCGATCGTGCTGGTCACGAACCCACCCGGATTGGCGGCTGGGGCAGGACGGCTGGCATTCACGACGCCCGCTAGTGTCTGAGCATTGACCGGCGAAGGCGGCGTCTCGTCAACGCGCGGGTCTTTCTGCACGCTCGGCGGCGTTGGAGTCGGCCGATAGGGTTCGATCTTCTCGACCGTGAAACTTTCACCCTTGCGTTGGCGCAACCACCAGAAGGCCAGTGCGCCCAGGGCAAGAACAACGATGCCTCCGAGTAGCCAGGCAAACACGCTCCAGCCGGATGTCGGGGCCGGCGTCGTGTCCGTCGCGGACACTTCGCTGGCGATGGGGGGCGCAACTGACGGTTGCGTGCGGGGGGCGGCGCTCTCCGGCGGCGTATCTTCCTCGGCAACCGGCACATCCGGTTCCACCGCCGGTGCGGATTGTTCGGATTGCTGCGTCGGTTGAGCGCGGGGCGCGCCCGGATTGGTCGCAGAAGGTTGCCGCTGGCTGGAAGCGGCCTGACGGGGAGCAGCAGAAGTGGTCGGTCGCGGAGCCTGCTGCGCCGGGGCAGGCGCAACGGTGGGGGTCGGGGTCGGACTGGCGCTGGGCTGGGGCAGCGGCTGCACCAACGGCTCAAAACGGTTACCCGGAGCCGCCGTCGGGCCGGGCGGCAAGGTGTAATCGTCGGGCACACCCTGCGCGCGCTCTATTGCCTGCGGCTGAGCGGTTTGCGTCTGGGCTTCGCTGCGCTGCCCCTCGTCCTGTGCCAGCGAGACCGCTGGACACAGCAAGAGGAGCGTGGGTGCTAGGAAAGCAAATTGCGTGATTCTGGCCATGGCGCTGACGGCCATAGGCACCTTGGGTCTTTCGCGCCAATGAATGAAAATTCGCCGGTCCGACTATCGGATCGCGAAGGTCGCTTTACAAGGCAGACCGCGCTAGAATCGGGACACCCCGTGCCGGAAAGGATCAGCCGGTTATACCGCCGGTATCAACAAGGATGCGGCTGATGCGACCGTTCTCCACATAGATGGCGGTGACGGTACAGCAGATTTCCGTCCCGTCGGGAAAGACATAGCTTTCACGTTGTACGATCCCACCCCCGGATGCGCGGCCCTGCCGCTGGATAACAGCGCGCGGCGCGTCAGGCCCGAAGTTGGGCGCATAGCTGGATGCGATGGCTTCGATCCCGCGGTATTCGCGACCCTCCACCACAACCACGGCATCATCCGCGAAGGTCTCGATAAAGCGGTCGAAATCGCCTTGCGTATAGGCCAGGTTGTGCTGGCGAACGACTTCATGGCTGTCCTCGGCCACAGGTTCGGCCAGAAGCGGCGCACTTGCGACGGCAAGGCTTCCGCAGGCGGCAATGGCAAAAGCGATATTGCGCATGAATCTGTCTCCCTGGTCCTTCGACCGCGCACTTTACCAAGGATCGGACACCTTCGAATTACTGCGCATGGCAAAGGAGAGATTAACCATGCCTCCCGGGAGGAATGCTGGATCTGGCAGGCTCATCCCCGGCTTCGTGGCTGCGAATCCGTTTACATTTCGTTCTCACCGGAGATAGTGGGTAACGATGGCCGAAACCGCCCTCCCCAACCACGACGTGCCGCTCCCCGCGCTCCATGCCAGCCATGCTGGCAGCTGGCTGTGTGGCAGCGAAGGCGCGGTGCGCGGCAGTTCGAAGGGAGAGGCGGTGATGGCGGCGGCCGATACGCCCCACCTCATTCTCAACGCACCGCTGATCGCCACGCGGCTGGGCTATCCCGATCTTTCCGGGCTGGATTTGCTGGAGCTGTTCGCCTTCGTTCACCCGGCGGTTTTTTGCGTGCCCACGCCAAAGGGCCTTGCCCATGCGCTGGACCTGCCGGAGCCGGAGGATGGCGCGCAGGTTCCCAAGCTTTTGCGACAGGCGGCCGGCGTTCTGCTGGCCACTTGCGAGCGCGAGGACTGGGCAGCGCGCGATGGCGCGTGGAGCGTTCTGCAATCACTGCTTCGGTTGCGGTGGCCCTGGGCGCAGGTTCTCGGCCCGCATGTCGCCAAGCCCGAAAGGGCCGAACGTTGGCTATTCTCTCGCCTGCCCGAATGGGAGGAAAGCGCGGAGCGCCCCCAACCTGCGCAAGTCGCGCTGGACGAGAATGCCATTCAGGGCCAGCTTGAGCGGCTGACAGGCGAAGGATCGGAGCGGCGCGAGGGACAGCGCGCCTACTCGCGCGATGTCGCCAACATATTCGCCCCGCGCGAGCGGCGCGACAAGCCGCACGTGTTGCTGGCACAGGCAGGCACCGGCATCGGCAAGACGCTGGGCTACCTTGCCCCGGCGTCCCTGTGGGCGGAGGCATCGGGCGGGACCGTCTGGGTATCCACCTATACCAAGAACCTGCAACGCCAGCTGCGCAGCGAAGCCGCCCGCGCCTGGCCAGATCGCCGCGCCGATGGCACCCGCCCTGTGGTCGTACGCAAGGGGCGGGAGAATTACCTTTGCCTGCTCAACCTGGAAGATGCGCTGCAAGGCGGCTTTGGCGGGCGCGCGGCGATACTGGCGCAGCTTGTAGCCCGCTGGGCCGCCTATTCGCAGGATGGCGACATGATTGGTGGAGACCTGCCGGGCTGGCTGGGAACGCTGTTTCGCCAGCGCGCCATCCGGTCGCTGACAGACCAGCGCGGCGAATGCATTTATGCCGGCTGCCCGCACTACCGCAAATGCTTCATCGAACGCGCCGCGCGAGCCAGCGCGCAGGCCGATCTTGTCATCGCCAACCACGCGCTGGTGATGGTGAACGCCGCGCGGGGCCGCGACCATGCGCAGCGCCCCACGCGCATCGTTTTCGACGAAGGGCACCACGTCTTCGACGCTGCCGACTCCACCTTTGCCGCCGCGCTGACCGGGCAAGAGGCCATCGAACTCAAGCGCTGGATCCTTGGCCCCGAACGCGGATCGAAAGGGCGGCGACGCGGCCTGGCTGCGCGCCTCGCCGATGTCGCCAGCTATGACGAGGCGGGCGGCGATGCAATCACTGCCGCCTGCGAAGCGGCGCAGGCACTTCCCGGCGAAGGCTGGCTGGGCCGCCTTGCCGAGAATGAACCATCAGGCGAGATCGAGACGCTGCTCGCCGCCGTGCGCGCCATTACCTATGCGCGCGATGAAAGCGGCGCGGTAGATGCAGGATACGGCATAGAGACAGAAGCCGCAGACCTCACCGGCGATTTCGTGGAGCGCGCGCAGGACGCCGCCCGGGCGCTGACCGAAATTCGCAGTCCGCTCATCAAGCTTGGCGTGCGACTGGAAGCAATGCTGGAAGATGCGCCGGACTGGCTGGATGCACAAGGCCGCGCGCGAATAGAAGGCGCGCGTTTCTCCCTGACATGGCGCATCGATACGCTGGCGGCGTGGGAAGCGCTGCTGGCGCGGCTGGGCGGACCCGCCGATCCTGAATTTGTCGACTGGCTGAGTGTCGAGCGCAACGACACGCGCGAATTCGATATCGGCCTGCATCGCCGCTTCGTCGATCCGATGAAACCCTTTGCGCGCGTTGTGCTGGAACCCGCGCACGGCGTGATGCTGACGAGCGCCACTCTGACGGATCGCAACGAGGAAGGCCCCGACTGGCCCAGTGCCATCGCCAAGTCAGGCGCACCGCATATCGAAGTGCTGCCGCGCCTGACCGACGCCACCAGTCCCTTCGACTACGCCAGCCGCGCTGAAGTGCTGATCGTCACCGATGTGAAGAAAGGCGATCTTGCCGGACTGGCGGGTGCCTATGCGCGCATTATCGAGGCAAGCCGGGGCGGCGTGTTGGGGCTGTTTACCGCAATCCGCCGGTTGCGCGCCGTGCATGGACGCATTGCCGACCGGCTTGCGCGGGAAGGCTTGCCACTGTTTGCGCAACATGTCGATCCGATCGACACCGGCACGTTGGTGGATATCTTTCGGGACGATCCGCACGCCAGCCTTCTGGGCACGGACGCCTTGCGCGACGGTGTCGACGTCCCCGGCCACAGCCTGCGCTGCGTGGTGATGGAGCAGGTGCCCTGGCCAAAGCCCAGCATCCTGCACCGCGCCCGGCGCGCCGCAGGGGGCGGCAGTGCCTATGATGACAAGATCATTCGCGGACGGTTGGCACAGGCTTTCGGTCGCCTGATTCGGAGCAGCGACGATAGCGGCCACTTCATCGTCCTTTCTCCCGCCTTCCCCTCTCGCCTGCTCACCGCTTTCCCGCCAGGCGTGCCAGTTACCCGGTTGACGCTGGACGAGGCTTTACAACGTGTCGCCGCAGGTGTTTCCTGCGCTGACACCGAACTGGAAGAGGACGCGCGCACGTGAAACGCCTTGGCCTGCTGCGCCATGCAAAGTCGGACTGGGACGATCTGAACCTGCGCGATTTCGATCGCGGGCTGAACGCGCGTGGCCGCAAGGGCGCCGAATTGATGGGTGCGCATATTCGCAAACAGGGCGGAGCATGGGATCTGGTGCTCGCCAGCCCGGCCGAACGGGTCAAGCTGACGCTGGAATCGAGCGGGCTGGATGTCCCGGTCCGGTTCGAGGAGGCCGCCTATCTCGCCGACAGCCCAACGCTGATGCAATTGTTGACCACCTGCGATGCCGTAGACGACACCGATGCCGTGCTGATGGTGGGCCACAACCCCGGCATGCAGGAACTCGCGCTGGACCTTGTCGCGCCGGAGAATGAAGACGATCTGTTCGGCGAGGTCTTGAAGAAATATCCAACGGCCGCATTCGCGATGCTGGAACTGGATATCGAGAAGTGGGCCGACCTGGCAAGCGGGTGCGGCAAACTTGTGCATTTCGCACGCCCGCGCGATCTCGACCCCGAGCTGGGGCCAGTACGTGTCGGCTGATCGCGTCGCCTGCTAGAACCTTGTTCTAAATGGCCTTAGTCAGCTATCGCGCTGGCGAGGCGATTGCGGATGGAATGCAGCCGGACCAGTATTTCCGATGCGGCTGTATCGGACTGGTCAGCAGTTGGCGTGGCGTCGCCCTCGGCGTTCACTGCCCCACCTTCGCCTTCAAGCAGCGCCTTGTTCGCACCTTTGAGGGTGTAGCCCTGCTGGTTCACCAGACGATCAATGCGATCTACCAGAGCAATATCCTCGGCCCGGTAGAGCCGGCGACCGCCACTGCGTTTCAAAGGCTGGAGCATCGGGAATTGCTGTTCCCAATAGCGCAGCACGTGTGGCTTGATCCCGAAAGCTGCGGAAACTTCTCCGATAGTGCGCATGGCGTCAGTCGCCTTGCCGTCATCGAACCTGGCCATCGGAGATTGCACCCCGGTCATCAACCCTGGGCAATACGCTCTTTGAGTTTCTGGCTGGCGCGGAACGTCATCACCCGGCGCGGGGTGATCGGCACTTCGACACCCGTCTTGGGGTTACGGCCGATACGCTCCTTCTTGTCGCGCAGCACAAAGCTGCCGAACCCGGAAATCTTCACGTTTTCGCCGTCGGACATCGAATCGCACATCTTGGCAAGAATAGCTTCGACAAGGTCGAGGCTTTCAGCTCGTGAAAACCCCATCTTGTGATTGATCGTCTCAGCCAGGTCTGCGCGCGTAAGCGTACCGACGGATCGCATTACATTCATGCGTTCCCACTCCTATAATCCTGACGACCCGTAACATTTATGTAGGAAAACCGGCCATTGCGCAAGGTAAAGCGCAATTTCTCCGGGATAAATCCTATACGCGCAACAATGCTGCGCCCCAGGTAAATCCACCACCCATCGCTTCCAGCATTACCAGGTCGCCCTGTTTGATGCGCCCATCCTTCCTGGCAACATCGAATGCCAGGGGCACGGATGCGGCAGAAGTGTTGGCATGCTGGTCCACCGTCACCACGACCTTATCCATCGACAAGCCCAGCTTGCGCGCTGTGGCATCGAGGATGCGGAGGTTGGCCTGGTGTGGCACGACCCAGTCGATATCCGCAGCCTGGCACCCTGCCTCTTCCAGCACCTCGCCCAGCACGCTGGAAAGGTTGGTTACGGCATGGCGGAATACTTCGCGGCCCTTCATGCGAACCTTGCCCACCTCTCCGGTGGTGGACGGACCGCCGTCGACATAGAGCATTTCCCCATGCTCTCCATCGGCGTGGAGACGCGAGGCGATGATCCCTGTCCCGTTCTCCCCGCCTTCCTGCGCCTCTATCACGAAGGCGCCAGCACCGTCGCCGAACAGGACGCAGGTGGTTCGGTCCTCCCAGTCGAGGATGCGGCTGAATGTCTCGGAACCGATAACGATCGCACGCTTTGCCATCCCGGCGCGCAGCATCGCGTCCACCGTGCTCAGCGCATAAAGGAAGCCCGAGCAGACGGCAGCGACATCGAAAGCAGGAAAGCCCTTGCCGCCAAGCTGGTGCTGCACCTTCGTGGCCGTGGCGGGGAAGGTGTTGTCAGGCGTGGCCGTTGCCAGCACGATCAGATCGATATCGGCGATGGTCAGGCCCGGAATCATCTAGGGCCGCCTGCGCCGCTGCCGTTGCCAGCGAAGCGGTCGTTTCCCCCTCGCCAGCGATGTAGCGCTGGGTAATGCCGGTGCGTTCGCGAATCCATTCATCGCTGGTATCCACGCGCTTGGCCAGCTCGACATTGCTGACGCAATTCTTCGGCAGCGCCGAACCGGTTCCCAGAAGAACAGAGCGGATCACTTGCCCACCGTCTCATCGGCGGCAGGCACCGCGCCACTCCCGCTCAGGGCCTCTTCGCCCATCTTGGAAAGGTCGGCAGTAATCCGGTCGGTAATGTCGTCCTCCAGCAGGCGCGCGGTGACGGCGACAGCATTGGCCACGCCTTGCTCGTTGGCGCTGCCATGCGATTTCACGATCACGCCATTGAGGCCAAGGAAAACCCCGCCATTGTGATTGTTCGGGTCGAGGTGGTGCTTGAGCAGTTCGGTCGCCGGGCGAGATACCAGGAACCCGATCTTGGAGCGCAGGGAACTGGTGAAAGCGGTCTTCAGCAGGTCGGTGACAAAGCGGGCCGAACCCTCGATCGCCTTCAGGGCGATATTGCCGGAGAAGCCATCGCTGACCACGACATCCACTTCGCCGCGATTGATCTTGTCGGCTTCTACGTAACCGTCGAATTGCATGTCGAGGCCGGTGGCATCTTGCAAAAGCTGCGCAGCGCGCTGCAAATCATCGGTACCCTTGATGCTCTCGGTCCCGATATTCAGCAGGCGCACGCGCGGGGTACGCCCCTTGTTGACGATGCGGGAATAGGCGGCACCCATGATGGCAAACTGCACAAGGTTGCGCGCGTCGCAATCGGTGTTGGCGCCAAGGTCCAGCATGATCACATCATGCTCTTCCAGCGTGGGCAGGAGGGCTGCCAGCGCAGGCCGGTCAATTCCCGGCATCGTGCGCAGCGCGAGCTTGCTCATCGCCATCAGCGCGCCGGTATTGCCCGCGCTGACGGCAGCGCCGCAATTGCCATCCTTCACCGCCTGTATGGCAAGGCCCATGCTGGTGGTTTTCGCACGGCGCAGCGCGCGGCTGGGCTTTTCATCGCCCGCCACCACATCGTCGCAATGCAGGATTTCCGACGCTCCGCGCATGCCGGGATGATCGTCGAGAGCGCGTTTGATACGCTCTTCGTCGCCCACCAGCAAAAAGTTGAACTTGTCGTGACGACGGCGCGCAAGCGCCGCCCCGGAAACCATGACGCGCACGCCATGATCCCCGCCCATCGCATCAATCGCGATACGGGGCAGGCTCATGCGCGCGACCTCCTTCGTCCGGTTAGGACTTTAAAGACCCTTGGGCTCGATAACCTGGCGGCCATTGTAGTGGCCACAGGCATTGCAGAGCATGTGCGGGCGCTTCAGCTCGCCACAATTGGAGCATTCGTGGAAGGCTTCGACCTTCAGCGAATCATGTGACCGGCGATTGCCCCGGCGATGCGGCGATACTTTTCTTTTAGGGACAGCCATGCGGCACCTGTTCCTTGAATTCGTTCAAAATTGATCTCGGAGCCGCCCTAGGCCAAGGCTGTCCGCTGCGCAAGCGCGCCGGAGCAGCCCTGTTCGAGGATGCGGCGAAGGCGCGCGCTATACCGATTTCTCCGCAGCTTGCAAGCACGCGCGACCGGTTCTAGCGAGAAGATGGGATTAACACCGGGGGACAATCAATGATAGAGCATCATATAAGCCTGCTCAGCATCGCACTCGCAGCGCTTATCAACCTGTGGCTTTCGTTCCGCTGTGGAGCGGCGCGCGGAAAAACCAAGATACTGCACGGCGACGGCGGCGACTCCGTATTGCAGCGGCACATGCGCGCGCACTCCAACTTCGTCGAATATACACCAATCGCCCTCTTGCTGATCCTGGTGCTGGAACTGAACGAACAGCAGGGCTGGCTGCTGGGACTGACTGCCCTGCTGTTCCTGCTGGGCCGCGTGCTTCATGCTTTCGGGATGCAGGCAGACAAACCCAGCATGCCGCGCATGGTGGGGATGCTGACGACGCTGCTTCCCTATGCCATCTGGATCGTTTGGGCGGTGCTGGTGGCCTTCGGCATCGTCTAGCCCATTCGCATTCAGTTATGTGCCATCGCACTGTCGGACACATAGGGGTTGCTCTGCCGCTCCTGTCCGAACGTGCTGGTGGGGCCGTGGCCGGGCACGAATGTAACGCCATTGCCCAAGGGCCACAGCTTCTGGGTAATCGCGTCGAGCAGGTCCTGGTGGTTGCCCATCGGAAAATCGGTGCGACCGATACTGCCCTGGAACAACACGTCGCCGACAAAGGCGAAATTGGTAGGACGGTGGAAGAACACCACGTGGCCTGGCGTATGGCCGGGGCAATGGAGTACCTCCATCGTGATCTCGCCAAAGCTGACCGTGTCGCCATCCTTCAACCAGCGTGAGGGTTCGAATATCTTGCATTTCATCTGGAAGCGCGGGCCATCATCCTCGAGCCGGCTGATCCAGAACCGGTCATCTTCATGCGGACCTTCGATCGGCAGGCCCAGTTCCTCGGCCAGCATGCCCGCCTGCCCGCAGTGATCGGCATGGCCGTGGGTGAGGAGTATCTTCTCCAGCGTTACCCCGGCTTTCGCCACGGCATCCTTCAGCTTGTCGAGATCACCACCCGGATCTACCAGTGCCCCCCGCATGGTCTTGGAACACCATACCAGCGAACAATTCTGCTGGAACGGAGTGACGGGAATGATGGCGGCGCGGATGGGAGCTTCGGTGGTCATCACGGATAGGTGGCGGCGAGACGCCCGGCTTGCAAGCGGGGAATTAGCGCTCGTCCCGGCCACTCCGGTCCGGGGCGAACTTACCTCTGGCTATTCCACCCGTCTGCGATACCTTCACACTGGCAAGGGAGGACAAGTTTATGGGCATGAAAGAAGACGCGCTGGCATTCTTCGACGCTTGCGAAACGGGCAAGGGATGGGACGTGTGCCGCCAATGGTGCACACCGGATGCAAGCTTCTCATCGCAGACCGATCTTTTCGGAGAAACGGAGACGCTCGAGGACTACACGGAGTCGATGGCGCACCTGCTCGATCCGCTACCGGATATGCGGTATGAAATGATCGCTTTCGGGGTGGACGAGGATCGCGACGCCATTTGTGCCGCCGCCACCTTCCTCGCCACTCACACAGGCGACGGCGGCCCCGTTCCCCCGACCGGGAAATCGGTGGCGACCGAATATTGCTACGTCATCAAGTTCGATGGCGGTAAGATCTCTCACATGACGAAGATCTGGAACGACATCATCGCCATGCGGCAGGCCGGCTGGGGCTAGACCCGCCCGCTCTTCCACACCACGCGCCCGATCACGTCGAAATCGTCGGCGCCCACGTCGATCGGCGGATAGGCCAGGTTCTGGCTGAGCAGCGAATAGCGCCCCCCGCCCTTGGAGGCGACGCGCTTCACCAGCAGCATTTCATCCAGCCGCACCACGTGCACGCCGTCCCGGAAAGGTTGCTCCCGGCAATCCACCAGCACCTCGTCCCCCTCGCGAAGCAGCGGTTCCATGGAATCGCCCACCACGCGGATGGCGGAGAGCCTGGCGCCATCTATGCCCTGCTCGGTCAACCAGCGTTGCGAGAATCGAAAGGCATCGAACACACTTTCCTGTGCACCGGCAGCGCCCGGACCGGCAGAGACGTCGACTTCCAGACGGGGCACCTCCACCCATTCCCCGTCATCGCGCCCCGCATAGGAATTTTCCTTAGGCCCGCCGAGCACGGCTTGATCCACCCCGAGGAATTGCGCCAGGACCCGGCGGTCCTGCTCTTCCAGCTTCTTTGGGCTACCTTTTGTTATATATTGCTGAAGATAGGTGGGATTACGTGAAAGCATTCGGGAAAGCGCAGCCAGGCTGACGCCACGACCCTTTGCCAGTTCTGCCAGTTTATCCCGCGGGTCCATCTGCGTCATCCTATCCTGTCGTGCAAAAACGTCCTACACGATGTATTTTTCCTAGACAAGTAGGATTTGGCCCGCAAAACAAGGCACATCGAGTCGCATAAGTGCTCGTTAAACAAGGGAAACAGGAAGAGGGGTCCGCACCATGCTCATCCGCAAAATCGAAGTATTTCTGCGCCATACGCGCATGCCACCCACCAAGTTCGGTCGCCTCGCAACTCGCGATCCGCGATTCGTGCTCGACCTGCGCAACGGCCGCACACCGCGTGCTTCGACAGAAGAACGTGTGGAACATTTCATGAACAAATATCGCGAGATGACCAATGCATACTGATCCCATCACACCTCGCCCCGCGAAACGCCGCACACCGCGCGGCCCGCGCGAACTGCTGGCAGACGCCCTGATCGCGCTTGCGAACGGCAGGGGCCGGATCGAGAGCCATTCGGAAAGAAGCTGGGCCAGCATCACATTTGCCGGCGCGCGGCACCGCGTTCAAATCGTGTTCGAGGGGGAGGAAGAGGTGGACGCAGGAGAGTGCTTCATCGCATTCCTGCCCGAACACGAATTCGCCATCCGCGGTCAGCTGGTGGCGGATGCCGCCGTCGTTGAGGTGGGCAGCACCGCACAGCCGCCAAGACTGGCGGTAACCTGCGAAATCCTGTTGCTGGAAGAAGGGTGAGCCAATGCGCCCTCCCCACGCCTAGTCCCGCCTGATAATCAGATTCCGGATCTCGGTCATGTCTTCCATGGCAAAGCGGATACCTTCGCGGCCGAGACCGGAATCCTTCACCCCGCCATAGGGCATGTTGTCGACGCGATATGATGAAACATCGTTCACCACCACGCCGCCGACATCCAGCGTATCCCAGGCGTCCAGCACCTTGTGGATATCGCGTGTGAAGATGCCTGCCTGCAGGCCGAACTTGCTGTCGTTCACCTGATCCAGCGCTTCGTTGAAATCGGAGAATTTCGACAGGTTCGCGAGCGGCCCGAACGCTTCTTCCCTATTGGCATCGCATGTCCGCGGAACGCCTTCGAGCAAGGTTGCCTGCAACATGGCCCCGTCCAGGTCGCCGCCGCACAGCAGTGTCGCACCTGCGTCCACCGCGTCGTCGATCCAGCCCTTCAAACGGCCGGCTTCCTTCTCGGATATCATCGGCCCGATAAAGGTGTCGCGGTCTTTCGGGTCGCCCGAGACCAGCGACTTCGTCTTTTCGACCAGCATACCCTTGAAGGTGTCGTAGATGTCTTCATGGATGATGATGCGCTGCACGCCGATGCAGCTCTGGCCGCTCTGGTAGAAGGCGCCAAAGATGATCCGCGCCAGCGCGTGATCGAGGTCGGCATCCCTGTCGACGATTACCGCCGCATTGCCGCCCAGTTCCAGCACAACGGGCTTCTTGCCTGCCTTCGCCTTCAACGCCCAGCCAACATCGGGCGACCCGGTGAAGCTGAGCAGCTTCAGCCGGTCATCTTCGGTGAACAAGTCCGCCCCGTCGCGGCTGGCGGGCAGGATGGAGAACGCACCTTCGGGTAGATCGGTTTCGGCCAGCACTTCACCCATGATCAGCGCGCCCAGCGGCGTCTTGGAGGCGGGCTTCATGACGAAGGGGCAGCCGACCGCGATGGCGGGCGCGATCTTGTGCGCGGCCAGGTTGAGCGGGAAGTTGAAGGGCGAGATGAAACTGCACGGCCCGATCGGTACGCGTTTCCACATGCCCATATAGCCCTTGGCCCGCGCCGAGATATCGAGCGGCTGCACCTCGCCATAATTGCGTGTCGCCTCTTCCGCCGCGATGCGGAACGTGTCGATCAACCGGTCGACCTCGCCCTCGGCATCCTTGATGGGCTTGCCTGCTTCCACGCACAGCGAATAGGCCAGTTCGTCATACCGTTCACGGAACCGCTCGACACAGTGCTGCAACACATCGCGCCGTTCGTAGCTCGCCATTCTCGCCATCGGCTCCGTCGCGCGCACGGTGCCCGCAATCGCCTCTTCGATAATGTCGGGTGTCGCCAGCGCGGTGCGGAAAGCAACCTCGCCGGAATATTTATCGGTAACCTCGAGATCGGTGTTGGGCTGTACCGCCTTGTTGTTGAGATAGAGCGGATAGGTATCTTTGAGTTCGGGCACGTCCATTCCTCTTTCGCGATCCCCAACATGCGCCGGGAAATGTCATCTATCTTGACCCGCCGCGCCGCAGGGGCAAGCCCCCGACTGAAAAGCCGAGGGCGCGATATCGAATTCAGAGCTTTGCGCTCAGGTCCTTGATATCGTGGTTCAGGATCTGGTCGTTCTCGGAATAATCGACCGGGCAGTCTATCAGGTGCACGCCATCAGTCGTCAGGCAGGTTTCCAGAACCTCCTTCAGGTGATCGGAGCTTTGCGCGCGATGTCCCTTCGCGCCATAGCTTTCTGCATATTTCACGAAATCGGGGTTGCCATAGGTCAGGCCCCAATCCTTGAAGCCCATGTTCGCCTGCTTCCAGCGGATCATGCCATAGGCATCGTCGCGCAGGATCAGCACCGTCATGTTGAGCCCCAGGCGTACTGCGGTTTCCATCTCCTGGCTGTTCATCATGAAGCCGCCATCGCCGCAGATCGCCATCACCTTGCGCCCCGGATACAGCATTGCGCTCATCATCGCCGAGGGCAGGCCAGCGCCCATCGTGGCCAGGGCGTTGTCCAGCAGCACGGTGTTGGGAAGGTATGCGGTGTAATTGCGCGCAAACCATATCTTGTAGACACCATTGTCGAGGCAGATGATGCCGTCCTCCGGCATGGCAGCGCGCACCTTTTGCACAAGGTGCGGCGGGAAAATCGGAAAGCGTTCGTCGGCGGCCAGCGGGGCGGTGTGCTCCCCCTCCGCCTTGCGATAGGCCAGCATGTGATCGAAGGACCACTTGCCCTGCGGCACGACGTCTTCCTTGATCTGCCAGATGGCGTTGGCGATATCGCCGATTACCTCGATCTGCGGGAAATAGACCGGGTCCACCTCCGCCGTCTTGGTGGAAACGTGGATCACGGTTGGGCCATTGGGCTTCATGAAGAACGGCGGTTTTTCAATGACGTCGTGACCGATGTTCACGATGCAATCGGAATCCTCGATTGCGCGGTGGACGAAATCGCCAGCAGAAAGTGCCGCGCAGCCCAGGAACAGCGGATGCCGCTCGTCGATCACGCCCTTGCCCATCTGGGTGGTGACGAAGGGGATGCCGGTCTTCTCGATAAACTGGTTGAGCATGCGCCCCGTCATCTTGCGATTTGCGCCAGCGCCGATCACCAGCACGGGGCATTTGGCAGCCTCCAGGGCCTCCACGGCAAGGCGCACTGCCTTGGGCTCCGCCGAAGGGCGGCGCGCGACGGAACGCGGAATGGGGCGGCTCGCGGTCTGCTCTTCCGCAATGTCTTCCGGAAACTCCAGATGCACCGCGCCGGGCTTCTCCTCCTCCGCCAGTCGGAACGCCTCGCGCACCCGGCTGGGGATGTTGTCGCCCGCGGCGAGCTGATGCGCGTACTTGGTGATCGGGCCCATCATGTCGACCACGTCGAGGATCTGGAAACGGCCCTGCTTCGATTTCTTGATCGGCTTTTGCCCGGTGATCATCATCATCGGCATGCCGCCCAGCTGGGCATAGGCACCCGCCGTGACGAGGTTGGTGGCACCCGGCCCCAGCGTGGCGATGCACACGCCGGTCTTTCCGGTGTGTCGGCCATAGGTCGCAGCCATGAAGCCTGCGCCCTGTTCATGGCGGGTCAGGATCAGTTCGATGGTGTCGGACTTTGACAGGCTTTCAAGGAAGTCGAGATTTTCCTCTCCCGGCACGCCGAAGATATATTCGACGCCTTCGGCCTCAAGACATTCGATAAAAAGGTCGGACGCTTTCTTGGTATCGGTCACGGTCGCAGTTCCCCCTGTTGCAGCGCGTGCATCCGGCACCCGCTCCCCCCAGACGATTGGTGCGACCCAGCCGTCCTCTTCCTGTCCGGCCTGTCAGGGGTATCAGACCCTCGCAGACCTGTCAGTTCCTAATGTCCCGCCCCAAAAGGCACGAAAGATCAGTAACCGCGCACCAGATCGACCTGCGCTTCCAGCGCCTGCCCGGTGCGGAAACGCTCGCAATTATCGAGGAAACGCTGCGCCGCGCGGGCACGGCTGGCTTCGTTGGGAATGCCGCATAGATGCATGGTGATATGCGCATTTTCCAGCGACCATAGCTTGTGATCTGCGGGCAATGGTTCAGGCGTGGTGAGGTCGAGAATGGCACCCCCGATGGTCTCGCGCTCCAGCGCCTCGACAAGGGCAGGCTGGTTCACCACTTCCGCGCGGCCATAATTCACCAGCACGGCATCATCCTTCATCGCCGCGAACTCTGCTGCGCCGATCATGCCGTCGGTTTCCGGCGTCGCGGGCAGGCTTAGCACCACCCAGTCGAATTCGCTTATCCGACCGCGCCATTCGTCGGGGCCGAGGACGCCATCGGCCGACTGGCTGCGCACCGGCACGCAGTCGACATCGAACCCGCCCAGCATCCGCGCCATTGCCTGCCCGATCGCGCCGTAGCCCAGGATCAACGCGCGGCTTCCCGCCATTTCGCGATCCGAAGGCGGGCGATTCAGCCACTCGTGCCGGTCGCCTGCACGGATGATCTCGCGATAACCGCGCGCAAAGCCCAGCATCGACATGACGGCAAATTCCGCCACCTGTCCCGCCGCCAATCCAGAGCCGCACGTCAGCTTGACGCCGCGCGCCTTCAGGTCTGCCAGCGGCATCCAGTCGACCCCGGCATATGCCGAATTGAGCCATTCAAGATTGCGCGCCTTCGACATGGCTTCGAGCGCAGGCGGTTTCACATGCAGATCGAACCAGCCGATCTGCGCTTCCGGCGCCAACGCGATCAGGTCGGCCTCGTCATCCCACCAGGCGGCATCGATCCATTGCGGCAGCCGGCTCTTCAAGCCGCTTGCGCATCCAGCCGGGCAGGACAGCGCGGATCATATCCGGGGCTTCCAGTCCCAGCCCAGCGGGTCGCCGTCCATCACTTCCACGCCCTTGGCGGCGAGTTCGTCGCGGATGGCGTCGGAAGTGGCGAAATCCTTCTCCGCGCGTGCGGCTTTGCGGCGGGCGAGTGCGTCTTCGATTTCGGCTTCGGTGATCTGGACGCGGACTTGGGGCGGATGCGCAGGTCGGTACGCGACAGGTGCCAGCAGACCGAGGCCGAGGACCGCATCCATCTGTTCGATTACGGCCCGCTTGATGGCCGCATCCACCTTCTTCACCGCCAGAGTATCTTCCAGCGCGGTCAATGCGATGGCGGTATTCAGATCGTCACTGATCGCAGTGTCGAATTTCTCAAGCAAGGGCGCGAACTTCGGATGCTCGGGCTGGAACCGCCGTCGGCATCTTTCAAGCCGCTCTGCCTGCATCACCATCCGCTTCAACCGCGTCTGCGCAGCCAGCAGTCCTTCCCAGCTGAATTCCAGCTCGCTGCGGTAATGCGCCTGCAGGCACATCATGCGGTATGCAAGTGGATGGAAGCCCTTGTCGATCAGCAGTTGCAGGCGCAGAAACTCGCCGGAGGACTTGCTCATCTTGCCCGATCGTTCGACCAGGAAATTGTTGTGCATCCAGATGCGCGCACCACTGTTCGCCGCATCGGACAGGCCGCCGCAGCCGCAGAACGCCTGGTTCTGCGCAATCTCGTTGGGGTGGTGGATTTCGCGGTGGTCGATGCCACCGGTGTGAATGTCGAAGGGGAAGCCGAGCAGCTTCTCCCCCATCACCGAGCATTCGAGGTGCCAGCCGGGAGCACCCCTGCCCCACGGCGAATCCCATTCCATCTGCCGCGTTTCGCCAGCCGGGGTCTTGCGCCAGATGGCGAAGTCGGCAGCGTTGCGCTTGCCCTCCACCGTTTCGATCCGGCCTTCACCCTCTTCCGTGACGGCACGGGCGAGACGTCCGTAATCGTCGACCGTGGAGACATCGAAATAGAGGCCGCCTTCCAGCTCGTAGCAATGCTTGTCCGCAATGCTCTTCGCGAACTCCAGCATCTCCTCGATATAGTCGGTGGCGACGGACCAGTGCGCGGGTTGGCGGATGTTGAGCGCCTTCACGTCGGCCCAGAATGCCTCGGTATAATGCCTGGCGATATCCCAGATCGATTGCGCACGTTCGGCAGCCGCTTTCTCCAGCTTGTCCTCGCCCGCATCGGCATCGTCCGTCAGGTGGCCGACATCGGTGATGTTGATCACGTGGGTGAGCTTGTAGCCCTTCCAGCTCAGCGTGCGGCCCAGCACATCGGCGAAAACATAGGCGCGCATGTTGCCGATATGCGGGTAGTTATAGACTGTCGGCCCGCAGGTGTAGACACGCGCCTCACCAGCATGGACGGGCACGAACGGCTCAATTTGCCGCGTGAGAGAATTGAAGAGTTTGAGGTCAGCCATTGATGGCGGGGCTTAGTGCGGGTGCGCGCGGGGGACAAGCCACCGCTTTGCGCCAATCGGTCTAGGGCAGTTCGAAACCTGTCAGCTTCCAGCCGAGCCCATCCCGCGCAAACACCAGGGTCGGCCCGGCGGTGCCATCCTCGAATGTACCGGAAGCGTGGAAGAAATCGAGGCCTTTGCGCTCTACGTCCCACTCGATCTCCTGCCCGCGCAGGCGCTCGGGTAGCATCCCTGCGGCAAAGCCGCCGCTGACGACTAGGTTACCGACCATTGCAGGAGTGAGCGCCCGGTCCACCGTTGCCCGCCCGATCCGATCGACCAGGACGCCGCCGATCTGGTCGACCAGCCCGCCCTGCCCCTGTCGCCGCCGGGTGGCTTCGGTGATCTGGTCGCTGACGGAGGCGCGAAGGGCGGGGAAATCGACGCGTTCCTCAAGCTCGGCAGTGTCACCCGACTGCGCCGCGTCGGCGAGGCCCTTCATGGCAAGCCAGGGCGAGGCGAAATACCAGCCACCGATCACGAGGGCGATAGGAAGAATGAAGAGCGAGGAGTTTTCTCATTCGCTGCTTTGCACCTGATTAAATGAACCCAAGTCCGGCTTCGCCAAAGAACCGTTGTGAATACGAGGATCGAATATGATGGTACCCGAGCGCAAATTGGTGAGGCCGCGTATGTGTCCGTGGCCGATCGCGGACGTAATGCTGTCATAACCGATGGCGTTCACTTCTATCTCGGAGCCCGGAAAATGTTCCAGAATGAGTTTCAGAAAGTCGCTATTATCGCCATCTGCGTGAGAAACGACCTCTTCCAGTAGCGCACTGTTCATGATCTCACCGCTATTAAGAAATCGCAAAGTGTAGATCTTACGAGAAAAGCGCGGGATACAGGGTGTAACTTTCACAACGCCGGTTGTGTTGAGATCAACCACGAAAACGCGGAAGGAGCGCGGGTTGTCATTTCTTCGCTTCACACGAAGGTGCGCATAAACCGAAAGGTTATAACAGGTCCGAAAGGATCAATTCTCTACAATAAACGAAAGCCGCTTTTCTGCGGCGTCATCGGTTCGGTATAGCAGATAATCGGGTATCGAGAGTCTCGGGCTAAAGACCTTGACAGTTAACAGCCAAAAGACGGCACTTGCGGAAACTCCGAGGAAGAATGCCAGTAATATCTCCACGTAGCATCCCTGGAATAATTTGCGCGATCATTCAACCTCGAACAGATCGGCAAGCTGTTCGATGATGGTGCCGCCGAGTTGTTCCGCGTCCATGATCGTAACCGCCTTCTTGTAATACCGCGTGACGTCATGGCCGATGCCGATGGCGACCAATTGTACAGGCGAGACCTTTTCGATCCATTCGATCACCTTGCGCAAATGCGCCTCGAGATAGCCTGCGCTGTTCACGCTGAGGGTCGAATCGTCCACCGGCGCACCGTCGGAAATCACCATCAATATGCGGCGGTCTTCGGGGCGGGCCAGCAGGCGTTCGTGCGCCCATAACAGCGCCTCGCCATCGATGTTTTCCTTCAGCAGGCCCTCGCGCATCATCAGGCCAAGGCTGCGGCGCGCGCGGCGCATCGGTTCGTCGGCTTTCTTGTAGATGATGTGGCGCAGGTCGTTCAGGCGGCCCGGCTGTTCCGGGCGGCCTTCGGCAAGCCATTTTTCCCTGGACTGCCCGCCTTTCCAGGCGCGGGTGGTGAAGCCCAGCACTTCCACCTTCACCCCGCAACGTTCCAGCGTGCGGGCAAGGATATCGGCGCTGATCGCGGCGATGGAAATGGGACGCCCGCGCATGCTGCCGGAATTGTCGATCAGCAGGGTGACGACGGTGTCCTTGAACTCCTGCTCCTGCTCCTGCTTGTAACTGAGCGAGTGGCCGGGGCTGACCACCACGCGCGCCAGACGGGCGGCATCCAGCAGGCCTTCTTCCTGGTCGAAATCCCAGCTGCGGTTCTGCTGCGCCATCAGTCGGCGCTGCAGGCGGTTGGCCAGCCGCGTGGTTACGCCGGCAAGGCCTGCCAGCTGGCTGTCGAGATAGGCGCGCAGACCGGTCCAGCTCTTCGAAATCGCAAAGCTCCGTCGCCTCGACAACTTCATCGAAGCTGGTCGTAAAGGCCTGGTAATCGAAGCTGTCGGGAATATCCTGCCACGGCGCGTTCCTGCGCTGGGGCAGCTGCATTTCCTCGCCATCGTCGCCGGGATCGCCCTCGGCCAGCTCGTCCTCGCCGGGGGTCTGGTCGCTCTCGTCACCCTCGCCTTCCTCGCCCTCGGCACCTTCGGCGCGGGTTTCGGGCTGGTCGGACTGGTCTGCGCCGTCCTCGTCCTGGTTATCGTCCTGCGTCTCGTCCTGGCCGTCATCGGCCTCGTCATCATCGTCCAGCCCGTCGGCGTCTTCCGGCTCCATCGGCACCATGTCGAGGTGGCGCAGCATGTCGAGGCCCAGCTTCTGGAAGGCGGACTGATCGTGCAGCGCCTCGCTCAATTGCTCGAAATCGTCGCCGGTGCGGCTTTCCACGAATTCGCGCACCATCTCCACGCCTTCGCGCGCGGCGGGCGGTACCGGCTGGCCGGTCAATTGCTCGCGCAGCATCAGGCCAAGCGCGGTGTGCAGCGGCACATCATCGGCGCCTTCGGCGCTGGTAATGGGATCGCCCGCCAGCCGCCGGTCGTGCATCGCTTCCATGTTCGTGCGCATGCCCGAATACTCGGTTTCGCCGATTGCCTCGTACCGCACCCGCTCGATCGTGTCGTAACACGCGCGCGCATCGACATCGTCGGGCCGCATCTTCGCGTGAAGCGCACCGTTGTGATGACGCAGGCGCAGGGCGAAACTGTCGGCAAAGCCGCGCGCTTCGCGGGCCTGCTCCGGCGTTACATCGCGCCCCGGCATGGGCACGCGGGCGGATTTGCCCTGTTGCGAAGGCTGGTCAGCGGTCCAGCCGATCTCCGCCTCCGGCTCACGCGCAATGGCGCGCGCCGCGCCGGTCAGCGCGGTCTTGAAACGGTCGAGGGGGGATTCGTCGGACATCAGGGCAACCTTCTTTGGCGCTGCCTAGAGATAGCGGTACCCCATGCGCAAGTGTCTAAAGGACTGCCCCTGCGCCAAACACGCTTATCAGCAACGGATCGTTGGTGGCTTGCGGATTGCGACGGATAGCGGACTCCTCAAAGCCCATCTCCTGCCAGATGGCATTGTCTACCTGGGTCGCCACATTGCGCGCAACGCCGCCCACATCGATGCCCGTAAGCCCGGTCAGCAATTCTCCCACCAGCGGCTCGCTGGCAAAGCGCATGGCTTCGCCCAGTTCGGGCACCATCGCCTCCACCAGCGTCACGCCAAGATCATCGCGCAGGAATGCGGTGGCAGCGGTCGGCCCGCCGTTTACCAGTGCGATCGCATTCTGGATGCCGATCACCCGCACGGCATCTGCCACGATCGGCGCGGCGCGCTCTGCCCCCTCGATCGCGATATCGGCAAATGCATCTTCCAGCCGATCCTTGAACAGGGAGGATGTGAGAATGCTGGCCACGACGCCGCCGCGCGATCCGATCATGTTGGAAAGGCCCAGCGCGCCCACCTGCTCATCCCAGAAACCGCCGGGCGCGGTCAGCCGCGCAAATGCGCGCTCGCTGGAAAGGTAGAGCAAGCGCCGGATGGCATCGGTCAGGCTGAAACCGCCAAAGCTCTGGCAGGCAGGCAGCAACAATGCGCTGGATGCCAGTGCGCCGCCCATGAAAGCGCGGCGGCCCATGATGCCGGAACTGGTGGCAGAAGTGGTCAAGTCGGTCATAAGGCAATTCATCTCCTTGCAGGCAGGCTGATGCCCGCCCCATATGGCTGACAATGCCTGCATCCCGCGTCCGCCTCCTCGTCATGAACGCCGCGCTCGGCCCGCTCGATTACCGGGTGCCCGAGGGCATGGATATCGAATATGGATCCGTCGTGGTCGCGCCGCTGGGGCCGCGTCAGGTGACAGGTATAGTCTGGGAAGATGAACGCCTGCCGACCGATCCGGTGCCCGAATCGAAATTGCGCTCCCTGCTGGCGGTGCTGGATGTTCCCCCGGTCCGGCCAGCGCTGAGGCGGCTGATCGAGTGGACGGCGGATTATTACGTCGCCCCGCTCGCGTCGGTGGCAAGGATGGTGATCGCCAGCGGCGGCGCGCTGCGCGGTCCTGCCACCATGACCGAGTACCGCCTTACCGGCGGCACGCCCGAGCGTATGACGCCGCAGCGGCAACAGGCCATAGAGGCACTGGAAGGCGAGCAGGCGACGGTCCGGGAGCTATCCGGCCTTTCCGGTGTGTCCGAAGCCGTGCTGCGCGGCCTGGTGAACCACGGCGTGCTGGAACCGGTGGAAGTCGATATCGACCGCCCCTACCCCCGCGCGAATGCCGATTATCACCAGCCCGACCTTTCGGACGACCAGCGCGAAGTGTCCGATCGGCTGGTGGAAGCCGTGGTGGCAGAAAAGTTCGCGCCCATCCTGCTGGACGGGGTGACCGGCTCCGGCAAGACCGAAACCTATTTCGAGGCGATTGGCGCGGCCATCGCGGCGGATCGGCAAGTGCTGGTGATGCTGCCCGAGATCGCCCTTACCGAGGCCTTTCTCAACAGGTTCGAGGCGCGCTTCGGTGCGGCACCCGTGGTGTGGCACTCCTCGCTCAAATCCACCGAGCGTCGCCGGGCATGGCGCGCCATTGCCAGTGGGGAAGCACAGGTCGTGGTGGGCGCGCGCTCGGCCCTGTTCCTGCCCTATGCCAACCTCGGCCTGATCGTGGTGGACGAGGCGCATGAAATCAGTTTCAAGCAGGACGAAGGCGTGCGCTACAACGCCCGCGACGTGGCCGTGATGCGCGCCCGCTTCGAAGGTTTCCCCGTCGTGCTGGCCAGCGCCACGCCGGCGCTGGAAAGCCTGCACATGGCCGACACCGGCATCTACGAGAAGCTGGTCCTCCCCAGCCGTTTCGGCGGCGCGCAGATGCCCGATATCCAGCTCGTTGACCTGACGGAGGAAAAGCCCGGTTCAGGCGCGTGGATATCCCCTCCGCTGCGCCGCGCCCTGTTCGATCGGCTGGAAAAAGGCGAGCAGTCGCTCCTGTTCCTCAATCGCCGCGGCTATGCCCCGCTGACGCTGTGCCGCCATTGCGGTTTTCGCTTCCAGTGCCCCAATTGCAGCGCGTGGCTGGTGGAGCATCGCCTTTCCAGACGCCTCGCCTGTCACCACTGCGGGTTTGAGACCGCGCCACCCGAGAAATGCCCCGATTGCGGCGAGCCCGATTGCCTCGTCGCCTGCGGTCCGGGGGTGGAGCGAATTGCCGACGAGGTGGCCGAAATGCTTCCCGAAGCGCGGGTGGCGGTGGTCACGTCGGACACGCTCAATTCGCCGGAAAAGGCCGCCCAGTTCGTCGCCATGGCCGAAGCCAGGGCGATCGACGTTATCGTGGGCACGCAGCTTGTCACCAAGGGCTTCCACTTTCCCGAACTCACGCTGGTGGGGGTGATCGATGCCGATCTTGGTCTGGAAGGCGGGGACCTTCGCGCTGCCGAGCGCACATACCAGCAGGTGGCGCAAGTGGCTGGCCGCGCCGGACGCGGTGCGAAGCCGGGCGAGGTACTGATCCAGACGCGCCATCCCGAGGCCCCCGTGATCGCCGCGCTGGAGGCGGGCGACCGCGATGCCTTCTACGAAGCCGAGACCGAGGCACGCCGCTATGCCAATGCCCCGCCGTTCGGCAGGTGGGCGGCGATCATCATCTCCAGCGAGGACGAGCGCGAGGCGCGCGAAGCAGCCAACCGCCTGGGCGACACGCGACCGCATCTGGACGATGTACAGGTGCTCGGCCCCGCCCCTGCCCCGATGGCACTGCTCCGCGGGCGTTATCGCTACAGGCTGTTGCTCAATGCAAGGAGGAGTGCGGAACTACAGCATGTTATCCGCGTTTGGCTGTCGGGTGTGGAACATCCGCCCGGCGTACGAATTGGCGTGGACATCGATCCGTACAGCTTTGTCTAAGGCATCTTGCGCCAGTCACAAAGGAACAGCGTCTTGTTCAAATCTTGCTTTTCTTGCAGATTTTGGCTATAACAAATAATCTAGTTAAATCAAGGGTTTAGTAGAATATGCGCGGCGACGATATGCTTGATTCAGCGACGGATCCGAAGAATCCTCCTTCAATTCCAAAAGGTATTTCGCGCGAAGCGATGGAAGACCTTCCCTTTGCAATGGTCGTCGCCGATGCGCAATTGCCCGACATGCCGCTGGTCTATGTCAACAGCGCTTTCGAACGGATTTCGGGCTACAGTCGCAATGCCGTGATCGGTCGCAACTGCCGCTTCCTGCAAGGGGAGAACACCGACGACAGCGACCGGATGGCAATCCGTGAGGCGCTGGCACAGGGCGAAGAGATCACCATCGACATCGTCAACTATCGCTCCACCGGCGAGGAATTCATCAACCGCCTGTTGCTTTCGCCGCTCAAGCAGGATGGCAAGATCACGCATTTCCTCGGCATCCAGTCCGAACAGCCCAAGGACAAGGCCTATGCCGATCGGGCCGCCATATTGCATGAGCAATTGCGCGAGGTGCAGCACCGGGTGAAGAACCACCTCGCCCTGCTGCTTTCCCTGATCCGCATGGAATCGAAGAAGGGCGCGGATGCCAAGTCGTCGCTGGATGTGCTGGCCAACCGCGTGGAAGCCTTGAACCTGCTGTATGACGAATTCTCCCGCCCCGGCCAGACCGACGGCAACACCGTTGCGCTGGGCGCCTATATCTCCCGCGTTTGCAGCGCGCTCAACATGCTCGACGGGCACCGCGAGGTGCGGATGAACCTGGAGACGGACGAGTTCCGCGCGTCCGTGGATTCCGCCTCGCAAATGGGCCTGCTGGTTTCCGAATTGCTTACCAACGCCCTGCAACACGCGTTCGAGGCCGAGCATGAGGGCGCAGTCGACGTTCGCCTCTGGAATGTCGAAGATGGCGAGACGATCTGCCTGCAGGTGTCCGACAACGGTCTTGGCATTCCCGAAGATGTCGATTGGCCCAACGATGGCAGCCTTGGTGCGCGCATCGTGCGCGAACTTGTGAACAGGCTCTCGGGCGAATTGAATGTCGAAACCGGAAAGACCGGCACGAAGGTGACGATCAGTTTTCCGAAAGAGACGCTTTCCCAAGGCCAATAGGGGTTCGGCTGGCCTCACTTACCGGACCAGGAACCTAACTATCCCAACCTGCCGTTTCACGCCTCGATATTTTGCGAAAATGTCGTGCAAGGGCATGATTTTGCAACAAATCCCAGCACTCGGCTGGTCGCGCAAAAACACCCTTTTACCGTATTGAATTGAGGGGCTTGCTCCATTACGACTGTGTGTCAGGACTGGAGTATGAAATGATGAAACGCGCCCTTGCCGTACTTGCTGCGACAACTTCCCTCGCCCTTGCCCCCACCGCCATGGCCGCAGACTGGTTCCGCGCGGAGACGGAGCATTTTATCGTCTATGCCGAAGATTCGCAGGACGATACGGTAGAGTTCGCCCAGGATCTGGAGCGGCTTGACGAAGTGCTGAGCTTCTTCACCGGCGTAAACACCGATGACGAACCGCTGCCTGAATCCACCAAGGTGACCGTGTTCCGCTTCGGTGAGACGTCGGATATGTCTGCGCTTGCCGCTGGCAATCGCAACACCGGCATCGGCGGCTTCTTTATCGGCCGTGCCAACGGTTCGGTGGCCTTCGTTCCCAAGCAGCGTAACAAGCGCCGCGATCGCAGCCTTCGCAACGCGATCGATCAGGATATCATGCTCGATCCCAAGGCCACGCTGTTCCATGAATACGTGCATTATTTCATGTTCCAGCACCGCGATGCTCCCTATCCGCTATGGTACAGCGAGGGTTTCGCCGAGCTTTTCTCCAATCTGGAATTCAATGAAGACGATTTCGTGATTGGCGAGGTGCCGCCCTGGCGCAGCCCGTCCCTTGCGACGATCTCCATCGATCTGGAGAAGACTTTCGATCCGCCCGCACGGGGCGATCGCGATACCACGGGCAGAACCTATGCCCATGGCTGGCTCATCGCCAGTCACCTGAACCTCAATCCCGAACGTCGCGGCCAGATGGGCGAATACATGGTCGCCATCGGCGAAGGCGCTTCCCCTATGGAAGCGGCCGAGCGTGCTTTCGGAGACCTGGACGTGCTGCACGCCGAACTTGAAGAGTTTCGCCGCGGCGCGGCCCGCACCCTGCGGGTGCCATATTCCGTGAATGCGGATCCCCAGGTGGAGATTCGCAAATTGACCGATGCCCAGGCAGCGCGGATGGACCTGATGATCCGTTCCAATCGCGGCGTCGACGAGGACGAGGCCGCAGGCCTGGTTCGCGACGCGCGCAGGCTGGTGGCGCAATACCCGCAGAGTTCGGATGTCCTGCTTGCCGCTGCCGAGGCTGAATTCGATGCCCGCAACTATGCCGAGGCCGAGAACCTCGCGCAGCAAGTTCTGGAAATGGACCCGGATTCGACGGAAGCGGCCAATTACTATGCCGATGTCGCCCTGCGCCGTTCGTTCGAGGATCCCGCGCAACTGGCCGAGGCGCGCAGCCGCTTTGCCGCTGCAAACCGGATGGAGACGGATCACGCCTATCCGCTCTACGGCTATTACCTCACCTACCTGTTCGACGAGGGCAACCCGGTTCCCGATACAGCGAAGTCCGCGCTGGAAGCTTCGTTCCGCTACGCGCCATTCGATCCCAACGTGCGCCAGGCACTTGTGCATATGCTGCTGGAGGAGGACCGACCCGCAGAGGCGCGGATCGTGGGGGCATCCTATCTCACGGGCAACGGCCCTTATGCCTGCGTGCTGCGCAAGAAGTACGAGGAATACGAGTCCGGCAATCGTGAACCCCTGCTCGAAGAGGTTCGCCCCGATCATCCGGGCGAATATCTCGACGAAGCCGCGCGAGAAGCCCGGCAGGATGAATTCGAAGCCGAAGCCGAAGGATACGGCTGCGAAGTCGACTGATTGAGGCCAGGTCCTGACTGTTCAGGAAGTTTTCCGGGGCATCGAAAGCGGCACGTAGCTGCGATCGGTGCCCCGGTTTCGTTTGCGCGCAATCTTGGAGGAAGGCGGACCCGCCTGGCATGGGCTTTGGTCCGAATGTTCGGCACTGCCTCCATGTGCCAGCGTTAAACGCGCATGGCATCTTCCGATACATACTAGCGCCGATGGCCCAGTCCTCGTCCCCATCCTGGGCGACCAGTTGACGCGAGACCTCGCGTCGATCCGGGGGCGCGCGAAGGATGATACCGTCATCCTGATGATGGAGGTCTGGGAAGAGGCAACCTACGTCAAACACCACAAGCAGAAGATCGCGCTGATCTTCTCTGCGATGCGCCACTTCGCCGGCGAACTGCGCGATGCCGGCTGGACAGTTGATTACGTGAAGCTGGACGATCCCGGCAATTCCGGCAGCTTCACCGGCGAAATCGCCCGCGCTATCGACCGCCATGATCCGCGCAGCATCCACGTGGTGGAAGCGGGCGAATGGCGGGTGCAGCAGGCCATCGAGGAATGGCCCGACAAGTTCGACTGCGAAGTAATTATCCTCTCCGACGACCGTTTCATCGCCAGCATCGCCGAATTTCGCGACTGGGCGGAAGGCCGCGATGCGTTGCGCATGGAATATTTCTACCGCGAGATGCGCCGCAAGACCGGGCTGCTGATGAATGGCGACAAGCCCGAGGGCGAACAATGGAACCTCGACAAGCAGAACCGCGAATCCCCCGACGACGGGATGGACCCACCAGAACGCCCGAAATTCGAGCCTGATGACCTAACCCGTGAAGTCATCGAACTGGTGCAGGATCGCTTCGGTGACCATTTCGGATCGCTCGACAACTTTGCCTGGCCCGTCACCCGCGAAGAGGCAGAGGAAGCCGCCGAAGCCTTCTTTGCCGAGCGGATCGAGAAATTCGGCCCCTATCAGGACGCGATGGTGCACGGGGAGGACGATCTCTACCACTCCATGCTTTCCACCAGCATCAACCTGGGCCTGCTCGATCCGCTCGAACTGTGCCAGCGCGCCGAGAAGGCCTATCGCGAATGGCAAGGCACCGCTCAACAGCGTGGAAGGTTTCATCCGTCAGTTGATCGGATGGCGCGAATATGTGCGCGGATTCTACTGGTACCTGATGCCGGGTTTGCAGAGCGACAATGCGCTGAACGCCCAGCGCGGCCTGCCCGAATTCTACTGGACCGGCGAAACCGACATGCGCTGCATTGCCGACTGCGTGCGCTCCACCCGCGACAATGCCCATGCCCACCATATCCAGCGGCTGATGGTGCTGGGCAATTTTGCTTTGCTGGCGGGAGTGAGCCCGCGTGAAGTGCAGGACTGGTACCTGGTGGTATATGCCGATGCCTATGAATGGGTGGAACTACCCAATGTCGCGGCGATGATCCTCTATGCCGATGGCGGCAAGCTGGCGAGCAAGCCCTATGCGGCGAGCGGCAACTACATCAACAAGATGTCCGATTACTGCAAGGAATGCCGCTATTCGCCTGCCAAGAAGACCGGCGAAGGTGCCTGCCCCTTCAACCCGCTCTACTGGCATTTCATGCACCGCCATCGCGATCGGCTGGAAAGCAATCACCGCATCGGGCGCATCTATTCCACGTGGGACCGGATGGGCGAGGACAAGCAGCGCGACTATCTGGAGAGTGCGGAAGCGTTTCTCGATACCCTGAAGCCAGCCGGCAAAGGCTGGGCGCGCAACGATTGAGGCGTCAGCGACATTCTATGCTGCCGGAACCCCGATCCTGCGTTTCGCATTCAGCGCCGCCGACAATATCCGCGCTGCCGCTTCCCTCCACCACCACATTCGCCCGGCCGGATACATCGGCGAAGATCGAACCCGATCCGCCCACCGCGATATCGGCATCCGCAACCCGCAGCCGCTTTGCATCGATGGAGCCTGATCCCGAAGTCGCGTAGCGTCCTGATCGGGCAATGCCTTCTGCCATGATCGAACCGGAGCCGCCGGTGGCGAAGCGCGCCTCGCCGACATCCATGTTCTGCAGTGTGATGCTGCCGGAGCCTGACGTTGATGCTTCAAACACTTCGCCGCGGATTTGCAAAATTTCTACCTGGCCAGCACCATGCACCTCGACAACGGAAAGGGCAGGAACCGTCACCAGCAAATGCATGCCCGAACCTGGAGTCCAGCTCCAGTCAGCGCCCTCGCTGAATTGTATGGCAAGCGCCCCGCTATCGACTTCGGCAATCGTGTCGGCAATCATGGAAGGTGGCCCGGTCAAGACGACTTCAGTGGGCGCGTCCGTTACATAGACCGAAACCTTGAAGGGTCCCGAAACGCTGATCCTGTCGAACGCTGCCAGCTCCAGCGATTGCGAAACAAAGGCGTTTTCCGGAGATTCTTGCGCCTGGCCCGAGCCAGCCATCCCGACAGCGGCGAGAACTGCGAAGAGTATCTTCTTCATGGCGAAATCTCCAGCGATCAGGATGCAGCATAATCCCAAAACGCGTTACTTCTCAATAGGCGGTAATCGCGCCGCCCCTGCGGCTCCACATCGGCTTCACGATGCGGCCCCGCCGATGCGCCAGCACAAGCATCCACGCGCCTGCACCCGTCGCCACGACCAGCGCGAAAATCGTCGCCTCAAGCCCGAAGCCGCCACCTGCCAGCAACCAGTGCCCTCCCAGCGTTGCGGCAACAGGTCCACTGGTGGCAATGCCCGACACCGGCACATCCCACAGCGCCTGCACCACGTTCCAGCCCGCATGCAATCCGATCGCCAGCCAGAGCGAGCGCGTGAGCATGTAAGCGGCACCCAGCAAGACCCCCGCCTCGATCGCGATGGCAAGAGAGGAGAAGAACGTGGCGTTGTCGTTTCCGCCGTGGAGGAAACCGAAGATCAGGGCGCTGATTACCAGCGCGATCCAGCTGCCGGTCAATTCCTCCAGCCAGCGCAGGATGATACCGCGGATCAGCAGTTCCTCGAAGAAACCGGCATACACGCCCAATATGAAGATAATCTGCGCCCAGTCCGCAAAAGCGTCGGCCCCGCCAATGCGGTACACCCCGAACAGCGCCGCCAGCCCGACGCAGATGGAGATCAGCACGGCCCCTCCGCCAAAGCCCGCCGCCATATCGCGCAAGGCCGCGAGGTTTAGCGGCAGATCATCGTGCTTCTTGCGCCCCAGCCGGCGGATGAACAGCTTGTAGACCAGCAAGCAAAGCCCGATCAGCACAAGGGTGCTGACGATACTGCCGGCGTCGCCGCTCATGCTGGGCGAGATCAGGTGCTCGGCTGCAAGCGATGTCAGCCACGCCGCGCCAACGACCAGCGCAAGCGCCACCAGCATGGCGACAAGGGGAAACTGCCAGATCTTCAGCCAGATCGATCGTGCCGGTGCGGGCGATGTGCCTTCCATGCGATTCCTTCCTCAACCTCGCCAATCGATGGCTGAGGGGAGGATGGGCGGCAAGGTGCCCGGCCCTATTGTCCGCGCTTTTCGCGTTTGAGCAATTCGGCCTTTATTTCGGTGCCATAGGCATATCCGCCAAGGCCGCCATCGGCAGCAATCACGCGGTGGCACGGGATCAGCACGGCAATGTCGTTCGCGCCGTTCGCCCCGCCGACCGCGCGGCTGGCTTTCGGATTTCCCAAGGCAGCGGCAAGCTGGCCGTAGCTGCGCGTTTCGCCGGTCGGAATGCGGCGCAGTTCGTCCCATACGCGCTGCTGGAAAGCGGTGCCCTGCACATCCAGCGGGATGTCCTGCCCGGTGCCGGGGCTTTCCACCGCCCGGGTCACTTGCGCGAAAAGAGCACGAAATTGCTCTGCGCCCTCGACCAGTTCGGCCTTGGGGAAACGGGCGCGCAATTCGGTTTCGCCCTCGTTGAACGCCAGACGGCATACGCCCCTGTCCGTTGCCGCCACCAGCATTGCGCCCAGAGTGGTTTCAACGACGGTGTAATGGATGGTCTGTCCGGCGCCTCCGTCCCGGCGGTCTCTCGCGCTCATGCCCGTTTGTCCCTTCATATCGTCATAAAAGCGGGAGGGAGCAGAATAGCCCGCCTCGTAAATGGCCTCCGTCACGCTCGGCCCGTGCGCCAGCGCCGCCTCCGCCCGCTCTCGCCGCAAGGCGCGGGCATAGGCGGCGGGCGACATGCCTACCGCGCGGGTGAAGACGCGTTGCAGGTGCGTGGGCGAATAATCGGTCGCCGCGCCAAGCTTCTCCAGCGACACCGGCCCATCGGCATCGCGGACGATCTCCAGCACGCGCAGCACGGCGGCCTCCTCGCGCGACTGCTGGTCGGGCGCGCAACGCTTGCAGGCGCGCAGGCCCGCCGCCTCCGCATCGTCAGGGGTAGCGTAGAAGCGCACATTCTCCCGCTTTGGCGCCCGCGCAGGGCAACTGGGGCGGCAATAGATGCCGGTGGAATGCACGCCGGTGACGAACACGCCATCGAAGCGCCGGTCCTTCGCCAGCGCAATGCGCCAGCGGTCGTCGTCGTGCAGCGGGGCGGAGGAGGTTTGTTGGGTCATGCGATGGATATGCCAGCTTTGTGCAGGCTGCGCGTCCCGAAGCTTGCGGTCAATGCACAACCATATAGAAGCCCGAGCAATATGCACCGCATCGCAACCCTTTTCGCCCTCTTGCTTGCCACACTAACGCTGGTGCCCGCTGCGGCACTGGCCGATCCGGGGGATATCGAGGCCTCGGCACGCGGCGTGGTGCGCGTGATCGTTATCGGCAAGGACGGGGAGGAAATCTTCCCGATATCCCACGGCACCGGCTTTGCCGTGGGCGGAGAGCGGATCGTCACCAACGCCCACGTGGTGCAGGAAGCGGTGGACGATGATCGCCTGTCCATCGGCGTGGTTCCGGCGGAGGGGGCGGAAGCGGTCTATGCCCGCCTCGTCTCGGTCAGCCCGAACAACGATCTTGCCCTGCTGGAACTTACCCAGCCACTGGGCCTGCCGCCGCTCACCATAGCGGGCAATCCGGCGCAGAGCGGCTCTGTTACCGCGGTCGGCTATCCGATGAATGTGGACCGGGCGCAGGGCCTTGGCCAATCCGACCTGTTCCGCGCCCAGCCTCCTGTCACCGCCACCGGCTTCCTGTCGGGCCGCCGCCCCAGCCGTGAATTCGATACCATCCTGCACACAGCGCCCATCGCGCGGGGCAATTCCGGCGGTCCGTTGCTGGACGATTGCGGGCGCGTGATCGGCGTGAATTCCTTCGGCACCGAAAGCGCGGGCTCCGATGCGGAATTCTTCTTCGCGGTGAGCACGCGCGAACTGCTGCCCTTCCTGCGCGCCAATGACGTGCAGCCGCGCATGAACGCGATGCCATGCCGCAGCCTGGCCGATCTCGAAGCCGAGGAACTGGCCCGTGCCGAAGCGCAGGCCGAAGTGGCGCAGGAGCGCGCCGAGCGCGAAGCCGAAGCCCTCGCCCAGCAGACAGCGGAAACCCGCCGCACGATCACCTATGAAGTGATGGAAGCACGTTCGAACGGCATGGGCTTGGCGTTGCTGCTCTTCATCATGGCGCTGGCCGCAGGCGGAGTGGCGGCCTACGGACATATGCAGCGCAACATGCGCATGCGCGCCATTGCGGGTGCGGCGGCGCTGCTGGCGCTGGTGGGCGCGCTTGTCGCCTGGATTTCACGCCCTGCCTTTGCCGAGATCGACGAGCGTGTGGAGGAAAGCCTTCGCGCCGGTGCGCAGACCGACGGCCCGACAGGCGCCATCGCCACGCCCGAGGCTACCGCAGCGGCGCAGGGCGGCAGCTTTACCTGCGTGCTGGATACGCAGCGCAGCCGAGCGGTCGGCGATCCGGCAGATGACATGGACATTCAGTGGTCCGGCGAAGGCTGTATCAACGATCGCACGCAATATGGCCTGACCGGCGGCCGGTGGACGCGCGTGTTCGTGCCCGCCAACGAGGCTGCTGTCTCGGTCAACCGATTCGACCCCGCCGCCGGTGAACTGGTGATGGAACGATATCTGCTGGACCTTGCCGCCATGCGCGACGCCCGCACCGCACGCGGCGCCTATGTCGCCCCCGATTGCGGGGTGGACGAGGCCGCAGCGCGCGAACTGGGCAGCAACCAGGCCGCGATCATGTCCGCCCTGCCCGCGCGCCCCAACGAACGGCTGGTCTACAGCTGCTCGCAAACCGTCGAGATGGCGCCCGACGAAATCACAGGGCTGATCGCGCAAGGTCTCTTGACCCACCGCGTGGCCGATGGCGTCCGGACTCGGGTTGCATGAATCAAACCTCGATGCTAGGCGCGCGCCAACCTTGATGAGCGGCGTTTCGTGCGTCTTCCATCAGGCAACCAGTTTTTACGTTTTCTCTGACCTTGAAGGACATTCGCGCGTGGAGCTTTCCGCCGGTATTCAGGCCAGCCTGGCAGGGCGTTATGCCTCGGCCCTATTCGATCTTGCCAGTGAAGCTGGCACGGTAACCGCCGTCGAGGCCGATCTCGACAAGCTCGACGCCGCCTTGCGCGAATCGAAAGAGCTTTCGGCGCTTATCAAGAATCCGGAAATCAGCCGCAGCCAGCTGGCTGGGGTGATGGCCGGCATCGGCGATCACCTGGGCCTTTCGGAACTGACGAAGAACTTCCTCGGCGTGCTGGCGAACAATCGTCGCGTGTCGAAATTGCCCGGCATCATTCGCGCTTTTGCCACCATCGCCGCCGCCCAGCGCGGCGAGGTGCAGGCCGAAGTTGCCAGCGCCCATGCCCTCACCGATGCCCAGCTTGTGGATCTGGAAGGCAAGCTGCGTGCCCGTGAAGGCCGCACGGTGAAACTGAAATCGCGCGTCGATCCCGACCTTCTGGGCGGGCTCGTCGTCACCATCGGATCGAAGCGCATCGACAGCTCGATCCGTACCCGTCTCAACTCCCTCGCCCAGGCCATGAAGACCGCCTGAGTAGCCATATATAAGAAGGCTTATTGCAATGGATATCCGCGCCGCAGAAATCTCCAAGGTCATCAAGGACCAGATCGCCAATTTCGGCACCGAAGCCGAAGTCAGCGAAGTCGGCTCCGTCCTCTCCGTGGGTGACGGTATCGCCCGCATCCACGGCCTCGACAACGTGCAGGCCGGCGAGATGGTGGAATTCTCCAACGGCATTAAGGGCATGGCCCTCAACCTTGAGGCCGACAATGTCGGCGTCGTGATTTTCGGCACCGATGCCGAGATCAAGGAAGGCGACAGCGTAAAGCGCACCGGCACCATCGTGGACGTGCCCGTGGGCAAGGGCCTGCTGGGCCGCGTGGTCGACGCGCTGGGCAACCCGATCGACGGCAAGGGCCCGATCGTTTCCGACAAGCGCAGCCGCGTTGAAGTGAAGGCACCGGGCATCATCCCGCGTAAGTCGGTTGACGAGCCCGTGCAGTCCGGCCTCAAGGCTATCGACGCTCTCGTTCCCGTTGGCCGTGGCCAGCGCGAACTGATCATCGGTGACCGCCAGACCGGCAAGTCCGCCGTGGCGATCGACACCTTCATCAATCAGAAGGATGCGCACGCCGGCGACGACGAGAAGAAGAAGCTCTACTGCATCTATGTCGCCGTGGGCCAGAAGCGCTCCACCGTGGCGCAGATCGTGAAGAGCCTCGAGGAAAACGGCGCGATGGAATACACCATCGTTGTTGCCGCCACCGCTTCGGAGCCTGCTCCGCTGCAATACCTCGCGCCCTACACCGGCTGTGCCATGGGCGAATTCTTCCGCGACAACGGCATGCACGCCGTGATCGTGTATGACGACCTTTCCAAGCAGGCCGTGGCCTATCGCCAGATGTCGCTGCTGCTGCGTCGTCCTCCGGGCCGTGAAGCCTATCCGGGTGACGTGTTCTACCTGCACTCTCGCCTGCTGGAACGCGCCGCAAAGATGAATGACGAAAACGGCGGCGGTTCGCTTACCGCGCTGCCGATCATCGAAACGCAGGCGGGCGACGTGTCGGCCTATATCCCGACCAACGTGATCTCGATCACCGACGGCCAGATCTTCCTCGAGACCGATCTCTTCTTCCAGGGTATCCGTCCGGCCATCAACGTGGGCCTCTCGGTCTCGCGTGTGGGCGGTGCCGCCCAGACCAAGGCGATGAAGAAGGTAGCAGGCTCCATCAAGCTGGAGCTGGCGCAGTACCGCGAAATGGCGGCCTTCGCGCAGTTCGGCTCGGACCTCGATCCTTCCACGCAAAAGCTGCTGAACCGCGGCGCGCGCCTGACCGAGCTGCTGAAGCAGCCGCAGTTCTCGCCGATGCCGGTGGAAGAGCAGGTCGTGTCGATCTTCGCAGGCACCAACGGCTATATCGACAAGGTCGCCGTTGACCGCGTGACCGAATACGAAGCCGCCATGCTCAGCTTCATGCGTAACGAGCACGCCGACGTTCTCAAGACCATCGCCGACACCGGCAAGTTCGAGGACGACACGCGTGACAAGCTGAAGTGCGCGCTCGACACCTTCGCCAAGCAGTTCGCCTGATCCGTTCAAGAGACATAATAGGGAGCCGAAATGGCTAGCCTCAAGGAACTCAAGGACCGGATCAAGTCGGTCAAGTCCACGCAGAAGATCACCAAGGCCAAGCAGATGGTCGCGGCGGCAAAATTGCGCAAGGCGCAGGCCGCTGCCGAAGCTGCACGCCCCTATGCGGAGCGTCTGGCAGGCGTCATGGGCTCGCTCGCCAGCAAGGTGAGCGGCGACAGCGCGCCCCTGCTGCTGCGCGGCACGGGCAGCAATCAGCGTCACCTGCTGGTGGTGGTGAACACCGACAAGGGCCTGTGCGGCGGTCTCAACGCGAATATCGTGAAAGAGGCCAAGAAGCAGGCGCGCGAGCTCACGGCGCAGGACAAGAGCGTGTCGTTCTATCTCGTCGGCAAGAAGGGTCGCGCCCCGATCAAGCGCGACTATGCCAGCCAGATCGATACGATGTACGACACCAGCGAGATGAAGAATCCCGACTTCGCCGAAGCCGAGAAAATCGCTGACGAACTGGTGGCCAAGTTCGAGAACGGCGAATTCGACGTCGCCCACCTCGTCTACCCGATCTTCAAGAGCGCGCTGGCGCAGGATCCCACGACCACGCAGATCCTGCCGGTTCCCGCACCCGAAACCACCGTGGAATCTGAATCGGTGGTGGAGTACGAGCCCGACGAGGAAGCGATCCTCGAAGACCTGCTGCCGCGCTACATCAGGACGCAGCTGTTCGGCGCATTGCTGGAACGCGAGGCGTCCGAACAGGGCGCCTCGATGACGGCGATGGACAACGCCACGCGCAACGCGGGCGACCTGATCGACAAGCTTACCATCCAGTACAACCGCAGCCGCCAGGCCGCGATTACGACTGAACTCATTGAAATTATTGCGGGCGCGGAAGCGCTCTGACCCGGAAAGATTTACTTGTGAAGATTGCTACACTCACCCTTTGCCTCCCCCTGCTGGCGTTGGTCGCTTGCGGCGAAGAGCCCGCCACCGAGACCGCACCAGCTGCGGCCATGGAAGTCGAGCCGGTCGTCAGCCTGCCCGCCCCGGACGAGGCGTTGTTCGCCGAACTTCATGCAGCCGCCTGCCCCGAAGCAGAGCCGGTAAACGGCTCCATCTGCCAGCGCGCAATGGGCGCGCTGACCGCTTCGTGCGAATTTGGCCTGGGCGAAGACGAAGTCCTGCGCCATGACGCAACACTCGAAGCAGACGAGGCCGGCGAGGCATGGGTCATCGCCGATGCCGAGAAGGTTTGCGCCCTTTAGCAAGCGCCAATTAGTTAAACCGAACCAGACATTTTTCTGACGCCACAGGATATCAATCATGGCTACCGCACCTGCTCTCAACCAGACCACCAACGGCTCCATCTCCCAGGTCATCGGCGCTGTCGTCGACGTGACCTTCCCCGGTGAGCTGCCCGCAATTCTGTCCGCACTGGAGACCAAGAACGGCGCCAATACGCTGGTTCTGGAAGTTGCCCAGCACCTGGGTGAAAACACCGTTCGCACCATCGCGATGGATGGCACCGACGGCCTGACACGCGGGCAGGAAGTGATTTCGACCGGTCAGCAGATCAACGTGCCTGTCGGCCCGAAGACGCTGGGCCGGATCATGAACGTGATCGGTCAGCCGATTGACGAGCTTGGCCCCATCGGTGCCGAGATGACCATGCCGATCCACGCCGAGGCACCGGAATTTGTCGACCAGTCGACCGAAAGCGATATTCTCGTCACCGGCATCAAGGTGATCGACCTTCTCGCGCCTTACGCAAAGGGCGGCAAGATCGGCCTGTTCGGCGGCGCGGGCGTGGGCAAGACCGTGCTGATCCAGGAACTGATCAACAACATCGCCAAGGGCCACGGCGGCGTGTCCGTCTTCGCCGGTGTGGGTGAGCGTACCCGCGAAGGTAACGATCTCTACCACGAATTTCTCGACGCAGGCGTCATCCAGAAGGACGAGAACGGCGTCGCCACGTCCGAAGGCTCCAAGGTTGCCCTCGTGTTCGGCCAGATGAACGAGCCTCCCGGCGCGCGTGCCCGCGTGGCATTGTCCGGCCTCACCATGGCGGAATATTTCCGCGACGTGGAAGGCCAGGACGTGTTGTTCTTCGTGGACAACATCTTCCGCTTCACCCAGGCCGGTTCCGAAGTGTCCGCCCTGCTGGGCCGTATTCCTTCGGCTGTGGGCTACCAGCCCACCCTGTCCACCGACATGGGCAACCTGCAGGAACGCATCACCTCCACCAACAAGGGCTCGATCACCTCGGTGCAGGCCATCTACGTGCCTGCCGATGACTTGACCGACCCTGCACCTGCAACCTCGTTTGCCCACCTTGACGCAACCACCACGCTGAACCGCGCCATTTCCGAGCTGGGCATCTACCCGGCCGTGGACCCGCTGGACTCCACCAGCCGCGTTCTGGAACCGCGCGTCGTTGGCCAGGAACATTACGAAACCGCGCGCAAGGTTCAGGAAACGCTGCAGAAGTACAAGAGCCTGCAGGACATCATCGCCATTCTGGGCATGGACGAGCTTTCGGAAGAAGATAAGCTCACCGTGCAGCGTGCGCGCAAGATCCAGAAGTTCCTTTCGCAGCCGTTCCACGTGGCAGAGGTGTTCACCAACATCCCCGGCAAGTTCGTGCAGCTGGAAGACACCGTGAAATCGTTCAAGGCCGTGGTGGAAGGTGAATACGATCACCTGCCCGAAAGCGCTTTCTACATGGTCGGCGGCATCGACGAAGCCGTCGCGAAAGCCCAGAAGATGGCTGAGGACGCCTAAGCGCCATGGCACTCCACTTCGAACTCGTAACCCCGTCAAAGCTGGTCCGCTCCGAGGACGTCCACATGGTGGTCGTTCCCGGCGCGGAAGGTGAATTTGGCGTGCTGGAGGGCCATGCGCCCTTCATGTCGACGATCCGCGACGGCGCGGTGCAGGTCTACAGGACCGAAGGCGGCGCGCCCGAGGAAATCGAAGTGCGCGGCGGTTTTGCCGAAGTCGGCGATAACGGCCTTACCGTGCTGGCCGAGCACGTAGAGGACTGACGCTGCACGTTCGCTTGTGGATCCCATCCGGCCGGCATGCGATGCTGGCTGGATGAGGCCCGCTTTATGCCTGGTGGCCGTAGCCGCGCTTGCCCTTGGTTCCTGCGTCGATAACACCCAGGACATTCATTACGTCCCCACGCCTCCGGCGGTGGTGGATGAAATGCTTCGCCTCGCGCAGATCGAGGAAGGCGATGTCTTGTATGACCTCGGCTCGGGCGACGGTCGGATCGTGATCGCCGCAGCGCGTGATTACGGCATCAGGGCGGTCGGCATAGAGATCGACGATTCCCTGCTTGAGCAAGCCCGTGAGAACGCTCTCGAAGCTGGCGTTTCGGATCTGGTGGAATTCCGCAAGCAGGACCTGTTCGAGACCGATCTGACCGAGGTTGATGTCCTGGCGATTTACCTTGGATCGACGCTGAACCTGCGTCTTCGCCCGCATATCCTGAACCAGATGGAGCCGGGATCGCGGGTTGTCAGCCACGCCTTTGCCATGGGTGGCTGGATACCCGATGTTGAAACCGTGGTCGAGAATCGCAAAGTCTTCAAATGGACCGTCCCGGAGCAGTTCATCGACGGCTTCCCCAGTGTGCTGCCGGAAGACGCGGCCGATTAAGCCTTAAGACGAGAACTCGCACACCCTCCGGGTGCCACCGACAGCCAAGCCTATCCTACAGCAAGCGCGCTGAGCCATAGTGCAGCGACTTTCAGCTACGGCATAGAAAGATGCGCGAATGTATTTCCGGCAAAGTGTCAACTTCGATGAATCGCGTTATCCATCTGAAAACACGAACTAAATGGACGAATTGGACCATCGTCACGATGTCAACTTCGTCAACTTCGTCAACTTCGGCGGATTGTCCGCGTCGGCGCGTGGAAATCGGCCGGCTTGTCGGCCACCCAGCGCACGAATTTCGCCACCTCCTCCAGCCCAAGCAGCTGTGCGCGCGCGCCATCCATCCTGGCCAGTTCGGCATTGGTGGCATGCGCATGGATCGTGCGGTGACAGATCGGATGGACGGGCACGGTTTCGCGCCCCTTCTTGGCCTTGGGCACAGTGTGATGCCACTGCACCCGCCTGCCCAGCGGCCTCTCGCACAGCCAGCAGGTCTCGCTTTGTGCCTCGCTCATAATCGCTTCTTAACCATGTTGCGCGATTCTGCACCAGACAGGAGGCAATTCCCGCAATGAGTGGCGTCGCAGCAATTTCAGGCGAGGCAAGACCGGCGCGCGCCGCAGCACGGCTGCGCGGTGATGCGCTTTGCCTTGTGCTGCTTGCTGCGTTCACCGTCGCCGTGCGCAGCATCTGGTTCGGCGATCCCGTGGCCGATTTCGACGAGCAACTGTACAGCTTCATCGGCTGGCGCATGCAGTATGGCGAGCTTCCCTTCGTGGACTGGTGGGACCGCAAACCTTTCGGCCTTTTCGCCATCTACGGCCTTGTTCACCTCCTTTTCGGACCTTCTGCGCTGGCGTATCAACTGGTGGCAACCGGCTTCGCTGTTGCCAGTGCCTGGCTGACTTACTTCCTGTCCCGCCGCCTGGTGGACCGCACGGCAGCATCTTTCGCAGGGGCCATCGCGGTCATCCTGCTGTCGGCCTATGGCAGCTATTCCGGGCAGAGCGAGATCTTCTTCGCGCCGATGATGCTGGGCATGGCCGCGCTGCTGGTGGATCCCGATCACCCGCATTTCACGCGCCGCGCGGCCATCGCGATGCTGCTGGGCGGATTGGCATTGCAGGTCAAATACACCGTCGTTCCGCAGTGCCTGTTCTTCGGCTGCTGGGCGCTGTGGGTGGAATACCGCAGCGGGTGCAGGCGTGGGTTTGGCACCCTTTCCGCCATTGCCGCCCTGTTCGCCGCGATGGGTCTTTTGCCGACCATAGCCGTTGGCGCATTCTATGCCGCGATCGGCGAATTCGACGCCTTCTGGTTTGCCAATTTCGCCAGCTTCTTCGAACGGGCTGCAGCGCCGCAGGGACGATGGGGTGCCAGCCACGCGCTGGGCATTGCTCCCTTGCTGGTGCTTGCGGCGGGAGGAATTTACGCCGCCTTTCGCATCAAGCGGCCAGAGCCCTTCGCCACCTGGGTTTTCTTCGTCGCTTGGGCGGTGTCGACGCTGGCCACGGTGCTTTTGCCCGGCACCGTCTACCTCTATTATTACGCGGCCCTTGCTGCCCCTGCCGCGCTGGTGGCCCTGCCCTTGCTCGACTCCCGGTCGCCACTGCGCCTGTGGCCTGCCATCGTCCTGTCGGCGATATTTCTGGCGCTGCTTTCGCTACCAGACCGCCGCGTGCAATCGCTGGACGAGCGAGATGCGTTGGCAGCGCTTGCCACCGCAGTCGCACCGCATGTCGGCGAAGAGGCGGATTGCCTGTGGATCTGGGACGGGCCGACGGCGCTCTATCGGCTTGCGAACAGCTGCGTGCCAACTCGCTTCGTCTATCCCGACCATCTCAACAACGCGCTGGAGACAGCTGCGCTGGAAGTCGATCAGGTGAAGGAAGTTGCGCGTATCCTGTCGCAGGCTCCCGGCGCGATTGTCACCGCCGACCAGGGCATGACAATCCGCAACCCGGAGGCCGCCGCCGTCGTGGAAGCTGCCCTTGCGCAGGATTATCGCGAGCGCCTGACTGTCGAAATGCACGGCCGCAAGATCACTGCCTGGGTGCGCCGCGCTCGCTAGGTCAGGCAGGCACCTTGGTGCCGCGCCTGTTGCGGCCCTGGTACCACAGCCACAGGCCGGACAGGATGATAAGGCCCGCGCCCAGCATCGCAGTCAGGTCAGGCAGCTCGTCAAAGAACAGGTAGCCGATCAGCGATGCTGCGATGAGCTGGCCATAGGTCATCGGCGCAACGGTTGCCGCACCTGCCCTTTCGGTACCGAGGTAGATCAGCCAATGCGCCGCGCTGGCGGTGACGGCGATGATCGCGACACGCGCCGGGATATGCCACACGGGCCACTCGACCCGCAGTTCTGCGATGCCGCTGAAATGGCCGACAACCATTGCCGCCAGCAGGATGACGGTAGCGAAAATGGCGACATAGGCCTGCATTGCCAGCGCGCTGCCCCTGCCCGCCACCGCTCGGTTGGCAGTGACGAGTATCGACATGCCAAAGGCGGCCCCCAGCGGCAGCAGTGCGCCAAGCCCGATCTCGGCGAAATTGGGTCGCAGAACGATCAAGACACCGACGAAAGCCACCAGCGTGGCGGCAACGGTTTGCCAACGCAGCTTCTCACCCAGGAATATCGCTGCAAGGATCGCGGTGAACATGGGTTGCGTAAAAACCAGCGCAATCGCTTCGGTCAGCGGCATAAGCCAAACGCCTGCGAAAAAGCAGATCGTGGCAATGCCCACCCCGGCCCCGCGCAACCACTGCATTCCCGGCTGCGGAATATTGCGTAAAGGTTCCAGCCCCTGCTTCATCACCAGCAGCGAGGTCAGGCCGATTGCGCCAAGTCCGTATCGCCATGCCGCGATCGCCGTGGGCGCCCACGCTCCGTCGATCCCCTTCACGATGCTGTCGCCGATGGTGAGCGCGCAGAACCCGGCCAGTGCGAAAAGCAGCCCTGCCCGATCCGATTGTTGCATGATAGACAGGTCACCTCGTTATCCGAGGTTGCCGCATAGGAGCAAGCTGGCTGCCAGACAAGGACGCAAAGGCTCCTCGCCGCGCAGCATCTGCGGAGGCAGGGGGATTGGATCGAAGGTCCGGCTCTAGGTATCCTGGCGCGCGCGCTTCTCGGAGATTGTGCTGGACGCCATTGCAGCAGTAGGTTCCGGATAAGGCACGAATGTCCGTACAGGTTCCAGCCCCGTGAATAGAGAACCACTCACCTCGCGGATGGCATATTTGTCTTTCTCGGAAATCGTCCGACGCAGGAACAATTCGCCCAGCAGCCCGGCCGAAACCAGTTGCCCGCCGAACAGAATTAGCAGCACACCCAGCACCAGTAGCGGTCGCTGGCCAATGCTTTCACCCGCAATCCAGGCGACTGTCAGGTAAGACACGATAAGGGTACCTAACCCGCCCAGCACCAACCCGGCTCCGCCAAAAAGATGCAGCGGCCGCGCTCCGAAGCGGGTGGTGAGGCAGATTGTGAGCAGGTCAAGCGCGCCTTTCAGAAGGCGTTTCGTGCCGAATTTTGATTTCCCGAACTGTCGGGCGCGGTGCTCAACCGCCACCTGTTCCACCCGGTAACCGCGCGCATGAAGCAGCGCAGGTATAAATCGATGCAACTCCCCATAAAGATCAAGGTCGTCCAGTGTTTCACGCCGATAGGCTTTGAAGCCGCAGTTGTGATCATTGATAGAAAGGCCGAACACACGGTTCATAACACCATTGAACACTTTGGAAGGCATGGTCTTGTCCACCGGATCATTGCGGACCTGCTTCCATCCGGTGACGCAATCGGCACCAACTTCTATCAGTGCGAGGAAAGAAGCAATCTCCTTCGGATCATCCTGCAGATCGGCATCCATGCTGAACACGATATTGCCGCGCGCCACAGAAAAGCCAGCCGAAAGCGCGGCGGACTTGCCGAAATTCCGACGGAAGCTGATCAGCACGATGCGGTGATCATTGGCGGCCAGATCGCGGATGATCTCGGTGCCACTGTCGCGGCTGCCGTCATCCACGAAAACGAGTTCGAAAGACTTGCCGAGACGGTCGCAATTTTCTTCGATTTCGCGGTAGAGAATGAGGAGGCTCTCGTCTTCATCGAAGAACGGAACCACGAAGGAAATGTCGGGTTCGACGGAAGCGACACTTTCAATTTTGGTGTGGAAACTCATGCTCGTGTGACTCCCGGTGACATGAGACGGGTGGTAGCGAAATGATGGCAAACATTTCGTTAATGCACATCCCCCGAGGCAAATGGTTCATATCCTTATAAGTGCTCTCGCGACGCTGCTGTTTGCACTGGCCGGGTGTACGCCCGGACTGATCGTGGCACGACGTGCGAATTATTCCTGCGGCCTCTACGCTGCATGCGCCACCGCATCGCTCGTCTCAACAATGCTGTTGACCGCATTGGTGGGCAGGATCTCGGCCTTGGTTGGCGGTCCGCAATTGCCAGCGTGGATCCTGTTGCCGGTTGCGCTACTCTGTATTGCTGGTGCGTGGCTTGTGCGAAGGCCGGTCGTGCTATCCCAGCCGGAGCGGCAGGGTGCATTCGAATGGCATGGCTTCATGTATGCAGCAGCAATGCTGGCCTATGGCTTCCTGGCCTACGCGCTCGCCTTCGCCAATACGCCTGAAGGCGGCCTTCTCGTCCATTCCTACTACAATGCCGACTGGTTCAAGCACATGGGGCATGTGCACGCACTTGCCGCTCATGGCATCCCGGCACGCGATATATTCGGCGGCGGTGAGGCGCTACATTACTACTGGCTCAGCTACATCCTTCCCGGCGCCGGAACAGCAATAGGAGGTGATGGCTGGGCGTCCCTGTTCACGGCGAATGCGGTCTTCGTGACGCTGTTTTCCCTGCTGTTCTACGGCGTGATCCGTCGGGTGGCGGATTCTCCGCGTGTTGCTCTTTTCGTGGTGTTCCTTGGCACGCTCGTCAGCGCCCCGCTGATCTACGCGATTCGCACGGTGAGCGGAGAGGCGCTGCAGACGATGGTGCGATTTGCCGATGCGCCCGCCCCTGCCCTGTTGATTCTCCCACAAGTCATTCCGCAGCATACGCTGGTTCTGGCTCTCTTATTGGGATGGGCTGTAACGGTCGGTCGTTCGAAGCCGGAAAATGAGGAGGAGAATAGGGCGACCTGGCTTCTGATCAGGCTGGGCCTAGCCAGCACACTGGCGATTTCCACCCTGCTAGGTGCTATGGCGCTCGCCGCTTACGGATTGACGACGCTCTGGCAGCACCGGGCGAAGGCAATTGCCGAGGTTGCCGTCATGGCGCTGCTTTCGGGCATGATTGTGCTGGCGCTGGGCGTATTGCAGTTCGGCAATCCTGACTCTGGCGCTGGAAAGCCCGCTCTTCCAGAACATTAACCAGCTTCCCTGGTATCTCGAGCCATTTGATGGCGCGGCAAAGCTTATCGGCGTCGTCGGCCTGCCCTTTTTTGCGGCACTGTACGTGCTACGTTACTGGCGCGGGGAGGAGATGCAGTTCGCGCGCCGTCTCGCGCTCTGCCTGGCTGGCGCGGCGTTTGCCGGGGTCATGCTGAGCAAGGCGCTGCTGCCCCCGCGCGTCTCCATCGAGATACTCATACGCGCCCGGCTGCTGCTGAGCATCGCGATAGCACTCGTGGGTGCCTGGGCAATGGTCAGCGCGCTGAAGGCAACACAAAAGACAAAGCGGGTTGCCGTGATTGTGCTCATTATGCTGGTGCTGGCGGCTTTACCCGCGGCAATCGTGCGGACCGTGTGGCTGGCGGATTTCGGCGGGCGGGCTGAGACAGAGGTTCCGCCAGACGACTTGCGCGTGCTTGCGCACTTACGCGAAAAGAGTGAGCCCTCGGCGATCGTCTGGCAATATCCGGAACCCCCGCATCCCGCAAATCCCAGCGGAGAAGATGCGTGGGTGCCGATCTTCGCCGGACGCACGGTGCTGAACTCACTACGCGCTACCGATTACAGCACGACCGCCCCCTATATCGCGCTGTCGGAACGGTATTTTGCTGGCGAGGACGTGCCCGTGCCCGCCCAAGCAAACTGGGTATACCTGTCGCGCAGCCTGCATCCTGAAACTTATGAAAGCCTTCTTACCGATCTCAGCAACAACCCCGCGTGGATGCGCCGCGCGTGTTACCGGGATGCCTGCGCTTTCGAACGTGCGGACCTCGCGGCCACCCAATAGGTCACGATGCCAAAAATGCAGTCACCGCCCAACGTAACGAGGCGTGCCAGCAGAGCAAAGACGATCACGTCCGGCTCCGACGCCACAGGCAGCGCCATCGCCAGCAGGACGGCCTCCCGCACGCCAAGCCCGCCGGGAGCCACAGGCACGCAGAAGCCCGCGATCCACGCCAGCATGAAGAGACCGACAAGCTTCTGCGGCTCCTCAATCCCGGTCTGCACCGAGGCCAGCAGCCACAATATCGCGGCGAAAGGGGCAAAAAACACGAGCTGGTAGCCCGCTGCCCTCAGCACGCTGGAAGAGCCGAAACGCGAGAGAGTTGCTGCCGCCGCAGCAATCACGCAGAGCAGTAGGCCAGCTTGCGGCAAATGGCATATTGCAGCGACAATCGCCGCGCAAAGAATGTGAAGACCAGCCTCGGTAGCGCTGGATTTGGCCATGTCCTTGTGCCGGAGGCCATGGCGGGCACCGAGAACCTGACGGGAAACATATTGCAGTACGGAACCTGGCAGATATTTCGCTATCACCGCCGGGCCGTAAATTACCCCTGCGGTCTGTATGCTTGCAGGGCCGCCAGGCTGTGCAACCTCCAGCCAAGCACGGGCCAGCAGGCAAAGCAGCAAGCCATAGGCCTGCGCCGCAATGACCGTGGTCAGCCAGGCAAGCGGCGAAAGCGCAGCGCGGAGCAGGCTCCAGTCAAGCTCGGACACTTGCGCGGCGATGAAAGCTAGCCCGCCCAGCATCGCCGCCACCCCCAGCACCTGCATGGCAAGGCGCATGTATGGCAACCGAAGGAGAGTGGTGATCCTATCGCGCAGCAAGTAATACACTTGTGTGGTCAGGATATGGAACGCAGTAGGATCGGCCGAAGAAGTGCTTCTCCTCCAGGTCGCATTGCTCGATCGCCGCGCGATATCGCTTCCGGCCGGAATCGTCGAACACGATGATGCCATCGGGCGCGAGGTGCTGGCGCGCAACGGAAAGGCATTGTGCCCTCATCCGGCCATCGATCACGATTACATCGAACAGGCCTTGGCACTCTTCAGCAGCATCAAGATAGGGCGAGGGTTTGTCACCCAGCTCGCGGTAGAGGATTTCTGGCGTTCGGAAATTCTGCCAAATGGGGCTCGAACAGGCGGAACCAGCTCATGTCGTGTTCTACCGAGATGACTTCCTTTGCCCGCCGGGCCAGCCAGATCGAGCTGGCTCCTGCGCCCCATTCCAGGATTTTGGCATCGCGGCGGGATGCAAGAAACCGATCGACATAGGTTGTCGCGGCCACGTTCCACCACGGGCAATCGAGCGCGATCATGCCTTCCGAATTGTAGATCGACAGCAGCGAGGCTGCCCAGCGCGTGATGCTTTCGGGAGCCTGCTTGCGTGCCGCTTCACTGAACCGCTTCCCGATCCCCAGATCGGCGTAGCGATGCACTTCTCGGACGTATGTATTCTTGATTGCGTTCAACGTACCGCTCCTTTCCCGCAGGAGTTATCAGGACTGTGTTAACCAAAAGATACCGAACGTACGGTGTTTTCAAACTTCAAGACCGAAACAGCGATCGCAACTGCCTTAACCAGTTCTTCACCTAAATTCGCAAGAAGCTGACTGCATGAAATCCGCCGAATTCTTCGGGAGGGCGGCAAAACCGAGTTTTTAGGGGGTTTGCGAGAATGAGCGCATTCGGACGCAAGAGCGGCGCAGGTGGCATGTCCAAGGGCGCACGTCCGAGCTTTGGCGTGGCCAAGCCCATGCGGGGCAGTGGCAACGGCAACGGGAAACCCTCTGGCGACGACCAATCCGTTCCCGCGCCCGGAGGCGATCAATTCCCGCCGGTTCCGCCAGAAGGTACGGCCATAGAAGGTGCAGCACCGCGTAATGAAGACGCGATGAGCCGCCTGGCCGATCGCACCAATGCGGTTCACGACAACGTCAGCGAGCTTGGCGGGTTCGAGGCATCGGTCCACAAGATCAAGGAACAGGTGCTTCCGCGCCTGCTGGAACGCGTCGACCCCGAAGCAGCAGCAACGCTCAGCAAGGAGGAGCTCTCCGAAGAGTTCCGCCCGATCATCATGGAAGTGCTGGCCGAGCTGAAGGTCACGCTGAACCGGCGCGAGCAATTCGCGCTGGAAAAGGTGCTGATCGACGAGCTGCTTGGCTTTGGCCCTCTGGAAGAGTTGCTGGGCGACCCGGATGTCTCCGATATCATGGTGAACGGCCCCGATCAGACATACATCGAAAAAGGCGGCAAGTTGCAGCTCGCGCCGATCAAGTTCCGTGACGAGAGCCACCTGTTCCAGATTGCCCAGCGTATCGTGAACCAGGTTGGCCGCCGTGTTGACCAGACCACGCCGCTCGCCGACGCCCGCTTGAAGGACGGTTCACGTGTGAACGTGATCGTCCCGCCGTTGAGCCTGAAGGGCACGGCGATCTCGATCCGTAAGTTTTCCGAAAAGCCCATCACCATCGACATGCTCAAGGGCTGGGACTTCGATGAACGACAAGATGGCAACGGCGCTGAAGATTGCCGGTGCCTGTCGCATGAACATCGTGATCTCCGGTGGTACGGGTTCGGGCAAGACGACCATGCTCAACGCCCTGTCGAAAATGATCGACCCGGGCGAACGCGTGCTGACGATCGAGGACGCCGCCGAGCTTCGCCTGCAGCAGCCGCACTGGCTGCCGCTGGAAACGCGTCCGCCCAACCTTGAAGGCCAGGGCGCGATCACCATCGGCGACCTTGTGAAGAACGCCCTGCGCATGCGTCCTGATCGGATCATCCTCGGCGAAATTCGTGGCGCGGAATGTTTCGACCTTCTCGCCGCGATGAACACCGGCCACGATGGCTCGATGTGTACGCTTCACGCCAACTCTCCGCGAGAGTGCCTCGGTCGTATGGAAAACATGATCCTGATGGGCGACATCAAGATCCCGAAGGAAGCCATCAGCCGCCAGATCGCCGAATCCGTCGACTTGATCGTACAGGTAAAGCGCCTTCGCGACGGTTCGCGCCGCACCACCAACATTACCGAGGTGATCGGGATGGAAGGCGATGTGATCGTGACGCAGGAACTGTTCGGCTTCGAATATCTGGATGAAGGCGACGACGGCAAGATCATGGGCGAATACCGATCCAGCGGCCTGCGCCCCTACACGCTCGAAAAGGCCCGCCAGTTCGGCTTTGACCAAGCCTATCTCGAGGCCTGTTTGTAAGGTGGTTTCCTAACCTCCCGCAAGCCAGCCGACGCCCGCGAACGACATCAGCGCAAGGCCTGCAAACCCTGTCATCGCGCCAATGTCGCGCCATGGCATAATTCCCACACGGTCAATATTGTTGCGTTTGCGGCGGCGATGATCGCGCCAGCCGCACAATGCGGACGTGCAAAGCAATCCACCGCCCCACAAGCCGTAGAGCGTCGCATCGCTGGCAAATCTGATCCAGTCAGGCAGGTGCATCGCGGCGGCAATATGGGTAGTCACTCGCGCGGCAACAACGCTTGATCGGGCAGGCTGAGAGCCTATGGCGGCGAGGATGACAAGTGCCCCTCGCGACAATTCCAGCGATCGCCCCTTGCTGGCACTGCTTATGCGGCTGGCCGGGATTGCCGGATTTGGCCTGATGGCCGCATTCATCAAAATGGCATCCGAAACCGGAATCCATATCGCCGAATTGCTGTTCTGGCGGCAATTGGTCTCGCTTCCGATCCTGATTGCGTGGGCCATGCTGGCCGGGGGGGTGTCGCAACTGGCCACGGAACGACCCAAGGCGCACGCCGTGCGCGCGGCATACGGGGTGATTGGCATGGTCCTGAACTTCGGCGGCGTCATCCTGCTGCCCCTGGCGGAGGCGACCACCCTGGGGTTTACCGCACCCATGTTCGCAGTGGGGCTGTCGATCGTGTTGCTGAAGGAAAGTGTCGGTATCTGGCGCTGGTCGGCCGTGGCGGCGGGCTTTATCGGCATCCTGATTATCGCCCAGCCGGGGAGCGGACACATCCCGCTGTTCGGGGCAGCCGTGGCGCTGGGCGGGGCTTTCATGATTGCCCTCATCGCCATCCAGATACGTGACCTGTCGCGGACTGAGAAACCGCTGGTGATCGTGTTCTGGTTCAGTATCGGCAGCGTCATCGTGACAATGCCGTTCATGCTGTGGGTTCACGAACCGCTGTCCAGCGCACAATGGTGGCTGGTGCTGGGCATTGGCGTGGCGGGCACCTGGGGACAGGTTCTGGTGACCATGGCGCTGCGCTTTGGCAATGTGTCCAGCGTTATCGTGATGGATTACTCCAACATCATCTGGGCGACGCTGTTCGGCTGGTTGTTTTTCGCCACGCTTCCTGCGGTCTCCACGTGGATCGGCGCTCCGCTGGTCGTGCTGGCGGGGCTGATTATCAGCTGGCGAGAGCATTATCTTGCGAGGCGGGCCTTTGTCGACCAGAGACAGGCTACAGGAACCTGATCGATACCAGTCGGTTGTTATCGTCAGTGGCCTGTTCTGATTGGAACGGAAAAGGAAATGAAAATGACCCGCAAGATCATTCTGGTCGTCACTGCCAGTGTGATGGCTCTGACCGCCACCGCGTGCAACACCATTCGCGGTCTTGGTCAGGACCTAGAATCGGTCGCAGACGACGTCGACGATGCCACCTGAGCCGGTGATCCAGAGCGTCGACAAGAACCAGGAGACGCCCCCATGCGCAAGTTTTTCACCGCAGTAACAGTTACCGTATTCGCCCTTTCAGCCGTCGCGTGCAACACGATCGATGGCGCGGGTGAAGACATTGAATCCGTGGGCGAAGAGATTGACGAAGAAACCTGATCGCGAAAAACCCTCTCAGGGTCGCAAGGCGCCCGTCGGCTGATCCCGGCGGGCGTTTTACGTTTTGCGATAGACCAGCGTGAGATTGTTGGCAGGCATTGCGTGGCGCGCAGTGCGCTCCAGACCACGTGTCTCGGCAAGCCCGTCCAGCCATTTCACGTCGCGAAGTCCCCAGGATGGATCGCGCGCCTTCAGGCTCGCATCGAATTGCAGGTTGGATGCCGAAGTCTGGACATTCTCTTCCAGAAACGGACCGTACACCAGCAGGGGAGCGCCCTGTTGCAGCAATCGACCGGCCCCGGCGAAAAGCCCTTCGCTGGCCGCAACTGGACTGATGTGTGTCATGTTTACGCAAAGGATGGCATCCGTCCTGTCGATAGGCCAGGCTGCGGAGGCAGCGTCCAGCGGGAGGGGCGGCAACAGGTTTGGTGGGCCGTCCTGCTTTCGCCAGACAGCTATCGAAGCCAGCGCATCAGGGTCCGGATCGGTGGGCTGCCAGTCCCAGTTGGGAAAGGCGCGGGAGAGATAAACGGCGTGTTCGCCGGTGCCTGCGGCAATTTCCAGTAAACGGCCGCTGGCCGCCAGTTCGTTTTGCAGGACATCGCGAATAGCCTCGCGATTTCGCAGCGTTGCGGGCGCATGTTTCTTGCTCATGCGCCCTGCCCCATTCCTCGTCGCGCTCCCTTGCGTGCCCGGCTCTCCCGGATGACGAGCCACAGCAACAGTCCGGCTGGGCCAGCGACAAATGTCAGCAGCAGGACGGGCGCCTGTATCAGCCGCGAAAAGCCCTTCTGGTCGGCATCCTTTGCGATCCACAGCCCCGCAAACAGATCCAGCGCGAGGTAATGGATCCAACCCACCGTGACGCCGCCATCGGACATGAAAAGGCCGCGCACGCCCTCGATAGTCTGGAAATTGCTGTTGCCCGCGCCTTCTACCGCGTTGCCGTCCAGCGTGCCCGTCATCAGCAACACCAGCAGCACCGCATAAGTCAGGCACAGCAGGCCGATACCGGCATAGAATATCGCGCTTTGTACAAAAGCCCCGCGAGGCAAAAGGATCAGTGCCGCCCAGCACACCATCGCCCAGATATTGGCAATACCGAACAGACTATCCCACATGGTCGCCGCTCCTTCCCCGCTGCGTCCATCTTCCCAGGGGATCGAAATCCGCCCGTGACACGTTGACCGGCACTTCGCTAGTCATCCTGCGCTTCGGCCTTGGCTGCCAGTTCACGCCGGAACTCGCGCGTCATGCGCATCAGCGCTTCGTACTCATGGATAAATTGCCCGCCCGCCTTGGCATTCGCAAAGGCGAGGGCCGCATCGGCCACGTCGATGGCCTTGATGGACCGGTATTTCACCTTCGAACCACGCAGGAACAAGTTTCCGACCGGCGCGGATAACTGCCCCAGTTTCTCCATCGGGCGCAGATCGTTCTGCCGCTTGCCGCGCAGCAGGCTGGGGCGAAGGATGTCCAGCCGGCGCAGTTTCAGGGCCTTCAGGTCGCGTTCTGTCTCGCCCTTTACGCGCAGATAGGGATTGCGGGAGAACGGGTCTGCACCGACCGATGAAATATGAACAAAATTCTTTACCCCTGCGTCTTTCGCCGCGCGGCCAACCTCCAGCACCAGATCGTGATCCACCTCGCGGAAACCTTCCTGGCTTCCCGCTTTCTTGTGCGTGGTGCCGAGCGCGCTGATTACGGCATCGGGCACCAGCTGGGAGATGATATCCGGCCACGCCTCACTTTCCGCCAGCACCAATTCCATGCGGACGCCTTCGGGAAAGGAAATTTCCCTCCGCGCGACACCTTGCAGCGTGATATCCGCAAGATCTGGCGAACGCGCGATGATGGTGCGACCGATGAGCCCGGTTGCACCTACGAGCAATATCCGCCGATTCTCAGACATTGGACAAACCTTCGGGCCTTTCGCCAAATATACGCGAATATTGGCTTATCGCATAGTGATCGGTCATCCCGGCAATGAAATCGGCAATATGTCGGGCCCGGTCCGGTTCGGCTTCGGGCAGGGTCCTGGCCCATCCCGGATTCATCAGCGAAGCATCCTGATCGTAAGCGGCGTAAAGCTTGGCAATCACGCTGCGCGCAGCCTGTGCCGTGCGTATCTGGGCGTCGTGATGGTAGAGATTGGCATACATGAACGCCTTCAATGTCCGCTCACGCTGCGCCATTTCGGGAGAGAAGGCGGCTATCGCGCATCCGGCTCCGCGCACCTCGTCCGCGCTTCCTATCCCTTGCAGATTCGCGCGTGTCGTTTTCAGCAGGTCGTTGACCATCACGCCGATCTGCGTGCGCACCAGTTCGCGCAGTTGTTCGTCCCGGCGGGCGTGGGGAAAACGTGCTTCGACCTCGCGCCAAAGATCGGAGATGAAATCCAGCTCCAGCAATTGCTCAAGGTCGAGGTAACCGGCCCGCAAGCCATCGTCGATATCGTGATTGTCGTAGGCGATATCGTCCGCCAGCGCCGCTACCTGCGCTTCCAGCGATGGCCAGTGCCCCAGTTGCAGCGGAAAGGCGGCGTCCAGTTCGGCCAGCGCCCATCCGGGTTGCTTCACCGGGCCATTGTGCTTTGCCAGCCCTTCCAGCGTCTCCCATGTCAGGTTGAGGCCGGGGCAATCGCAATATGGCGAATCCACCCGCATCACCGTGCGCAAGGCGTGTTCATTGTGATCGAAGCCGCCGCGTCTGGAGAGCGATGCGTCCAGCGCGTCCTCCCCCGGATGGCCGAAGGGAGGATGGCCAAGATCGTGCGCAAGGCACAAGGCCTCGGCCAGGTCTTCATCCAGGCCCAGGTCGCGTGCAATCACACGGCCGATCTGCGCGACCTCGAGGCTGTGCGTCAGGCGGACTCGGTAATGATCGCCATCAGGCGCGACAAAGACCTGCGTCTTTCCCGCGAGGCGGCGAAATGCAATCGAGTGGATAATCCTGTCGCGATCACGTTGAAAGGCGCTGCGTGGCCCCCGCACACCATGGCTGGGCTGATCGAATTCACGACCGCGCGTCTTGGCGGGATCGGCGGCATAGGGCGCACGGGACATGGTTGATCGCTAGGTCAGCGCCTGTGGAGTGACAACGGGAACAGCGGGTGAACGCCGCGAAAAAGCGGCTACTCGTCGCCTATTATCCACCGCGCTGCCGCATCCGCATGGATTGCGGTACAATCATAGACCGGCAGAATATTGGCATCGACATCGACGACAAGTTCCAGTTCCGTGCAGGCGAGGATCACCGCCTGTGCCCCGTCCTTCTGCATGTTCGTGAACATCGATTTCAGCGCGCGGCGCGCGTCCTTGCTGGCCTTGCCCAGCATCAGTTCCTCGTAGATGATCTTGTCGAGCATCTCGACATTGTCCATGTCCGGCGGCAGCAGGTCGACGCCGTGCGAGACAAGGCGGCGGCGATAGAAGCTTTCGGTCATCACGTTGCGGGTGCCGATCAGCGCCGCGCGCTCGATCCCGTCGGCAGCCATCTGCTCGCCGACGCATTCGGCAATGTGCAGGATAGGGGTATCGATCCGCGCTTCCACGTCGCGATAGACCTTGTGCATGGAATTGGCACCGATCACGATCTGCTGCGCCCCGGCAGTAACCAGCCTTTGCGCACTATCCACGATAACGTCGGTGGCGCGCTGCCAGTCCTCATTGCTCTGCGCGCGATAGATGCGCGAGAAATCAAGGCTCTCGATCACCATGGGAGCAGAGGAGGTCTTGCCGATGTGCCGCTGCACATAGCGATTGATGCGTTCGTAATAGGTGCGGGTCGAAACCCAGCTCATTCCGCCGATTAGGCCCAGTGTGCGCAAAATGGAAAGCCCTTGTCTTGTCTCGGATTTTATCGATTAACCGGTATGCGTAAAATAGCGCCTAACGGATCGGAACGACGTGAGCCATCGGATCGTCCCCCGCAAGACAGGTGGAACGCGGCGTGATGGCACGCCGGCGGGGCCGACGTAAATCGCGCTGCGCCGAACTGATCTCCCGCTCCTAATCCAGCGCCTTCACGATTTCTTCTACCATCTTCTTTGCATCGGACAGCAGCATCATCGTCTGGTCCATGTAGAACACATCATTGTCAACACCGGCATAGCCAACGCCGCCCATCGAGCGCTTGATGAAGAAGACCTGCTTGGCCTTGTCCACATCGAACACGGGCATGCCGTAGATCGGGCTGGACTTGTCCGTCTTCGCGGCAGGGTTCACCACGTCGTTCGCGCCGATAATGAAGGCGACGTCGGCCTGCGCGAATTCGGAATTGATGTCCTCCAGTTCGAACACCTTGTCATATTCCACGCTGGCCTCGGCCAGCAGCACGTTCATATGGCCCGGCATGCGACCGGCGACGGGGTGGATGGCATATTTTACCTGCACCCCCTTCTCCTCCAGCAGATCTGCCATTTCGCGCAAGGCGTGCTGCGCCTGGGCAACTGCCATGCCGTAGCCGGGGATGATGATGACGCTTTCGGCCTGTTCCAGCATGAATGCGGCGTCGGCTGCGCTGCCCTGCTTGTAGGGACGCTGTTCGCGCGTCTCTCCGCCAGCAGCGCCGCCACTGTCGGCACCAAAGCCGCCCGCGATCACGCTGATGAAGCTGCGGTTCATGGCGCGGCACATGATGTAGCTGAGTATCGCGCCTGACGAACCGACCAGCGCACCGGTGATGATCATCGCCGTGTTGCCAAGCGTGAAGCCCATCGCCGCTGCCGCCCAGCCGGAATAGCTGTTCAGCATCGACACCACGACCGGCATATCCGCGCCGCCGATAGGGATGATCAACAGGAAGCCGATAATGAAAGCCAGCGCCGTTACCGCGATGATCAGCGGCAAGGTTTCGGCCTGGCCCGCTGGTCACGGCGAACATACCTGTCAGCACGATAATCGCCACCAGCGTGCCAAGGTTGATGAAGTGGCGCGCGGGCAGCATGATGGGTGATCCGCTCATCTTGCCCGAAAGTTTGAGGAAAGCGATGACAGAGCCGGAGAAAGTAATCGCACCGATAGCGATACCAAGGCCCATCTCGATCTTGCTGACTGCGCTGATTTCCTGGCCGATGCTGTCGCCCACCAGCAACCCGAATGCGCCGGGATTGAGGTAAGCCGCCCAGCCCACCAGCACGGCCGCAAGGCCCACCAGCGAATGGAACGCAGCCACTAGTTCGGGCATCGCGGTCATGGCGATACGCCGCGCTATGGTTACGCCGATGATGCCCCCCAGCAGGATGGCAATCCCGATCTCGACGATATTGGCGATGTCATGCGTCACCAGCGTGGTGACGACGGCGAGTGCCATGCCGATCATGCCATTGCGATTGCCTGCGCGGCTGGTGGCGGGGCTGGATAGGCCGCGCAGCGCGAGGATGAAGAATACGCCAGCTGCAAGGTAGGCCAGCATGGCCAAGGCTGGTGTTTCGCCGCCGTGCGCAGCAGCATCGGCGGCAGGAGCGAGGAAGGACAGCATGCTCACTTATCCTTCTTCTTGTACATGGCGAGCATCCGCTCGGTAACGGCAAAGCCGCCGAAAATATTCACGCTGGCCAGCACGACGGCTGCCAGCCCAAGCCACTTGGCAATGTCGCTGCCAGCCTCCGCCGCAGCGATCAGTCCGCCGACGATGATGACAGAGGAGATCGCGTTGGTCACCGCCATCAGCGGCGTGTGAAGCGCCGGGGTAACCGACCAGACAACGTAATAGCCGACGAAGCAGGCCAGTACGAAGATCGAAAGGATTGATATGAAGTCCATCAGTCGGTTACCTCTGCCGTATCTTCGCTTGTGGCCATCCAGCCGCCGACGCCGTAGCCCGCGCGATAGGCAATGATCGCTGCGACCATGAAGACCACGGCGAACAACGCAATTCGGCCCCAGCGCTTCATGTCGTGGCACTCAGCCGCGGGTTCACGACGGCTCCGCCCCTGGTCAGGCGAATGGCATCGCCAATCTCCTCGTCAAGCACGGGCCTGCCTTGCTCTGTGTCCCAGAAGGCATTGATGAAATTGAACAGGTTGCGACTGAACAGCGCACTTGAATCGGCAGGTAGATGTGCAGGAGTGTTGGAATACCCCATGATCGAGACACCGTGCTTCTCCACCACCTGATCCGGGACAGAGCCCTCGACATTGCCACCCTGGGCCACGGCAAGATCGAAAATGACGCTGCCCTGCTTCATCGTCGCGATCTGCGCGTCCGACACCAGTCGGGGCGCGGCGCGACCCGGAATGAGGGCGGTAGTGATGACGATATCCTGCTTGGCGATATGGGCGGACACCATCTCGGCCTGCGCGGCTTTCTGCTCGTCGGTCAATTCGGCGGCGTAACCGCCCTCCCCCGAGGCTTCCAGTCCTTCGGCGAACACCGGCTTTCCACCTAGGCTCTTGATCTGCTCTGCGGTTTCTGGGCGAACATCAGTTGCGGAAACCTGCGCGCCCAGACGTTTGGCGGTGGCAATCGCTTGCAATCCGGCAACCCCCACGCCCATCACGAAAACCTTCGCCGCAGACACGGTGCCTGCCGCCGTCATCATCATGGGAAAGGCACGTCCGTACTGGTTGCCCGCGGCAAGCACCGCCTTGTAACCGGCAAGGTTGGACTGGCTGGAGAGGACATCCATGCTCTGTGCGCGGGTGATGCGCGGCATGAATTCCATCGCCAGCGCTTCAAACCCGGCCTTGGCATAGGCTTCGACACGGTCTCTCTGGCCGAAAGGATCGAAGGTTGCCGCGACCCACGCGCCCGGTTTTGCACCTGCAAGCGCCATCACATCGGGTGCCTGCACCCCCATCACCATGTCGGCATTGGCCACCGTCTCGGCAGCGGTCGCTACATCCGCCCCGGCCTCGGCATAAGCGGCATCGGAAATGGCGGCTGCTACGCCGGCGCCCTGCTCTATTGCGACCGAAGCACCCAGCGCCGTAAGTTTCTTCACGGTTTCAGGCGTTGCAGCGACGCGGGTTTCACCTTCCGCGCGCTCCTTCAGGATCGCGATCTTCATCCCCCCGTCAGTCACCTCAGGCGATCAGGATGACGACAACAAGTGCGATCAGCGCAATCAATGGCACAGCCCACTTCAACAAGCCGATAAAGCTGTCGTAAGTGCCTCTGGCCGCCTTGAGGTCATGTGGATGCGGATTGCTCATTTTCTTAAACTTCCCTTTGGGGTTTGGTTGTCGTGGACAGTCCTATCGCCGCTTGCCCGCCTGCTCAAGTGCGCAAACGTGGACGAACGGCCTTAATCGGCTCTTTACCCCGCTTTGCTATCCCCGTTTTTCGAAGTCCGGATTTAACCGGGGCCAGGGATATTTTGCGCATGTTAGAGCCCGAACAGCGGCTGCTTATGCTTATCGACAACGATCCGGCGCAGTGCCGGCTCATGAGCGCGCTCGCCGGGCGGGAGGGCTGGCGCACGATTGTCGTCGACGATCCCGAAACTGCCATTGCGACGCTTGGCACGCGTGAAGGCATGCAGCTGTCCGCGATCATCCTGGACCACAGCGTTCCCGGAGATCGTGCCTGCGAACTGGTTGCCGAACTCAAGGATCGCCGCCCTGCGCTGCCGATCCTCATGCTGACCACCAGCACCAGCCCGCAACTGGCCGTCGAAGCCATGCGGGCGGGCGCTGCGGATTATCTCGTCAAACCCGTGTCGCCCGACAGGATGATGCAGGCGCTTCGCAACACGACCACTCGCGAAAGGCCGCAGGACGAGCTGACCCCACTGTCCGAGAAAATGCCCTCGCAGCTCGATTTCGATTCGATGGTGGGCACCGCACCTTCCTTTCGCGACGCATTGGCCAAGGCTGCCAAGGCTGCGCGGGGACACGGTCATCTCCTGATCGAGGGCGAAAGCGGCACCGGCAAGGAAATGCTAGTGCGCGCGATGCATGCAGCCTCGCCAAGGGCGAAAACCGTTTTCCGCATGATCCATATTGCGGGGGTCTCCGCCAACAGCCTGGAATCCCAGCTGTTCGGGCATGAGAAAGGTGCCTTTCCGGGCGCGTTTGACCAGCAGGTCGGCGCATTCCAGCAGTGCGATGGCGGCACGCTGGTGCTCGACGAGATCGACCGTCTCTCGCTGGAAGTTCAGGATCGCCTGCTGGGCGTGCTTGAAAGCGGCAGCGTGAAGCCCCTGGGCGCGCAATATGCGTTCAAGGTCGATGTGCGCGTTATTGCGGCCAGCAACTTGCCACTGGCGGATATGGTGGCAACGGGCCACTTCCGCGCGGAACTGCTGGAATTGCTGTCTCGCACCGCAATCGAATTGCCGCCCTTGCGGGAGCGTGACCGCGATATTGGCTCGTTGACCCGCTTCTTTCTTTACCAGATCGGCCAGCAGCCGGGATTGCGCCCGCTCGGCATCACATCCGATGCCCTCCGCCTGCTCGGCGCATTCGATTGGCCTGGCAATGTCCGCCAGTTGCAGGCCGTGCTTTTCCGCGCCGCGGTGTTCAGCGAAGGCGACGCCCTGACTGCCGCAGATTTTCCGCAACTTCGCGAAATTATCGGAGACAGCGAGCCTGTGCGCAATGGTCCGGTTCGCGAGAGCGCCGGCGTGCAGCTTTATACGAAGGACGGCAATCTGCGCCCGCTGGAAGATATCGAGGCTGACGTGATCCGCCTCGCCATCGGCCATTATCGCGGCCGCATGACCGAGGTGGCGCGGCGACTGGGCATCGGACGGTCCACGCTGTATCGCAAGCTCAGCGATCTGGGCATAGACAACGCCGCTTGATCTGGCATCTTCTGCAAAGCCCAAGATCACAGATTTTCGTCGTATTGCCAAAGACTTGCACGTGATTTTCCGCCCGTTGCGGAACAACTCTGCATCTGGGCCGCTGTGTTAACATGTATCTAGGACGCGTTGCAGTCCTGTTCGCCTTGGCGGCAGTGATCGGTGCCTGTTCCGGAGAGCCTTCCGAGGACAACCAAGGAGCCATGTCGCCTGTTCCAGAAGAGCAAGCCACCTCCACCATCGCCGATGGCACTATCGGACCCGTCGCCTATACATACGACACCTCGGTCCTGACGCGCGCCGAAATTCGCCTTCCCCTTCCCCCGACTTACGACGAGACCGAGTTCGCCGTGAAGTTCCTGCCGCGCGACCTGGTGGAGACGCTGGGTGCGGAGCGGTGCTCATACGAGGAGCCCGACGGCAATGACGATTGCACGGCAGAGCAGGAAATTGGCTTTGCCCTCGCATTTCTGGAACGGCCGGTCGAGGATTATGGCGAGGCGCTGATCGACAATCTTGACGAAAACATGCGCGTCGAGGGCATCGAAATGGCGGGGCGCGCAGGTTTCGCGCTCTACACGATGCGAAATGGAACCATGCTGCGGTACACTTTCCTTCCCGTGGATTCCCGCACGCTGCTGATGGTGGAGCGTACAGAAGATACCGTCTCGAACGGAGCCGAAGCGCTGCAACAGGTTCGCGAAAGCCTGACCTTTCCCGACGACTGACGTCACGCCGTCAGCGGCCCAGACACTAGTCAGCCATCATCGCAAAATCCGTTAGTGCCGCATCGCGCAGGCCGCGCCATACGTTACGCGCCTGGACGGTTTCCGGCACATCATGCACGCGCAGGAATTGGACACCTGCCTCCATCCCAAGCTGCGCAATCGTAAGCGACCCGCCCAACCGCTGGTGTGCAGGAGCTTCGTTGGAAAGCGCGCCGATCATCCGTTTGCGACTGGCGCCCAGCAGCAATGGCTGGCCCAGCGCATGGAACAGCGGCAAGGCATTGAGCAGCGCCAGATTCTCCGCCAGCGACTTGCCGAAACCGATGCCGGGATCGAGCACGATCTTGTCGCGCGCGATGCCTGCCTCGATCGCCGAATCGCGCATGTCGCGCAGGAAATCGAACACGTCGAAGACGACATTGCGTGTAATTGGCATCGGCGTGCAGATCCTCGCCGGAACCGGGGGCGTGCATCAGGATCACAGGTGCGCCGGACGATGCGACGAATTGCAGGCTGCGCGGATCGTAGCGCAGGGCGGAAACATCATTGATGATGTGCGCGCCCGCTTGCAGCGCGGCTTCCATCACCGCCGGGCGGCGTGTATCCACGCTGACGGCGGCTCCCATGCCCACGCAATATTCGATCGCGGGCTGGACGCGCTTGATCTCTTCGCCCTCCCACACCTCTTTTGCCCCGGGCCGCGTGCTCTCACCACCGATATCGATGATCGCCGCGCCAGCCTCGTGCATGGCGGCGGCGTGCGACTGCATGGCTTCGGGATCGTTCATCAAAGTGCCGCCATCGGAAAAGCTGTCCGGCGTGACGTTGAGAATACCCATAACCTGCGGCATATCGAGGCGGATGGTGCGGCTGCCCAGTTCCAGCGGCGCGTGCGCCATGCGCAGGTTGGCCCACTGCTGCTCACCTTCCACGCCCGCATCTTCCGGCATTGCGGCAAGCACATCGTCGATGGAGGACTTTGTAACGATCTGGCGTTCGATCACCCTGCCATCGCGCCGCAGCATCACCGCAAATTCGCGGGCGTAAACCATCCCACCGGCAAGCCGCACGGCCTCGCCTTCCACGGTCTGCGGGCCAGGAACTGTGGTAAGCGGCTGGATGTATATCTGGTCGGGCATTTAGCGATCCTGGTTTTGGCGTGCGGTAATTAGCGATCCGGTGCTGATCGCGCCAATAATGAAGCCGGAAATCTCAGTCCTCTGCCGCCAGCAGGTACAGCCCCCGCGCCGCGTCGATAGGTTTCACTTCCCCGGCGTCCTCGTAATGCCAGAAGGTCCAGCCATTGCAGCTTGGCGCGTCCTGCAAAACCTTGCCCACGCCGTGGATGGAGCCGGTCTCCCTGCCGCATTCGATACTGCCATCGGCGCGCACTGTCGCAGTCCAGCGACGCTTCTTGTCGAACAGTTCGGTGCCCGGCTTCAGCAGGCCCGCCTCTACCACTGCGCCAAAGGCCACACGCGGCTGGCTCTTGCGGCTTTGCATCGTGGTGAGCGCGCTTTCATCCAGCGGCAATTCCTTGTCGATGCGCGCCGTCGCCACCTTGCGATAGCTTTCCTCGCGCTCGCAGCCGATCCATTCACGGCCCAACCTCTTGGCAATCGCGCCGGTTGTGCCGGTGCCGAAGAAGGGATCGAGCACAACATCGCCAGCCTCTGTCGTGGCCAGCAGCACGCGGTACAGCAGCGCTTCGGGCTTTTGCGTGGGATGGGCCTTGTGGCCGTCATCACCTTTCAGCCGCTCCCCGCCAGAGCAGATCGGGAAGGTCCAGTCGCTGCGCATCTGCAATTCATCGTTCAGCGTTTTCATGGCGCGATAGTTGAACTGGTAGCGCGCCTTTTCACCCTGGCTCGCCCACAGCAGCGTCTCATGCGCGTTGGTGAAACGGGTGCCGCGGAAATTGGGCATGGGGTTGGTCTTGCGCCAGACGATGTCGTTGAGAATCCAGAACCCCAGATCCTGCAACACTGCCCCCACGCGATAGATGTTGTGATAGCTGCCGATCACCCACAGCGCGCCGTCGGGTTTCAGAACCCGCCTGCACTCCGTCAGCCATGCCCTTGTGAAAGCGTCATAAGTGGCGAAACTTTCGAACCGGTCCCAATCATCGGTCACGGCATCGACATGGCTGCCATCGGGCCGGTTGAGGTCGCCACCAAGCTGGAGGTTGTAGGGCGGATCGGCGAATACCAGGTCGACGCTGTTATCGGGCAATTTGCGCATGGCGGCCACGCAATCGCCATCCAGAATCTGGCCCAGCGGCAGGTCTGCCTTGTCTACAGCAAGTGCCTTGGCCTTGCGGACGCGCGGAGCCGCGCGAAGTTTCGTCAACTCGCCCATGAACAGTCTTTCCCTCACTTATCCACAGGGGTTTGAGTCCTGCGGAGTCCGCGGTCAAGCTGCAATTTGGCCGCAGTTCGATGGGAATGTGGCGGAACGAAACGAGTCCGGCACAAGATATGGAGTCTGGGCAGGCGGGCAGGAACTCGATATGGTGGGGTGTGGCCGCAAGGACTCGCCTGTGCAAATTGCAGGCAAAACAGGGGATGAGACGATGGCACTCAAGGTAATCGGTGCAGGTCCGGGACGAACCGCGACCTTTTCCATGAAATTCGCGCTGGAGCATATCGGCTTTGGCCCGTGCTACCACATGGTCGAGGTGTTCCGGAACGCTCGCAAGACCATCCCCCTGTGGCAGGCCGCAGGTGACGGCGATCCCGACTGGGACACCATTTTCGAAGGATATCAATCGACTACCGACAATCCGGCCTGCGTTTTCTGGCGCGAGCTTGCCGAGTATTATCCGGACGCAAAAGTGATACTGACGGTGCGCGATGCCGAGACATGGGTGGAATCCTGCAATGCCACGATCAACTCGCCGCGAATGCTGGCCTCGCTGGAAGGCAGCCCGGTGGAGGCGATGATGAAGGCGACATACCTCAAGCAATTCGGCGACAAGATCGACGATCCGCAGTGGATGGCAGACTGGTATCGCGCCTATAACCAGGAGATCATGGACACCATCGCGCCAGAGCGGCTGCTGGTTTTCCATCCGAAGGAAGGCTGGGAGCCCCTGTGCCAATTTCTGGGCGTTCCGGTGCCGGCCGAGCCGTTCCCGCGCGTCAACAGCCGTGACGAGCTGGGATCGGCATCGGACGAGCAAGGCGGCTTGCCAGCGGACCCGCTCGAACTGGAAGCCTTTGCGGGGGCCTATAACGACCAGTTGAAAGCGGCCGCCTTCGGTTAGGTCGATCAAGTCAGGCAGGCGGCAGGCCGGGATCGACGCCGGTCAGTTCAATCGACTTGTCCCACAGCCGCCGGGCCAGATCCTCGTCACGCGCCTTCTTGCTGGTGACGGCACGCCCGGACGCGTTGCCGCGCACTTCCATCAGGCCGTATGGGCCGTAGTAATCGCCGCCGTTTGCTTCGGGATCGGTGGCTGCCTGCAAGGCTGGCAATGCGCCCTGCTCCGGGTCGTTCAATACGGTGCCCACGAAGGAGGAGAAGATTTTCTCGCCCTTGATGTGCCGCATCAGCTCTGTCGCGGCGACGCCGGGATGGCAGGCCAGGGCAATCGTGTCGGAGTTCTTCGCGCGCAGACGGCGGTCCAGCTCATTGGCGAACAGCAAATTGGCCAGCTTGCTCTGGGAATAGAACTCGCTCTTGTCGTAGCCCTTGCTGCCATCGAGATTGTCGAAATCGATATCGCCGCGCCTGTGCGCCAGGCTGGATTGCATCACGATGCGCGCGCCATCCTGCTCCGCCAGCTTATCCAGCAGCAAGGATGTGAAGGCGAAATGGCCGAGGTGGTTTACCGCGAATTGCAGCTCGCATCCGGCAGTGGCGGTGGAGAAAGGCGGCATCATCACGCCGGCATTGTTGATCAGCAGGTCGATCCGCTTCTCTTTCGAGGCAGTCTCCGCCGCTTCACGCACGCTGGCGATATTCGACAGGTCGAGGTGAAGGTATTCTACCTCCCCGCCCTGTTCCTTGCCGCCTTCGATCTGGCGGATCGCTTCGGCAGCCTTGTCGCCATCGCGGCACGCCAGCAAGACGCGCGCGCCCTTGGCGGCCAGCGTTTCGGCGATGGCGAAACCGATGCCGGTGTTCGATCCGGTGACGATGGCGGTTTTCCCGGTCTGGAGCGGGATTTCGGCGGACGTGAAACTCATACAAACATCTCCAATTGCGCGACAGGCGCAAAGCTGCGGCGGTGCAGCGGGGTTGGCCCATGCTGTCGCAATGCTTCGAGATGATCTTGCGTTCCGTATCCCTTGTTTCGCTCCCACCCATAATGGGGATGCCGGGCCGCCGCCTCCACCATCAGGCGGTCGCGGTACTCCTTGGCAAGGATGCTGGCCGCGCCAATGGCCGGTTCTTTCCCATCGCCGCCCACGATGGCGCGCGCAGGCCAGCGCCATTGCGCACAGCGGCCCTGCGGCGTCAGATTGCCGTCGATCAGGGTTTCCAGCCGGTGTTCGCCAATCGCCTCACACAGGCTGTGCACCGCCAGGCTCATCGCCAGCATCGTGGCGCCAAAGATGTTGAGCCGGTCGATCGCATCCACATCCACCACGCCGATGCCAAAGGCGCAGCGGCGGCGGATGGCCTCCTCGGCCTCCGCCCGCGCCCGTGCTGTCAGTTTCTTGGAATCGCCTACGCCCTTTGGTCGGGGCTTGCACAGCAGCACGGCTGCGGCCACAACCGGCCCGGCAAGTGGCCCGCGCCCGGCCTCATCCACACCCGCAACCAGCGGGCCGGAGCCGAGCGTGGCGCAAAATTGGTGCGAAGGAGTTCCTGACAGCATGCGTAATAAGTTCCTCTACGCCACAATATTCTCCACCTTCGCTCTGGCAAGCTGCAACAGCGCGGCAATGGGGGATAGCGCCCCCTCGCCCAGCCCGACATCCATGCAGAGCGGCGGCGATGGCGCCCTGGCCAATGGCGGCGAAACGGTAGAGCTGCAAGCCCAGTCGCCTTTCGACGCGGCGGCCTATGAAGCGTTCAACGAACCCTGGGCCCTGGCTTTCGAGCCCGGCACCGGGGTGATCTTCATCACCGAGAAGCCCGGCACGATGAAGTTCTTCAATCCTGCCAACGGTCAATTGGGGACCGTCAGCGGGATGCCGTCGGTTGCCTATGCCGGCCAGGGCGGCCTGGGCGCGCTCGCCTTCGCGCCGGATTATGCGCAAAGCAACATGATCTACCTGTCCTGGGCGAAGCAGGACGGCGAAGGCACGAAGGCCGCCGTGGGTCGCGGCACGCTGGTCTGTAACGCCGCAGACAGCTGCCATGTCGATGGACTGACGCAGATCTGGGAACAGAGCCAGGCCATGCCTCGCCCCGGCCACTATTCGCATCGCCTCGCATTCTCGCCCGATGGCCAGCACCTGTTTGTTTCCAGCGGAGACCGGCAGGCGCAGGATCCGGCGCAGGATCTTGCAAACAACCTTGGCTCGGTCGTCCGCCTCAACCTCGACGGCACGGCTGCTGCGGGCAATCCCTTTGCCGATCGGGGCAGCCCGACGGACCAGGTGTGGACCTACGGACAGCGCAACATGCTGGGGCTGGAGTTCGATTCTTCGGGCAACCTCTGGGCGCTGGAGCACGGCCCGGCCGGTGGAGACGAGCTGAACCTTGTCCAACGCGGCAACAATTACGGCTGGCCCGTCCGCTCCAATGGCGACAATTACAGCGGGAGCGATATTCCCGATCACACCCCCGACGATGGCTTCACCAAGCCCGCGATCAGCTGGAACCCGGTCATCGCGCCGGGCGGGATGGCGTTTTACCAGGGCAGCATGTTTGGTGACTGGCAAGGCCAGTTGCTGATCGCCAACCTGCGCACCCAATCGATCAGCCGCGTAACCGTGGACGCTTCCGCAAACGCCGCCGACGAAGCTGCCCGATACGAATTCCCTCGCCGCTTGCGCGATATCGCGGTGGCGCCCGACGGGGCGATCTGGGTGATCGAGGATGGTGCCGAGGGTCGGCTGCTGCGACTGACGCCCAAGGGTTAGGCAACAGGTATCGCGGGAAACATTTGCACGCGCGCCCGCGCGGCCCTATCGGCGCGCGCCCATGACTGACACTACTGCAACTCTCATCCCACTCGCCGAGGTCGATCCCGCCATGGTCGAGTCGCTGCTCGACCGCGCATTTGGCGAGGATCGGCACAAGCGAACCGCCTACACGGTGCGCGAGGGGACTGACTGGCTACCCGCGCTGAGCTTTGCCGTGATCGACGCTGACGAATTGCTGGTGGGCAGCATACAGGTGTGGCCAGTGGCGCTGACCGATGATCAGGGTCGCCGCCATCCCATGCTGATGGTGGGGCCGGTGGCCGTGGTGCCCGAACGCCATAACGAGGGGTTTGGCCAGGCGCTGATGGCGGCGATGGCTGGCGGGCTCGATCCGCAGGCGCCGCTGCCCCAGGTGCTGATCGGCGATCCTGACTATTATGGTCGCTTCGGTTTTCATGGCGCGCCTACGCAAGGATGGGCTCTTCCGGGTCCGTACGAGAAGCATCGCCTGCTGGTACGCACGGAAAATCCCGGCATTTTGCCCGATCACGGCACTTTGGGCCCTTGGATTGGCTGAGAGGAAGGGCCATCTGTCAAACCACGATGGCCTATGAAATCCCCCCCGACCTTGCCGGAATGAGCCTGTTGGAGATTGCCGAGGCCGTTTCTGCGCGCGACTTGCCGCCGGTTGATAGCTGGAAGCCCGAGTCAACCAGCGACAGCCGTATGCGAATTGCGGCCGATGGCACGTGGTATCACGATGGCAGCCCCATCACGCGACCCGCGATGGTGCGCGCCTTTGCCTCGCTGCTGTGGCGCGATCCGGCGGATGGACAGCACTATCTTGTCACCCCGCATTACCGGCAGACCATCGAGGTAGAGGATGCCGCTTTCATGGCCACCGATATGCGCGTCGAAGGCGATGCGCTGGCCTTTCGGCTGAACACGGACGAACTGGTCATCGCCGGTCCCGACAATCGCTTGCGCGCCGAGGGAGATCCCGATGCACCGGCAATCTACCTTGGGGTGCGCCACGGTTGCGAAGCGCGTATTGACCGTTCGACCTGGCTGCAACTGGCCGAATACGCGTTGAGCCAGGGTGACGACCTTACCGTAACCAGCCAGGGCAAGGCGTTCACCCTGGTGCCCGAGGGATGAGCAATCTGTTCGATCGGTTGCAGCGGCATTTTACCGATACGCAGCACGTGGGTATGGTTGGTATTCGTGATGACAGCGAATTTGTCGTCGGCCAGACCCTGCGCAATGCCGCGGTCCTGATCCCGGTTACCGAACGTGCAGAGCCGGGCGTATTGCTGACGCATCGCCCGGAAACAATGGCCAGCCATCCCGGCCAGATCGCGTTCCCCGGCGGGAAGCTGGAGCCGGGTGAAAGCGTGATAGATGCAGCCTTGCGCGAGGCACATGAAGAGCTGGCGATCGACCCTGCGCAGGTGCGGATCATTGGCGAGGCGACAACCTTTGCCACCGGCAGCGGATTTCGCCTTACCCCGGTGCTGGGCCTCGTGCCTGGCGATGTCGAGATACGCCCCGATCCGCGCGAAGTGGCCGACTGGTTCGAGGCGCCGCTGCGTCATCTGCTGGACCAGGACAACCACAAGCCCAAGATCGGCATGTTCAACGGTAATGAACGTCCCTATGTCGAGATCGACTGGGAAGGCCATATCATCTGGGGCATCACCGCAGGGATCATTGCGCACCTTTCGCACCGGCTCTCGATCGATGAACTGATCGGGTGAACTAATCCCCGAGACTTCCAAAGCCGAGCTTGTCGAAGCGTCGCGTTTTCCGTTACTCCCCTTCTGCATGACAGGCGACCATGCTCAAGGTGAGCGGAAGGCATAGTGGCGAAATTACCCGAAACAGACTGGACGGCCCGCGCAGACCTTCTGGCGATCGTTTCTGCCCTGGGTGCAGAGAACCTGCGCTGGGTCGGCGGCGCGGTGCGGGACACGCTACTGGGCTTGCCGGTGAAAGATATCGACGCTGCGACCACGCTACACCCCGAAGAAGTGATGGAGCGGCTGAAGGCGGCGAAGATCAAATGCGTGCCCACCGGCATCGATCACGGCACGATCACCGCCGTGACACAAGGCGGACCGGTGGAAGTGACAACCCTGCGCAAGGATGTCGCCACCGATGGCCGCCGCGCAGTCGTCGAATTTGCCGAACACTGGCGGGATGACGCCGCGCGCCGCGATTTTACCATCAACGCCCTGTTCGTTCATCCTGAAACTCTGGAAATCGCGGACTTCTTCGGCGGACTGGCCGATCTGGAGGCAAGGCGCGTTCGCTTTATCGGCGATGCCCGGCAGCGCATTCGCGAGGATCACCTGCGCATCCTGCGCTATTATCGCTTCCAGGCGCGTTTCGGCTCGGCGCTGGACGATGAAGGCGAGGAAGCCTGCGCCGAACTTGCCCCCATGCTCAAGGGCCTGAGCCGGGAGCGGGTGGCGATGGAATTGCTGGGCCTGCTTTCTCTGCCGGACCCACACGCCACGATGCACCGGATGCACCAGCGCGGCGTTCTGGAGGTGATCCTGCCGGAGGTATCAGGTGATGGGCTGGACCGGTTGGTGGCACTGGTTCGAACCGAACAGCAACAAGACGCTCGGCCCGAACCGATCCGGCGCCTTGCCGCCCTGCTTCCTGCCGACGTGGATACCGCAAAGCAGGTCGCTGCCCGGTTGCGTCTTTCCAACGCCCATAAGAAGCGCCTCGCCCGGCTGGCTGGCCGCGCGCGCAGACCCGGCGACGCGCGCGTGCTTGCCTATCGCGAAGGCATGGATGTGGCCTGTGACCTGCTTATGCTGGCGAATGAACCGACAGCGATGCTGGATGGCTGGGAGACGCCGCGTTTCCCCTTGCGCGGCGGGGAAATCGTCGCCCGCGGCGTTGCCGCCGGACCGGAAGTTGCGCGGATATTGCAGGAGGTTGAAGACCGCTGGCTGGAAGAGGGCTTTCCGGGCCGCGAGAGGGTCGAACGCCTGCTCGACGAGGCGCTGCGACCCAGTTCGCATTTGTGAAAGTTCACATTTACGGTTGAAATCGTCCGCATGATTGGTGCAGGTAGTGTTCAGAAGCCGCCTGCTAAACAGGTTTCAGCGGGATCGGCGCTATCGCTGCGTCGTTTCAGAGTCTGCTCCGGCCTTGCGCCGGATGCTTGCCGCCCGCACGCCATTTCCGGCGCCTTTCATGGCCTTGTCGGAGGAGATCAACTCCCGGACCATCTCATGCGAGGGTCTGGATCGAAGGGATTTTGCATGAAGAAGATCGCACTTACCGCCGCCGCCGCTCTCGCCGCGCTCGCCGCCAACCCTGCCCTTGCGCAAGACGTAGGCGACACCGTAACGGGCAATGATGGCAATGTCATCGGCACCGTCGCCGAGACCAACGAACAGGCCGTCCTGATGACGGTTGGCGAATACCAGATCGCGCTGCCCGCCAATGCTTTCGGCACCAGCGAAGCCGGCCCGACGCTGAACGTCACGCGCGACCAGCTCGTCCAGATGCACGAACAGCAGCTTGCCGCTGCCGAACAGGCTCTCGCAGCCGCGCTCGTCGAAGGCGCAGCCGTAATGACTGCAGACCCGCAGCCGCTGGGCACGATCGACAACATTGATGGCACGAACATCGTCATCATGCGCGAAGACGAAACCATGGTTACCCTGCCGCGCGACATGTTCGTGGTTGATCCCAACGGCGCGCTGATGGCCCGCATCATGATGTCGGACCTGGAAGCTGCGCTTGCCGCACAGGCTGGCTAAGCCACTCCGGTTTACCCAATCACCAAGAGACCCGGCAGGAGCGATCCTGCCGGGTTTTTTGTATCTAGAACCGGTTGTCCTTCGGGAAGCCCTGCGGCGGCAGGCGTCCGGCGGCACCACGCGCAACCTTCCACATGCCGATCTCGTTCTCTGTCCGGGTGCGGCCGCTGTCGCCGCCCATCGTCCAGCTGAGGCCATCTTCCAGTTTAAAGGTAGTGACATCGGACAGGCCGCCATCGCGATAGCGCTGCAAGGTGACGCCCTGCCCGCGGGCCATCACCGGCATTTCCTCCAGCGCGAAGACCACTAGCTTGCGGTTCTCGCCTACCACGGCAACGTGATCGTGCTCGGCAGGAATGGCGCGAGCCACCAGCAGTCTTGCATCGCCTTTCAGGTTCACCACCTGGCGGCCCTTGCGGGTTTCGGCCAGCAGTTCATCGGTGATGGCGACAAAGCCCTTGCCGATGGTGGAGGCCAGCAGCACCTGCTTGTCCTTCTCGTGCACCACCACCGCGATGATCTGCGTGGCGGCGTCGATATCCAGCGTGTTGCGCACCGGCTCGCCAAAGCCGCGCGCGCTGGGCAATTTATCTGCGCCCAGCGTGAAAAAGCGCCCGTCCGCGCCGCACAGCAGCAGCTTGTCGGTCGTCTGGCAATGCAGGGCGAAGGCCGGGCCGTCGCCTTCCTTGTACTTGAAATCGCCGCAGCCATCCTTGCCCAGTTCGACATGCCCCTTGGCCGCGCGCACCCATCCCTTTTGCGAAAGAATCACCGTCACCGGCTCTTTCTCGATCATGGCATCGGGGTTGAACTCGACGGTTGACGCAGCCTCGGCAATGGTCGTGCGGCGCATGCCGATGACGGTGTCCGGACCGTATTCCTTGCGCAGCATCGCCATGTCGCGCTTCAGGCGGGTGCGCTGGCGAGCCGGGCTGTCCAGCAGCTTCTGGAGCTCCTCCTGCTCCTTCAGCAACTCGTCCTTCTCGGTGCGAAGCTGCATCTCCTCCAGCTTGCGCAAACTGCGCAGCCGCATGTTGAGGATCGCCTCGGTCTGCCGATCGGTCAGGTTGAATTCCGCCATCATCACCGGCTTTGGCTCATCCTCGGTGCGGATGATCTGGATCACCCGGTCCAGGTTGAGGAAGGCAATGATATAGCCTTCCAGCAGCTCCAGCCGGTCCGCGATCTTGGCCAGGCGATGCGTGGTGCGGCGCTGCAGGATCTCGATCTGGTGGGCGACCCAATGGCCCAGCAATTCCTTCAGCCCCATCACCATCGGCGTGCGCGTGGCATCCAGCACGTTGAGATTGAGCCCGAAGCGAGTCTCGAGATCGGTAAGTTTGTAGACGCTTTCCTTCAACAACTCCGGATCGACATTGCGGCTACGCGGCACCAGCACGATGCGCACCTGCTCGTCGCTCTCGTCGCGCACGTCTTCGAGGATCGGCAGTTTCTTGTCGCCAATGGTCGCCGCGATCTGTTCGATCAGCTTGCCCTTGGGCACCTGATAGGGGATTTCGGAGATCACCAACTGGTAACCGCCGCCTCTCAGCCGCTCGATACCCGCCTCGCGATCTTCCGCATTCTCTGCCTCTGCCGCATGGAAGCGGCCCCGCACGCGGAAGGAGCCGCGCCCGGTTTCATAGGCGTGGCTGATCGCCTCCTCGCTGTCGACGACGAGGCCGCCCGTGGCAAAGTCCGGCCCCTTGAACACGCCCATCAGTTCCTGGTGCGTCACGTCGTTGTTGAACAGCACCATCTCGGCGGCATCCAGCACTTCTGCCACGTTGTGGCTGGGGATGCTGGTGGCCATGCCCACGGCAATACCGCTGGCCCCGTTCGCCAGCAGGTTGGGGAAGAGGCCGGGCATGATGACCGGTTCTTCTTCCTCGTTGTTGTAGGTGGGAGTGAACTCGACCGTGCCTTCGTCCAGCCCGTCCATCAGATGCATGGCGGTGCGCGTCAGGCGGCATTCGGTATAGCGATAGGCTGCGGCGTTATCGCCATCGATATTGCCGAAATTGCCCTGCCCCTCCACCAGCGGATAGCGCAGCGTGAATGGCTGGGCGAGGCGCACCATCGCATCGTAAACCGCCACGTCGCCATGGGGGTGATACTTGCCGATCACATCGCCGACGACGCGGGCACTTTTCTTGAAAGTGTTGTCCGGCGAGAGGCGCAGTTGCCGCATCGTCCACAGCAAGCGGCGGTGGACCGGTTTCAACCCATCGCGCAAATCCGGCAGTGAACGCGCGGTAATCGTGGACAGGGCGTAGACGAGATAGCGGCTTTCCAGCGCGCTTTCGAACGGTTCGCGGGTGATGCCCGCGCCGGAATCATCAGGTTCTTCGACGGTTGCCATGCGCTTCGCCCTATCACCGTCACGGCTCGGCGGACAGCGCGGAACGACGCGCTTTCCCCACCCGTTGAAGCCCCGAACACTAATTTAATCGAAGGAGCGCCAATATGGCCCAACGTATCATGATCCTCGCAACCAATGGCTTCGAACAATCGGAGCTGGAGAAGCCCAAGGCCAACCTTGACGACGCCGGTTACGAAACCGTGGTTGTCAGCCTGGAGGATGGCCAGATCAAGGGCTGGGACGAAGATGACTGGGGGAACTCGGTCGATGTCGATCTTACCGTGGATGAAGCCGAAGCAGGCGAATTCGACGCGCTTCTGCTGCCAGGTGGCCAGATCAATCCGGACATCCTGCGGATGAACGACAAGGCTGTCCAACTGGTCAGCGACTTCTGCGCCTCGGGCAAGCCCGTTGCTGCAATCTGCCACGCACCGTGGATGCTGATTGAAGCCGGCGTGGTGAACGGCAAGACGGTCACCAGTTGGCCCAGTGTCCGCACCGATCTTGCCAACGCAGGCGGCAACGTAGTCGACCAGGAAGTGGCAATTGATGGAAATCTCATCACCAGCCGGAACCCGGACGACATCCCTGCATTCTCTAAAGCAATAATCTCGGCGCTCGAAGAGCAACAAAAGAACAAATTGAACGAAGCCGCTTGATCCTTGCGATCATCCCCCCTCCCGAGAACGAGGATCGGGGCTTCGCTTCACCCCGTCGCACTGAAAAGTGCGGCGGGGTTTTTATTTAAGTTGCGTCATTCCCCGGCCAGCTCCGCCGCAAGGGCGAGCACCCTGTCAGAAGGCAGTTCACCGGATAGCGCATATGCGATCGGTCCCTGCTCCCAGTAGGCAAGCGAGCGATCTCCCCGCATTTCCAGCAACGGCAGTTTTTCGGCAGGCGTTTCCGCCAGCGTTGCGAACAGGGATACGATTTCGCCCTTCCCGGCATCCATTACTATCGCCACCGAAACGCCGAATTCCGAAGGATAGACCTGCACATCCTGCAATTGCCAGCCTGCGGGTACAGAGGGCAGGTCAATACCGGTCGTGCTGGCGATCTCCTGCCTGTCCAGTTGGGGCGTTTCAACCTGCGAGGCCATGCGCAGGCGCGCTTGCGATGCGGTGTAGGATGCGTCGGCCTCTTCGATAAAGGTCGCGGCACTGGCGGGCTGCGGCTCCCCGATCGCTCCATGAACCAGCCAGCCTCCGGCAAAAGCCAGAGCAATCATCGCCGCGCGCCGCCATCCGCCTGCGACATTTCCCACAGCGCGCTGCGGGAAAGCGACCACGGCTCCTTCGCGCTGCTTTCTACCGACCAGCGTGCCTTTCGTGCTGCCTTTTACCAGCTCGAAATCGATGTCTGGCCAACGCTCGCGCCAGCGGCGTGCGACAATCCGCTCCCCCGGCCGTGCGCCATCGTCAAGCAGCACTATCGCACCGGGCGAAAGACGGTCAAACAGGCATTCCGCCGCACCGCGAACGTAAGGATGCACCGACCATGGCGGGCCGTCGATGATGAGAAGGTCGATTGTTTCGGGCAAGTCGGAAAGGTCATACCATACGCCCGGCCAGCCCGGCACGTTGGCGCGTAGCGGAGCGGTCTGGAGGCGGGCGGTTGCGCCTTCCTCGTTCAGCCATTGGCGCGTTGCATCCACGAATCCCTTGTGCTGATCGAAACTGTGCAATGTGCCGCTACCATTCACCTGCAGCGCCTTGGCGCAGACCAGCGTTGATGCGCCCGCGCCCAGCTCGACAACATTGGCAGGCCGCAATTCCTCCACCGCATCGACAATCCGGTGAAGGAACCCGGTATCCGCCTTCCAGCTACCGAGGTGCGGCAGCGCATCGGCGTCCAGGCCTACCCGGCCCAGCAAGCGGCGCTTCTCGGCCTGCGTTCCGCCCCAAAGGCTGAACAATAGCCAGGGCCAGCCGATCGCACCGAAGGCCAGGCGATAGGCAGTATCCGAGAATGAGCGCGGCTCCGCGGCGCGATCGCTCGCGTCTTCTTCAAGAGCCAGCAGGGAGGTGGTATTGCGCGATGTCATCGGTCGATCCGATCCAAGGTCGAGAAAATGAAGCAATTAGATAAGAGCGGGCCCGATATACAGTGCTATCTCGACGGGAGATGAACGCCGGTCAGAACCCTTGCGCGTCGTTGCTGTCGCTGGGGATGCGTACTTCGATCCCGTCCAGTTCCTCGGTCAGCAAAATCTGGCATGAAAGGCGGCTGGTGGCCTGCACATCCGCGGCAAGGTCCAGCATGTCTTCCTCGTCCTCCACCGCCGGTTCCAGCTTGTCGAACCATTCGCGCGCCACGATCACGTGGCAGGTGGAACAGGCCATCTGGCCTTCGCAGGTGCCTTCCAGCGGCATGCCTGCCGCCTGACCGGCTTCAAGAAGGCGAGTGCCGGGCGAGGCTTCGGCCTCCACCCTTTCGTTCTTGCGCGTAATAAAGGTGACTTTGATGGCGTCTATCCTTGCTGCAATGCAGCAAACCTAACCTTTTCGGCGGCGGTTTCAAGGTCACTAATGGCGGTATAGCGGCCGAACCCCAGACGGATCGAGCTTTTCGCCTGTGCAGCATCAAGGCCGATGGCCTGTAGCACGTGGCTGGGGCGGCCCGATCCGCTGGCGCAGGCGGAACCGGCGGAGAACATCACATCGCGGCAGTCCGACATCAGGCGGGCGACATCCAGCCCCTTCTTGCGAATATTGAGGTTGCCGTGCCAGCGCGCCTCCGCGCTGCCGTTCAGGTCCCAATCCTCGAACAGTTCGCGCGCCCGGCTCCACAGCGCCTCCACGTGCGCGGCATCCTCGTCCATGCGCTCCGCCGCTACCTTGGCCGCCGCGCCAAAGCCTGCGCACAGGGCCGGGCTGAGGGTGCCCGATCGCAGGTTCGCCTCCTGCCCCCCGCCGGTCTGCACCGGCTCAAGGTCGATACCGTGGCGAACCCACAGCGCGCCTATACCTTTCGGTCCGTGCAGCTTGTGGGCGGAGACGGCGATCATGTCCGCACCCGCAAGCGGCATCTTGCCATAGGCCTGCACCGCGTCGCAGAGATAAAGCGCGCCCGCTTCCTTCGCCTTGCGATGGAATTCCACCGTGGGCTGGATCACCCCGATCTCGTTGTTCACCTGCATCACGGCGACAAGCTTGGTGTTGGCCGGAATATCCTGTCTGGCGTTGCACTGCCCGTCGGCAGCCACGTTAAGCTCATGGCATTTGCCGATGGCGTGGGCGGTATCCAGCACGGCGGCGTGTTCGATGGCGGAAACGCTGATCGCACCCTCGCCGGGGCATCCGCGCATCGCGAGATTGATCGCCTCTGTCGCGCCGCTGGTGAAGATCACCTGCCCATTGGGAGGGAACAGCGCCGCCACCCGGTCACGCGCCAGGTCAACGGCGGCAGCGGCCATTCGGCCCATGCGGTGCTGGCTGTGCGGGTTGCCGAAAGCGGTGCCATCCGGCCCGTCCAGCCACTGCAACATCGCGTCGCGCGCTTCGGGGGCCAGCGGGGTCGTGGCCTGGTAATCGAGGTAGATCATCGTGGGATAAGTCCTACACGAAGTTGACGAAGTTGACATCGTGACGATGGCCTTGTCACGCCACTTTTCCGCAGAGTTTGGCCGTTTTCGAGGTGATGGGCGAAGTTGACACTTTGCCGGAATACTGACGAGAAGCGATGAGCGAAAGGCATGCGGGGCCAGTAGGTCGGGCAACCACTGTAGGAAAGGTTTGCGCCTTCGTCATCCTGACGAGCCTAGACAAGGGATCGCCAAGCCTCCGCAAACGCATCCACTTCCTCCGCCGTCGTGTTCCACCCCAATGATACGCGGATCGTCTTGTCGGCAATCGCCTTGTCCACCGCCATCGCCTGCATCACGTGGCTGGTCTTCATCGTGCCGCTGGAACAGGCGCTGCCCTGCGATACCGCAAACCCCGCCATGTCGAAGCGCATCACCTGCGCCGTGGCGGACATCTGCGGCATGGCAATCGCGTTCACGAAGGGCGTCGGATCGGAGAGGCGATCCGCAAACCAAGTCCCCCCTGCTTCGCGCACCGTCGCCGCCAATCGCTCCCGCGCGGCAAGAACATCATCCTGCAAATAGGGTTCATCCACCTCCAGCGCGGCGGCCATTCCCAGCGCGCCCGGCAGGTTTTCCGTGCCGCGACGATAGCCGCGTTCATGCCCGCCCACAGGTTCCAGCATGGCGTAATCGCGCACCAGCAGCGCACCGATACCTACAGGGCCGCCAAACTTGTGCGCGGAGACAATTGCCATGTCGCACGGCGGCAGCGCAATCTTCCCGGCGCTTTGCGCGCAATCGGCCAGCAGCAGCCCGCCAGCGTCATTCACGATCCCGGCAATGGCAACCAGATCCTGACGGTTCCCGGTTTCGGAATTCACATGCTGCACCGCCACAAGAGGCCGCTCTCGCTGCACCGCCTCGCGCAGGGAGTCGAGATCGAGAGCGCCATCAGGCCGGACGGGAAGCCGTTCTGCATCCTTGGCCGTGCCCAGGATGCAATCGTGCTCCACCGCGCTCACCAGGCGCGCTTCGGCGTGCGCGTGGTGCAAGGCCAGCGCCGCACCCTCGCTCGCGCCGCTGGTGAAGATCAATTCACCATCCCAGCCCAGCGCCTGTTTGCACCTTTCACGCGCATCTTCCAGCGCCGCACGCGCCTTGCGCCCCTCGGCGTGCGGGCTCGACGGATTGGCCCAGTTGGCGAAGCCTTCCTCCACCGCCGCGCGCGCCTCTGGCCGCAGTGGCGTGGTGGCAGCGTGATCCAGATAAATACGTGTCATGCGAGAATAATTGCGAAAAGTGACATAATCCCTATATAGCCGCCCACCTGCGCCGCGCTACCCGCGTTGGCGGCCCACATTCCAGCAGAGCACCAACCGCCCATGCCCCATGTAATCTTCCCCGGCCCCGAAGGCCGTCTCGAAGGCCGTTTCTCCCCCGCACCGCGCCCGCGTGCGCCGGTGGCCATGATCCTGCACCCGCACAGCCAGGGCGGCGGCACGATGAACGACCGGATCGTGCAGCAATTGTACAAGACTTTCGTCAATCGCGGCTTTGCCGTGCTGCGCTTCAACTTTCGCGGCGTGGGCAAGAGCCAGGGCAGCTTCGACAATGGCATCGGCGAATTGTCCGATGCCGCCAGCGCGCTCGACTGGGTGCAGCAAATTCACCCCGAAGCGCAGACCACGTGGGTGGGCGGCGTATCCTTCGGCGCGCTGATCGGCATGCAATTGCTGATGCGTCGGCCAGAGATTCGCGGCTTCATCTCCATCGCGCCGCCTGCGAACATGTATGATTTCAGCTTCCTCGCGCCCTGCCCCGCATCGGGCATCTTCATCCAGGGAACGGCGGATACCGTGGTGCAGCCCATTGCCGTGCAGAAGCTGGTCGACAAGCTGCGCACGCAAAAGCACATCACCATCCATCACGACGAGATTCCGCGCGCCAACCACTTCTTCGAGAACGAGCAGGACGAGCTGATGAAGTCGGTCGACAACTACCTCGATTTCCGCCTCGATCCGAGCTGCCCGATCACCTGATCGCAGGGCTTTGACACCAAACGATTTGCGCGCGTCGGAACCCCGGTTTCGGCGCGCGCTTGCGTTTCGGTTTCTCTTCGCATAGTGTTACAGTATAACATGACTCGCCTGACAAACGGGTGAGCGACCGGAAGAGGACAAAACCATGACTTATGCCAATGCTACAGTCAGCCCCGCTGCCCGCCTGCGTGCGGCAACAGGCGTTATCGCGATCCATGCGCTGGTGGGTGCCGGGATCATCGCCGGCCTCACGATCACCGGTGTGATCGCAAACGAGGACGACGGCCTCATCGCCTATTTCAATCCCGAACCACCGGCGCCTCCGCCCCCGCCGCCCGAGGTGGTGCCAAATCCGCCAGAGCAGGCGCTGGCCCCCGTCACCGCGCCAGTGCCGCCGATCCCCCTGATCCGCAACACGCCGATCGAGGCTGAGCCGGTCACTCCGAATATCAGTACCGAAGTCGTGCTGACGTCGCCGCCGCGCACGCTGGAAATTCCCGGTCCGGCGATTGTGCCGAATGTGACGCCGTCAATCGCGCCCGTCTCTGCGTCGCCGCGAAACGGCCCTGCGGGCTGGATAACCTCCAACGACTACGCCCGCAGCGATCTTGTGCGGGAGCGCGAAGGCACCGCCGGATACAGGCTGGTGATTGGCAGCAATGGCCGGGTCGACGCTTGCGAAATCACCCGCAGCAGCGGCCATGCCTCGCTGGATAGCAACACCTGCCGCCTGATCGAGAGCCGGGCGCGCTTCGAACCTGCGAAAAACAATCGCGGAGAGACGACGGTGGGAACCTACACCGGCACCGTCACCTGGCAGATACCGGAACGGTAGGTCGCGCCTAGTCTGACCTGGCCCCTAGTCTGACCTGGCCCCTAGTCTTACCTGGCTTCGTCTTCGGCGATGGCATTGGCGGCGGCTTCCATCGGGGTGTCGCCGCCAGCCATTGGCACCAGCCAGATCGCCACGTTGATGATCATCACGAAGGAAAGGATCGCCATCAGCATGGCCTGGCGCGTGATACCCTTTCGCCAGAGCACGAATGCGCCTGCCGCAAGAGCGATGGCAGCAAGCACGACGATCGAGATGACAAGGTCGAACATGCCCCTGCCCTAGCCCGCACATGGCAACCTCGCCAGTCCCATCATGTTTGGCTGGCATCGTGCTTGACTGGATCGGTTGCATCGGTAACCATTCCGTCATGCACCAGATCATCGCCCCATCGCTTTCCCGCCGCTCCTTTCTTGGAGCGCTGGGCGCTACCACCGCCCTCACCGTCCTGCCCGGCTGCGTCACCACGGCGGCGCCCGGTGGGCAAGCCGCTGCCGAGGCGCTGCTGGACGATATTGCCTGGAACATGCTGCGGCATGAGCCCACCCGCGCCACCAGCCTTGGCGTGGATACGGGCGCGCATGCCGCCCTGCGCGGCCAGCTCGGCAATTCCTCGCCAGAGGGGCAGGACGCCTATGCCGCCACGCTGCGCACCGACCTTGCCCGCGCCCGCGCCTTCGACAAGACCGGCCTCGATCCCGCCACGCGCACCAGTTTCGAAGTGGTGGAAAGCGCCTATGCCACGGCGATAGACGGCATGGCGCTGCCCTATGGCGACATCCCCGTGGGCAGTTGGCGCACCGCGCCCTATGTCGTGATCCAGAACGTGGGCGCCTATATCGACCTGCCGCGCTTCCTCGATTCCGACCACCCCGTCGCCGACGAGGCTGACGCCGAAGCCTATGTGTCGCGGCTGGAGGAGATGCCGGGCGTGCTGGGCGGAGAGCTGGAGCGGATCATGAATGCCCGCGCAATGGGCGTGGTGCCGCCAGACTTCCTGCTGGACAAGGCGATCGACCAGATGACCGCGCAGATCGCCGATGCGCGCGCTGGCGGCGCGCTGGTGGAATCGCTGGTCCGCCGCACGCGGGAGGAAGGCATCGCGGGCAATTGGGAAGCGCGCGCCAGCGAGATCGTCACCGGCCGGATCGCCCCAGCCATGGAAGCCCAGCTTGCCGAATTGCAGCGAGAGCGCGCCGTCGCGGACAGCGATCCCGGCATCTGGTCACAGCCGCGCGGGGACGAGTGGTACGACTGGTCGCTGCGATCCAGCACCACCACCAACATGTCGCCTGACGAGATTCACGAACTGGGCCTTGCCACGCTGGACGACATTCACGCCCGCATGGACCCGATCCTGCGTGACATCGGCTACACCGACGGAACAGTGGGCGACCGGATGACCCAGCTCTCGGAAGACCCACGATTCATGTTTGCCGAAGGCGATCCGGGCCGCGCGGAGATCATGTCCTTCATAGAAGACCGCATCGAATGGATCCGGGCGCAGATGCCGCGCGCTTTCCGCGAAGTGGCGGCGGGCAATCTCGAAGTGCGCCGCCTGCCCCCGGCAGAGGAACCCGGCGCGCCCACCGCCTATGGCGGGGCGGGCAGCGTCGATGGCACGGTGCCGGGCAAGATGTGGATCAACCTGCGCACCACCGATCTGCACCGCAAATACGATGTTCCCACGCTGGTGCATCACGAGACCATCCCCGGCCATGTGTGGGAGGGTGAATATTCCAACCAGTTGCCGCTGATCCGCTCCATCCTGGCGTTCAACGCCTTCTCCGAAGGCTGGGCGCTGTATTCAGAGCAACTCGCCGACGAACTGGGTGCCTATTCGGACAACCCGGCCTGGCGGCTGGGTTACATGCAGGACGCCGCCTTCCGCGCTTGCCGCCTGGTGGTGGACACGGGGCTGCATCACAAACGCTGGAGCCGGGAGCAGGCGGTGCGCTTCTTCATGGAAAGAAACGGCAACAAGCGCGAACAGATCGCCAGCGAGGTGGATCGCTATTGCAGCTGGCCGGGCCAGGCGACCGGCTACATGGTCGGCAAGCTGGAAATCCTGCGCCAGCGCGAGCGCGCAATGGCGGCGCTGGGCGGATCGTATGACCTGCGCGATTTCAACCAGGCGGTGGTGAACGGCGGCAATGCCCCGCTGGACGTGCTGGCGGCGAATATCAGCCGTTACGTGCAGGATACCTCAGCTTAACCCCACGCTGCTATGCGTCACCGAACCAGCCAACCGCATCTTGCGGGTGGGCTGCTTTGCGCATGGGAGGCAGGCAAGTCGGATGGTCGCGCTCTACGTCACCATCGATACCGAGTACGAGTCCGGCTTCACCGCGAAGCACGGGCCCGGTTCGCGCACCGCCAATTTCGACCGTGCCATTCGCGGCGCCACCCCCGCTGGCGATGTCGGCATTTTCCACCAGATGGACGTGTTCGACCGCCATGGAATGAAAGCGGTCTTCTTCGTCGACCCGATGCCGGCGCTGGTCTGGGGCACAGGGGCCATCGCCGATGTGGTGGAGCCAATCCTTGCACGCGGTCACGATGTGCAGATGCATCTGCATACCGAATGGCTGGCCATCGCAGGCGATGCGAATCCGCTGGGCGCCAGCAAGGGCCCCAACCTGAAGGACTATTCTTTCGACGAGCAATGCCGTTTGCTGGAAATGGCGAGCGCGTTCCTGATGGATGCAGGCGCCCCGCGCCCTGTGGCATTTCGTGCCGGGAATTACGGTGCCAATGACGATACGCTGCGAGCACTATGCGAAGTCGGTCTGACGCATGATTCCAGCCATCCGCCCGGCCTGATGGAAGGCGAGTGCGATATCGCGCTGAATGAAGAACACCGCGCCCCGTTGATGCGGAACGGCGTGGTCGAAGTGCCCATCGGCTGCATCGGCGATGCCTTTGGTGGCCTTCGCCATGCGCAGCTCACCGCGTTGTCGTACCGCGAAATCATCGCCGCGTTGCGCCACGCACAAAAGCAGGGCGACGAAAGCTTCACGCTCGTCTCGCACAGTTTCGAACTGCTGTGTCGCAAGCGCACGCGCATCAACAAGGTGGTATCGCACCGGTTCGAGAAGGTGTGCGAGGCAATCGCCGCGATGAAAGGTATCACCACGGCAACCTATGCCGACAGGCCGCCGTCGCCAGTGCAAGACCCCGCACCGATGATGCCGGCAGCGCCGCTGCTGAACGGTTCGCGTCTGGTAGAGCAGGCGCTGGCCAACGCCCTCTACGGCCAGATGGGCGCGAACGAGCCGATGCCGCCTGCACCCGATTCAAGATTGCGGCGACAGCGCGCCGCCCGGAAGGGAAGCGCTGCCGTGCTTGTCGGTCTGGGCCTGCTCGGCATTGTCTGAACCGCGATGACGGCCTGACAACCCGCCGCCCACGGCCGCAGCGCCTATTTCTTGCCGAAGAACTTTCCGGCCATGCCTGCGATATCGTCCAGCGCGCTGCCATCGTGGTCCTTGTCCAGCATCTGCATGAACGAGCCGAGCGATCCCTCGCCGCCGACATGCTCCATCACCTGGTTCAGTACGCTGGCGTCGATACCGCTGCGTTCCGCTGCGGTTGTCACCGTATCGGTATCGGCCTGGTGTCCTTCGGTCAGCGCGGCGATGGCACGTTCCGCGGTTTCCTGGTCGATGCCCATCTTCTCGGCCATGTTCTTGACCGTGGGGTGGTTGTGGGCTGCATCCAGTATCTGATCGAAAATGCTCATGCCGAATCCTTCAGTCGATTGCCGAGAGTCGCAGCCTACGCCCGCTGCGTGGCATATTAAAGACCCCGCTACGGCTTTGCGCCGCGCGGGGTCCTCCTCTCCAACCGGGTAGATCGTATCAGGCGGCGTGCGGGGCAGCCATGCGTACGCCTTCGTCCACATGCTCTGCGAACTGGTGGAAGTTCTTCACGAACAGTTCGACGAGGTTCTGGGCGGTGGCGTCGTATTCTTCCTTGTCGACCCAGGTGCTGCGCGGATCGAGCACGGACTGGTCGATGCCCGCCTCGTCCAGAGCGGGCACGTGTACCGGCACATCGAAGCCGAAGTTTTCATCCTTGCGGAACTCGACATCTTCCATCTTGCCGTCGAGCACGGCATTCAGCAGGCCGCGCGTGGCCTTGATCGGCATGCGGCTGCCAACGCCGTACTTGCCGCCGGTCCAGCCGGTGTTGAACAACCAGCACTGCACGCCGCCGCTGGCGATGCGTTTCTTGAGCAGGTTACCATATACGCTGGGGTGGCGCGGCATGAAGGCCGCGCCAAAGCAGGTGCTGAAAGTCGCTTCCGGCTCGGTCACGCCGATCTCGGTGCCAGCCACCTTTGCGGTGTAGCCAGAGAGGAAGTAATACATCGCCTGGTCGGCGGTGAGGCGAGCGATCGGAGGCAGCACTCCAAAAGCATCGGCAGTCAGCATGATGACGTTGGCAGGAGCCGGGCCAAGGTTCTTTTCCGATGTGTTGGGAATGTACTCGATCGGATAGGCGCCGCGCGTGTTCTCCGTCTTGCTGCCGTCGTCGAAGTCGAGCTCGCGTGTCTCCTCGTCCATCGTCACGTTCTCGATGATCGTGCCGAACATCTTGGTCGTGGCGTAGATTTCCGGCTCACCCTCTTCGGAGAGGTTGATCATCTTGGCGTAGCAGCCGCCTTCGAAGTTGAAGACGGCATCGTCCGACCAGCCGTGCTCGTCATCGCCAATAAGTGTGCGGCTGGCGTCGGCGGAAAGCGTGGTCTTGCCGGTGCCGGAGAGGCCAAAGAAGATCGCCGTTTTCCCGTCCGGGCCGATATTGGCCGAACAGTGCATCGGCATAACGCCCTGTTCGGGGAGCAGGTAGTTCAGCAGGCCGAACACACCCTTCTTCATCTCGCCGGAGTATTCGGTGTTGCCGATCAGGATCAGCTTTTCCGTAAGGTTGACCGAGATGACGGTGTCGCTGCGGCAACCGTGGCGTTCCGGGTCGGCCTTGAAACTCGGCAGGTTGATGATCGTGTATTCGGGATCGAAGCTTGCCAGTTCTTCGGGCGTCGGGCGCACGAGCAGCGTGCGGGCGAACAGGTTGTGCCAGGCCATTTGCGTGATCACGCGCACGTTCACCCGGTATTCCGGCTGGCTACCGCCAAACAGGTCGGCAACGTAAAGCTCTTCCTGGTCCTTCGTCGCTGCGAGAAAATCGGCCTTCAGATTGGCCCAGTGCTCCTCCGCCATCGGCTGGTTGATCTTGCCCCAGTCGATCGTGTCTTCGGTAGTGGCATCGCGGACAACGAACTTGTCCTTGACGCTGCGGCCGGTGAACTTGCCGGTATCGACCAGAAGCGCGCCGTCCTTGGTCAGCTTACCCTCGCCCTTGCTGATGGCATGTTCGACCAGTGCGGCGGTGCCAAGATTGGGGTGAATAGTGGCGGTGGTCGCGATGCCCTGTTCGGACAGCGACTTGGAAAGCGTATATGACACGTTAGCTCCTCAACACGGGTCAAGATGTAGTACAGGGCATTCGAATGCCCTGCATATGTGAAACCGCATAGGGGTGTAACATTGCGGCGTCAATTTGGCTTGGTCTGTTTGATTTTGTCCTTCTTTGACACAGGTTAAACCGCGCGGAATTTTCCTTCGGCATCGCCGCCGTGTTGTCACCTCGCGTTCAAGCGATTACGTCCAGTCCCACCAAGGAGCAGCATGACCCATACCTCGGACGATACCACAAGCGAGCCGCACAATTCTGCCGCCGACAGCCAGCGCACAATCGCGCTGGTGGACGATGATCGCAATATCCTCACCACCGCTGTCGATTGCCCTGCAGGCGGAAGGTTATGCCACGCGCGTCTATTCCGATGGCGAAGCCGCGCTGGCCGCCTTGCAGCACAATCCGCCGGACCTTGCCGTGTTCGATATCAAGATGCCGCGCATGGACGGGATGGAACTGCTGCAGAAACTGCGCGCCTCTTCCGATCTTCCGGTGATCTTCCTCACCAGCAAGGACCAGGAGGAGGACGAGGAGGCGGGCCTTGCGATGGGTGCGGACGATTACATCGCCAAGCCCTTCAGCCAGCGCCTGCTGCTGGCCCGCATCCGCACGATACTGCGCCGCGCCGCGCCCTTGCCCGAAACCGTGGAAGGCGCTGCCTCAATGCCGACCGCGCACAACGAGGTGATCGCGCGCGGACGCCTGGCGATGGATCCGGCGCGCCACCAGGTGACGTGGGATGGCAAGGCGGTAAGCCTGACGGTCACCGAATTCCTGATCCTGGAGGCGCTGGCCATCCGGCCCGGCGTGATCAAGAGCCGCAACCAGTTGATGGATGCAGCCTATCCCGACGATATTTTCGTCGATGATCGCACCGTGGATTCACATATAAAGAGGCTGCGGCGCAAATTCCGCGCGGCAGACCCGGAATTCGGCGCAATCGAAACGCTGTACGGTGCCGGTTACAGCTTCACCGATGGCTGACGAAAGCGCACGCGATGCGTTGCAGGCCAGTCGTCTGGAACGGCTCGCCTTTCCTATCGGCCGCTCGCTCACCGCGCGCATCCTGGCGGTCAACCTGATCCCCCTGCTGGTGCTGGCGGGCAGCCTGTTCTTCCTCGATTCCTATCGCCGGCAATTGCTGGACGAACGTTTCAAGCTCGCCCGGATCGAGGCGCAGATCACCGCCGAGGCGCTGGCGGGTGCCACGCGGGAACGGCAGGAGGCCCTGCTCAGCCAGATCGGGCGCGAACAGCGGATGCGGCTTCGCATGTATGACGGTGCGGGCACCCTGATCGCCGATAGCTTCGCGCTCGATGAACCCTCCTTCACCTTCGATGATCCGGTGGCAGAACCTTTCGTCGAAGACCTGGCCAGGTGGACCGACAACGCCCTCAACTCCGCTGTCGGCGCGCCCTCCCCTCCGCCCTATATAGAGCCGGAAGATACGGCGGCTGACACCTGGCCCGAACTTGCCCGTGTGCGCCAGCAAGGCCTGACCCAGATCGAACTGCGCCGCGCGCCGGACAACACCCCGGTCATCAATGCGGCGGCTCCTGTCGGCGTCAACGGTGCCAGCCTGCTCACCACCCGCAATGCCGCCGATATCACGCAGGCCGTGCGCAATGCGCGCAGCAGCCTGATGACAATCATCCTGCTGGCACTGGCGGTTTCCACCATCCTTTCGCTGTATCTGGCGAACACCATAATCGAACCATTGCGCCGCCTTGTGCGGGCAACGTCGCTGGTGCGCCTTGGCCGGGAACGCGAAGTGGAAGTGCCCCGCATGGACGAGCGCGCCGACGAGATCGGCCTGCTGGCACGCGCCGTGTCGGACATGACGGCCACGCTGCGTCATCGCATCGATGCCGTGGAAACCTTTGCCGCCGACGTTGCGCATGAAATCAAGAATCCGCTCGCATCCCTGCGCAGTGCCACAGAATCCCTGCCCAAGGTCGATGATCCGGATTTGCGCGCGCAGCTTGTGGACATCGCTGCGCATGATGTTCGCCGGATCGATCGCCTTGTCTCGGAGATTTCGGAAGCCAGTCGCATCGATGCCGAACTAAGCCGCGCGACTTTCGAGGCCGTGGAACTGGGCCAGCTTTTCGCCAACGTGGTGGCGCGCAAGATGGAGCGCAGCGAGAATCGCGGCTGCGCCATCGAGATCGACCTTGAAACCAGCAGCGACGTGGTGATGGGGGTGCCCATCCGCCTGGAACGGATTGCCGAGAACCTGATCGACAACGCGGTGTCGTTCTCTCCTGAAGGTGGCCGGATCATCGTGACGATCGCGCGCGCGTATGATCGCGTAAGCGCAACGGTGTGCGACGAAGGCCCCGGCATCCCCGAGGCGGAAAGGGAGAAGGTCTTCCGCCGTTTCCATTCGCATCGTCCCGAAGGGGAGGAATATGGCAATCACTCCGGCCTGGGCCTGGCCATCGGGCGCACGATTGCCGAAGCGCATGACGGCTCCCTTGCCGTCGTGGATACGTCGGGCGACCTTTGCGGGGCCTGTCTCTCCCTGGAACTGCCCGCAGCGTGAGCCGGAATCCATGATCGAAGTCATTGCCAATGTCAGCTGCGTTGCGCTGCGCGGCCATGCGATGCTGATTACCGGGCCTCCGGGCAGCGGCAAATCCAGCCTGGCGCTGGCATTGATGGATCGCGGGGCAGAGCTGATCGGCGATGATGGCGTGACGCTTACACAGGTCGGTGAACTGGTGGTCGCGACGCCCCCGCCCAACACCGAAGGCCTGATCGAGATCCGCAACGTCGGCCTGCTGGAAGTGCCAACGGCCAGGGCGCCGGTCGCCATCGTCGTAAAGCTGACGCCCGATGCGGAGCGCCTGCCGCTGGGTCACCTCACTACGCGCTTGCTGGGCCGCGAAGTCCCGCAGGTGGAGCTTTATCCAGACACCCCCTTCCTCGCCCTTCGGGCCGAAGCGGCGCTGGAAATCCACGGGCTGGACTGAAGTCCAGCCTTCACATTCATCATCAAAGCGCACATCAAGCGCCAATGGCACATAAGAGTTCGGAATCCCCAGTGGCAGCCTCGCCGCAACACATCCTGCTGGTCACCGGCATGCTGGGTGCGGGCAAGACCACTGCCCTGCGTGAACTGGAGGATCTGGGCTGGGAATCGATCGACAATTTTCCCATCCGCCTGCTGGATCGGCTGGTGGGCACCGATGATGCCAATCATTCGCTGGCCATCGGCTTCGATTGCCGCACCCGTGGCTTCGTTCCCGCCGAGATTATCGAGCGGGTGAAGCAGTGGGTGGATAATGATAATCTTTCCATCACCACGTTGTTTCTGGATTGCGCCGGGCACGAGCTGGAGCGGCGTTTCAACGAGACCCGCCGCCGCCATTTCCTGGCTGGAGACCTTCCCGTTTCCTCTGGCATTTCGGCCGAGCGCGAATTGCTGGCCCCGCTGCGCCGCTGGGCCGATGTGCTGATCGACACCAGCGATTTTTCCACCAACGACCTGAAGCAGACGATTCGCGACCAGTTCCAGCAGACCGCCCCGCAGCAGATGACCGTTACCGTCTCCAGCTTCGGGTTCGCGCGCGGCAAGCCGCCCACGGCCGACCTGGTGTTCGATATGCGCTATCTCGACAATCCGCATTGGGAAGCGGGCCTGCGCGAACAAACCGGGCTGGATGCAGGCGTCGGCGAGTTTATCGAGCGCAGTGCGGTATTTGCCTCCAGCTTCGAAAAGATCCGCAGCCTGCTGCTGGAATTGCTTCCGCGTTATGCCGAACAGGGCAAGGCATATGTGAATATCGCTTTCGGATGCACAGGCGGAAGGCACCGCTCTGTTTACACGGCGGAGAAGATGGCGCAGGAGTTGCGCCAGGGCGGCTTTTCGCCCACCGTGCTGCACCGCAACCTAGGATCGCGCGCGGAAGATCTGGTGGAGGGAAGCCAGCACCCGTGACGATTGCCGCAATTTCCACAGCAACCGTTAAGAGCGCAAAGAGCATCACAGCCTCATGATCGGATTGATTCTCGTTACCCACGGCCGCCTGGCCGAGGAATTCGTTTCCGCCATGGAACACGTCGTCGGCCAGCAGGATGCGATCGCCACGATCTGTATCGGCCCGAACGATGATATGGAGCAGCGCCGCCGGGAAATCGCCGACGCCATCGAAACTGTGGACACAGGCTCCGGCGCGATCCTGCTGACGGACCTGTTTGGCGGCACACCCTCCAACCTCGCGATTTCGCTGCTGAAGCCGGGCCGCACCGAAGTGCTGGCCGGGATCAACCTGCCCATGCTGATCCGGCTGGCAGGCGCGCGCAAGGAATTGCCGCTGATAGAAGCTGCCTATGCCGCACGCGAAGCGGGCCGCAATTACATTACCCTTGCATCAGAATTCCTTGGTCAGGACGCCTGAGGGGTAGACGACGATGAGCGAAGTAAGCCAGGATGTCGTCATCCCCAACAAGCGCGGCCTTCACGCCCGCGCCAGCGCCAAGTTCGTCACCGCCGCCAGCGCGATGGAAGGCCATCACATCTTCGTCGAGAAAGACGGGAACGAGGCGGCTGGCGGTTCCATCCTTGGCCTGATGATGCTGGGCGCGGCGATGGGCGACACCGTCAAGATCCGCGTCGCCGGCGATGATGCGCAGGCAAAGCTGGACGAGCTTGTCGCGCTGGTCGAAGGCAAGTTCGGAGAGGACTGATGCCCGCTCCCGGTAACGGTAAGGCCCGGCGCGAGATCACCGGTTTTTCCAATCCCACGGTCAAATATCTGCGCAGTCTGCGCGACAAGAAGCACCGCAAGCGCGAGGGCGTGTTCCTTGCCGAAGGCCTGCGCCTGCTGACCGATGCACGGACGTGCGGCCATGTGCCGCAGATGCTGGTGATGGCCACAGGGCGCGATCCGCATCCGCTTGATCGACGCGCTGGAGGATGCCGTTGCGGCAGCGGGCGGAGAGATCATCGTCACCCCGCCCGACATCCTTTCCAAGATTACCGGCAAGGACAATCCGCAAAGCGTGGCGGGCGTGTTTGCGGAATTCGACACATCGCTGGCGGCGCTGGATCGCAAGGCCGCGAAAATCTGGCTGGTGGCGCAGGCGCTGCGCGATCCGGGCAATCTTGGGCACCATGCTGCGCACCGGCGATGCCATCGGCGCGGGCGGTCTGATCCTGATCGACGACTGCGCCGACCCTTTCAGCGTGGAAGCCGTGCGCGCCAGCATGGGCGCCGTGTTCACGCAGACGATTGCACGCGCATCGTGGGAGGAATTCCTGCCGTGGCTGCGCGCTGGAGAAGGCCAGCTGGTGGCGGCCAGTCTGCGCGATGCCGTGCCCTATCGCGGCGCGCCCTACGCCGCGCCGTGTTTCGTGATGGTGGGCAACGAGTCGCAAGGTCTGCCAGAGGATTACGAAATGGCCTGCGACCTGCGCGTGACCATGCCGATGCGCGGCCGCGCGGACAGCCTGAACGCGGCCGTTGCTGCGGCGGTGCTGGGATATGAGGTGCTGGACGGTCTGGAGAGGTAGCTGTCGCTGAGGGGTCGATCGCGAAACCTCTTTCGGCGTGTCGCTAGTCTATGTTCCATTCCCAAGAGCTTCGAAAAACTCCGGAGACTGTAGTTTCCATCTTCGTCGCGTGCGGGCTCAAAGGCGGATCCGACGGAAATTGCGACAGGCTTCTCTGATCCAGCAATTCGTGTCCGCTTGAGGTCACGACATTGCAGCTTACCGGGCGGCCATTTGCGTCGACCTCGATCTCGAACTCGACCCTTCCCTCGTCTCCATTGCGCAGGGCAATTCTGGGATACTCGAATGGTGGTGCTGATACCGGCACCGGGGCGGTGGCCGTGGCTATCAGCGCAAGCGATAAGGGAAATGCTCATGCTGGCAGGCTAACAATATTGGACTTCGATCGCAACGGGATCGAACGCCGCAATCCGCGCCCTTTTGCTCAATCCCCCGCGATCAGCGCCGTAATCCGCCAGCGATTGTTCCGCCGGTTCGCGATCAGGCGGTAGTCGATGATCGAGCGCAGGCTGGTCTTGGCGATATAGCCTTCCGTCGCCTCCCCGCCATCCGGATCTGTCCAGCGCACATGCGAGAAAGTCTCGCCCGCCGTCGTGCTCGGAAGCTGCTCCACCGCGTCCCAGGAAATCGTTGCTGCCACCTCGGCGCTGCTGGAAGGCTCGCTGTAAAGCGGCACGTCCTCGCCCGTGACAATCGCGCCCATGTAGGGATCGACCGGAATGCTCTGCGAAAAATACCACGGCAATGTCAGCGAAGTCTCATCGCTGGCAGCGCAGCCCAGTTCGAGCAGTTTGGCCAGCATTTCCCAATGCGCCCCGTCTTCCGCAGAGAGCAGTGCGCGCAGTTCCTTGTGTCCTGCGCCGCCACCGAAATCCAGTTTCACATCCTCTGCCGCCAGTTCGACCAGTGCATCGGCATCGCGCGTGTCTATTGCGGCTTGCAGGCTGGCGAGGAAATCCATCGCGCCCGGCAGGTTGTTGCACTCGTTGCGCGGAGCCCACGGCCCGTCGGGCTGCTGCGCTGGCAGCGGCTCGTTTTCCACCTCGGCCACCAGCTCTTCCGCCGCGCGTTCCAGCCGTTCGGACGGTGGATCGCTGCGGTCGCAGGCGGAAAGAAGCGCCAGTAGTGGCAGGGTTACGCCTATGGCGCGCTTGATACTCATCCGGACTTCGAAGCCTCCTCATTCTCCTCCCTGTCAATAAGCAACGCTTCTGCCGGTTCCGCAAGGTCTGACTTTGTATAACGCGGAGAGTTTTTCGACCAGTGGCACCTCGTCGATTTCGCGCTTGCCGATCTCGATACCTTTTTCCTGCATCCTCCGGGCCGAAGAAAGAACATTGCGCTCGAAGCTGCCGACGAAGCTGTTGTAGTTTTTCACCGCAGATTCCAGCCCACCACCCATGCGCTTCAGATGTTGGGCAGCGGTTTCCAGTCTACTGTAGAGCTCAGTCCCCATCCGCCCGATTTCCTGGGCTTCGTTGGCAAGCGCGTCCTGCCGCCACACCTGCGCCACCGTGCGCGCAAGAGCGACAAGGTTGGTGGGCGTGGCCAGCAACACGCGCTTTTCGAATGCGTAGTCCCACAGCTCTGGATCGGCTTCCAGTGCGGCGGCCACGAAGTGCTCGCCCGGAACGAACATCACGACGTAATCGGGCGCATCGTCGAACTGGCTCTGGTAGCTTTTCGCGCCCAGCGTCTGCACGTGGTTGCGCATGCTCTTGGCGTGCAGCAGCAGGTGCCGTTGCCGCTCGTCCTCGTCATCCGCCTCGAACGCGGCCTGGTATGCGTTGAGCGAGACCTTGGAATCGATCACCAGCTTCTTCTGCCCCGGCACGTTGACGATGGCATCGGGGCGTAGCCGCCCTTCTTCTGTATCCATCGACTGTTCGAGGTGGAAATCGGTATGCTCGGCCAGCCCGCATTGTTCCAGCAGGTTCTGCAAGGCGCGCTCGCCCCAGCGGCCCCGCGCCTTGGGCGCGTTGGTGAGCGAATTGCCCAGCCGCTGCGCCTCGCGCCGCACTTCTTCCTGCCCCAGCCGCATCCCTTCGATCTGCTGGTGAAGCTTGGAAAAGGCATCGGTGCGCTGCGCCTCCAGCGCGCCGACGTGCTGTTCGTATTTCTCCAGCCTGTCGTTCACCGGCTTCAGCAAATTGGCCACCGCTTCCTTGTTGGCCCGCTCCGAATTGCCGAAACGCTCGGCGGCATCGGCAATGAATTTCTCCTGCGCCTTGCCCAGCACCTCGCTGCCCGCCGCCCGGAACTGGGTCAGCAATTCCTCGCGCGCTTCCTTCATCAGGACGATCTGCCTGTCGTGATTGGCAGCGTCCGCCTCCAGCGTGGCGAGGCGGTGGCGCGCCGTATCCCGTTCCTCGCGGACGGCCTCAAGCTGCCGCTCCGACCCCATCGGCCCGATCGGCCCTGACGGTGGCGTTTTCGAGGTCGATCACGGCGCGACGAAATTTCTCGTCGATCTCCTTCGCCTCTGCATCGCGCTGCGCATGGCGATCCCGCCACTCGGCAACGGGACGCTGGCCAAGCCAGTATCCCACCCCGCCCATCACGAGAGCCAACACGATCAACGCCAGTACTACCGGATCCATAGACAACCTTTATACGCAAGAAATCAGAACGAAACGCGAACTTATCGCCCTGTCTCTCATCGCGCAAGAAGGCCGGCAAGCTCATCCCCCATGTCTCTCCGATTTTGTATGCGACACTTACAATTCGGAATTGCGAAGTTTTCGCAATTGTGAAACAAGGTGCGCGAACGCAGGCTCGGGGCGAATCGCGCCTGCCATAAGAGAAACGAGAGGACAGCCCATGCCGACAGATATCGAAATTGCCCGTCAGGCGACACTCAAGCCGATCACCGATGTTGCTGCCGCTGCGGGAATCCCCGATGACGCGCTGATCCCCTACGGCAAGTACAAGGCCAAGGTCGATACCTCGGCCCTGCCTGACAATCCCAACGGCAAGCTGATCCTCGTCACCGCGATCAACCCCACGCCTGCCGGCGAAGGCAAGACCACCACCTCGGTCGGCCTGTCCGACGCGCTGCATCGCATCGGCAAGAAGACCATGCTGTGCCTGCGCGAGCCTTCGCTTGGCCCTTGCTTCGGCATGAAGGGCGGCGGCGCCGGTGGCGGCAAGAGCCAGGTGATGCCGATGGACGAGATCAACCTCCATTTCACGGGCGATTTCCACGCCATTACCAGCGCGCACAATCTGCTGAGTGCGATGATCGACAACTCGATCTACTGGGGCAACCCCCATGATATCGACGTGCGCCGCGTAACGTGGAAACGCGTGCTGGACATGAATGACCGGGCGCTGCGCCAGTTCGTCGGCCCGCTGGGCGGCGTTGCCAACGGCTTCCCGCGCGAGAGCGGTTTCGACATCACCGTGGCGTCCGAAATCATGGCCATCCTGTGCCTAGCCAGCGATCTGAAAGACCTGCAAAAGCGCATGGGCGACATCATCATCGGCTACACCCGCAAGAAAGAGCCGGTGTATTGCCGCGACATCAAGGCCGACAGCGCGATGACCGTGCTGCTGAAGGATGCCATCCTCCCCAACCTGGTGCAGACGCTGGAAAACCGCCCTGCCTTCCTGCACGGCGGCCCCTTCGCCAACATCGCCCACGGCTGCAACTCCGTGATCGCCACCAAGACCGCGCTGAAAATGGCGGATTACACCGTGACCGAGGCGGGATTTGGCGCAGACCTTGGCGCGGAAAAATTCCTCGACATCAAGTGCCGCCTGGCGGGGCTGAAGCCCGATGCCATCGTGCTGGTGGCCACCGTCCGCTCGCTGAAAATGAATGGCGGCGTGCCCAAGGGTGAACTCACCAAGGGCGAGAACGTGGACGCGGTGCGGGCAGGTTCGGTGAACCTGAAGCGCCATATCGAGAACCTGAAGAAGTTCGGCGTCACCCCCACGATCGCCATCAATCACTTCTATCTCGACACCGATGCCGAGATCGCCGTCATCGAGGAGATGGCGAAGGAATACGGCGCCGATGCCGTGGTCTGCAAGCATTGGGCCGAAGGCGGCGCAGGGGCGGAGGAACTGGCGCGGATCGTGTCGGCCAAGGCCGATGCCGGCGCGCCCGATTTCAACCAGCTCTACCCCAGCGACATGCCGCTGGCGGACAAGATCACCACCGTCGCCACGGAAATCTACCGCGCGGGCGAGGTCAGCATTTCCTCTGCCATTCGCAAGCAGCTGAAGCAGTGGGAAGACATGGGCTACGCCAACTACCCTGTGTGCATGGCGAAGACACAATACAGCTTCTCCACCGACCCGACCCAGCTGGGCGCGCCGGAAGATCACACCGTGGAAATCAACGAAGTGCGCCTGTCCGCGGGGGCTGGATTTATCGTCGCGATTGCTGGCGGCATCATGACCATGCCTGGCCTGCCCAAGGTGCCCAGTGCAGAAAATATCTATCTGGACGACAACGGCCAGATCGAGGGCCTGTTCTAGGAACCGGACCAAGCTGGAATTTCAAGGGGTCGCTCTTTTCACAAGAGCGGCCCTTTTTATTGGGCGTCAACTGGCGCGCAAATCGTGCCGCATGCCGCATTTCGGGGAACTCGACTCTGCAAGCAGCCGTAATGTTTGGGTATCCCCCAACCCGCAAAGGCATCCCCCATGGCCAAGAACAAGCTCGGAAACAAAGTTCCCCCCACCACCACCGATGCCGGCATCCCCGCGCCCAGCGATGAGCATTCGCTTACCGTCGGCAGTGACGGTCCCATCGTCCTGCACGACCACTACCTGCTGGAACAGATGGCGGTCTTCAACCGCATCAACATTCCCGAACGCCGCCCGCACGCGAAGGGCTCCGGCGCGTTCGGCTATTTCGAGACGACCGGCGAGGTGGAGAAATACACCCGCGCCAAGCTGTTCAAGAAGGGCACCAAGACGGATGTCGGCATGCGCTTTTCCACCGTTGCGGGAGAGCGTGGCAGCCCCGACACCTGGCGCGATCCGCGCGGCTTCTCGGTGAAATTCTATACCGACGAAGGCAATTTCGACATGGTCGGCAACAACACGCCGATCTTCTTCGTGCGTGACCCGATGAAATTCCAGCATTTCATCAATTCGCAAAAACGGCGTGCAGACAACGGCTTGCGCGATCATGACATGATGTGGGATTTCTGGACCCTCAGCCCCGAAAGCGCGCACCAGGTAGCATACATGATGGGCGATCGCGGCGTGCCCAGGACATGGCGCGAGATGAACGGCTATTCCAGCCACACCTACATGCTGGTGAATGAAGCAGGCGAGAAGTTCTGGGTGAAGTTTCACTTCCACACCGACCTTGGCGACGGCAACGCCCATTTCACGCAGGACGAGGCGGTGGAGAAGGCAGGCACCGACCCCGATTACCACCGCGCCGACCTGTTCAACGCGATTGCCGATGGCAACTTCCCCAGCTGGACGCTGAAATGGCAGATCATGCCCTACGAGGACGCCAGAACCTACAAGTGGAACCCGTTCGACCTCACCAAGACCTGGCCGCACGATGATTACCCATTGATCGAAGTCGGCAAGCTGGTGCTCGATCGCAACCCCACCGACTGGCATACCGAGATCGAGCAGATTGCCTTCGAGGTGAACAACATGGTCCCCGGTATCGGCCTGTCGCCCGACAAGATGCTGCTGGCGCGCGGCTTTTCCTATGCCGATGCACACCGGGCCAGGCTGGGCGTGAACTACAAGCAGATCCCGGTGAACCAGCCGCGTTGCCCGGTAAATTCCTATTCGCAGGGCGGCCATATGCGGGTCCAGAAATCCGAAGACCCGGTCTATGCGCCAAACTCCTACGGCGGCCCCGCAGCCGATCCCGCTCTGGCTGGCGAGGCAGGCCAGTGGCAGGCCGATGGAGACATGGTTCGCAGCGCCTATACCTTGCGCGAATGCGACGATGACTGGACCCAGCCGCGCATCCTCGTGACGAAGGTATTCGACGATGGCGAACGCGAGCGCCTCGTCTCCAATGTCGCCGGACACCTGGCCAAGGACGTCAGCGAACCGGTGCTGGAGCGCGCCTTTGAATACTGGCGCAACATCGATCAGTCGATCGGCGAACGGATCGAGAAGGCCACGCGAAAGATGATCGGGGGCAAGTCGGACAAACCCGGCATGGCCTCTGCCGAAGCCATCCCCGAACCCGCCGAATAACCTCAGGAAGGAGATCACAAATGTCGATCAAGGAAATGATCAAGGAACACCCCAGCGTGGGTGAAGGCTACAACGAACAGCTGGCAGAGGCTGTGAAGCACGCCATGTATTGCGCGGCGATCTGCAATTCCTGCGTGGACGCGTGCAACGCGGAGAGCGGCGATATGTCGGAATGCATCCGTAAATGCTCCGACTGCTCGGACATCTGCCAGGCCGTCAGCACGGTTGCTGCGCGGCGCACGCATGGCAATACGGTGGTGATCAAATCGCTGCTGGAAGCCTGCATCATTGCCTGCAAGGTCTGCGCGGAAGAATGTGCCAAGCATGACAACGACCATTGTCGCCGCTGCGAGCGCATGTGCCGAGAATGCATGGAAGACTGCACGAAGGCGCTGCAAGGCATGGTGGAAACGGCCACGACCTGATTTGTGCCCATCAAATAGCGCAGAAGTCAAAAGGGCCGCTCCATCGGGGCGGCCCTTTTGATGTGCGGCTCAGTCGCGGCCAGCTTTGCGCTTTGCCAGCAGGTTCATCAGGACGCGGAAGCCAACCGTGAAGGCGACGAAATAGATCGCGAACCGGATGGACAGCTCGTCAAAACCCAGGCCGCGGTCGTAATACACCCAGGCGCACATCATCATTGCATAAAGCAGGCCAGCAACGCTCGCCTGGCTCCAGCTGATGGTCTTCATCAGGCGGCGCGGGCCTTTTGCAGCTTCTTCAACGCCATGTTGCGCTTAAGCCGCGAAAGATGATCGATGAACAATATGCCGTTGAGGTGATCCATCTCGTGCTGGATGCATACCGCCAGCATGCCGTCCATTTCCTCTTCGTGCGTGTTTCCTTCGAGATCCTGCCAACGCACGCGGCACTTTGATGGGCGTTCCACATCGGCGTAGATATCGGGGACCGACAGGCACCCTTCCTGATAGCTCTTGGTATCGTCCGACGGATCGAGGATTTCGGGATTTACGTAAACGCGCGGATCGTTGATGATCGGCTGGTGCGTGTGGCTATGCCCGTCGTGATCGCACGGCACGGGATCGGCGTCGGGATCCTCTTCCTGCAAATCGATAACCAGCAGGCGGATCGGCTCTCCAACCTGGATGGCAGCAAGGCCGATGCCATGGGCATCGTACATCGTCTCGAACATGTCATCGACGAGGGTTTTCAGGTCGTCGTCGAATGTTTCGACACGAGACGACACGATTTTCAGCCGGGGATCCGGCGCTTCAAGGATTTCGCGAATAGCCATGGCGGCAATATAGGGCGAAGGTCCTGAACCTTCAATTGCCGACATTCAGACTGCCGGAACTTGGGGATGCGTCAGCCCGATGGCCGTCTTGCGCGCAAGGGTTTTATTGAAGAGGTCGCCTTGCGCGCAAGGCTTGGGCCAGCGTACCTTCGTCCAGATAATCCAGTTCCCCGCCAACCGGCAGGCCGTGGGCCAGCTGCGTGATGCGAACGGGATGGTCTTCAAGCCGCTCGGCGATGTAATGCGCAGTGGTCTGCCCCTCCAGCGTTGCATTCATGGCCAGCACCACCTCGTCCACCCTGCCCGCCTCGACCCGGCCCAGCAGGCTGTCTATCGCCAAATCTTCCGGGCGAATGCCGTCCAGCGCGGAAAGCCGCCCGCCCAGTACGTGGAACGTGCCGGTAAACAGCCGCGCCCGGTCCAGCGCCCACAGGTCCGCCACGTCCTCCACCACGCAGATGGATTTCGGGTCGCGCTTGGGATCGGCGCAGATCGTGCAGGGGTTTTGCGTGTCCACGTTGCCGCAGGTGTCGCATTCCACCAGCTTCTCTTTCACCGTGCCCAGCGCATCCAGCACCTGATCCAGCGCCGTCTCGCGGTGTTTCACCAGCCACAGAACCGCGCGCCGCGCAGAGCGCGGGCCAAGCCCAGGCAAGCGGGCCAATGCGGATGCGAGGTTTTCGATCTCTTGCGATGCCATGTTCCGGCAGATAGGGCCGCGCGCAAGGAATAGGAAGGCTGACGATGCGCCTGGTTTTCATGGGAACACCCGATTTTGCCGTGCCGACGCTGGAAGCGCTGGTGGAGGCGGGGCACGATGTGGTGGCGGTGTACAGCCAGCCGCCCAGCCGCTCTGGCCGGGGTAAGAAGGAACGCCCCTCCCCCGTCCATGCACGCGCCGAGGCGCTGGGCATCGAAGTGCGCCACCCCGCCAGCCTTAAGGGCGAGGCCGAACAGCGAGCCTTCGCGGCGCTGAATGCCGATGCCGCTGTCGTGGCGGCCTATGGCCTGATATTGCCTCAAGCCGTGTTGGACGCGCCGAGACACGGCTGCCTCAATGTTCACGGATCGCTGTTGCCGCGATGGCGCGGCGCCGCGCCGATCCACCGCGCGATTCAAGCCGGGGACGAGGAAACCGGCATTACCATCATGCGTATGGAGCGCGGCCTCGATACCGGGCCGATGCTGTTGAAACGCGCCACCCCTATCGATCGCAAGACGACCGGCGAACTGCACGATGAACTGGCGGCATTGGGTGCGAGCCTGATGGTGGAGGCTCTTGCAAACTTCGATACGCTGCAAGCCGAACCGCAGGATGATCTCTTGGCCACCTACGCCCCCAAGATCACCAAGGCGGAGGCGAAGCTGGATTTCACCCAGCCCGCCGAAATTCTGGAACGCGAAGTGCGCGCCTTTTCGCCTTTCCCCGGCAGCTGGCTGGAACTGGATGGAGAGCGGATCAAGCTGCTCCGCGCCGAACTTGCCGATGGGCAAGGGGCTCCGGGCGAAGTGCTGGATGGGTCCATGGCCATCGCCTGTGGCACAGGCGCGCTGCGCCCGGTCACCCTGCAACGGGCAGGCAAGCCCGCGATGGCGCTGGATGATTTCCTGCGCGGCAATCGCGTGGCGGCGGGCACCATCGTCGCATGAACCGCTTTGCCCTCACCGTGGAATTCGATGGCGGCCCCTTCTTTGGCCTGCAACGGCAGGCAGACGGCCCCAGCGTGCAACAAAGCATTGAGGAAGCGGCCCACGCCGTGACTGGTGAGACCGTGACGCTGCATAGCGCCGGCCGCACCGATAGCGGGGTCCACGCACTGGCCATGCGCTGTCACCTGGATATCGAGAAACCGTTCGAACCGTTTCGCCTGATGCAGGCCCTCAATGCCAAACTGCGCCCCGATCCCGTGGCCATCATCGGGTGCGAGCAGAAGCCGGAAGATTGGCACGCGCGGTTTTCCTGCGTCGGTCGTTCCTACGAATACCGCATCCGCAATCGCCGCGCACCGCTGACGCTGGAGAAGGGCCGCGCCTGGCACATTGCCCGCCCGCTGGATGCCGATGCGATGCACCAGGCGGCGCAGGCGCTGGTCGGGCAACATGATTTCACCACCTTCCGCAGTGCTCACTGCCAGGCCGCCAGCCCGCAAAAGACGCTGGACCGGCTGGATGTCAGCCGGGAGGGCGACGCCATCATCATCCGCGCCGCCGCGCGCAGTTTCCTGCATCACCAGGTGCGATCGATGGTGGGCTGCCTGTCGCTTGTCGGGCAGGGCACGTGGGGGATAGATCAGGTCGCCGAAGCGTTGGAAGCGAAAGACCGGGCGGCACTGGGCCTTAACGCGCCGCCGGAAGGTCTCTATTTTGTGAAGGCCACATACCCTGAAGAGGATCAACCAGCATGACCACCACCGGACGCCAGCTAATTTCCACTCTTTCCGCCGATGGCACGATGGTGCTGGAACTGCAGGAGAAGTCTTTTCCGCAGCCCACCGGAAACCAGGTGCTGGTGAAGATGGAGGCCGCGCCGATCAATCCATCGGACCTGTTCCTGATGACGGCGGGTGCAGACCTTGAGAACGCGACTTACGAATCCGGCAAGGTGACGATGCAGATCATGCCGCAAATGGCCGCCGGACAATCCGCGCGTCACGGCAAGCCGCAAACCGTCGGCAATGAAGGCGCAGGTGAGGTGATCGCGGCTGGCGACGGCGAGCAGGCGCAGGCACTGATGGGCAAGCGGGTCTCCTGCGTACCGGGCAACGCGTTTGGTGAATATGCGATAGCGGACGCCATGATGTGCCTGCCGCTGGGGGATCACTCCTCCGAAGAAGGCGCAAGTTCCTTCGTCAACCCGATGACAGCGCTCGGTTTTGTCGAGACTGCAAAGCGCGAGGGGCACGACGCCATCGTCCACGCCGCTGCCGCGTCCAACCTTGGCCAGATGCTCAATCGCATTTGCCAGGAAGACGGGATGGGCCTGGTGAACATCGTGCGCAAGGATGCGCAGGTCGAGCTGCTGGAAGGCCAGGGCGCCAGCCACGTGGTGAACAGTTCGCACGACGATTTTGAGAAGAAGCTGGCCGAGGCGATTGGCGAAAAAGAAGCCTATCTCGGCTTCGATCCCATTGGCGGCGGACGCACGACCGACACGATCCTGCGCGCGATGGAGCGCGTGGCCGCCTCGAAGATGACCGAATACAGCCGCTATGGCTCCAACCAGCAAAAGAAGATGTACATCTACGGTCGGCTGGAACTGGGGCCGACGATCCTGACGCCCAGCTATGGCTTTGGGTGGACCGTTTCGGGCTGGTTGCTGATGCCCTTCCTGCAAAGCTGTGACATGCAGACGATGATGGGCCTGCGCAAACGCGTTCACGACGGGCTGACCACCACCTTCGCCAGTTCGTACAAGACCCGTGTCGATCTGGAAGGGATGCTGACGAAGGACGCGATGATGGATTACGCGCAGATGTCGACGGGCGAAAAATACCTCGTCACGCCGCACGGCTGACGGGGCGGGTACCTAGCGGGACATTTCCTCGTCCATTCTGCGCTCCAGCTCGCGCTGGGCTGCCGCCTCGTCCAGCTCCAGCGAAAACTCGCCATCGCGCACGCGGACTTCCAGCGGCACGCCCTCGATATCGGTCGAAAGCACCGCCTCGTTGTCATTGATGATCAGGCGGCGACCGTCGCCCAGCGGGATATCCTGAAGGTCCGGCACGTCCTGCGGTTGCACCGGGCCGCTAGGGTCAGGCGATGGCGTGGGACGCGGCGGCGCGGCGGACGCGCCCAGTGCCGCGCGCATGAAATCGCGCCAGATGCGCGCAGGCAGGCCGCCGCCGGAGATGTTGCCCAGCGGCGAATTGTCGTCATTGCCGATCCACACGCCCACCACCAACCGGTTTTCGCCCTCCCCCGCATAGCCGACAAACAGCGCATCGCGATTGTCCTGCGAGGTGCCGGTCTTGCCGTAATTGGGAATCGAGAGCGTCGCTGCGCGGCCGGTGCCGGCGTTGATGGCGCTGCGCAGCATGTCCTCGATATCCTTCTGATCGCTGCTGCCCAGGTTTCCGCGACCGTCCAGCAGCCAGTCGAACCACCCCTGCTCCGCGGCGGCAAAAGCGTGGGGCTCGACGGGGAAGCTGTTGCCGGCGACACCGGCATAGGCGGCGGTCAGTTCCAGCAGGCTCATGGTAGAAGTGCCCAGCGCCATGCTGGGATCGCCTTCCGGCAGTTCCGATGAAACGCCAAGCTCGCGCGCGGTTTCGATCACCGCCTCGCTGCCCACTTCGTTGAACAGGCGTACCGCGGCCACGTTGGAGGACTGGGCGAAGGCTTCGCGCAGGGTAATCGTATCGGAATAGCGATCGCTCGCATTGCTCGGCTGGTAGGAGCCTTCGGTGAATTCGGCGTTCGATATGGTGTCGTCCGGGCTCCAGCCGTTGCGCAGCGCGGCAAGGTAGACGAACAGCTTGAAGGTGGAGCCCGGCTGGCGGCGCGCCTGCGTAACGCGGTTGAACGGGCTGGCCGCGTAATCCTTGCCCCCCACCATTGCCACCACTTCGCCATTGGGCCGCATGGCCACCAGCGCCACCTGCGCGCTGCCCAGCGGGGCGCGCTGGATCACGCGATTGGCCGCCGCCTGCAACTCGCTGTCGAGCGTGGTGGTGATCGTCTGGCGCGAGTAGGTCATATCGCTCTGTTCGCGCGCGGTGGGTAGCGCCCAGTCGGCAAAATAGGTGCCTGTCGGCAGGTCGTTGCGGGTACGCACGTCCAGCGTTGGCACCGGCATCGTGCTGGCCTTCTCCTGCGTGATGTAGCCCGCCGCCACCATCGCACCTTTCACAAGGCGGAACCGCTCTGCGGCAAGATCGGGATTGCGCGTGGGGGCAAGGCGGCTGGGTGCCTGCAACAGCCCCGCCAGCATCGCCGCCTGTTCGGGACGCAGGTTCTCCGGCTGGCGGTAGAAGTAATGCAGGGACGCGGCCCGCAGGCCATACATGTTGTCCCCGAAATAGGCGTTGGAAAGATAGCGTTCGAGGATCTCGTCCTTGGTCAGCCAGCTTTCCAGCCAGAACGCGATCAGCGCCTCGCGGGCCTTGCGGGTCAGGGTCTGTTCGGGGGTGAGGAAAGTGAACTTGGCCAGTTGCTGGGTGATCGTGGAGCCGCCACCTACGCCGGTAAACAGCGCCCGCGCCACGCCGCGCGGATCGACGCCCCAGTGATCGTAGAAACGCCTGTCCTCGATGGCGAGGAAGGGCTGAGTCACATGCGCGGGCAAGTCCGCGATTTCCACCGGCTCCTCCACCACAGCGCCATTGCGGGCGATCGGCGTGCCATCGGCGGCCAGCAGCGTGATCTGCGGCGGCGCGATAGGCTCCAGGCTCTTGGACAGCGGCGCGGTTATCGCCAGCCACGCCACCAGCAGGAAGAAGATGCCGAGGATCGCGGCGACAATCCGGCTGCCCCACCACAGCTTGCCCCGCCCGCGCGCCCGTTCCGGCAGGAAGCGCCGCCAGCCGCTGCGATAGCGTTCCCGCTCGTAATAGCGGTGCGGCACCGCCTCGCGGCCGAAATCCTCGTCATCCAGCCCGGACAGCGGCGACCACGGCGCATTCTCCAGCGCCAGGTCCCGCTCTGCCCAGCGATCATATTCGGCCTCTCGCCGTTTGAAGGGATTGCGCCACATGCGATTCACACAGCTGTATTAACAGAACAACACACGTAATGCGAGGGGGCGGCGAAGATCGGGTGCGCTGCCCTAGTCCTCCTCCGCAATCCGCCCGTCGTATGTCGTCCCGAAGAAATCGCCGGGATACCACGCCGGTGTCCGGTCCATGTTCGCGATGTTGCGTGCAATCGCATAATTCACCCCGGTAAACCTCTCCAGCGCGGCGAAATCGATCAGGCCGATCTCGTCCGACGGTTCGTGATAGTGGTTTTCGTACACCACACCCTGCGCTTCCTCGCCGCCATTGGCAAAGCCGAGATCCAGATATACCGCCGGAATGCCGCGTCGCACATAGGAATACTGGTCGGACCGGGTGAAGAAACCCTGCTCTGGCTGCGGATCGGGGCTTAGTGCCAGGCCGTATTCTTCCGCTGCCGCCTCCACTTGCGGATAGAGCGTGGATCGCTCCGCCCCGAATGCCACCACATCGGCAAAATCATAGGTCGCCACAGGCATGTCGAGGTTGACGTTGGCCACGATCTGGTCGGCAGGCACGGTGGGATTGTCGGCATTGTAGCTGGAGCCGAGCAGGCCCTTTTCCTCTGCCGTCAACGCCAGCACCAGCACCGGGCGGCGGGCCGGTGTTTCCTTCAGCAGGCGGGCCACCTCGATCATGCTGGCCACGCCAACGGCATTGTCCAGCGCGCCATTGTAGATCTCGTCGTCGCCCTCTTCTTCGGTGGGCTGGATGCCGACATGGTCGAGATGGGCGGTCAGGATCACGAATTCATCCGCCACCTCGGGGTCGGAGCCGGGCAGCATGCCGATCACGTTGGGCGTATCGACATCCTCGAATTCGCTGGCGAAATCGATGCGGATAGTGCGGTTCAGCGCGAAGCTGGGCATCAGCGCGTCTTCTGTCGTCTCGGCCTCTACAAGGTCGTCGTAATCGAAATCGTGCCCTTCCAGCAGTTCGCGCGACAATTGCGGAGAGAGACCGGTTGAAACGAGCAGGTTGTCTGCGCCCGTATAGGCAACCCCGTCCGGCCCGACCCACGTCATGCTGCGACGGCGCTGGACCGACCTTGTGGTCTGCTCCCAGTTGAATTGCTCCTCCAGCTGCGGCGTGCGCAGCAGCAACATGCCCACCGCGCCGCGATCCGAAAGGCGTTCGTCGATCGTGCTGCGCAAGTGCGATGCTTCCTCGGAATCGAGATTTTCCGGCCCGCCATAGACGCGCACGGCCACCGCGCCTTCAAGGTCGACGCCGGCAAAATCATCGCGTCCCGGAATGTCGAGGCCATAGCCGACGAACACCAGCGGAGCCTCTATCGTGCCGCTTTCCTGGATGGGGGAGCCAAGGACGTAGAAATCCTCGAAAGCGACAAGATCGTCCATCCCGTCGATCGACAGCACATTGCCATCCTCGGCCGGGGCATAGCTGCGCAAGGTCACGTTCTGGAAATAGGTTCCCTCATCGCCAGCAGGCTCCAGCCCCAGCGAGGCAAAGCGCCCGGCGACATAGCCTGCCGCCCGCTCATGCCCGCGTGTTCCGGCCTCGCGCCCTTCCATGTTGTCTGCTGCAAGCACGGCAGTATCAAGCTCCAGTGCGGCACGGTCGACCTCAACGTTTTTGGGGGCGGTGTTGGCGAAGGCGGACGCAGGGATAACCAGCATGGCGGCAGCGCCAAGCAGGGAGGCGGTCAGACGGTTGGGCAAGTCGCAAATCCTCGTTTCAGATGTAAACACCCTGCTAGCCGAGTGCGCCCGACTGGCAAGTGAACAATCTACGAAACGCGCATTTGCGCGGACTTATGCCTTGCTTACAACGCTTTCGGGCAGATCCTCGCCCATGACGCGCTGGTAGTATTCGGCCACCAGCATGCGTTCTGCTTCGTCACACTTGTTGAGGAAGCTGAGGCGGAAGGCATAGCCGGCGTTGCCGAAAATCTCGGTGTTCTGCGCCCACGTGATAACCGTGCGCGGGCTCATCACGGTGGAAATGTCGCCGTTCATGAAGCCCTGCCGCGTCAGATCCGCCACGCGGATCATGTCGGCCACCATCTTTTCGTCCAGCTTCGTCTTCGCGCCCACGATCTTGCGCTCGGTCTCGGCCGGCAGGTAGTTCAGGCCGACCACGATGTTCCAGCGGTCCATCTGTCCCTGGTTGATCGCCTGCGTGCCGTGATACATGCCGCTGGTGTCGCCAAGGCCCACGGTATTGGCAGTGGCGAACAGGCGGAAATGCGGATCGGGGCGGATCACGCGGTTCTGGTCCAGCAGGGTCAGCTTGCCCGCCTGTTCCAGCACGCGCTGGATCACGAACATCACATCGGGGCGGCCCGCGTCATATTCGTCGAACACCAATGCCACGGGGTGCTGGAGCGCCCACGGCAGCAGGCCTTCGCGAAATTCGGTGACCTGCAATCCGTCGCGCAGCACGATGGCATCGCGCCCGACAAGGTCGATTCGGCTGATGTGGGCGTCCAGGTTGATGCGGATCGTCGGCCAGTTGAGCCGCGCTGCAACCTGCTCGATATGGGTGGATTTGCCCGTGCCGTGATAGCCCTGGATCATCACGCGGCGGTTGTGGGCAAAGCCCGCAAGGATCGCCAGCGTGGTGTCCGGATCGAAGACGTAAGTCTCGTCGGTATCGGGCACACGTTCGTCCGCCTTGGAAAAGGCCGGGACTTTCATGTCTACATCGATGCCGAATGTCTCGCGGACGTCCAGTTCGATATCGGGCGCGGCCATAGCTGTGCCGCCATCTTCGGTGTTGGTCATGTCATTCATCTCAGCGGCTGCCTAGACGGGTGGCCCCAGCGCTGCAACACACTAGTGCTGCAAGACACCAGTGCTGCAAGACAGATGCTGGCGCGATACGGACCAAGGGCGGGAGGGCAACATGCTGACGATCTACGGGTTTCCCACCAGCCCCTATGTGCGCAAGGTGATGCTTGTCGCGCAGGAGAAGCGCCTCGCCTACAAGCTGGTGCCCGCCACCCCGCACAAGCCGACCCCGGAATTCCTGGCGGCCAGCCCTTTCCGGATGATGCCCGCGATGGAGGATGACGGATTCCGACTCGCCGATTCCACCGCGATTGCGCTTTATCTGGATGCCAAACATCAGCAGCCCGCCCTGTTGCCCGCCGATCCGCAGGCGCGCGGTCGGGCGATCCTGTTCGATGAATATGCCGACACGCTGCTGGCCGATTCGGCCCGCGCGGTAGGCTTCAACCGGCACATCGGCCCTTCCCTGCTTGGCATCGAGGGCGATGCTAGCGCCGCCGATGCGGCGGAAAAGCGCGCCGGGCCGCTGCTCGACTGGCTCGAGGATCAGATCGGCGATGGCTGGCTGGCGGGAGATGCCTATTCGCTGGGCGATATCGCGGTCGCCTGCTGCCTGCGCACGCTTGCCTATGGAATGGATGTCGCAACGCGGCCGCGGACGAAAGAATGGCTGGACCGCGTTCACGCTCGGCCCGCATGGCAGGAACTGGCGCAGCGAGAGGCAGACCTTTTTGCGCAGGCACAGGCTAGCGGAGAGCATCGTTCTGGCTAGGACGCGTCGATCTTCGGCGGGAGGGCAAACAAGGCGAGGTAACGTTCTGCCAGCGCCCGGTCGCCGTCGATGACCAGTCCGGCCTCCTCCTCCAGCGCAGCCAGCGGCAACCCGGCATACAGCGCGGCTGCCACCGTTCGCGCGTCGGGTGCGCGCAAGACGGCGTCGCCTTCGGCCCTGTCGCTACGCTCGGTGGAAAGAACTCCGTCGCGGATAGTCGCGCTGAAGGCTTCGCCGCCCAGGTCGAACCCGATCGTCATGTCTGGCGCTGTGGCCAGTGCCGGCAATTGCATCGTCCGCATCGACCCCATCAGCGAGGAGGTGGACAGGGGAAGGTCGGGATTATGTCGGCACGAACGCGCCGCCCAGCGGCCCAGTTCGTTGAGCGCGCGGTCCGCCGCATAGCCCCATTCGGTCAGTTCGTAGACTTGCGCCGAGACAGGCGGCGGCAGCTGGGATTTTGTCCAGCACGCCCCACTCGGCCAGCGTCTCCAGCCGCTCGGTCAGCACCTTCGCGCTGATGCCGGGCAGCGCGGCGCGTATGGCCGAAAAGCGGCGCGGCCCGAGCATCAGCTCGCGCACCACCAGCATCGACCAGCGCTCTCCCAGAACTTCCAGCGCGAAGGCCGTCCCGCAGGCATCCGAATACCACTTGCCATGCGAGACCGCACCCTTGGTTTCTTTTTGTAACTTCATAGTTGCTTTAAGTAACCATCAGGAGCATCAGATGCAAGACGGGTGATTTGTCGAGGAAGGTAAATTTTCAGGCCAGAGCGTGACTGGCGATTGAATACCGAGTTCATTCAAGAGGAGAAAAGCGATGTATGTGCAGGGATTCCTGATCGCCGTACCCGAAGGCAAGAAGGACGCTTATCGCGACCTTGCCGCCAGGGCCGCCGACAAGTTTGCAGAATATGGCGTCACCGAGATCATGGAGGCGTGGGAAGAGGACGTTCCGGACGGCAAGGTGACCGATTTTCGCATGGCAACGAAAGCAGAGCCAGGCGAGAAGATCGTCTTCAGCTGGATGATCTGGCCCGACAAGGCGACCTGCGATGCAGCCGGCGAGAAAATGCACGAGGACGAGTTCTGGTCGCAGGACATGGACATGCCGTTCGACGGCAAGCGCATGATGTGGGGCGGTTTCTCGCCCCTGTTCACGATGGGGAGATAGGCGATGACTCAGTGAAGGCCAATGGCGGCACGGGGCTGATGGAAGGCCTGGCTTATTCCGATCCGGCGGTGCGCGGGCGCGCGTTCGAGGCGATGCAGCAGATGGTCAAGATCGACCACGCGGCCATTAATTCTGCGATGGCGGGTGGCTGAGATGGGGCGCAGGATCACCGGGGGCATATTCCTCTCGCTTGACGGAGTGATGCAGGCACCCGGGGGGCCAACCGAGGACTATACCGGTGGGTTCGACCAGGGCGGCTGGGTGTTCAAGCTGTGGGATGACGGGATCGAGCCGGCGCTCGGCAAACTGTTCGGTGGTGAATACGACTTGCTGCTGGGCCGCCGGACCTACGATATCTTCGCCGCCTACTGGCCCTATGCAGAGGGCGAGAACAAGCCGATGGGTGATGCCTTCACCCGCGCTGCGAAGTATGTCCTCACGCGGGGCGAGCAGGAACTGGCGTGGGAAAACAGCCACCGGCTGGCCGGGATCGACGAAGTCGCGGCATTGAAGGCCACCAGCGGACCCGATCTGGTGATCCAGGGTTCGAGCACGATCTACCCCGCCCTTCTCGCGGCGGGACTGATCGACGAACTCGTCGTGATGACTTTCCCGCTCACGCTGGGAAGTGGCAAGCGCTTGTTCGGCGAGGGCACGCCGGTCAATCGTCTTGAGATGACCGATCACTGGGTGACAGACAAAGGCACCATCGTCGCCAATTACAAGCCCGCAGGAACGCTGCCGCCCATCCCGGCCGAAAGCCCTATCCCGAGCTCCAGCGCGCGCGAAGCGGAACGACAGTTGCGCATGCGCGAGGGACGGTGGTGACCGAAGAATATTGACCGCGCCCGCTTTGTTCTACTATTGTTCCATCCTGCTCCGAGGAGATGATCGATGGCTTCCTACACCCTTTTCTTCAACCCGATGAGCCGGGCACTGATCGCGCAGTGGGCTTTTGCCGAAGTTGGCGTGGAGCCGAAGCTGGAAATGGTGGACTGGGAAGCCAAGCCCGCCGCGCTGCTGGACGCCAATCCGATGGGCAAGCTGCCCACCATTATTCATCACGCCGAGTTCGGTGATCGTGTCGTGAGCGAAGGGGCGGCCATCTGCCATTACCTTGCCGAGATGGAAGCGCCCGACCTGCTGCCGCAAGAGGCCGAGAAGGCGGACTATTTCCGCTGGCTGTTCTTCGCCGCCGGACCGGTGGAAGCGGCAGTCACCAACAAGGCACTGGGGTGGGAGCCGCGGGACGCGCGACAACAGATGACCGCGGGTTTCGGCAGTTTCGAACGCACCACGGATACGCTGGACAGGTGGCTGTCAGAACATGATTATGTCTGCGGCGATCGCTTCACGATGGCCGATGTCTATGTCGGCAGCCAGGTCGGTTGGGGATTGGCATTCGGCACCCTGCCCGACATGGCGGGCCTGAAGGCCTATGATGCCCGAATGCGCAAGCGAGAGGGTTTCGCCGCGATGATGGCCGCTATGGGCCAATAGCCCTCTCGCAATCGATCGTCCTTGCGCCCACATTGCACCAATGGCCCGCCCCGATCCCCTTGATTTCGCCCGCCGCAAGCTGGTGGAAAGCGTGCGCGCCGCCTTCAACGATACCGCCAGGGGCGAAGCACCGGTGCCGCCTTCGGATGACGCCTACTTCGCGAAGGATACGCCGATCCGCATGGTCCATGCCGATGTGGTGAGCATGATGGTGGGCGGCATGGCGGCGCTGTTGTTGCAGATGCTACACCCCCATGCGCTGCGCGGGGTGCTGGATTTCTCCAACTTCCGGGCAGACATGCACGGCCGCCTGCGCCGTACCGCGCGCTTTATCGCCGTCACCACCTACGGCCACCGCGACGATGCCGATGCGGCGATGGACCGCGTCAACGCCATCCATGCCAAGGTGAAAGGCACCCTGCCCGATGGCACGCCCTATTCCGCCACCAATCCGCGCACGCTTGGCCTGGGTGCATGTGACCGAGGCGCTGATGTTCCTGGAGGCCTGGCTCACCCATGTTCGCCCGAACATGCCGCTGGCCGAGCAGGACGAATATTTCCGCCAGTTCGCCCTTGTCGCCCGCCGCCTCGGTGCCGATCCGGTGCCGGAGACCAAGGCAGAAGCGCAGGCGATCTTCCGCGAAATGCGCAGCGAATTGCGCAGCGGACCCGAAGCGCGCGAAGTGGCAGAGCTTATCGTCAACAAACGCGTCGAAGGTGCTACGGGCGCGGTGCAGCCATTTCTGGCTAGCGCAGCGGTAGACCTGATCCCGCCATTTGCGCGCACCATGCTGGCGCTCGAACGACCCGGCTGGCAGGCGGCCCCGGCCAAGCTGGTGACCAACGCCATGGGCGGCACGTTGCGCTGGGCCTTTCGGCAGAAGCCCTAGCCGAAGGGTTCCGCCCGCCGCAGGAGCTGGTAGGCTTCGACCACACGCTGCAACCGCGCCTCATGGCTGCGATCGCCGCCGTTGCGATCGGGATGATAGCGCCGCACCAGTTCCGAATAGCGCCGCCGCAATTGCGGGCGATCCGCCTTCGGCCCCAGCCCCATCACCGTCAGCGCCTCTCGCTCGCGCGGGGTAAAGCGGCTGTGTGCGGCGTAGCTGCGACCGGTGGCGGCGCGCTTGATATCGCCCGCCCGCGCGCCAATGGCGTCCAGCGGATCGTGAAAGTCGGCCCAGCGCGGCATGCCGTCCATCCCGGCGGTGGGCTTGAAGGCGGGCGTTTCGGTCTGCCAGCCGGACCCGGGGGCCTGGGCCGCGTAAATCTCGTCGGCGTTCATGCCTTCGAACCAGTCGTAGCCTGCATTGAATTCGCGCACGTGATCGAGGCAGAACCAGCGCCACTCGCCCGGCCCGTCGAAACTGTTGCCGCGCTGTCCGGGAGCGCGGAACTCGCCCGCCTCCCGGCAGGTGGGGTGTTCGCACACCCGCCCCTCGCTCTCGTAGCGTCCGTGAAATCGGTGACCTCGCATGAACACCCCTTGATGGGGATTGCACCGCGCGAAGTGAACCCCCAATTGGGGCAGATGAGCGGACCACTTGCACAAGAGATCGAAACCCTTCTGCGCGGCGCCCTTGCGCCAACGCGGCTGGAAGTCATCAACGATAGCGCCAAGCACTACGGCCATTCGGGCGACGACGGCAGCGGCGAATCGCACTTCACCGTGATCGTGGAAAGCCCGCACTTCGAGGGCAAGAACCGCCTCGCCCGCCAGCGCATGGTGCTGGGCGCGCTGGGCGACATTCCCGGCGAGCGGGTGCATGCCTTTGCCATGAAATGCCTGGCACCCGGAGAGAGTGCATGAGCATCGAACTATGGTACTGGCCGCAAATCCCCGGTCGCGGCGAGTTCGTTCGCCTGTTCTGCGAGGCGTTCGGCGTGGATTACACCGATATGGCGCGCGAACAGAATGCCGATGCGCTGGTCGAGCACATGCATGGGCTGGAAGGCATTCGCCCCTTCGCCCCGCCCTATATCGTGGATGACGAAGTGGTGATCGGCCAGACCCCGCTGATCCTGCAATATCTTTCCGACAAGGAAGGACTTGGCTCCGGCGAGATGGAAATCGACCTGCAACTGTTCCAGCTACAACTCGATATCGCCGATTTCGTGGAGGAAATTCACTCCGTCCACCACCCTGTCGCCAGTGAATTGCATTATGCAGACCAGATGGATGCAGCTTTCGAGAAGGCCGGCCATTTCCGTGCCCAGCGCATCCCCAAATACCTGATCCATTTCGACAATGCGCTTGCCGCGCGCGGTGGTCCCTTCATGCTGGGCCAGCAGCCCACCCATGTCGACACGAGCCTGTTTCATATCATGGAAGGGCTGGATTATGCCTTCCCCAATTACATGAAAGAGATGCAGGGCACCTGGGTAAACCTTGAAGGGCTGCAAGGCGCGGTGACCGAGATCGAGCCGCTTGCAGATTACCTTGCCAGCGAAAATCGAATGGAGTTCAGCGAGGATGGCATTTTCCGCCATTACGAGGAACTGGACGACCAATAGAGGCCTTCACACCATGAGCATTCTCAAGACAGTAACTCCCGTCAGTCACGATCTTGGCGCTTTTACCGTTCGCCGCGCGGTGCCCAGCAAGGAATGCCGCATGGTCGGCCCCTTCGTTTTCGTGGACCAGTTCGGCCCTGCGCAGCTTGACCTTGGCAGCGGCATGGATGTGCGTCCGCATCCGCACATCAACCTCTCCACCGTCACCTGGCTGTTCGAAGGCGCGATCGACCATCGCGACAGCCTTGGCACCTTTTCCACCATCCATCCCGGCACGGTGAACCTCATGACGGCTGGCAAGGGCATCGTTCATTCGGAGCGCAGCCCGCTGGCGGAGCGCGAGAAAGGCCCGAGCCTTTACGGCATGCAGACCTGGCTGGCCCTGCCCGATGGCAAGGAAGAGATCGACCCCGCGTTCGAGGCGGTGAGCGATCTGCCGTGGATCGACGGCGACGGTGCGCGGGCGCAGGTCATCATGGGCAAGTTGTGGGGCGAAAGCGCGCCTACAACCTGCCATTCCGAAACGATCTACGCCGAAATTCTGCTGCAAGAAGGCGGCTCCATCCCCATCGATGCAGACGCGGACGAGCGGGCGGTGATGCTGGTGGGCGGCGATGCGACAATCGATGGCGCACCGTTGCAGCTTTACGATCTGGTCGTGCTGAAACCGGGTGACGCCATGACACTGTCCAGCCGTTATGGCGGGCGGGTGATGCTGCTGGGTGGAGAGGCTTTTTCCACCAGGCGCCACGTATGGTGGAACTTCGTCAGTTCCGACAGGGATCGGATCGAGCAGGCCAAGGAAGACTGGCGCGAGGGCCGCTTTGCAAAGGTGCCGGGCGACGAGGCGGAATTCATCCCGCTACCCGATGGCGCGCCCAAGACTGTCAGCTATCCGTAACGAAATCCCGCCGGAAGGCGGCTGCGCTAGAAGCCGAAGGGGAAGACCAGCGTTGCGTTGAGCAATGCAGATGTGGCGAGCGCAGCGGCTGTCAGGGCGATAAATTTCATGATCGGGGTTCCTTTCGCGGGTTTGTTCGATGCCACCTGTCTACCGCGCGATTGTCGCAGAGATTTGCCCCTCCTGACGCGCTTTGTCAGAAATTGTAACGGCAGATTTGGCCGCAATTCGACCACAAGCCTTTGACTAACCGATCGTTTTTCGCACGCAGACACATTCTGTTGCGCGATACATGCATTACAATTTGCGACTGCTTGCATGGCCTCGTTCCACACAGGATAACTCGCCGGAATGCGAATTTTCACCATCATGGCGCTCTCTTCCGCCGCCCTCGCCCTTCCCGTTGCCGCGCAGGAAGCGCCGGAACAACCGGCGCCCGGCTCTCCCGGCACCCTGGCGTGGCACAACATTCAGCAATCCGCGCTGCATTCGCTCACACGCGATGATGGCTGGTACACGCTGGATGGCGGCATCAAGTTCCGCCGCACCGCCGGAGATGGCACCGGCCCCGCGCCCACGGTGCGCGACACCGTGCAGGTGAATTACACCGGCAGCTTTGCCGATGGCGAAGTATTCGATTCCAACGAAGGCCGCGATCCGATCGAATTCCCGCTGGGTAATCTCGTGCGCGGCTGGCAGATCGCCATTCCCTACATGGGCGTGGGCGACACCGCCGAAATCGCCATCCCGGCAGAGCTGGCCTATGGCTTGCAGGGCCGCGGCCCCATCCCCGGCGGCGCGACGCTGTTCTTCACCATCGAACTGGTGGGTATTCCCAACCAGGGGGTGTGACATGAGCGAGCTTTCCCGCGTCAAGCTTTCCAATGGCATCGAACTTGATGTGTGGGACTCCGGTCCGCGCGATGCGCCAGCGCTGCTGTTCCTCCACGGTTTTCCGGAAAACCACCGTACGTGGCGGCACCAGATAGAGCATTTGTCGGGCCGCTTCCGCTGCATCGCGCCCGACCAGCGCGGCTATGGGAATTCCTCGCGGCCAGAGGGAACAGAGCATTACGAGGCGATGGCGCTGGTGCAGGATATCGCCGGGCTGGCGCAGACGCTGGAATTGCCAAGCTATACCATTCTCGGCCACGACTGGGGCGGTGCCCTGGCCTGGCTGGTTGCGGCTTTCGGGCAAGCCAGCGGCCACGTGACCCGCGCCGTGATTGCCAATGCACCGCATCCGGTAATCTTCCAGCGCCTGCTGCTGACCGACCGCGATCAGCGCGCCGCCAGCCAGTACATGCGGACCTTCCGCGATCCGGCGCATGACGATACGATCCGCGAACACGGACTTGGCGGCCTGTTGCAAAGCGCGCTGAGCTGGGACAGCCGCCCGCAATACGATCCAGCAGAGCTTGGCCTGCTGATGGAGCAATGGGCCAATCCCGAAAACGCCTTCGCCATGCTGAACTGGTATCGGGCCAGCGGCATTTCGGTGCCGTCGATGGACGATCCCTTCGGACTGCCGCCCGAATACAGCCCGCCGCCCTTGCCGAAAATCGAAATTCCCACGCTGGTGGTGTGGGGCATGAAGGACGAGGCGCTGCTGCCCGCGAATGTCGAGGCGCTGGACGAAGTGGTGGCAGACCTGACTGTCGAGCAGATCGAGGACAGCGGTCATTTCGTGCCGTGGGAAGCACCCGATGCGGTGAATGCGGCACTGGATCGGTTTCTGGAGCGTACCGCCTAACTACTCCCCTGCCATTCCACCCATGCGCCATGCGGATGCGCTTCCGCCAGCAGGGTCCACTCCTCCCCGCCCGGCCAATAGCGCACGGTCAATTCGTGCCTGAAGGTTTCGCGGTTGGTCTCCACCCGTATCCACGCCAGCGGTTTTTCCGTCGAAGCTTTCTTTCCTGCCGCTTCCATCGCCGCCGTGATCCGGTCACGCGTCGCCTGGGGCATGTATTGCCACATCACGGTGTGGAACAACGCGCGGGTAACGCCATTGTCCTGCGGCTCCGCCAATCGCTCTTCGACGAAATCGCCCGCGTCCATCTTCACCAGGTCGGGCGGCGCGCGCTGCGCCATGGCGATGGCTGCATCCATGCGCGCCATCCGGTCCGTGGCTTCGGGCCAGATATAGCTTTTCAGCCGAAGCGCCTGCTTCTCGTCGGCGAGGTCAATGGGCGCGATGTCGCAGCCCTTGATGCCGACGATCTCCACCGGGTTTTGCGGCGGCGGATCGCCGCGCCATTCAGGCTTGATCTTGATGGAGGACAGGCTCGGCCCGGCAGTGGTGCCGCCGAGGTCGTAGTAGAAACGCGCCATCATCGTGTTCACGCCCGCGCTTGCGCCAATCTCGCTCAGCTCGAACTTGGGCCCCAACTTGCCCGACAGCCACAGCAGCCCAGCCATCACGCTGGCGCTGCGCCCCGCCTCGTTCGTTTGCGGCGGGCCATCCAGCCACGGCAGCAGCGTGTGATCGTGGCGCCGGGCAATTTCCACCACCAGCGCATCGATCTGCTTCTGGTCGGAGATGAAGCCGCGATAGACATCGCCAAGCCGCTCCTCTTCTCCGGTCAGCAGCAGGTAATGGAACCCGCCTGCCACGCGCAGCGGCATGGCGTCTTCCAGTGTCAGACCCTGCCAGTTGGCCATGCGCCGCCCCGTGGCGGTGTCGGTTTCCAGCACCGCCAGCAGGGCACGGATGATGCGGGCGTTCTTGTCCGATCCGGCGCGCTCCATATGCTGCGCCTGCCATTCGATAGCCTCTGGCACGCTGGCGATTTCCATGACGTTGCCGGTTTCGTTCTCGCCTGCCATTCGCATTGCCCTTTTCGCCTTGTGCCACTACATCGCGCGGCCATGACCACCAGTTCCGATGCCCAAACAAACGACAGCCGGTTTGGACCGCTGATCTTCGCCCTGCCCAAGGGCCGCATCCTCGACGAGGCGCTGCCCGTGATGGCAGAAGCTGGCGTGGTGCCGGAAAGCGCCTTTCACGACAAGCTTGATCGCTCGCTCAGCTTTGCCGACGAGACGGGCACCATGCGCATCCTGCGCGTGCGCGCTTTCGATGTCGCCACCTTCGTCGCCTTTGGCGCGGCGCAGGTCGGCATTGTCGGCTCCGACGTGATCGAGGAGTTCGATTATTCGCAGCTTTACGCGCCGGTAGACCTCGGCATCGGCGCCTGCCGCCTTTCCACGGCAGAGCCGAAGGAGCCGGTGGAGTATAAATACGGCAATGCCAGCCACCTGCGCGTGGCCACCAAATACCCCAACATCACCAGCCGATATTTCGAGGCGCAGGGCATCCAGGCCGAGTGCATCAAGCTGAACGGCGCGATGGAACTGGCCCCCTCCAGCGGCCTTGCTGGCCGGATCGTGGACCTGGTGTCCACCGGCGGCACGCTGAAATCGAATGGACTGGTGGAGAAAGACGTCATCATGCAAGTCAGCGCACGGCTGATCGTCAATCGCGCCGCGTGGAAGACCGATCCGCGCGTTTCTGCTTTGGTCGAGCGGTTCCGCCAGTGCACCGAAAGGCAGGCAGCCTGATGCGCCGCCTCACCGCCAAAGCCGAGAATTTCGAAAAGCAGTTCGCGCGCATCGTGAACGACCGGCGCGAAAGCGATTCCGACGTTGCCAGCGATGTGCGCGGCATAATCGAACAGGTGCGCCAGAAGGGCGACGATGCCCTGGTCGACCTGTCCATGCGCTATGACAAGCACGCGCTGACAGCCGATCTTGCCAGCTGGCGGATCGGCAAGGACCAGTGCAAGGTCGCCTATGACATGCTGCTGCCCGATGTGCGAGAAGCGCTGGACATGGCGGCGCAGCGCATCCGAGCCTATCATGAGGGGCAATTGCCGCAGGATCGCGACTATCGCGACGACACGAACGTGCGCCTTGGCGCGCGGTGGAATGCGGTGGAAGCTGCGGGGCTGTATGTGCCCGGTGGCCGCGCGGCCTACCCCTCCAGCCTGCTGATGAACGCCATTCCCGCCAAGGTTGCCGGAGTGGATCGGCTGGTAGTGGTGACCCCCACGCCGCATGGGCGGATGAACGATCTGGTGCTGGCCGCCGCGCATGTTTGCGAAGTGGACGAGATGTGGCGCATCGGTGGCGCGCAAGCCGTGGCGGCGCTCGCCTACGGCACGCGGCGTATCCAGCGGGTGGATGTCATCACCGGCCCCGGCAATGCCTGGGTGGCAGAGGCCAAGCGCCAGCTTTACGGCGTGGTGGGTATCGACATGGTGGCCGGCCCCAGTGAAATCCTCGTCATTGCGGACGAGAAGAACGACCCGGACTGGATCGCGGCAGACCTGCTGAGCCAGGCCGAACACGACCCGTCCAGCCAGTCCATCCTCATCACCGACGATGCCAATTATGCAGCGGCGGTGGAAGATGCCGTGGATGTGCTGCTGGCCCAGCTCGACACCAAGATGGTCGCCCGCGAAAGCTGGGAGAACAACGGCGTGGTGATCGTGGTGGAGGATCTGATGGCAGAGGCCCCTGCCCTCGCCGATCGCCTTGCTGCGGAACACGTGCAGCTTGCCATCGACGATCCCGAGGCGATGTTCGCCAGGATTCGCCATGCGGGCAGCGTGTTCCTGGGCCGCCATACGCCCGAAGCCATCGGCGATTACGTTGCCGGGCCGAACCACGTGCTGCCCACCGGGCGCCGCGCGCGCTTTTCCAGTGGGCTGTCGGTGCTGGATTTCATGAAACGCACCAGCTTCATTTCAATGGATGCAAAGGCCCTGGCCGCAATCGGCCCCGCCGCCGTTGCGCTGGCCGAGATCGAAGGACTGCCCGCCCACGCGCGCAGCGTAAAGGTAAGACTGTAATGAATACTCCCGCCCGCTCACGCGCCCGTTCCGCCGCGCGGCTTGCTGCCGTGCAGGCATTGTATCAGCGTCATATGGAAAAGACGCCGACCGCAAGGCTGCTGAACGAGTTCCACCAGCACCGGCTGGGCGCAGAGATCGAGGATGATCAGTATGAGGAGGCAGAAGTCGATTTCTTCGACGATGTCGTCTCCGGCGTGATCGCTCGCCTCGAGGAAATCGACGCGGTGCTGACCGAGAAACTGGCCGAAGGCTGGACGCTGGCGCGGCTCGACAAGACGATGCTGCAAATCCTGCGCTGCGGGGCCTATGAATTGCTGGCGCGACAGGATGTGCCAAAGGCCAGCGCGATCAGCGAATATGTCGATGTGGCCCACGCCTTTTTCGATTCGCGGGAGGCCAAGTTCGTCAATGGCATCCTCGATGCCGTTGCAAAGCAGGTTCGGGGCTAGCCGAACCCGAAAGAGGTGGGGCACTGTGAACGAAACCGAATTCATTGCCGCCCTGCGCGCCCTGCCCCTCCATCCCGGCGCGCGCGGCCTTCAGGACGATGCCGCTGTCCTCGAATTTGGCGGCGAGACGCTCGTCATCACCCATGATGCCATGATCGAGGGCGTGCATTACCTGCCCTCGCAGGACATGGCCGATGTCGCGTGGAAGCTGGTTGCCACCAATCTTTCAGACCTTGCCGCAAAGGGCGCGCTGCCGCTGGGCGTGCTGCTGGGCCATACGCTGGGCGAAGGGGACGATCGCTTCCTCGCCGGATTGCGCGAAGTGCTGGAGCATTACGGCACCGGCCTGCTGGGCGGTGACACCGTAAGCGGCGCCGCCAGCGGCAAAGGCCCGCGCACGCTGGGCCTCACCGCGATTGGCCGCGCATCGCACACCCCCGTTCCCTCGCGATCCGGCGCACAGATCGGCGACGGATTATACGTCACCGGCACGCTGGGCGCAGCGATGCTGGGTTTCGAGGCGCTGAAAAGTCAAAATGGGCGCGATGGCACCGGGGCGGGCCATGACGCCTACGCCCGCCCCCTCGCCCGCGTGGCAGAGGGCGCGGCGCTGGCGCCGCATGTTACCGCCATGATGGACGTATCCGACGGTTTGCTGCTGGATGCCTTCCGCATGGCAGAGGCAAGCGGGGTGAGCTTTGCCATCGACACTGCCGCCTGCCCGGTCGCCGATCCCGCTAGGGCCATGGAATGCCTCGGCTGGGGCGATGATTACGAACTGCTCTTCACCCTTCCGGCAGGTGTCATCATGCCCCGTGAACGCACGGCAGATCGGCAAGGTGGAGCCGCGCGGTTTTGCCTCGCTGTTCGTCGATGGCGAGGCCATCACCAACGCGCAGGGCCTTGGCTACACCCACGAATAGGCATGAAGCCACCCAAGCGCGGGGATAAAATGCTTTCACACTTGTGAATGGCTGTCTTTGTGTTAGCCCTGTGCGCCTTGCGGACCCGGCAGAACCGGGCCGTTTTCATTTTGGGAAGAGGGGAATAGCAGGTCATGGACCTAATACTTATCGCTATTGTCCTGGGACTGCTGGCCATCGTCTATGGCTTTGTCACCAGTCGCCAGGTTCTCGGTGCCGATCCCGGTAACGAGAAGATGCAGGAAATCGCCGCTGCCATCCAGGAAGGCGCACAAGCTTATCTGAAGCGCCAGTACACCACCATCGCCATCGTCGGCGTGGTCGTGGCCGTCCTGGTGTTCCTGTTTCTTGGAGGCCTCAGCGCAATCGGCTTCGCCATCGGCGCGATCCTTTCGGGCTTTGCGGGCTTCATCGGCATGAACATCTCGGTGAAATCCAACCTGCGCACGGCTGCTGCGGCGATGAAGGGCTTGCAGGAAGGCCTGACGCTGGCGTTCCGTGCCGGCGCAATTACCGGCATGCTGGTGGCGGGCCTCGCCCTCCTGGCCATTGCCGTGTTCTATTACGTGCTGACCAATGTCGTGGGCCTGTCGCTGGCCGAGGCTAGCGAACGGCGCGAGATCGTGGATGCGCTGGTGGCACTGGCCTTTGGTGCCTCGCTCATCTCCATCTTCGCGCGTCTGGGCGGCGGCATCTTCACCAAGGCTGCGGACGTGGGTGCAGATCTTGTCGGCAAGGTGGAAGCAGGCATTCCCGAGGATGATCCTCGCAACCCAGCCGTGATCGCGGACAATGTGGGTGACAATGTGGGCGACTGCGCCGGCATGGCCGCCGACCTGTTCGAGACCTATGTCGTGACCGTGGGCGCCACGATGGTGCTGACGCTTTTGCTGCTGTCGAACAGCACGACGCCAGAGGTATTCTCCGGCCTCGTCGCCCTGCCCCTGCTGATCGGCGGTGCCTGCATCGTCACCAGCATCATCGGCACCTATTTCGTACGTCTTGGCAAGGGCACGAACGTGATGGGCGCCATGTACAAGGGCTTCCTCGTCACCGCCGTGCTGGCGGTTCCGCTGATCTACCTCGTCACGCAATATGCGCTGGGCGACATGAACGCGCTGATCGGCGGGGAGAACCTCGGCAACATCGATATAGGCGCACCGCTGGCAGAGGAAGGCACTTCGGCGCTGGCACCTTTCACCGGCATGGACCTGTTCTGGTGCTCTGTCGTCGGCCTGCTGCTGACCGGCGTCATCATCTGGATCACGGAGTATTACACGGGCACCAATTTCCGCCCGGTCCGCTCCATCGCCAAGGCTTCGGAAACGGGTCACGGCACCAACGTGATCCAGGGGCTGGCCATCAGCCTTGAATCCACTGCACTGCCAACGCTTGCCATCGTGACGGGCATCATCGTCAGCTACCAGCTCGCTGGCCTGATGGGCATTGCCTACGCCGCCACCGCCATGCTGGCGCTGGCTGGCATGGTCGTGGCGCTGGATGCCTATGGTCCTGTGACTGACAATGCCGGCGGCATTGCCGAAATGGCGGGACTGGACGAAAGCGTTCGGGAAAAGACCGATGCGCTGGATGCCGTGGGCAACACCACCAAGGCCGTGACCAAGGGCTATGCCATCGGTTCGGCTGCGCTGGCGGCACTCGTGCTGTTCGCGGCCTACACCACCGATCTGGCAGAGCTGTTCCCGGGCGGCAGACGTCGATTTCAGCCTTGAGAACCCATACGTCATCGTCGGCCTGTTGCTGGGCGCATTGCTGCCGTACCTGTTCGGCGCAATGGGCATGACAGCCGTGGGCCGCGCTGCGGGCGACGTGGTGAAGGACGTGCGTGCCCAGTTCAAGGAAAAGCCGGGCATCATGGATTACTCCGAGAAGCCCGACTACGCCCGCACGGTGGACCTTGTGACCAAGGCAGCGATCAAGGAAATGATCATTCCCTCGCTGTTGCCGGTGCTGGCGCCCATCGTGGTGTATTTCGTCATCAACCTGGTGGCCGGACAGGAAAACGCCTTCGCGGCACTCGGGGCATTGCTCCTTGGTGTGATCGTGGGCGGTCTGTTCGTGGCGCTTTCCATGACTGCCGGTGGCGGTGCATGGGATAATGCCAAGAAATATATCGAGGACGGCAATCATGGCGGCAAGGGCTCCGACGCCCACCATGCCGCGGTTACCGGCGATACCGTGGGTGATCCTTACAAGGACACCGCCGGCCCGGCTGTTAACCCCATGATCAAGATCACGAATATCGTGGCCTTGCTGCTGCTGGCCGCGCTGGCGGTCTGATCGAAACCAACATTTTATGGTTACCCAAACCCTGTCCGGCACACGCCGGGCAGGGTTTTCTTTACCCTTGTGCTTAAAGCTTCCTTGTCGCCTCCTGCCCTAGGCCAGGGGCATGATCCCCATGGTCCCACACGTGCAGAGGTTAACCTTCTTCATTGGCGCATGATGCTCCCTTCCCCCGGCCCCTGAGCAGGCTGGACGCGTTCAGCGACAGGTTTGCCCATCCGGCAGACCGGATCGCGGCACCGCGCGTTTTGGTGGAGGAACATTACTGGCGCGAATTCGATCGACGTGACCGGATCGCTGCGTGGGACGCGCTGGCCCGGTGCGCGGCGGAGCCGAACCCTTTCTTCGAAAGCTGGTACCTGCTGCCATCGCTGCGGGCGCTGGATGCGGATTGCGACATCACCCTGCTCGCCATGGAGGCAAATGGGCAGCTGGCGGGGCTGATGCCGGTTGTGCACACGCACAGCTATTACGGCCATCCCATACCGCACCTTCGCAACTGGACGCATCCCAACTGTTTCCTGGGCCAGCCGCTGGTCGCCAGGGGGTTGGAGCAGGAGTTCTGGCGCGCGCTGCTGGCGTGGTGCGACCGCGAGGCCGGGTTGTCGCTGTTCCTGCATCTCTCGCATGTTCCCGCCCAGGGCCCGCTGCGCGATGCACTCGAATCGGTGCTGGCGGAAGATGTGCGCCCGGCCGCAAGGGTGTTCAGTGAAGAGCGCGCCATGCTGCACACAAGACAACCGGCCGAAGACTATTTTGCCGCCTCGCTTTCAGCCAAGAAACGCAAGGAGCTGCGCCGCCAGCATCGCCGCCTGGCCGAAGAAGGCGAATTCAGCATAGAGCGGCTGACCGATTACACCCGCGTCGCCGAATGGACGCGTGACTTCCTCGAGCTGGAGGGCCGCGGCTGGAAAGGCGAGGCCGGTTCGGCACTGCAATCCGATCATGGCACACGGGCCATCTTCCAGCACGCCATCGCCGGTGCCGCAGCGCGCGGCAGGCTGGAACGCCTCGCCCTGAGGCTGGACGGCAAGCCCATCGCCATGCTGGCCAGCTTCACGACCGGCCGCCACGCCTATTCCTTCAAGACCGCCTATGACGAGGATTACGCCCGCTTCTCCCCCGGTGTCCTGTTACAGCGGGAAAACCTTGCCTTGCTGGAGCAGGACGGTTTCGAATGGGCGGATAGCTGCGCATCGCCGGACCACCCCATGATCGACCATATCTGGCGAGAGCGCCGGGTGATCGAGCGGCTTTCCATCGGCATCGGAGGACGCCTGCGCCAGGCGGCATTCGCCACGGTGATCAGGCTCGAGACCGGCCACGGCGCAAGGGGCATCGCATGAGCCACTATGTCGGCAACCTCCACGGTCGATCCGTCGGCGCGAAGCAGGTCTTCCCCGCTCGCAGTCGTGCCTATTTCGGCGCGTCCTACCCCGAAGGCGCAACCAAGCTGACGCACGACCTGGTCTATCACCCGCTGCTGGAACTGGAGGCGCTGGCGTCTCTGGGGGAGAACCTTCCGGAGAAAAGCGTCGAATACAATCGCGGGGACTTGCCTATAGGCGTAACTGGCAAACCGGGCGCCACGGGCCTTTCCATCGCCGAGACGATCCGGAATATCGACGCCGCGAACAGCTGGGCCGTGCTGAAGAATATCGAGCAGGATCCCTCCTATGCAGGCATGCTGCATGAACTGCTGGATGAAATCCGGGAGGTTATCGAGGCCGGGACCGGCGAAATGCTGACGCCGCAGGGTTTCATCTTCGTCTCCAGCCCCCACGCGGTGACGCCCTACCATTTCGATCCGGAGCACAACATCCTGCTGCAATTGCGCGGGACGAAGGCGATGACGGTGTTTCCCGCAGGCGACACGCGCTTTGCGCCCGATAGCGTGCACGAGGCCTACCATACCGGCGGCGCGCGTGAACTGCATTGGGACGACAGCTTCTCCGACTTCGGGTTGACCTTCAAGCTGGAGCCGGGAGACGCGCTGTATGTTCCCGTGATGGCCCCGCATCACGTGCGCAACGGGCCGGAGCCTTCGATTTCACTGTCGATCACCTGGCGTTCCCGATGGAGCTACAACGAAGCGGATGCACGCGCCTTCAACCACCTGATGCGCCGGTTTGGATTGGAGCCAGGTCCGCCGCGCCGCTGGCCCAAACAGAACCGCCTCAAGGCCCTCGCCTGCCGCGTTGCGCGCCGCGTTCCGGGACTTCTCTAGGGTCTCTTGCTTGACGAATTGGGGCTGACGCGCAATGGCGCCAAAGATGGCCTCACAATCCTCCCCCACGCCTGAACAACTCGTCGCAGACCTCGTCCTCCTGCTGGACCTTGAACCCAAGGGCGGAGACCGCTTCATCGGCAGACGCCGCCCGGATGGAACCGGCCGCGTGTTCGGTGGACAGGCCATTGCCCAGGCTCTTGGCGCCGCCCGTCGCACGGTGGACGACGCGCGCGAAGCGCATTCGCTGCACGCCTATTTCCTGCGCCCCGGCAGCGATGATCTGCCGATCGAATACCGCGTGAAGCGCGATCTTGACGGACGCAGCTTTTCCAACCGCCGCGTGGTGGCCAGCCAGGATGGCAAGCCGATCCTGAACCTTACTGCCTCGTTCCAGATTCCGGTGGACGGGCCGGGCCACCAGGCACCGCAAATGCCCGACGTTCCCGGTCCGGACGATCTGGTGCCAGATGCAGAATTGCACCGCAAAGTTGCAGACAAGCTGCCCGACGGTCCGCTGAAGCGGTTGGCCCAGCGTCCCTCGCCTATCGATTTTCGCTCTGTCGAGCCGCGCAACTGGTTCGATCCCCAGCCGCGCGACCCGGTCAGCCACGTGTGGTTCCGCACGGTTTCCACCCTGCCGCCCGAACCTTCGGTGCATCGCGCCATGCTGGCCTATATTTCCGATTACCAGTTGCTGGGAACCGCATTGCAGCCGCACGGCATCAGCATGCTGAACGATACGGTGAAAGGCGCAAGTCTTGATCACGCGCTCTGGTTCCACGAGAGCTTCCGCACCGATGATTGGCTGCTCTACGTCACGGAAAGCCCGTGGTCGGGCCATGCACGCGGTTTCGGGCGCGGACAGATTTTCACCCGCGACGGCAGGCTGGTGGCCAGCGTGACGCAGGAAGGCATGTTGCGCCACACCTGATGCGCGGGCGTCAATGCGCCAGCAGCACCGGCATCGGCGGTTCTGACAGGATCGATCGCGTCACCCCGCCAAACAGTGTTTCGATAAAGCGCGGCTGGCCATAGGCACCCATCACCATCAAGCCGGCATCACGGGCCTGTGACGCCTTGCGCAGGGTCTCGTGCACCGGGTCCTGTCCTGCGGGCAGTTGGACTACTTCGCATTTTATCTGGTGGCGTTCCAGATAGCTCGCGCCTGAGGCTGGCGGCAATTGCCCATCATCCGTGTCCGCCTGGTCTCCGACGCACAGGATATGAACCTTTTTGGCGGTTGTCAGTAACGGCACGGCGGCGCGCATTGCGCGGGCGGCTTCCAGCGATCCGTTCCAGCACACCACGGCTGCGGCATCCTCGGTATTGCCGCGCACATCATCCGGCACGACCATGATCGGCCCACGGCACTGGATCGCCAGCATCCCGGCCAGCGGCGATGGCCGGCCCCTGGCTCCAGCCGACACTGCGCCAGCAACAATGGCCAGATCGTTCACCGCGGCGTATCGCGTCATGGCATCGCCATCGTAGCCGGCCTCGACGACCCAGTTCCAGCGCACATCTTCGGATTGCAGTCGCGCCTCTGTCTTGGCGCGAAATTCTTCGGCCTGTTTTTCCGCTACCGTCGATATATCGACTGGCGAAATGCCGAACGGGTCTGTTGGCACAACCACATCGTAGGCGATGGACTGCATCAACGTGAGATGGCCATCGAATTTTCGCGCGAGATCCAGCGCCATCTGGAGCCGGGCCTCGAAGTTGTCATCATCGTGGGTGTGTAGAAGCAGCGATCGCATTGCATCCTCCTGTTGACAATGGGATGGCGGAACCTTGGGGGCATAGCATTGATGCGCGTCAATTACCCGTATTCCCGCCACGCGCCTTGTATCGTCCAGGGTACAAGTGGCGTTAGACATGATCCGGCTGCCGGTGCAGGAACGCGCCCGGCCCTTCTCCGTTCAATTCCCATGGATATCCAGAAAGAACAGGCCCGCTATCGTCGCAGCAAGCCATCGTGGCTGGGCCGCGGGGTAGAACGCCTCACCCACCCGTTCGGCAAGGCGATTGCCAGCGTCGTGCCGAAAACTCTGGTCGAGGCGGTTCTCAAGGGACTGGACACAGCGGTCGCTGCGCCCAAGCTGGTGAATTTCAAACACGACCCCGGCGATTTTCAGGCAGCACGCGCGGCCGCCAAAAGAGTATCGCGCGCCGCCAGTGGCATCAGCGGTGCCAGCGGCGCTGCCGCCGGGCTAGGCGGCGTGGTAACGGCGGGGCTGGATATTCCCGCAACCATCGCCATCGCCCTGCGGGTGATCCGCGATACCGGCAGGGCCTACGGCTACGCTGGTGACGGCCCTCGTGAAAAGCTGTTTCGCCTGCAGGTGCTGGAACTTTCCGCCCTCGATGAACCGGTAGAACGCGCAAAGCGTATCGCCGCACTGGAAGCCGCCATCGGCCCGGATGGCGATCTGGTTGACGCCGACCACGAAGAAATCACCCCCGTCATCGATCAGGCGGTGGAGCGCGTATCGCGTGCGATTGCGCTCACATCCTTCCGTAGCCGGGCCGGGATGATCGTGCCAATCGTGGGCTCTGCGGTTGGCGGTATCGTGAACTCGTCGTTCCAGAGCGACGTTGGCAAGGCCGCGCGCTTCGCATTCCAGGAACGGCGGTTGAAGGCGGACGCAAACAGCCCCGCCTAACCTACCCGCGTGATAGAAATCGTAGATCGTCCGCGCCACGCTTTCGCTGACGCCCGGTATACGCTGCAAATCCTCCAGCGACGCTGCGCGCACCTTGCTGGCCGTGCCGAAATGCAGCAGCAGCGCGCGCTTTCGTGACGGGCCGATGCCCGGAATTTCATCCAGCGGCGAGGCGCTGATTGCGCGGCTGCGCTTTGCCCGGTGCGCGCCGATGGCAAAGCGGTGCACCTCGTCGCGCAGGCGCTGGAGATAGAACAAGACGGGCGAATTGGTGGGCAGCATCTTCTCGCGCCCGTCAGGGAAGTGAAACACCTCGCGCCCCTCGCGTCCGTGGTGCGGCCCCTTGGCGATGCCGATAAGCGGCACGTCCTCGATGCCCAGCTCCTCCAGCGTATCGCGTACCGATGACATCTGCCCCTTGCCGCCGTCCAGCAGCACCAGATCGGGCCACAATCCGCCCTCGCGATCCGGGTCTTCCTTCATCGCGCGGCTGAAGCGACGGTGCATCACTTCGCGCATCATGGCGAAATCGTCGTTGGTCTGCGCGGACTTGATGTTGAACTTGCGATACTGGTTTTTCAGATAGCCTTCCGGCCCTGCCACCACCATCGCGCCCACGGCCTTGCTGCCCTGGATATGGCTGTTGTCATAAATCTCGATGCGCGCAGGAATGTCGGGCAATTCCAGGAATTCCGCCATCTCGCGCATGATTTTCGCCTGCGTGCCGGTTTCTGCCAGCCGCCTGTCCAGCGCCTCGGCAGCGTTACGGCTGGCCTGCTCCAGCAGCCTGCGCCGATCGCCCCGCTGCGGAACGCTGATCGCCACCTTGCGACCTGCCAGCTCTCCAAACGCCTCCTCCAGCAGTTCCTGCTCCGGCAGGTCGCGGTCGACGAGGATGGTGCGCGGCGGCGGCACTTCTTCGTAGAATTGCGCCAGCACGCGCGCCAGCACCTCGTCCTTCTCCAGATCCTGCGTGTGGGTGGGGAAGAAGGCCTTGTGCCCCCAGTTCTGCCCGCCCCGCACGAAGAAGCCCTGCACGCCGATCTGCCCGCCCTTGGCGGCCAGCGCGAAGACATCGGCATCGCCAACCCCATCGGCATTGATCGCCTGGCTGCCCTGGATGAAGGTCGCGGCGCGCAAGCGGTCTCGCAGCATGGCGGCGGTTTCGAAGTCGAGGTCCTCCGCCGCCTTTTTCATCTGCGTCTCGATCCGCGCCTGCACCGCGCCCGATTTGCCGCCGAGAAAATCCTTCGCCTCCTGCAGCAGTTCGTCATAGCCTTCCTTGTCGATCCGCCCGACGCACGGCGCGCTGCAGCGGTTGATCTGGTAAAGCAGGCAGGGCCGGTCACGGCGGCTGAAGAAGCTGTCGGTACACGATCTTAGCAGGAACAGTTTTTGCAGCGCATTGATCGTGGTGTTCACCGACCCGGCGCTGGCGAAGGGGCCATAATAATTGCCCTTGGCCCGGCGCGCGCCGCGATGTTTCTGGATGCGGGGGAAATCGTGGCCTTCGCGCAGCAGGATGAAGGGGAAGCTTTTGTCGTCGCGCAGCAGCACGTTGTAGGGCGGGCGGAAGCGCTTGATGAACTGCGCTTCCAGCAGCAGCGCCTCTGCCTCGGAATTGGTGGTGACGATTTCCATGCCGCGGCACTGGCTCACCATGCGTTGCAGGCGGTTCGTCAGGTTCTTTACCTGCGTGTAATTCGCCACCCGCGCCTTCAGGCTGCGCGCCTTGCCAACGTAAAGCACATCGCCGCGCGCATCCAGCATGCGGTAGACGCCGGGCTTGGGCTTCAACGTCTTCACCACCTCGCGAATGGCCGCGACCCCGCCCTCCAGATCAGGCTGGGTGTTGCCCTTCACCGTGTAGGTGGCGCGTTCCTCGTTGAAACGCTCCGCTCCTCGCGGGTCTTGGGGGGATCCGGCTTCGCTTCGGCTCATGCTGCGTCAGATAGGTGGTGACCGCCCGCTTGGCAAAGCTTGCGCGTGACGTCCCCACAGGGCAGCGTGCTGCTTTCGGGTTTCAACGGGGGACACGCATGGACAAGACACCCGCCGCTTTACCGCGCACGGTCGGTTTCTGGGGCACGGCGCTGTTTCCGGTGAACGGAATGATCGGCGCCGGTATATTTGCCATGCCCGCCATCCTGGTGGCCGCCGTTGGCAATTTCGCGCCGTGGATGATGCTGCTGGGCGCGATTCTGATTGCCCCGCTGGCGTTTGTCTTTGCCATGCTGGCCACCCGTTTCGACACCCACGGCGGGCCGGTGCTGTATGCCCATGCCGCCTTCGGTTCCTTCGTTGGCTTCCAGTCCGGCTGGATGCGCTACGCCAGCGCGGTGGTGGCGGTGGCGGCCAACACCCATGTCGCGATTGCCTATCTGGCCGTGCTGTTCCCGGTGCTGGACGATCCGCTGCTGCGCCCCGTGGCAGTGATCGGCTTCATCGTCTTCGTGACGCTGATCAACCTTGTGGGCATGCGCGCGTCCGTCAACACACTGGGCGCGATGACGGCGGTGAAGCTGCTGCCCTTGGTGGCGCTTGTCGGTTTCGGCCTGCTGACCCGCGATCCCTCGGTCGGTTTCAGTCTGCCGCAATTCGGCGAGTTCGAGAGCGTCGTGCTGCTGACATTCTACGCCTACATGGCGTTCGAGAATGCCAACTTCCCCGCCGGGGAACTGCGCAATCCGCGCCGCACCATCCCGCTGGCGCTGCTCACAACGATTGCCGCCGTCGCGCTGTTCTACATGCTGGTGATCTGGGCCTATCTCGCCATCGCTCCGCAGGCTGGCGAAGGCGAGAGCGCGCTGGCGGCGGCAGCCAATGTGGTGGCGGGCCAGGTGGGCGTCATCGTCATCTCGATTGCCGCAGCCTTCTCCATCGGCGCCAATATGCTCAGTGGCGGGATCGTCGTGCCCCGGATGACCTTCGGCATGGCGGAGCAAGGCACGCTGCCGCGCATGTTCGCCCATGTGTCGCGCCGGTTCCAGACCCCTGATGTCTCCATCCTGTTCTACGGCGGGGCGGCGATCCTGTTCAGTCTGTGGGGCGGATTTGCCGCGCTTGCGGTGGCCAGCACGCTGTCACGACTGGTGACGTACCTGCTGTGTGCCCTTGCCCTGCCGGTATTGCAGCGCCGGGATGACGCGAAAGCTCCCTGGTGGCACCTGCTGCTGGCCATTCTTGCCGCGATCTCTACCTTGTGGGTCGCCAGCCACGCCAGTGCCGAGGCCTTCCAGATGCTGGGCCTGATATTCGCGGTGGGCACGGGACTGTACTTCATTGCCGCACGGCAAGAGCCGGTAAAGGCGCGCGCATTCTAGTAATCTTGGACGCGACGGCAATTCCTGCCTAACGCGGGCCGTATGGAATCCACTTTCGATGCTATCGTGCTTGGCGGCGGGGCGGCGGGGCTTTTCTGCGCCGCAACCGCAGCGCAGCGCGGACGCAATGTGCTGGTGCTGGAACGCGCGGGAACTGTCGGCAAGAAGATACTGATTTCCGGCGGCGGGCGGTGCAATTTCACCAATATCGGCGCAGGCCCCGCGCACTTCATTTCATCCAACCGCCACTTCGCCAAATCCGCGCTCAGCCGCTACACCCCGCGCGATTTCCTCGACCTGGTGGAGAAGCACGAGATTGCCTGGCACGAAAAGACGCTGGGCCAGCTGTTCTGCGATGGCAGCGCGAAGCAGATCGTGCAGATGTTGCTGGATGAATGCGCCGTCGGCCCCGGCAAGGTGGATATTCGCTGCAACCAGGATGTGGCCGCTGTTGCCCATGACGGCTCGCAATTCACCGTCACCACGCAGGATGGCAGCGCCACCGCCCCTGCCCTGGTGATTGCCACGGGCGGCCCCTCCATCCCGAAAATGGGCGCGAGCGATTTTGCCTACGGGCTGGCGCGGCAATTCGGGCTGAAAGTGGTGGAGCCGCGCCCTGCCCTCGTGCCGCTGACCCTGGGCGGAGAAGACGTGCTGTTCCGCGAATTGTCCGGCGTTGCCACGGAGGTTGAGGCGACGGCCAACAAGACCACCTTCCGCGAGGCTGCACTGATGACGCATCGCGGGCTATCGGGCCCTGCCATCCTGCAAGTCAGCAGCTACTGGCGGCCCGGCGATCCTGTCACCATGAACTTCCTGCCCGATGCAGTGCCGGAATGGCTGCTGGAGGAAAAGCGCACCCGCCCTTCTGCCACCCTGCGCGCCGTGCTGCGCGACCACTTGGCAGATCGGCTGGCGGATACGCTGGCAGAACGCCTGAACATCGCGGGCGACCTTGGCAATGTGCCGGACAAGACCCTGCGCGCGGCAGAGCAACGACTTTCCGCGTGGACCTTCCGCCCCAACGGCACCGAAGGCTTTGCCAAGGCCGAGGTCACGGTGGGCGGTATCGACACCGGCGAACTGTCGTCCAAGACGATGGAGGCGCGCAAGGTTCCCGGCCTTCATGCCATCGGGGAAGCCGTGGATGTGACCGGCTGGCTGGGCGGATACAATTTCCAGTGGGCCTGGGCCTCCGCCCACGCTGCCGGTCAGAACTTGTAATTAAATTAGCGTAAACGCCGCCAACAGTGTCCGGATTGCGCCCGGATACAGTTAACGTCGCTGTCTAAACTCGAAGAACTGGTCCAATCTGGGGCGGGTCGCCAATAATCCAAATCAACCCCTGTTGCGGACAACTTGTTCGCGGAGATTGGCTATGAGCGTTCAAGACCATCATGGAATGAAGCCGCTGGAAGGCATGTCTGCCTATTGCGTCCGCGGCCATTACGAAACCAAGCAACGCGACGACCGCTTCGGCCGCCTGTTCGGAAAACTCAACCCCGCCTACACGCCCAAGGCGATACTCGAGGACATCGGCAGACCCAATGGGCCGATGGATGGCAAGTCCCAGAACGACCGGACCGACAGCGTGCCCGTTGGCATGGTGTTCTTCGGCCAGTTCGTGGATCACGATATCACGCTGGACGCCTCCACCAGCTTCGACAGCGTGGTCGACAATCCCGGCGAAATCGCCAACGTGCGCACACCCACGCTTGATCTGGACTGCGTCTATGGCCTCGGACCCGAAGCGCAGCCCTACCTGTTCGTCCAGGGCGGAGCATTTGGCGGGGCAAAGCTGCTGACCGGTGCTGACAATCCCGGCCAGAGCGGCCTTGCAAACGATGACGTTCTGCGCAGCCCCAATGGTCGCGCCATGATCGGCGATCCGCGCAATGACGAGAACCGCGTGATCAGCCAGCTGCAACTGGCGATGATCCGCTTTCACAACCATGTGTGCGACACACTTCACGCAGATGATGGCTATGAAGGCAGCAAGCTTTACGAAGAGGCCCGGCGACAAGTCACCTGGCATTACCAATGGGCGGTGGTGAACGATTTCCTCACCGATATGTGCGGGCGCCCGGTGGTGGAGAAAATCCTTGGTTGCGGGCGTCAGCATTATTGCGGCGGCACACCTTTCATCCCCATCGAATTCTCGGTCGCGGCCTACCGCTTCGGCCATTCGATGATCCCGATGAAAATCCAGGTGCAGTCGGGTCAATCGGCGCTGGAGCTGTTCGGGACCATACTGGGCCGCGGGTTCGCTGCACTGACCGACCCCAAGGGCGTGATCGACTGGCACGAACTGCTGTTTACCCCGGAAAACCGCCAGGTGGAACGCGCGCAGAAGCTCGACACCAAGCTGGCGGGCGACCTTTTGCAACTGCCGTTCATCACCGAAGGCGAAGCTTCGCTGGCGACGCGAAACCTGCTGCGCGGCAACACCTTCCTGCTGCCGGGCGGCGAGAAGGTGGCAGAGGCGATTGGCTGCGATCAGGCAACCATCGACAAGGTGGTGAAAAAGATCGGGCAGTTGAGTTCCGACCTGCCTGCACACGGCATACCGCTATGGCTGTATATCCTGGCCGAGGCAGAGGTGATCGGCCGCGCCGAAGTAAATGGCAGCACCAAGGAAGGCGAGGCGCTTGGCCCCGTCGGCGCGACGATCGTCGCGGAAACGATCATCGGCCTGCTGGAATTCGACGAACATTCCTACCTCGGCGCCAATCGCAACTGGTCGCCCAGGCCGGAGTGGGACACGCTTGGCAAGCTGGTTACCGTCGCCCAGCCGTGAAGCACGAGCTCAGGCCGGGCCCCGCGCCCGGCCTGAGCCAATCATCCTCAGAACATCTTGCGGAATTCGATCTCGAAGCTGCGACCCACCGGATCGATCAGGAAGGGCTGGTAGCGCTGCGGCGTGATGCCGCTGCTGTCCACCACCGTCTGCCGGGCGTCGAACAGGTTGCTGATGCTGAACCCGACGCGCGATCCCTTGAAGAAGGGCACGTCCTCCACCAGCGAATCGCGCTGACCCAGATCGACAAAACTGCGCAGGCTGACGCTGACGAAGTCATCGAAGAACAGGTCCGTACTGCCCGCCTGGCCCGATCCATCGAGCCGCGAGGAGCCGGTGTAGCTCGCGAACAGGATTACGCCGTAACCGTCGTAAAACGCGCCTCCACGTGCCCGCACGCCGTGGCGAGGTTCTCCGCCGCCGGACAGCGCATCGCCATCCAGCAGGTCAAGCCGCGGGATGCCGTCTGCGATCAGCACGGTGTTGTCCAGCTCCAGCGTGTAATCGAGGTTGAAGAACCAGCGACCCGTCGGCGGACCGTCGTCATTGCCGCCCATGAACCGGTTCATCCGGCCCATGCCCCGCTGCCGACCGGAACCGCCGCGATTGCCGCCCTCGCCCGCCTGCTGCGGCGCTTCGGCATCGCAAATACGGGTGCGGATGGCAGCAAACCGTTCGGGATCGACCTGGCCATCCTCACCGGCCAGCCGCTGCAGCATCTGCGGCGGAATCTGGATCGGCTCTCCATCGGGTCCGACAGGCGGCTCTTCGCCAGCAGCCTGGGCTGCCAGGGCGCGGTTGAAAAGGTCCACCAGTTCACCCGGCTCCCGCTCGCAGAACACCGCGCGCATCTGCTGGAATTGCTCTGCGTTGGGCGGACCGCCTGCACCGGCAGGCCCACCCTGACCCGCGCCTGAAGGTGGCCCGCGCCGCGCGCCATCGCCGCCGCCGCCTCTGCCGCCGCCGCGTTCGTCATCGTCTCCGCCGATCCGGCCCGAAAGGTTCAGGCCAAATTGCAGGCGCTTTTCATCGCGCTGCGCGAAGGTGACAAAACGATCGTCCAACTGGACAAGGCGCCCCGTCGCATCGCGTGTAACACGGCCCGGAAACGCCGCCTCGATCTCAGGCGTCAGCGTTGGCAAACCACTGGTGACATCGTCGGAATGGTTGTCGAAATAGTCGACCGACACGGTGGCATCGTCGATGAAAGGCAATTGCCAGATCAGCCCGAACTTCCAGTCGCTCTGCGATTGCGCGGGCAGGTTCGGGTTGCCGCCGGAAATCACGGTTGCCAGCACCGTTTCATTATTGGCGATATCGAACACCGGCACATTGGGCGTGGCAATCGCCGGGTTGCCCAGTTGGCTGAGCGTCGGCGCCACCTCGCGATTGATGTGATTGGCCGTAAGGGTAAGATTTTCGGTGACGCCCCATGTCAGGCCGACGGTCCAGTCCTGCAATGTGCCGAAGTCCGAGAGATGTTCGACCCCGGCATTGAGGTTGAGCGACAAGTCGCCGATCGCATCGAGGAAGTCCTCGTCGCGGCTGGTGAGCGGGATGGACACGTTCGCTCCGGCAAATACCTGCCCGCGCGTCAATTGCGCCGCACTGGCAAGCGCGCGTGTGTCGCTGCTGTCGATGCGGTTCCAGCGGTATCCGCTGCGCAGGGTGACGGCGACATCGCCCGAGGGGAGGTAGATCGGATTGCCGCGCGCCGTCGCCAGCGCATTGAAGGTGTAGATATCGCTCAGGCTTTCATCGAAGCCTGCATCCGAAAATGTGCCAAGGTCGGCAGTAATCGGCAACAGGTCGGCGGCTGCATCGGCGACAAGGCCGCTGGTGTCGATCCGTTGCTGCGTGCGGCTGACATTGTCGGAATAGGTGCCATCCAGAGTGCCGGTCACCTCCCAGTCGCCCGCCCGCAGGTTCAGCGTGCTGCCGACAGAGTAGTTCTGGCTGCGGCTGTCCACCGTCAGCGGGTCAGCCGAATTGAATGCGCGCAGGGCGGCGTTGCCGCTGGAGTCGGTCAGCAATACCGTGTCCAGCCCCTGAAGGCGCAGGGTGTCGTTGCGTTCGTAGGTGGCGTTGAGCGATAGCGAAGGGCCGCCCTCGCTCAGGTTGGTGCTCCAGTTGGCGGTCGCCTCAATCCCGGCAGTGTCGGCCACAAGGCTGCGAAACTGTGCTGGATCGGGGTCTGTCGCGACATCGGGAATGCTGCCATCGGTCTGCACGATGTCGCGTTCCGCTTCTGTCAGCGGGCTGGAATTTTCCCATTCCACATTGAGGTTCAGCCTGCTGGCTCCGTCGATCCGCAGGTAAGTGCCTTCCACCTCCTGCGTGGAATAGCCGCCATCGAAGGGCTGGCCGTATTCCACCTCGATCTCGCGGCTGGAGAAATTGTCTTTCAGGATGAAATTCACCACCCGTTGATCGGGCGAATAGCCGTATCTCTGGGCAACTTCCTCGGTGAACACCTCGGTTCGTTCGATCGCTTCGGGCGGATAACTGCGCAACTCGCGGAAAGACGAGATGCGCACACCGTTGACGAGGATGACCGGTCCGCCGCCGCCACCAAACCCGCCACTGCCGCCGCGTCCGCGCGAAGAATTCACCTGAGGCCCCAGCGCCTGGAGCAGTTCCTCGATGGAGCCCGCGCCATAGGCGGCGATATCTTCCTGATCGAGCGTGAGGATGGGCGGTTCCGGGGCATCGACCTGGTCGATAAGCCGCGCACCCAGCACGAGGATGGTATTCACATCCTCGTCCGGGGTCTGGCTGTCGGGCGTGTCCGATCCATCCTGCGCCGTGGCAGGTGCGGTTTCCTGCGCCGATGCAGAGTGAACGGGAGCAGCACACAGCGCAGCGGTGATCGCCAAGGCGCTGCAAGACATCGAACTTTTCAGAATTGGAATTCTCCGGACAGCATTTGAATCCCCGCCGGGGACGCATATGTTCTGCAATGCTTGGGTAAGCAATACAGACCCTTGTCGTATTTTGTCGCAGATGTATCGCACCTGTCGGGCCTTTAAAGCCCAGATACACGGTCTATCTTCCATTTTGCGAAAGGGGCGGCTAAAGGCCGCGGCCTGCACAGGGTAATTTTACCGGACAAGCACAGATCCAAGCACAAGGACCAATAAACTGAATGGCTAAAGAAGAACTTCTCGAAATGCGCGGCAAGGTGGTTGAACTGCTGCCCAACGCAATGTTCCGCGTCGAGCTCGAGAACGGCCACGAGGTTTTGGGTCACACCGCAGGCCGCATGCGCAAGAACCGCATTCGCGTGCTGGTGGGTGACGAGGTGCTGTGCGAACTGACACCTTACGACCTCACCAAGGCGCGTATCACCTATCGCTTCATGCCGGGTCGCGGCGGACCGCCGGGATACACCGGCTAGGGCGCGAAACAGCGCCCGTGGCCTCCGATCCGCTGAAACTCGTCCTCGCCTCTGCCAGCCCGCGTCGCCGCGAATGGCTGGCACGATTGGGGATGGAGCCGGATGCGGTCGCCCCTGCCGACATCGACGAAACGCCCCAAACGCGCGAATTGCCGCGGGACTATGCGTCACGCATGGCGCGCGAAAAGGCGCATGCCGTCGCTGATACAGGTGCTCACGTGCTGGCAGGCGACACCGTAGTCGCTGCCGGACGCCGTATCCTGCCCAAGGCCGAGGACGAAGCCACCGCGCGCGAATGCCTGGCGCTGCTGTCTGGCCGCCGCCATCGCGTGTTCTCCGCCGTGGCGCTGCTTGCCCCCGATGGCACGATCCGCGAAAAACTGAGTGAGACGCAGCTGAAATTCAAGCGCCTCTCCGCGCAGGAGATCGACGCCTACATCGCCAGCGGCGAATGGGAAGGCAAGGCAGGCGGTTACGCGATACAGGGCATGGCAGAGGCGCTGATCCCGTGGATACAGGGCAGCCATTCCGCAGTCGTGGGCCTGCCATTGTATGAAACGCGCAGCCTGCTGAAGGCCGCAGGGTTTCCGCTTGGCTGAGTGGCTCCTCGAAGAAGGGATCGGCGAAGACCGCGCGATCCGGCTGGAGGGAAGTCGCATTAGCGAAGCCATGGTCGTCTGGCCCGGTGGATTGTCCACCGGCCTGGTGGAAGAGGCCACTCTCACATCGCGCCGCAAGGGCGCCCGCCGCGGCACTGCGACCTTCGCCAGTGGCGAGATCGCCCTGGTCGATCGCTTGCCGAAAGAGGCCGCCGAAGGCGCGCGCATCCGCTTGCAGGTCGTGCGCCCCGCCCTGGCAGAGGCAGGCCGTGCCAAACATGCGCAGGCCCGCCCCACCGATGCCCCGCCGCGTCCTGCGCCTTCGCTGGCCGAAGGGCTGGCGTCGGCAGGACATGCCGTGCGTAACGTGCGCGCTTTTCCCGAATGCGACTGGGCCGAACTGGTTGGCGAGGCAATGGATGGCCATGTCGATTTTACCGGCGGCGCGCTGCATTTCGCCTGCACGCCGGCGATGACCGTGTGCGATGTCGACGGCGATCTGCCGCCCCGCGAACTGGCCCTCGCCGCTGCCGAGGCCATCGGCGACGCCGTGCAACGGCTGGACCTGCGCGGAAATCTCGGGATCGACTTCCCCACCTTGCCAGCCAAGGAAGATCGCCGCGCGGTCGATTCCGCGCTGGCGGGTGCACTCGCACGCTGGCCGCATGAACGCACGGCAATGAACGGTTTCGGGTTCGTGCAACTGGTCGCACGGCTGGAACGTCCCTCGCTCCTCCAGCGGGCGACCTACCACCGCGCCGGCCTTCGCTGCGCGGCAATTGCTGCGCCGCGCAGAGCAGTTGGAAGGCGCGGGCATCGTGGAACTGTCCGCCCATCCCGCCGTGATCGCGCAATTGCCTGCCGCCTGGCTCGACGAATTACGTCGGCGAACAGGGAAAGACGTGTCGACAAGGCCCGATCCCGGCCTTGCGATGGAGGCACCGCACGCCCAGATTGTGGCGCGATGACCAAGAGACCCTGCCCCATTTGCAAGAAGCCTCGCACAGAGGAATTCACCCCCTTCTGTTCCAGCCGATGCCGTGATCGCGACCTCGCGCAATGGTTTGGCGATGGCTATGCCGTGCCCGGTCCGCCAGCCGCGCCGGAAGATATTGCCACCGAAGACTGAATAGGGGTCTTGCCAAGCGCGCGCAGCTTCGCCATAGGCGCGCTTCCCTTGACTGCGAGCAAGCAATTGTGGCTCGCAGCCTAAGAATGCCTGGGTAGCTCAGGGGTAGAGCAGACGACTGAAAATCGTCGTGTCGGTGGTTCGAATCCGCCCCCGGGCACCATTCTTTTTCCCTCACGCGCCAGACGCAGGCCTGCTTGGCTTTCCTCGCATCAGCCGGGGCGGCCGGTTGGCCTGGCGAACCCTTGCGGGTTCGAGATTGCTGCCAGGAAAAACCCTGCCAGGTGGTCCACAGGCGGGATGACGGTTCAACCGCCCGCGACTTCAAACTGTCTTTCGGGGCTAGCGGCTATCCTGGTCCGGTACTGCGTCCCAGCCCAATGGCGCGCCGCGATAGAAGGCCTCGATCCGTCTGATCGCGCCCTCGTCATCGAATTTGAAAATGTAGACGCCGTTCACGGACATCGGCGTGATCATGTTGGTCAGGATACGCCCGTCGAACTGCTCGGACGTATCCGATCCCTCCACCGCCCCGCGCGGGCCGGGATAGGCAATGGTCCGGCTATCCGGAGTGGTGAAAGACAGCACCGTGCCAGGCTGGTCAAGACGGGCAAAGGCAATCGCAAGTCCGCGCTCTGCATCGGTATGGACAGTGGGCTGTGCCGGAATGAAGTTGCTGTAAAAGCCGCTGGCCAGCTGCTGCCCACAACCAAGCGCGTAGGGGAGAAACTCCGGTTGCGCCGGATCCATCGTATCGCTGCCCGCAACGCCTGTCGCCTGTTGCCCGTTGTCGAAGCGCACGCAGTCGTCGGAGAAGCCCAGTTTCTCTCCATCGAGTATGGCTGGATCGCCGGAATAGGCTGCGAAATAGGCCGCGACGCGCTGGCGCATGACTGTATCGGCCACGGTGCTGGAAGCCGAAACCGTCTGGGGATCGGACGGGCCTACATGGCCGCCGTCCATGGTAAAGGCCAGCATCGGTTGAAGCAGGGTGATGGTGCCGCCCCTGTCGCCGCCAAATTCCTCGCGGATGGGCAGCACCTCGACGCTTGAAATCGCGCCGTCGCGGGCGAGCAGGCGGTAGGCCATTACGCCGCGAACGCCATTTTCTTCCACCTCTACGACGCGCACCACGCTGCGAGGCGAATCTATCTCGACGCGGTAATCCAGCGTGAAGGCATCTGCAAACCGTGCAGGATCGACGCCTTCGAGCGCGGTAGCGGTGCGCCACATGCCGTCCCACGGGTCCAGTCGCGCGCCGTTTTCGGTGTAGGTGAAATCCTCGGTCAGCGGCAGCACGCGGTAATCGCCTGCGACCAGCGCATATTCGAACTGATCGGCCAGCGAGCCGGCGTCAATCGTTCCATCGCCCTGCGCCGCCGCCGGAGCCGCCAGCAGTGCGCCCGTCGCCAATATCCAGCGCCCGCTCATCGGATCACCGCCACATCCTCGGCGTCGTCCCACGGAGGCGGATTGCCATAGGGGGTTTCGATCAGCGTCATCTCGATGCGGTGGATCATTCCGTCCTTCAGCTTGAAGCCCTCCACCACCGTCAGCCCGCGGGGCACGTTGAAATAGGGCGGCAGCACGAAGGTGTTGCCGGTGGAAAGCGGCAACTCGCGCACGGTGCCATCGTGATCGAGATAGACCATCGCCAGCACCGTCTGCCGCTCCTCGTCCAGCACCAGGAAGCGACGATCGCGAATATCGGTGACGAATCCAAGGAAGCCCATGCCGAACTGGTTGCGGCAATCCAGGCTGCGGAAATCGGTGTCCTGCGAATGGCCATAGGCTTCCTGCGTCGGCAGGTTGGTGGTTTTCAGACCGTGCTCCAGCCGGTCGCAATCGGGATGGAAGAAGGTGTAATCGGCGCGGCCATCATTGCGCACCATCGCGGTGAAATAGCGGTTGACCACGCTGACCATTTCATCGCGTGAAAGGCGCTCTGCCTCGGGCACGGTCTCGTACCAGGTCGGCTTCGGCCTCGCCCATTTCCTCGTAGCGGGCGATAGCCGCCGGGATCGCGGATATACAGCGTCTCGATCTCGTGGATTTCGCCATCCATCACCCGCAGCCGCAGGTCCAGCATGGCAGGCGCGCCGTGTTCGGTGACGGTGATGATCGCGCCGACATTGCCGGTGTGGGGATCGGCGAAGACGTGGCGATATCTGCCGGTGGAATTGATAGTCGCCCAGCTGCCCTGCCCCGGCTGCAACACCGCCCCGTTCTCGGCAAAACGCACGCCGTCGGCCAGCGGCAAGTCGTCGAGGTCCTTGGCGATCATCGCGGTAAGATAATTCTCGAGAACGTCCTCGAGACATTCGCGCGGGCAGTTTCCAGGATCGGCAATATCGTGCGCCGCCACGGCCTTTGGTCCCATTGCGGAACCGGCCGCTGCCCCCATCATTGCAAGGACGGACAGAATCAATCTACGCATAAACCCTCCCTCGCCGCGAACGTAGCGGCGACAGCCTATCCGGCAAGCGAAAGGACCACCATGGCTCGCATACTCGTGCTCTACTATTCCTCCTACGGACATATCTCGACCATGGCAGAGGCCGTGGCAGCAGGTATCCGCGACGCAGGCCACGAGGCGGACATTCGCCGCGTGCCCGAAACCGCGCCGGAAGACATCGTGAAGAACTTCGGCTTCCAGGAGAACGAGGATCACCCGCTGATCGAAGGGCCGGACGTGCTGGGCGAGTATGACGGCATGGTGCTGGGCGCGCCCACCCGCTTTGGCCGCCTGCCCAGCCAGATGGCCGCCTTCCTCGACACCTGCGGCGGCGTCTGGGCATCGGGCGCGCTGATCGGCAAACCGGGTGCGGTGTTCACCAGCAGCAATTCGCAGCACGGCGGGCAGGAGACGACGCTGTTCTCGATGATCACCAACCTCATGCATTTCGGCATGAGCATCATCGGGCTGGATTACGGCTTCGATGGCCAGAACGGCGTGGACGAGGTGAAGGGCGGTGCCCCCTACGGCGCCACCACCATCGCCGGCCCCGATGGCAGCCGCCAGCCCAGCGAGACGGAAAGGGAAGGCGCGAAATACCTCGGCAGGCGGGTGGCGAACACGGCAGCGAAAATGGCTGCGTAGTTGGCGGGGTAGGATTTCGCGTCCGGCGCGTCTAAGCCCGCGCAAATGGAACATGAAAGCGCCGGACTCTCGCCCTTCGATCTGGCCGCCATGCTGGTGGTGGCCAGCGCATTGCTGGGCTGGTTCAACCATCATTTCATAAAGCTTCCGCATGTCGTCGGGCTGACGGCGATGGGTGCCATCGCCGCCATAGGGCTGCTGATTGCCAATGCCTTCCTGCCCGGCGTCACGCTGGACGATACGGTCGCGCGCCTGCTGGAACAGATGAATTTTACCGAGACGCTGCTGCAGGGCATGCTCAGCTTCCTGCTGTTTGCAGGCGCGCTGCATGTCGATCTGGATCGGCTGAAGGCGGACTGGGTGCCGGTTCTGCTGCTCTCCACCGTCGGTGTGCTTGTTTCCACGACCGTTGTCGGCCTGCTGACTTGGGGGCTTGGGCTACTGCTTGGCCTCCAGCTCGCACCGATCTGGTATTTCGTGTTCGGCGCGCTGATTTCGCCCACCGATCCTGTCGCCGTGCTGGGCGTGCTGAAGGAGGAGAAGGTGGACGAAAGCCTTCAGGCCAGCGTTGCGGGTGAAAGCCTGTTCAACGATGGCGTGGGCATCGTGGTCTTCGCGATTTTGCTCGGCGCGGCCGTCACGGGCACCGAATTCAGCATTGGCGAAGGCGCACGGCTGTTCCTGATAGAGGCTGGCGGCGGCCTGCTGGTGGGACTGCTGTTCGGCTATCTCGGCTTTCGGGCCATGCGCTCGATGGACGAATATGCGCTGGAGGTGACGATCACGCTCGCCGTGGTGATGGGCGGCTATGCCCTGTGCACTGCGCTGCATATCTCCGGCCCGCTGGCGATGGCCGTGGCAGGCCTGCTGATCGGCAATCACGGCGTCACCTACGCGATGAGCGATATTACCCGCGATTACGTGATCCGCTTCTGGGAAGTGGTCGATGAACTGCTCAACTCGGTCCTCTTCCTCCTGATCGGCCTGGAGATGATCGTGCTGGTGCCCGGCGTTGATGAAAGCCTGCTGATGCTGGCCGCCATCCCCATAACCCTGTTCGCCCGCGCCGTGGCGGTGACGCTGTCGACCAAGGTCGTGCCGGCGGCCAGGCCCAAGGCGCAGGGCGCATGGGGCGTGTTGTGGTGGGGCGGCCTGCGCGGGGGCATTTCCATCGCGCTGGCGCTATCGCTGCCCGCAGGCCCGGTGCGAGACCTGCTGCTGGCCGCCACGTTTGGAGCAGTGCTGTTCAGTGTGCTGGTGCAACGCGCCACGCTGGGCCGCATGATCGACCGCAGCAAGGTACCGCATGGGGGCCACGATCCCGCCGATGGCAGCGCGCCGGAGGGGCTGGAGTGACGCAGCCGGACACGCCATCACATACCTGCTCCGGGCGGTTTCAGGAGGGGGAAGAACAATGATGAGCAGGAAGTTTGTGCTTGCTACCATGCTCACGCTCAGCCTCACAGGCTGCGCAACCATGATCAACGGCGTGAACCAGTCGCTCGAATTTCAATCCTTTCCCTCGGGCGCAGGCGTTGAACTCGCCAGCGGAGAGACGTGCGAAACGCCCTGCTCTTTCGAACTTCGCCGGGGCAATGCCACGATGGCGATCTTCTCACTGGACGGCTACGACCCCGCCACGGTCTATGTGCAAAGCCGCAGCGGCGGAGGGGCAAGTAATTCCATTTTCAACGGCGTGATCGGCGGGGTTGTGGATGCCAGCACTGGCGCTGCAAACGATCTTTATCCCAGCCCGGTCTATGTTCGCCTTGTGCGGGAAGGCAGCGGCGAAGATGCGCTATTGCTCGACAAGGATGGTCAATTCCTCGCGACCCTGTTTGTCCATAACGACCGGGTGGGCGAAGACGTTCGCGAAAGCCTGATCGAACAGGGGCTGCTGGCTAGCGAAATCGAAGGCTCCGACTAGGCGCCATGTCCAACGCAAAGCAAAAAGGGCGCGCCACCATCAGGTGACGCGCCCTTCTCTGTCTTCGGTTAAGCTATCAGGTTTCGACGCGAGTGATCGTCGTCACGTCCTCTGGATCATTGTCGGAGACCGAGCTCCACACGCCGTCCGCATCGACCGTCTCGGTAGAGCATTCGACTTCTTCACCCTCGTTTGCGCCGCACCACTGGTCCGGGCGTTCGGAAGTCCAGGTGCCGCGCACTTCTGTGCCATCGGGCATGGTGTTCACGTAAGTCCCATCGTCCGAAACAACTTGCGTGTAGGTTTCACCGTCCGCTCTGGTGATTTCGAAAGTGCCGGCCATCGGCATGCCGTCGGCGGCCATGGCAACTTCGGCTGCAGGCTCTTCTGCAACCATTTCTTCTTCAACCATTGGCTCTTCTGTCTCGGCTTCACCGCAAGCGGCAAGCGCGAATACTGCAAGGAAGGCAAATTTCTTCATGTCGTTAATCCCCCATTATTGGATTTTCGGAAATATCATGAATATGACGTAAACAAGGCACAAATTCGCAGCATATTGGTTTCGCCGGTAAAAGTGGTGCACCTGACGCAATCTGGCCCTGGTTTCGATGCGAATCACCTGGCACCGACGCCCCGATTGCCCCGCTGCCCAGTTCGGTGTATAGGCTGCGTTCCTGCGCGCCCCGGCACCTCGTGAACTTCGTTCGCGTCGCCGGGGCGCTCGCTTTTTCGCTGCAGAAAGGTTGCCGCCCATGTCCCGCCGCCGCCAGATCTACGAAGGCAAGGCCAAGATCCTTTACGAAGGACCTGAGCCCGGCACGATCATCCAGTATTTCAAGGATGACGCCACCGCCTTCAACGCCGAGAAGAAGGGTACGATCAACGGCAAGGGCGTGATCAACAACCGTATCAGCGAGTACGTGTTCACGCGGCTCGCCCACATCGGCATCCCCACCCACTTCATCCGCCGCCTCAACATGCGCGAGCAACTGGTGCGGCAGGTGGAAATCATTCCGCTGGAAGTGGTGGTGCGCAACGTCGCTGCCGGCTCCATTTCCAAGCGCCTCGGCATCGAGGAAGGCGAGATGCTGCCGCACACGCTGCTGGAATATTACCTGAAGGATGATGCGCTGGGCGATCCGCTGGTGGCGGAAGAGCACATCGCCTGCTTCAACTGGGCCAGCCATGAAGAGATGCAGGATATCGCCGCGATGGCGATCCGCATCAACGATTTCCTCAGCGGCATGTTCGCCGCCGTCGATATCCGGCTGGTGGATTTCAAGCTGGAATTCGGACGCATCTTCGATGGCGATTTCAGCCGCGTGATCCTGGCCGACGAATTCAGCCCGGACAATTGCCGGTTGTGGGACATGACCAGCGGAGAGAAGCTGGACAAGGATCGCTTCCGCCGCGACATGGGCGGCGAGGAAGAGGCCTATCAGGAAGTCGCCCGGCGTCTGGGCGTGCTTTCGGGCGAGGATAACGGCCCTGGCGAGGTGCTGGACATGGATGCGCACCGTTCCCGCCTGCGTACGCCGCCGTCCAACAAGCCGAAAAAATAGCGGGGGCGGAGGCCTTTCGCGCCTCCCCCTCCCTCTACCCTCCAGAACCGATGCAGCTCAAGGGCTTACAGCCTTTTGGCCTGTTGCGCCCTGTTCATCGGGTGTGCATATGATGTTTCATCTGTAACGGGCGTTTCCCGCCCCGCGATCATTCAAACATACATTTGTTAAGAGGGGTTTGCTTTCATGACCATCCGCCGCGCGCTTTCCACCGGTATTTCCTGTGCCGCACTTGCCCTGACGCTGGCAGTATCGGCTCCCGTCGCCGCGCAGCAGGAATGGGGTACGGAGGCGACCGATGTCGTGCAGGATCCGGCGGTCACCTACGGCGTGCTGGAAAACGGCATGCGCTATGCCATTCGCCAGAACGATACGCCCGATGGCGCGGCGTCGTTCCGCATGCATTTCGATTTCGGATCGCTGGGCGAAGCGGATGACGAGCGCGGCCTGGCCCACTTTATCGAGCACATGGCGTTCAACGGCTCCACCAATGTGCCCGAAGGCGAGATGATCCCGCTGCTGGAGCGGCTGGGCCTGGCGTTCGGCCCCGATACCAACGCCTACACCAGCTTCGACGAGACGGTGTACATGCTGGACGTGCCCAACGCGAACGAGGAAGGGCTGGAGACCGCCCTTTTCCTGATGCGCGAAACCGCCAGCGAGCTTACATTCGAGCCGGAAGCGGTTGATCGCGAGCGCGAAATCCTGGTGAGCGAGCGCCGCCTGCGCGACACGGCGGGCTTGCGCGATTTCCGCGACCTGTTCGAATTCCGCATCCCCGGCACGCGCTACACCGAACGATTCCCCATTGGCCTCGACACGGTGCTGCGCGAAGCCCCGGCAGAGCGGCTCAAGGCACTCTACAACCGGTTCTACCGCCCCGAGAACGCCACCTTCGTGGCCGTCGGCGATTTCGACGTCGCCGAGATGGAAGCCGCCATCCGCGAACGCTTTGCCGATTGGCAGGGCACAGGCGAAGCTGGCGCTATCCCGGCACCCGGCACGGTGGATTTCAACCGCGAAACCGCCTTCGATACCTTCGTCGACCCGACCATCAACGAAAGTGTCGCGATCTACCAGCTGCGCCCCTACACCGACCCGGCCGACACGGTGGCAGAGCGCACCCGCGGCCAGCTGCGCGGATTGGCAGAGGCCATGTTCGATCGCCGCATCACGCGCATCGCCAATCAGGAAGGCAGCCCCATCCTTGGCGGCGGCCTCGGCGTCAGCGATGATGAAGGCGTGGCGGATTATTCGGTCATCAGCATCAGCACCCGCGATGGCGCGTGGGACGAAGGACTGATGATCGCGGAACAGGAACTGCGCCGCGCGCTGGAATACGGCTTCACGCCGGCCGAACTCGACTATGCGCTGACCAACACGGAAAGCGCCCTGCGCCGCAGCGCCGCCCAGGCGGAAGCGCGCACCAACAGCCAGCTGGCCGGCGCGCTGGTGGATGCGGCGACCGAAAACGATTTCGTCACCGATCCGCAGTGGCGCTACGACCTGTTCCAGCAGATCCGGCCGCAACTGACGGTGGAAGCCGTCAACGCCGTGTTTGCCGATCTCTGGAGCGAGGGCGAACCACTGGTCCGCGTCGCCACCAAGGAGATGACGGGCGGCGAGGAAGCGGTTGCCGCAATCTACAACGACAGCGTGCAGGTTGCCGTTGCCGAGCCTGAAGACGTTGTCACCACCGAATTCGCCTATGCCGACTGGGGCGATCCGGGCGAGATCGTTTCCGACACCATGATCGAAGACCTTGGCATCCGCACGATCACCTTTGCCAACAATGTGCGCCTGAACATCAAGCAGACCGATTTCGAGCCGGGCCGCGTGCGCTTCAACGTCAATATGGACGGCGGCAATTTCGCGCTGGACGGGATGAATTCGACGGCAGCGGGCATCTACCTGCAAATTGCCTCACAGGTGGGCGGCCTTGGCCAGCACAGCTTCGACGAGATTACCGAGCTGCTGGCCGGACAGCAGGTTTCTGCCGGTATCGCGGCAGGCACGGATACCTTCGTCCTCCGGCGGCGTGACCACGCCCGAAGACCTGGCCATGCAGATGAAGGTGAGCGCCGCCTACCTTACCGATCTTGGCCTCCGCCCCGAAGCCGATGCGCGTTTCGCCGCCGTGATCGACGCCGTGTGGGGGCAGCTGGAATCGCAGCCTTCGCAGGTGTTCGGCCTGCGCACCGGCGAGCAGCTGGCCGACAGCCCCTACACCGCCTTCCCCACGCGGGAGGAACTGGGCTCCGTCGACCGGGAAGCCTTGCGCGACGCGGTTCTTTCATCGGCAGCAAATGGCGCGATCGAGATTGCTATCGTCGGCGATATCGACCCGGCAGCCGCCATCGATGCTGTCGCGCAGAGCTTCGGCGCCCTGCCCGAACGCAACGCCGAATTTGCCGATTACACCGAAAAGCGGCAGCTGGATTTCATTGACCTGTCGGGCGACGAAATCACCGATTACACGCATACCGGGCAGGACGACCAGGCGCTGGTCGGTAGCATCTGGCGTACGCGCGACGATTTAGATTTCCGAGAGGACATGGGCCTTGGCCTGCTGGCCGGGCTTGTGCAGCTGAAAGGCCTCGAAACACTGCGAGAGGAACTGGCGGCAACTTACAGCCCATCTGTCTCCAACTCCACCAGTGAGGATTTCGCAGATTACGGCACGCTCAGCCTTTCGGCCGTGGTCGATCCGGCCCAGGCGGACGAAGTGCGCACCATCATCCTGCGGCTCGCCAGCGAATTGCGGGACGAGCCGGTGAGCGACGACTTCCTGCTGCGCGCCCGCCAGCCCGTGCTGGAGAGCATTCGTCAGGCGCGGGAGAACAACGGCTTCTGGATCAGCGTTACATCGGATGCGCAGAGCGAAGCCGAACGCCTCGACCGTGTTCGCCAGCAGGCAGAAGTCGTGATGAGCTTCACCCCTGCCCAACTTCAGGAGCTGGCCCAGAAATACATGGTGCCAGAGCGCCGTGCCGATACGCGCATCCTTGTTGCGCAGGACGAAACGGACGCGGAATAAGCAAACCGGGAGGGCAGGCCTCGCGCTCGCCCTCCCCGCGCTTTCGCCGTCTGGCGCTAGTTGGCGATCCGCCTGTTGCTGATCCGCTAACTGTCGATCAGGGTAGAATAGATATGCAATTTGCCTTCCAGCGTCTTGTGGACAGGGCATTTGTCGGCAATTTCCATCAGCCGCTGACGCTGCTCTTCGGTCAGGTCGCCGGATAGCTCTATTGCCCGGTCGATTGCCTGGATCGGCGTCGCCCTTATCTTCGCAATCGACACAATCCGGGTGATGATCGCGGCTGTGCTCCATCTCGATGCGGACGCTTTCCAGCGGGATTTTCTTGCGGTCCGCATACATCTTGATCGTCATGCTGGTGCAGGTGCCCAGTGCTGCCAGCAACAGGTCGTATGGCGTCGGGCCGTGATCGCTGCCGCCATAGCTTGCCGGTTCGTCGGCGATGAATTCGTGGCGGGGGGTGCGCACCCATTGGGCGAATTTGCCGCCCGCTGTCGACACCTCCACCGTGCCTGCAAAATCCTCCCGCTGTTCCATCGGCAGGTCGGCCAGATAGGGCGTGGCCCAGGTGGCAATAAGATTGGCGGCATATTCGGCTGATCCCGGCTCGGTCAGCAGGTGATCGGCGTTGTCCAGCGCGACAAAGCTCTTGGGATGCATCGCCGCTTCAAAAATCAGCCGCGCGTTGTCGATCCCCACAATTTCGTCTTCCGGGCAGTGCAGCACCATCAGCGGCAGACCAAGATCGGCGATGCGCTGCCCCTGCGGCTGGTCCCGTCCCTGTTCCAGGAAACTGCGGGCGATGCGAAACTTGCGCCCCGCCAGCGTGATCTCGCCCTCACCGCCTTCCTCGATATCGTCGATGGCATCGCCGAAATGTTCAAACACATGCGCTGCATCAAAAGGCGCGTTCAGAGTCGCTACCGCGCGAAGCTGCGGGATATGCTTCGCTGCTGCCAGCGCCGCTGCGCCGCCCAGCGAATGGCCGATCAGCAGCACAGGTGGCAGGCCGCGCTGCGCCAGTGCCTCGGCCGCGCAGGTCAGGTCCTCCACGTTGGTGGCGAAACCGGCATTGGCGAAATCGCCATCGCTGCCGCCAAGGCCGGTGAAATCGAAACGCAGCACGGCGATACCCTTGGCCGCCAGCGCGGATGCGACGCGGGTGGCGGCATGGCTCTGCTTTGTGCAGGTGAAGCAATGGGCAAACAGCGCGGCGGCGCGTGGCTTGTTATACAATGGCAGTTCCAGCCGCCCATCCAGCGACTGTCCGTTCTTGCCGGTAAAAGTGAATTTCTCGGTCGAAATCATGTATTGGCCCCTTTGCCTCGCGCCTGTCCTACGCGCCCATCGCATACTAACGCGCCGTGCGATGCAACCGTTTCCAGACTACCGCCGGAGCTGCCGGCACCGTAGAAAATACGGAGCGCGGATCTTCGCCCCAGGACAGTGTTCCATGTGTTCCACATTAGTCAGCCAACGAGCGGGCTTCCCCGGCACAGTCATGCGCCGCCCCTTGCAGGAATCGCCCCCAATCGCCATAGGCTGCGGCAAATTGATCATCCCGCACCACCCCGCCGCGAAAGGCCCGTCCCATGAAAGTCCGCATCCATGTCAGCCTGAAGCCCGGCGTGCTCGACCCGCAGGGTCGCGCTGTCCACCACGCGCTGGATGGGCTGGGTTTCAAGGGTGTCGAGGATGTGCGGATCGGTCGGCTGGTCGAGATGGAAGTGGCCGACGACACGAGCGATGAAGCGCTGGACGAGATGTGCCAGAAGCTGCTCGCCAACATGGTGATCGAGAACTATCGCATCGAGAAGGTAGGCTGATGAAGACCGCAGTCGTCACATTCCCCGGATCGAACTGCGACCGCGACATGTGGGTCGCGCTGCGCGATGCATCGGGCAAGGATCCGGTAAAGGTCTGGCATGGCGATGCCGACCTGCCCGATGGCCTGGATTTCATCGCCCTGCCCGGTGGATTTTCCTACGGCGATTACCTGCGCAGCGGCGCGATGGCAGCAAACAGCCCCATCATGCGCTCCGTCGTGGCGGCAGCGCAGCGCGGCGTGCCGGTGCTGGGCGTATGCAACGGCTTCCAGGTGCTGACGGAAGCGCAGATGCTGCCCGGCGCATTGATGCGCAACGCGGCGCAGAACTTCATCTGCCGCACCGTTCCACTGGTGGTGGAAAACGCCGACAGCATCTTCACCAACGCCTACACCAAGGGTGAAACGATCCACATTCCCGTGGCCCATCACGATGGCAATTATTTCGCCACGGACGATGTGCTGGACCGCCTTGAAGGCGAAGGCCGCGTGGCCTTTCGTTATGCCGAGAACTGCAACGGCTCGCGCCGCGATATCGCGGGTATCCTGAACGAACGCGGCAATGTGCTGGGCATGATGCCGCACCCCGAACGCGCGATAGAGACAGACCACGGCGGCAGCGATGGCAGGCGCCTCTTCGAAAGCGTGATCGGGAGCCTGATGGAAGCCTGAGTTTCCCGGCTCCTCAGGCACCAGCGTCACATCACCACGCTCAGGCCGCAACGCCAAACGCGCCCGCAGCGGCACAGTTGCCTGCGCATCTAGCGAGGACGAAGCCGCGGAGGCGGCGTCGAATAACCAATCAGGCCGCGCGGCTGTTGTTGCGCCCCTTTACCACCAATGAGCGGGCTTCCAGCGCCTTCATCGGCCGTCCGAAATAGTAGCCCTGGATCTTGGTGCAGCCGAGTTCGCGGATCAGGGCAGCCTGGTCGGCATCTTCCACGCCTTCTGCGGTGGTGGTCATCTCGAGGCTGCGCGCCATGGCCACCACGGCACGGATAATGGCCAGGCTCTCCTGACTGTCGTGCGTTGCGCCCTGGACGAAACTCTTGTCGACCTTGATGGTGGAGAACCGCAAGGTGCGCAGATAGCCCAGCGAAGAATAGCCCGTGCCGAAATCGTCGAGCGCGATCGAGCAGCCAAGCGCCATGATCTCTTCCAGGGCCTGGCGTGCAATGCGGCCATCGCGCAGGAAAACGCTTTCGGTAACCTCCAGCTCCAGCCTATGTGCGGAAAGACCGGTTTCGGCCAGCGCGCGCACTACGGTGCCGGCGAAATTGGGTTCGAGCAGTTGCTCTCCCGAGACGTTCACCGCCACCTTGATCTCTTCGGGCCAGCGCGCTGCCTCGCGGCACGCTTCGTGCAAGACCCATTGGCCGATCGGCACGATCAGGCGCGTATCCTCTGCCAGCGGAATGAATTTCGCGGGGCTGACGAAGCCGTGCTCTTCACTGTTCCAGCGCAGCAGCGCCTCGAAACTCACCACGGTCTCGCTGCGGGCGTTGACCACTGGCTGGAAATTCAGTTCCAGCTCGTTCTTGCTGATCGCCAGGCGCAGCGAAAGCTCCAGCTTGCGGCGCTCTTCCGCGTCGGCATGGAGCGAGGGCATGTAGCGGTAATGCGTGTTGCCGCCTTCATCCTTCGCCCGGTAGAGCGCAAGGTCGGCATTGCGCATGAGCGTTTCCACCGACGAACCATCGCGCGGCCCTACTGCCGAACCGACGCTGGCTCCGATAAACAATGTGTGATTGTCGATCATGTAGGGCTGCGAAAGGGCATCGATTATCGCCTCGGCAAGCCGGTCCACGCGGCCCTTGTCGCTGGCCTCGCGGATGACCACGGCAAACTCGTCGCCGCCCAGTCGCCCGCATTGCTCGTTCTCTGTAATCACACCGGCAAGCCGCTTGGAGACACTCGCCAGCAGCCGGTCGCCCAGCTGGTGCCCCAGCGAATCGTTCACGGCCTTGAAGCGATCGAGATCGATCATCAGGAACGCGCAGCGCGATTTCCACTGGTCGGAATAGCGCATGGCCTCGCCCAGCGCCTCTGTCAGCATCAGCCGGTTGGGCAGGCCAGTCAGCGTATCATAGCGGGCGAGATAGGCGATCTTCTCGTCGCGGTCGCGCTGCTCCGTAACGTCGGAACCAACACCGCGGAACCCGATGTAGCTGCCGTTATCATCATACATCGGGGTGCCGGAAAGCTCCCACCAGCGGCGGCCGGTCTCCAGATAGACCTGCACCAGAAGGTTGGAGAAATGCTCGCGCCGCTTCAGCTTTTCGGCCAGTTCATGAAGGCTGCGGGGAAATTCGCCGCTTTCCCACGATGATCCGGCGATCAGCTTGATGAAACTCTCGCCTTCCAGATTCTCCGGCACGCACCCGAAAGCAAATGCAAAGCGCGGGGATGCAGAACGGATCCGGCGATTGGTATCGACCTGCCAGAGCCAGTCCGATTCCTTCTCCTCGAATTCGCGCAATAGCAGGGATACGACCTCGTCCTTCTCCGCAACGCCGGCCTCGGCAATCTTGGCAGAGAGATACGTGCGCGCCGATCGCAAGGCCCCGGCAACGATGGTAACGGTATATGTAGCGGCAGCGATGGCGAACAGGAAATCGCCCGTCAGTATGAAGGACGCAACGCCCGCTGCGCCCACGACCAGGTCAAAGACGACGATAGCCACAGGTGCGCTGGCCATGGCCGCGGCGCTTCCCGCAATCAGCATCGCTGCAACGGCCCACAGGGCATAATGGTCTGTCGGCGCGCCCTGGGGCACGAAGAACAGCAGCGCTACTACCCAGGGGATGGTGCATCCCGCCACGCCCAGCGCCTGGCGCGTGAACTCGCTCCACTGTACCCCGCGCGCCTCGATATCGATGAATTTGCGATCGATCCGCCCGACATTCCAAACGGCGGCAACGATGCTGAGTAGCCAGATGCCCAGCACCCAGTGCGCCACACTTTCCAGATAGAGCGCAACAGCCAGCATGGCTGCCAGTCCGTGGGCCGCGATCCGGATGAGCGAGACCTTGTGCAATTCGGAGTATTGCAGCGTGCGCAGCCGCGTCCAGTCGCCGTCACCCGGTTCGCGCAACCCGATCACCTGCAGGAAACTCATCTGCAGCGGAAGTGTCGGTAATCCAGAGTGTTTATCGCTCACAAGCCCGCACTAGCCCGGCAATAGTTATTGGCGAGTAAAGCGCGGAGGCGAAATGCAAATTTATTTCGCTGGCTATTCCACGGTAACCGATTTTGCGAGGTTGCGCGGCTGGTCCACATCGGTGCCTTTTGCCACGGCCACATGGTAGGCCAGCAATTGCACGGGCACGGCGTAAACCAGCGGAGCGATGAGCGGATGAACCTTGGGCATCTCGATCACGGCCATGCAATCCTCGCCTGCCTGGGCGATACCCTTCGCATCGGAAATCAGCACAACCTTGCCGCCGCGCGCCTGCACTTCCTGCATGTTCGAAACGGTTTTCTCGAACAGTGGACCGGATGGCGCAAGGACAATGACCGGAACAGAATCGTCGATAAGTGCGATGGGGCCATGCTTCATCTCTCCACTGGCATAACCCTCGGCGTGGATATAGCTGATTTCCTTGAGCTTTAATGCACCCTCCAGCGCCAGCGGGAAATCCGCCCCACGGCCCAGATAAAGCACATCTCGGGCTGGCGCGATCAGGTGAGCCATGGCCGCGATTTCCTCGTCATGGTCGAGCGCAGCGTTGAGACAGGCAGGCGCTTCCAGCAGGTGCCTGACGACCTCGGCCTCTTCCTCGCGGTCCATCAGCCCCTTTTTCACCGCGAAATGCGCGGCCAGGGCCGCCAGCACCGCCAGCTGGCAGGTGAAGGCCTTGGTGGATGCAACGCCAATTTCGGGGCCTGCGTGGGTCGGCAGCAGCAGATCGGCCTCGCGCGCCATCGAACTGGTGGGCACGTTCACCACCGCGGCGATCACCTGGCCGTGTTCGCGGCAATGGCGCAGGGCAGCAAGCGTATCTGCCGTCTCGCCGCTTTGCGAGATGAACAGCGCCAGCCCGCCTTCGGTCAGCACCGGCTCGCGATAGCGGAATTCGCTGGCGAAATCGATGTCCACGGGAACGCGCGCGAACTGCTCGAACCAGTATTTGGCCACCATCGCCGCGTAGTAGGATGTGCCGCACGCAACGATCGTCACCCGGTCTATGGTGGAGATGTCGAAATCGATCTGCGGGAGGGCCACGCGCTGTTCGCCGGGCCGCAGGTAGGAGCGGAGCGTCTGCGCGACCACGGTCGGCTGCTCGAATATCTCCTTCTGCATGAAGTGATTGTAATTGCCCTTTTCGATCATCGCGGCGGTTGCGCCGGAGGCCTGCACCGCGCGTTCGACAGTGTTGCCGTCCAGATCGCGAATGGTTGCGCTGTCCTTCGTGATCGTGACCCAGTCGCCCTCTTCCAGATAGGCGATCTGCTGCGTCAGCGGGGCCAGCGCCAGCGCGTCGGACCCGAGATACATCTCGCTGCCCTCCTCGCTTTCCGTGCCATATCCCACAACCAGCGGGGAACCGAGCCGCGCGCCGATCAGCATTTCCGGATGATCGCGGAAGGCGATAGCCAGTGCGAAGGCCCCACGCAGGCGCGGCAGCACTTCGGCCACGGCGTCTTCCGGGGACATCCCCTGCTCGATACGGCGCGAGATCAGGTGGACGACGACCTCGGTATCGGTTTCGCTTTCGAACGTGCGGCCATCGGCGCGCAATTCATCGCGCAATTCCTTGAAATTCTCGATGATGCCGTTGTGCACAAGCGCCACATGCTCCGTCGCATGGGGATGCGCATTCTTTTCGACAGGAGCACCATGGGTGGCCCAGCGCGTGTGCGCGATGCCGGTGCTGCCGGGCGCGGGGTTCTCTGCCAGTTCGTTGACGAGGCCGACGAGCTTGCCCTCGGCACGGCGACGCAGCAACTTGCCTTCATGCGCGGTGCAAATGCCGGCGCTGTCATAGCCGCGATATTCCATCCGGCGCAGTCCATCGACCAGACGCGCTGCAACATCGCGCTGACCTACAATTCCGATAATTCCGCACATTTGGCGTTGGTCCCCGATTTCTGCTCGCTGCCTATCAGGCGGCGAAATTCATACAAAGCGTGAAAACGTATGGCGCGCGCCCTGCCCGCGCCATGCTGAATAGCGGCTGGCTGCGTCAGGCATCGAAAACGGATGGTTCCGCATCGAAGGGCAGCAGCTTGCCGGGATCAATCGACTGGCCGCCACCTTCCGCAGGCACAGGCGCGTAGAATGCGAGAAACTGCCTGGCAAAACCCGGTGCCTCCACCTGGATGCGAATTGCATCGTGCATCCCGTCTTCCGCCTGCTCCAGCCTTACCGCTGAGACGATTGCGACGGCGATCAGGCCGCCCTTGCCCGCCTCTTTCGCCACCTCTTCCCGGGTCAGCGCGTGGACTTCATCGGGAGTCTTGTCCGTTCCCGGTTCGGCAAAGCGGGTAAAACCCATTTCGCCATCCGGTTTCACGCAGGTGGCGAAGGGCAACAGCGGCATCCCTTGCGCAATCTGCTCGAAGGCAAAATCGCGAGAGGTCTGCAACACCAGCGCCAGCTGCTCATCCGTAAATGTGCGCTCAGTCATCCTTGCTCGCCGCTGCCTTCTTTTTCTTCATCGCATCGTGGAAACGATCAGCCCAGCCAGGCTTCACCAGCTGGTCTGCGCGCACCATTCGCAGGTCCCCGTCATTGACATCGCGGCTTACCGCGCTGCCCGCTGCAACGATGGCATCGGCACCGATGTTGACCGGGGCAATCAGCGCGGAATTCGAGCCGATGAAGGCGCGCGGGCCAATTTTTGTCTGGTGTTTGAAATAGCCATCGTAATTGCAGGTGATCGTGCCCGCACCGATATTGGCGCCTGCGCCCACCGTGGCATCGCCCAGGTAGGTGAGGTGATTGGCCTTGGCCCCCTCGCCCAGCGTGGTCTTCTTGATTTCCACGAAATTGCCGACCTTGCTGTTTGCTTCCAGCACCGCGCCGGGGCGCAAGCGGGCATAGGGACCAACTTCCACCCCTTCGCCAACGCGGGCGCCTTCAAGGTGACTGAAGGACCGGACCAGCGCGCCGCTGGCCACGGTCACGCCGGGGCCGAACACCACGTTCTGCTCCACCACCACATCGGCGGCCAACTGCGTGTCATAGCTGAAAAAAACGGTATCCGGCGCGCGCAGGGTGACACCATCTTCCATCGCATCTTCGCGGGCCACGGATTGCCATTGCGCCTCGGCTGCGGCCAGTTCGGCGCGGCTGTTGATGCCTGCCACCTCGTCAGCGCTGTCGCAGGCCACAACGGCGCAATTGCGGCCATCGGCGATGGCGATGTTGACGATATCGGGGAGGTAGTATTCGCCTTGCGCATTCTGGTTCTTGACGCGGGAGAGCAGCGCAAACAGATCCTCCGAACGCGCCGCCAGCAGGCCGGAATTGCACATGGTGCAGGCGCGCTCGTCCTCGGTCGCATCCTTGAATTCCACCATCTTGATGATCTGGCCCTGCTGCGCCACCACGCGGCCATAGCGCAGCGGATCCTCAGGCTCGAACCCCAGCACGACGGCGGCCGGCGCATCGTCGGCGCGCAGGCGATCGATCATGGCGCGCATCGTGCCTGCCTTCACGAAAGGCACATCGCCATACAACACCAGCACGTCGCCATCGAATCCGGCCAACGCATCTTCGGCCTGCTGCACGGCATGGCCGGTGCCCAGTTGCGGTTCCTGCAGCGCAAAGGCGCAGCGATCGGCTAGCCGTTCTTCCAGCTGTTCGCGATATTCACCCACGATGGTGACGAGTTTCTGCGGCTCAAGCTCGTCGACGCTGGCCAGCAGGTGCTCGATCATGGAACGGCCCGCAATCTCGTGCAGCACCTTGTGGCGGCTGCTTTTCATGCGGGTACCCTTGCCCGCGGCAAGGATGATGGCGGCAATTGGTCTTTCACTCATGGCGCGGGCCATGCCACCATTTCATTGCAGTTTCCATATCCCAGCACCACATGGCGGCCCGATGGCAAATTTTCCTTTCGATATCGTCCTTTTCGACCTCGACGGCACGCTGGTCGATTCCAACCTCGACCTTGGCCCCGCGATCAACCACGCACTGGCGCTGGAGGGTCGTGAGCAGCTGCCACTGTCCGAAGTTCGCCAGCTGATCGGCGGCGGCGCGGTGCCGATGCTGGAACGCGGGCTGGAGCGCACCGGCGGCGCGGTTTCAAAGGAACGCTTCGACGAATTGAGCAACGCCCTGCTGGAGCATTACTGGGCGCATATCGCCGATAACACGTGCCCCTTTCCGGGTGTGCTGGGCGCGTTGGACCTGCTGAAGAGCAAGGGTTGCAAGCTGGCCGTCTGCACCAACAAATCCGAAGAACCGGCTCGCCAACTGATCGAGGCGCTTGGCATGGCAGATCGTTTCTGCGCGATTCACGGCGGCGACACCTTCGGGCGAGAGAGAGCCAAGCCGGCGCCGGACATGCTGCTGGCCGCCATAGAGGATTGCGGCGGCGGCCGCGCTGCGATGGTAGGGGATTCCACCTTCGACGTTCGCGCTGCCCGCAATGCCGACTGCCCCGTGGTCACCTATCGCTATGGCTACCACGATGTGCCGGTCAGCGAATTGGGCGGCGATGCGATGATCGACCATTTCGACGAACTGGTTAGTGCGTTGGAGGACCTGTAATCCACAGGTGTATTGACTCGGTACAACACTAGGCTACCTTCCCTTTCAGTGGGATAAAGAGGGGGGAGCACCCGATGTACAGCGAACAGGACTTGCGCGATGCCGTTGCGGCAGGCGCGATTACGGACGATGCGGCAACGGCGCTGCGCGCGCATGTCGCGCAACTGCGCCAGATGCCGACCACCGATGAGGAGAATTTCCGCCTCATCAATTCCTTCAACGATATATTCGTCACCATCGCGGCCATTTTGCTGCTGGTGGCAATGGGCGGGATCGGAAGTGCCATCGTGCCCGGCCTTGCTGGCCTGCTGATCGCCGCGGCTGCATGGGTGATGAGCGAGTTTTTCACTCGCCGCCGCCGCATGGCGCTTCCATCCATTGTCCTGATGCTGGCCTTTGTCGGCGGGGTGGTGGCCGCACCGCTGCAAATCCTCAGCGAAACGCGCATCGACGATAACGAACGCATGATCGCGCCTGCTGATCGCGGCCAGCTTCGTGGCCGGTGCGGTGGCTGCCTGGGTTCACTGGAAACGCTTCATGGTGCCGATTACCGTCGCCGCCATCTGCGCCACGGCTGCGGCGGCTATTGTCGCCACCATCGTCAGCGCCATCGGCCCCGCAATGGCCTCTCCGGACCTCGTGATCCTGCCGCTGGTGTTCGCCCTTGGTATCGTGATTTTCCTGTTCGCCATGCGCTGGGACATCTCCGACCGATCGCGCCAGACACGACGCAGCGACGTGGCCTTCTGGCTGCACCTGCTGGCAGCGCCGATGATCGCGCACCCGCTGTTCGCCTGGCTGGGGATCGTCGATGGCGATACCGTGGGCCTTGGCGGCGTTGTCGTGGTGCTGGGCGTCTATGTTGTGTTCGGCCTGGTTGCCCTGGCCGTTGACAGGCGTGCGCTGCTGGTATCGGCGCTGGCCTATGTGCTGTTTGCGCTGGGCAATCTGTTCGAGGAATATGGCATGGTAGAATTGAGCGTTGCCCTCACCGCGCTGGTGATCGGCACGGCCTTGCTGATGCTGTCGGCCTTCTGGCCGGGCATCCGCGCAGGTGTGGTCGACAAATTGCCGGGCAATTTGCAGGATCGCCTGCCGCTGGTCGGCACGATCGCCCAGCCTGCCTGAGTGCACTGAATTTCCTGGAAAAAAGGAGACGCCCGCGAGTTCACACTTGCGGGCGATTCCTTTTCTAATCGACCAGCTTCAGCAAGCGCCGCTCTACCGGTGCAAGAACGTTACCCAGTTCATGCCCGCGCTTCAGCACCTGGCCCTGTTCGCCGAACAGCGCCCACATCCCTTGTTTCTGGTGTAGCGCCGGGCGCTTTTCCAGGCGCATCTGCGGCACCTCTGCCGTGCGACGGAAGGCTGCAAAAGTGGCACAATCCTTCGTGAAATCCATCGCGTAGTCGCGCCATTCACCGGCGGCCACCATGCGACCATAAAGGTTGAGGATATGGGTAAGTTCGCCGCGATCGAAGCCGACCTGTTCGGGTGTGCGCTGACCTGGAAATGCAACGATATTGGGTGCGCCGCCGTGGGCCGCCATCAGTGCTGCGCCCCGCTCTTGCGGGTATCGCTCGCGTCATCGGGAGCAGCCAGCAGCTTGCGCACCTCGGCCATTTCGGCACGCAATTGCACGATTTCCGCCTCCAGCGCCTGGACCTTCTCGGTCGGGGCCGGCTCGCAGGGTTCATCGCAGGGCGTGCCGTAGGGAATGAATTCGCGCAGCCATGTTTCGGCGGGCACGAGGGTCGAGCGCGCTTTCAGGCCGATCATCGTGGCCCCTTCCGGCACATCGTCGGTAACCACGGCGTTGGCGCCGATGCGCGCCCTTTCGCCCACCGTAATAGGACCGATCACCTGCGCGCCCGATCCGACGATGACGTTATCGGCCAGCGTGGGATGGCGTTTACCGCCTTCGCCACTTGTGGGGTTCGTGCCGCCCAGCGTCACGCATTGGTAAATCGTCACGTTATCACCGATCTCGGCGGTTTCCCCGATCACCGTGAAACCATGATCGATAAAGAAATTCTTCCCGATCCTGGCGCCCGGATGAATATCGATGGCGGTCATCCAGCGGGCGAGATGGTTCACCAGCCGCGCAAGGAAATACATCTGCGCCTCGAACAGCCAATGCGCGATCTTGTGCATGCCGACGGCCAGAACCCCCGGATAAAGCAGGATTTCCCACCGCGAACGCGGCGCCGGATCGCGTTCGCGGATCGAGTCCAGATAGGCTACAAGTCGCTCGAACATCGTTGCTCCAATGTCCCACCAAAAGCCGCTCAGATCAAGCGGGGTTCCTCCGGCCCATGCACCGCCTCCAGTGCAGCGCGCCAGATACCCATGTTAGGTGGGGCTTTTCGTTCAAGAGACAAGCGGTCGATGGTTGCCACCAGTTTCTCCAGTTCAGCCTGCGACCGGGAGGCGCGGGGGACGAGGTAATCTGCTGCATCGTCGCGCAATTGCAGTCCGCGCTCGTCCGCCAGTGACAGCAACAGGTCGCGCGCCATGTCATCGTCGGGCTGGCCGATTTCCAGTTGCAGCGATCCCCCAAGGCGAGAGCGCAAATCGGGCAACGTGATGTTCCACGGCGGTTCGCCTCCCACGATCAGCAGCGCGGTGCCATCTTCCTGCGCGCGGTTCCAGCGGTGAAACAGCTCGTCTTCGGGCAGATGTTGCGCATCGTCGATGGCTTCTCGCCGGGCGTCATCGGGCGAACTGTTCGCGAACCAGCGCGCCAGCAGCGACTTGCCGGAACGCGGCGGGCCGGTGAGAACGGCGGTGCGAAAAGGCCAGCTCTGCGTCGCCACCAGCGCTTCTGAAACATGGCGGTTGGCATTGCCGACAACGATCCGCGCAGGACCGCGGCCATTGGCGGCGAGTGGAAGGGCAAACTGGCTCACCTGCCGGAAACGCTAGCGCGAGATGCCGAGAGCGTTCTGCCCTTCGTTAACCGCCCAACCCCGCTGGCGCAGCAATTCGGCAAGCGCAGACAGGTCTCCGGCATAGGTCACATCGAATACCGACGCGCCGCCGATTGCGGTGGAGCGAACCGTTACGCGCGTAACACCGGGAAGGCCGCGAAGGGCCGAAAGCGTGCCATCGAAATCCGATGCAGCGGGCGTCGCGGCCTGGATGCCGTAGCTTTCCGTCGGCGCCGCGGTTTCGGCAGGCTGCGGCTGTTCGGCACCTGATGAGACATCCACGCCCGAGTCGGTCTGGTTCGCGTCGGCGCTTTGCGCGGCGAGCTCGGCCTCGCGCGCCTGTTCGAGGATAGCGCGAATTTCGGGACTGATCTCGATATTGTCGAGGGTCAGCGTGGGGTCGGGCCGCAAAGTGCCGTCTGCCAATGCAGCAGCGTATAACTGGTTGAAACGCGTTACCGCGCGCCTCAGCATGGCGGGCAGTTCATCGTCATTGTCCGCCTGCATGGAAAATTCCGCGAGAAAGCGATTGTCCGGGCCGTAGCGGGCGGTGAAGCGCCCCTCTACCGGGCCGCCGGGCCATTCCCAGCGCAAGTTGGCAATCGGCACCAGCACGTCTGCCGCGCCGAACTGGTCGAGGATGTTGTTCCACCATGCGCGGCTCCGTCGCCCGCTCTGGCCATAGGTCAGCAGCAGCGATTCGCCGCCCGAGCCGGAAGGACGGACATAATCGATGGTGCTGGATCCGAACTGGTATTCCGCCCAGGCCCGCTGCCACGGGTTGCGCACTTCGAACATCGTCTGCGTTCCGCCGGAAATCAGCACCGGCAGGGTCAGCATCGGAGCAGAACGGGCACGTTCGCCGCCCGCGCCCAGCAGGGCACCGGCGCGTTGCCGGTCAAAAATCACACCGAGCCGCGCAATATAACGGTGCGGACCGATGTTTTCTTCCTCAACCACGATGGCGGCCACCAGCGAATCGAGTTGCGAATCGGAAATGTCGGGGCCGTCGATCTTTTCCCACGCGAGGCGCTGCGCTTCGCGCCAGCCGTTGGCGCGCGCTTCTTCCGGGCTATCCCCGGTAACATTCACCTCGATACCGCCAACGTCGATATCACTGCTGCTGGCGACGGGCGCGATACCCCGATCGCCGGAAACCTGGGCGGTGAGGGACACGGCCGCGAGAGCAGCGAGCACGACGAAACACAGCACCGCAATCAGGGCGGGCAGGCGGCTGTGGATGTGCCGGGAAAGGGGGAAAACAATGTTCATCGGGGAATTCGCGGGTCTTTTGCCGAAAGGCGAGTGGAATTCCAAGCCTGAATGACTATGGCGGTGATATGAATTCGGACAAACAATCCTACACCTACGAACAAGCGGGCGTCTCCATCGATGCCGGCAACCGCCTCGTGAAGGCGATCGGCCCCCTTGTGAAAGCCACCATGCGCCCCGGCGCAGACGGCGAAATCGGGGGCTTCGGCGGGTTCTTCGATCCTCGGGCTGCGGGCTATAAAGACCCGCTGCTGGTGGCCGGGAACGATGGAGTTGGCACCAAGCTGAAACTGGCCATCGACACCGATCGCCACGATACCGTGGGCATCGATCTGGTCGCCATGTGCGTGAACGACCTGATCGTGCAGGGCGCCGAGCCGCTCTTTTTCCTCGACTATTTTGCCACCGGCAAGCTGGAAAACGGCATTGCGGAGCGGGTAATCGCAGGAATAGCTCAAGGCTGCAAAGACGCTGGGTGCGCTCTGATCGGCGGCGAAACGGCCGAAATGCCGGGCATGTATGCGCAAGGCGACTACGATCTTGCGGGCTTCTGCGTCGGCGCGGTGGAGCGTGGAGAGCAATTGACGGGAGAGCGGGTTGCGCCCGGCCATGTCTTGCTCGGCCTGGCCAGTTCGGGCGTGCATTCCAATGGCTTCTCGCTGGTGCGGCGCCTGGCTGCGGACAAGGGCTGGAAACTCAATCGCCCCGCCCTGTTCGATGCGGACCAGTTGTTGATCGACGCGCTGATCGCTCCGACGCGCATCTATGTGAGAAGCCTGCTGCCAACAGTGCGCGCAGGCCATGTCGATGCGCTGGCGCACATCACCGGCGGCGGCCTGCTGGAAAACCTGCCGCGCGTGCTGCCCGAAGGGGCGCGTGCCGTGGTGGATGCCGATAGCTGGGAACAGCCCCGCCTGATGGCGTTCCTGCAGGCGCAGGGCAATATCGAGCCGGGCGAAATGGCCCGCACCTTCAATTGCGGGGTCGGCATGGTGCTGGCCGTCACGCCGGACAAGGTGGACGCGGTGACCGAGGCCCTGACCGAGGCGGGGGAAACCGTCTTCCGAATTGGCGAAATTGTCGAGGGCCAGCGCGGCTGCACGGTGAGGGGTTCATCCGGCACATGGTCCGCCCGGGAAGACTGGGTCGCCGATCACAGTGCCTGACAAGGGGTCTGAACAAGGGCCTGGCAAGGGCCCGGCTAAGGCAAGGATCGCGTGCCTGCTTTCCGGCAACGGCACCACCATGTCTGCCTTGCTGTTCCAGTCGCGCTTGCCCGATTGCCCTTATGAAATTGTTTTGGTGGCCAGCAACAACCCCGATGCGCCGGGCCTGAAAATCGCCGCTGCCGAGGGAATTGCCACATTCGCGCACGATCACCACGGCATGGACCGGCGCGCGCACGAGAAAATCATGGACGCTGCCCTGCGCAAGAGCGGCGCGGAATATCTGGCACTGTGCGGCTACATGCGCATCCTCACCGCCGATTTCGTGAGCGGCTGGGAAGGACGCATGGTCAACACCCACCCTTCCCTCTTGCCCAAATACAAGGGGCTGGACACCCACCAGCGCGCGATCGACGCTGGCGAGGAATTTGGCGGGTGTTCCGTCCATGTCGTCACCCCGGAACTGGATGGCGGGCCGTTGCTGGGGCAAGTGCCGGTGGCGATCCTTCCGCACGATTCGGCAGACAGCCTGGCGAGCCGGGTGATCCTGGCCGAATACCAGCTCTATCCCCGCATGGTGGCCGAATACGTCAGCCGCGCCTATCGCGCCGACTGGCTGCTTGAAAAAACGCGCGCGCTGGCCCTCGCCCTGCCCGAAGCGGAGGAACGGGAAAGCCACGGCAGCCCCGGATGGCGCACCGGCGGCAAGAGCGGCAAGTATTTTGCCTATTTTCAGGACCAGTTTCACGGCACCGATCACATCTCCGTTCTGGTGAAGACGAGTGGCCCCGATGAATTGGCCGGGTTGGTGGAAACCGCGCCCAGCACCTATTTCAAGCCTGCCTATTACGGAGCCAGCGGCTGGGTCGGGATCATTCTGAACCAGCCCGGCGTTGATTGGGACCATGTGTCTGAATGGCTTGAAAGAAGTTGGCGTGCCGTTGCGCCGGGCCGGCTTGCGAAGCTGCGCGATGTCGGACAGGAATTCTAGGACATGAGCATCCCCCCACGTCCGCACCCCTGTGCCCGATCCTCCCGTGTCGACCGTGTCAACGGCTGGCTGGAAACGGCCTGGCGTCGCGGTATGAGCGACAAGCCGACACTCGATCCCGACGCGCTGTGGGCAAAGGCAACCCGCGACGCGCCTGCATCAGGCGAGCAAGGCCCGCGGTCCGACGCCGATATCGCGGATTTCAGGCTACGGCTGGAAATCCTGTCCGAATCGCTGGCGGCGGAAGCAGGGCTGAACCCGCTGGGCCTGACCATGGCGCACGGGCAACTGGTCCGGGCCATCCGGCAGAGGCTGCAACTGGGGGCGTTGTGGCAGGTGGAGCCCGATATCCTCGAGACGCGGCTGGCACCGCCCGTCATCGTGGTGGGGCATATGCGCAGCGGCACGACACGCGTGCATCGCCTGCTGGCTTCCGATCCTGCGCTGGCGGCCACGCGCTTCTGCGATAGCTGGCAACCCGTCCCGCGGTCCCCCGATACGCGCCCGGCGTGGTCGGCACTGTCGTTGCTGCTTGCCCGCGCGCTCGATCCCTGGCTCGATTCGATCCACCCCTTCGGCGTAACCCGGGCGGACGAGGAAATAGGCTGGCTGGCCGCTGCGCTGGACCATTGCGCCTATGAGGCCCAATGGCGCATTCCCACCTTCAGCGCATTCAGCGAAGCGCGCGATCCTGCGCCGGTCTATCGCGAATTTGCAAGGATGCTGCGCACCGATGCCAAGTGGCACGAAAACGCGGATCGCCCGCGCGTGCTGAAGGTTCCGCAATTTGCCGAGGACCTGCCCGCCCTGCTTGCCCAGTTCCCCGATGCGCGAGTCGTTTTGACACAGCGGTGCGAGAGAGACCTTGCCCGTAGCGCCGCATCGCTGGTGGCGAACCAGATGGCGATCCAGTCCGACGACGTGGATTTCGATTGGATCGTGTCGGAAATGACGCGCAAGATCGCCCTGCGGCAAGAACGGATGGATGATGCGCTGGCCGGGTTCACAGGGGCGCTGTCCGTGGTCGAATTCGAAGCGCTCAACGGCGACTGGGAGAAGGAAGTTTCCCGCCTCTACGCCGATATCGGACTGCCTTTGACAACCAGGGCGCTCAAGGAAATGCGCGGCGAACAGTCGCGCGCCGCAGAGGGCGAACACCAGGCGCATTCCAAGACATACCAGGCATTCGCGGAGGCGTAATTCCCTGCCCTATGGCTGGGCCTTCTGGACTTCCGCGATCAGTGAAATGGTCTGTCCGTGTGCGTAGGATTGCCATTCCAGCATTTGCGACGGGTTTGCACGCGCCCGCCATTGCGTCGTTCTGCCCATCCCAGGATCCATTGTTTGCGACTTGCCGGAAATCAGGATGTCCTTGCCCCGCTGCACAATCGCACTTGGAATCAGCCTGTAGTCGGGGATCAGTTCTGCAACGCGGATAAAGAGCGCGAGACAATCGTCCCGGCCTCGCAACGTGCGCCCGGTGTTATCGATAATGCAAAAGTCGTCTGCCAGCAGTTCTTCGACTTGAACAAAGTCGCGCGCATTCATCGCATCGATGAAGCGAGCTACGGTTCGCTCGGGAGACCTGTTAAGCCATTTGAACAAGGCTTTTCCCCGTTAGCGGAATTCAACATCTACGATCTGCGACGCGAATGAATTCCGTTGACCTACTTACACCAGATTCGCGTGTTTCACACCAAACAGCAGGTAACCTGCCACATCCGCTTTTGATTATGCTGGATATGCATTGGTTGTCTGCCAATAAATCTTTCTTCGCCAAGTCTATTGCGTTCTGCGGCGATTCGCCAATCGGATTCAAACGATCCGCCGATCTCAGGATTTTCGCCAGCGGCAGGGTCCGCCTTTGCCAAAGCTTTGCCAATGGCTGAGCTTGCCCTCCTCAACCCGCGCTTCCCACAGCGAGTTATTCGCCAGGCGCCTATCGTCGGCCTGAACCCGCCCACGGATAAGAACGGTGTCGCCGCGAACCGTGATCTCGTTGTAATCGAGGTGGAAATTGGCCTCCAGGTCAAAGAAGGCCCGCGTGGCCGCACTGGCTTCCCCACGTCCCTGGACGCTGCCGCCGGTGCTGTCTACCAGGCAGCAATCATCGGAGTATATCGCGGCAGCCGCATCGGCATCGCGCGCGTTGAGCGCTGCGATGTAGCGTTTGACCACGCCGATGCGCTCGTTCTGGAAAGCCTCGAATATGACGCCTCTCCGCAAGCAAAAAAGAAAACGGGAGCGATGATAATATCACCGCCCCCGCTTCTGTTGCAATAGTTTGAGAAGGTCGGCGCTGGATCAGCCGACGATTTCGTCTTCGTTGAAGAAGAAGTCGATTTCATTCTTGGCGTTTTCTTCGCTGTCCGAACCGTGGACGGAGTTTGCCTCGATGCTTTCGGCATAGGCCTTGCGGATCGTACCTTCATCGGCATCGGCAGGATTGGTTGCACCCATCACCTTGCGATTGCGGGCCACGGCGTCCTCGCCTTCCAGCACCTGCACGACCACGGGGCCGCTGATCATGAATTCGACCAGTTCGCCGAAGAAGGGGCGTTCCTTGTGGACCGCGTAGAAGCCTTCGGCCTGGTCCTTGGTCATCTGGATGCGCTTGGAGGCGACGACGCGCAGGCCGGCGTCTTCCAGCATCTTGGTGACCGCGCCGGTCAGATTGCGACGGGTGGCGTCGGGCTTGATGATCGAGAAAGTGCGGGTAGCCGCCATGAGGAGTTCCTTTGCGAGAATTCTTGGGTGTTGAAAGTTCGCGCGGCCCCTAGCGCTCCCGCTTGCGCAGGGCAAGCAGGCTTGCATCCTGCACAATTGCGCAAAACTCAGGGCATGATGCCTAGTTCAGGCCCTGCCCCACCACCAGCTGGCCCGTCGTGCCCTCTGCCGGATGGGGATGCGTTGAAGCTGAAAGTGCTTCCTTCCTCGCTTTCCCCGGCAACCATCATCATGCCGTTGGAGTTCATCTCCATTCCGATCTCGATGCCCGCTTTCTGCGCCTGCTGGCGATAGAATGTCACCATCGACTCGGGCGATGCGTCGCTCTGCATGATCACCAGCGTACCCTGCCCGTCGGACTGGTTCATGGTGGTTGTGTTGACGACCGAAGCGCCCGGATAGATCGAATAGCCATCGGGCAGATCGACCTCGGCATTGGTGCCTGAATTGATGACCATCTCTTCGCCATCGTCGCCGCTGATGCGGAATTGGGTATCCCCGCCATCCCGATCGACCTGGTAATCCACGGTTTCGCCATCGTCGGTCTGGATCGAACCTTCATCGGACCCGCCGCAAGCGGCGAGCGAGATGGCAGCGAGGGACAGGATCGTGATTTTGCGCATGGTTACCCCTTTCGAAGCCCGCCAGACTTTCTGCCCGCAGCTGCCCAGCGTCAAGGCCCTTCGACCCAGCGCCCGTCCTGCTGTTTCCAGAACTTGCGCTCCAGCCCCTCCCGATCCTCCAGCGCTTTCCAGGTCTGTCGCGCGCCCGTGATCGTGTCCTGATCGAACAGGAAGAGCACGCGGGAAAAGCCTTCGCCCGGTTCGCGCCACTGGCCATCGGCGATCAGCAGGAAGCTGGCGCCGTTGGCAGGATCGACCTCGCCCGACAGCAGGATGGGCTGGATCGCGTCATGCTCGTCTCCGGCGATACCATTCGCAAGGAAGGCTTCGGGAGCAGCTTCCCACAGCGTCTTGCTGGTTTCTTCCAGCAGGGCGAGATCATCCGCCACCACCAGCAGCCGCTCGCCCGCTTGCCGCACCTTGCCAGCCAGCAGCGCAATGGCCACCGGAGCAGGGTCGGAAGACAACAGGTAGAAATCCACGCGCATGATTATTACCGGCCTATCGCTTCGCTACATGAGGCCAATTCTTGCTGGCCTACCGCTTCGCTACATGAGGCCAATTCTTGCTGGCCTACCGCTTCGCTACATGAGGCCATCAGACTTACCCTTGGACCTTTTGCACCGCTCCGAACAATAGCGGACGTTATCCCAGTCCCGCTCCCATTTCTTGCGCCAGTTGAACGGCAGGCCGCACGCGGCGCAAATCTTGGACGGCAAGTCGGATTTGCGCCGCATTTTCGGCATCGGGCGAACCCTATCCCTTTATGGTGTTGCGGACGAATCGGTCGAGCAGGCGCACGCCGTAGCCGGTTGCGCCCTTGTCCCAGGTGGCGCCCGGCTTGTCCGCCCACACCATGCCCGCGATATCCAGGTGCGCCCAGGGCGTGTCGTTCTCTATGAAACGTTGCAGGAACTGCGCGGCGGTGATGGACCCGGCATAGCGGCCGCCGATGTTCTTCATGTCGGCAATCGGGCTGTCGAGCAGCTTGTCGTATTCCGGCGCGAGCGGGAAGCGCCACAACTTGTCACCCGCCTGCTTGCCAGCGTGCAGCAAGTCGTCGGCCAGAGCGTCGTCGTTGGAGAAGATGCCCGCGTGTTCGCTGCCCAGCGATACCAGCATGGCGCCGGTCAGGGTTGCAAGATCGACGATGCGCGTGGGCTTGAATTCCTTCTGCACCCAGGTCAGCGCGTCGCACAGCACCAGCCGACCTTCTGCGTCGGTGTTGAGAACCTCGATCGTCTGGCCGGACATCGAAGTCACGACATCGCCGGGACGCATGGCGCGGCCATCGGGCATGTTCTCGACAAGGCCGCACACGCCGATGATGTTGGCTTTGGCCTTGCGCAGCGTCAGGGCGAGCATCGCCCCTGCCACCGCGCCAGCGCCGCCCATGTCCCATTTCATGTCTTCCATGCCGGCAGCAGGCTTGATCGAGATACCGCCGGTATCGAAGGTGACGCCCTTGCCCACGAAGGCGACGGGCGCTTCTCCCTTGCTTCCGCCCATCCACTTGATCGCCAGCAGGCGCGACGGACGCTCGGAACCCAGGCCCACGCCAAGCAGCGCGCCCATGCCCAGCTTTTCCATCGCGGCATCGTCCAGCACCACCAGTTCGGCGCCGGTGCCCTCGAACCGCTTCTGGCAGCGTTCGACGAAGCTTTCAGGGTAGATGATATTGGCCGGTTCGGCGACCAGTTCGCGGGTAAATTCAACGCCTTTCGCCACGGCCTGCGCGTCGGTCCATTCGTCCTGCGCGCCTTCGGGGGCACCGACCACTACGATCTTGACCAGCGTGCGCTTCTGCTCGTCACGCAATTTTGTGCGGTATTCGTCCCAGCGCCATGCACGAAGTCGCGCGCCCAGCAACACGGCAGCCGTTTCATTGGCATCGAGGCCGCTCGCGCCCGCGTCGATGGCCATCTGGGTCTCACCGCTGGTGAGGTATTTCGCGGTCAGCGCGGCACCTGCACGTTCCAGCGCGGCGTAGCGGCCTTCCTTGCCTTTCTTGCCGGCGCCGGCCAGCGCGAGTCGCACCACCTTGCCATCGACTTGTGCAAATCCATCAAACACCTGTCCGGGTTTGCCCGTGAAGCGCGACGCTTCGGCGCCCTCGCTGATAGCGGACGGAAGATCGTCGGGCAGGCTGTCCTGATCGACCACGCGCGCGACGATGCGCGGTGTGTCGGTGTCGAGTGATTTGCGAAATTCGATTTCCATGGGCGGGGGGCTCCAGCAAGATTGATCGGATTGGCAGCGCAGCTTTTTGCCGCGCAGCAAAGCTGGCGTTGCGATTAGGAGCGCGTGGTGCAATAGGCAAGCCATGCTCCCCGGCCTGCTCCCCGCACTGCCAGCGAATCCGCTCCGTGTGTCCGTCGCAGGCGCAGCCGTGCTGCTTGCCCTGGGCGCATCTCCCACGGCGCTTGCGCAGGAAGGCGCGGCTCCTGGCGTGGAGACGGCGATAGAGCCGGTGCAGACGCCCGAACCAGGCGATGACGAGGAAACCGGCTTCCCACTCGTTGATGGAGGCATTCTGGCCCCGAACGATGGCGACGGCCCGCGCGAGATCGCCTTCGAGGCGAACGAACTGCGATACGACGAGAACACCGACACCATCACCGCTGCGGGCAATGTCCTCCTGCGCTCTGGCGACCAGTCGGTGCGCGCCGATGCCGTCACCTGGAACCGGATGACGGGTGAAATCGTCGCCACCGGCACGATCCGGCTGGTGGACGAGAACGGCAACCAGCTGTTCACCGATCGCCTTGTCCTCACCGATGAGCTGGAAGCGGGCGCGATGCAGAACCTGCTGCTGGCATTCCGGCAAGGCGGCAGGCTGGCGGCCCAGCAGGCCACGCGCGCGGCCAGCGGCGATATCGAATTGACCCGCGCGGTCTATTCCTCCTGCGCGGTGGTGGATGCCGATGGCTGTGACAAGAGCCCCAGTTGGCGGGTCACTGCAGAGCGCGTCTATTACGACGAGAATACCGCAGAGATCCGTTTCCGCGGTGCCTATCTGGAATTGTTCGGCGCCCGCATACTGCCGCTGCCGGGCCTGACGATCAGCGCCGATGGCTCCGCCAGCTCGGGTTTCTTCATTCCCGATATCGGCCTGACCGCATCCAACGGTGTCGAGATTACCGACAGCTATTACTGGCGTCTTGCCGACAACCGCGACCTGACGCTGTCGGGCTATGTCTATACTGAAGCTGCGCCCATGGTGTCCGCGCAATATCGCCAGCTGACCGAGAAAGGCGCTTTCCAGGTCACCGGCTACGCCACCTATGGCTCGCGCATTCCGCTCAACTCCACCAGGCGGACGTCGGAAAACGATTTTCGCGGCTACCTGTTCACCAATGGCCGTTTCCAGCTCGACGAGCACTGGACCGCGCAAGGCTCCATCCGCCTCGCCAGCGACCGGACGTTCCTGCGCCGCTACGACATCAGCCGCGAGGATCGCCTCCGCTCCGTGGTGGAACTGACCCGGCAGGACGAGAACTCCTACGTCTCGATCGCAGGCTGGGGCACACAGGCCCTGCTGGTCAGCACCGATCAGGGGCAGGTGCCGCTCGCCTTGCCGCTGATAGATGCCCGCTATCGCATGGAGGACCCGTATCTGGGCGGCACCGTCGAATTGCAGGCCAATACCCTGGCCGTAACGCGGCTGGAGGGGCAGGATACGCAGCGCGCCTTCGCCCGCGCTCGCTGGGATCTGCGCCGGATTACCGCATGGGGACAGGAAGTCACGCTGACCGGCCTGGTGCGCGGCGACATCTATCATTCCGACGACAATTTGCTGACCAGTGTCGAATCCTATCGCGGAGAAGAAGGCTGGCAGACGCGGGGCATTGCCACCGCAGCGGTGGATATCAAGTGGCCGTTTATCGGCGAATTCATGGGCGGTTCGCAAATTCTGACGCCGCGCGTGCAGATCGTGGCCACGCCGAATACCCGCAATCTCGACATCCCCAACGAAGATGCCCGCGCCATCGACCTTGAGGATTCCAACCTCTTCGCCCTCAACCGTTTTCCCGGGTATGACCGGGTGGAAGACGGGGTGCGCGTTACCTACGGTGTCGACTGGCAGGCCAGTTTCCCCGGCTGGCGATTGCACAGCACCATCGGCCAATCCTATCGCCTGAACGACGCATTCGACCTGTTCCCGGATGGTACCGGACTGACAGAGCAATTCTCCGATTTCGTGGGCCGCACCGAAGTGCGGTATCGCGATTTCCTGAAGTTCACCCACCGCTTCCGTCTCGACAAGGACAGCTTTACCGTCCGCCGCAACGAGTTGGATGCGACCGTGGGCAGCGACCGCACCTATTTCGAGGTTGGCTACCTGCAGCTTAACCGCGATATCGATTTCAGGCTGGAGGACTTGCAGGATCGCGAGGAAATCCGCCTCGCTGGGCGGGTGGCCTTCGCACGCCACTGGTCGGTCTTCGGGTCCGCCGTCGTCAACCTGACCGATCGCAACGAAGACCCCACGCTCGTGGCGGATGGGTTCGAGCCGCTGCGCACCCGGCTGGGGATCGCCTATGCGGATGATTGCCTTGAGTTCGGCTTCACCTGGCGGCGTGATTACATCCAGCTGGCAGACGCCCAGTCGGGCAGCAGCTTCCGCATCTATTTCAACCTGCGCAACCTGGGCTTCAACTAGTCTTTTTCCGCGCGGATTGGCAGGGCACGGACATTTGGCTAGGAGGGGCCGGCTCAGGTGGGGTTAAGCCATGTTTTGCAATTGCCCGGCCCTGCACAAGGGCGCTTTTCCCTGCGCCACAGACAAGACAAGGTAAACCAAGTGATCGTGTTTGCGACCAAAATGCTGAAATATTCCGCCACCGCGCTCGGTGCTTTCATGCTTGCCGGCACGGCGCAGGCGCAGGGTGTACAGGTCCAGGGCTCCGATGCCTTCAACCTGCCCGATGACATTTCCTTTATTGTCGAGCCCGCCAACCCCAACCTTCGCCGCGCCACCGCGCGGGTGAATGGTGCCGTTATCACCGGTACCGATGTCGATCACCGCGTGGCGCTGATCCTCTCGGCCCAGGAGGGACAGCTTCCGCCAGAGGAAATACAACGCCTGCGACTGCAGGTTCTGCGCAACCTCATCGACGAAACGCTGCAGGTGCAGGAAGCTGCCGCGCAGGACATGGCCGTGACGAACGAAGAGGTCGAAGCAGCCTACGAGCGTTTCGCGCAGGAAGGCCGCGGGATGAACACGCAGGAGCTTGACGCCTATCTTGCTTCCATCGGTTCATCACCCCGTTCGATCAAGCGCCAGATCCAGGGCGAACTTGCGTGGGACCGGCTTTTGCGCCGCAACGTGCAACCCTTCGTCAACGTATCCGAAGGCGAAGTGAACGAGCTATTCGAACGGCTGCAGGCTTCGCGCGGAACGACCGAGTACAGGCTTGGCGAAATCTATCTTTCGGCCAATAGCGCCAACCGCGAGCAGGTGCTGGCCAATGCCTCCCAGATCATCGAGCAATTGCGGGCAGGCGGCAGCTTCGTTGCCTATGCGCGGCAATATTCGCAGGCTTCCAGCGCGATCGTTGGCGGTGACCTTGGCTGGATCCGCCTCGAGCAGCTGCAACAGCCCACGCTCGAAGCCGCCGCGCAGCAGATGACGCCCGGACAGCTGGTCGGGCCGCTGGAAATTCCCGGCGGTTATTCCATCCTGCTGATGATCGACCAGCGCCAGATCGGCATGGCCGACCCGCGCGACGCGCTGCTCAGCCTGAAGCAGATCAGCATTGCCTTCCCCGAAGGGATTTCCTCTGCCGAGGCGGAGGAGCGGGGCTCCACCTTCATCCAGGCCGTGGACACGATGAACGGCTGCGGCGATGCCAATTTGCGCGCAGCAGCCATTGGCGCGACGACCGTCGATAATGACGACATTACCGTTCGCCAGCTTCCCGAAGCACTGCAGAGCATCCTGCTGAACCTGAATGTCGGCGAGACCACGCCGCCCTTTGGCGACCTTTCCGAAGGCATCCGCGTACTGATGCTGTGCGGCCGTGACGACCCGGACGAGACGCAGGGCCCCAGTTCCGACCAGATCATGGCCCAGCTGGAAGACGAACGCGTCAACCGCCGTGCGCAGCGCTACCTGCGCGATCTTCGCCGCGACGCGGTGATCGAATACGACTGATCCGCATGAACCAGCCCCTGCCGCTTGCCGTCACCATCGGCGACCCGGCAGGGGTCGGCCCGGAACTGATCCTCGAAGCATGGTCGCGGCGTGACGAGCTTGGCCTCCCCCCCTTCGTGGTGTGCAGTGGCGGCGATGTGCTGTCCGATGCCGCGCGCAGGCAGGGCATCGCCTTTCCCGAAGAACTGATTGTCACCGTCGATAGCAGCGCCGGTTACACACCCGGCACGCCGACGCGCGATGGTGCCGGGCTGGCCCGCGCGTCGCTGGTGCAGGCTTTGGCGCTGGCCCGCAATGGCAAAGCGGCAGGCGTGGTGACCGCCCCGGTTGCCAAGAGCGCGATCTTCGCTGTGGACGAGGACTTCGTCGGACAGACCGAATTCTGCGCCGATGCCTGCAACGCGCCGCGTGACAGCGCGGTGATGATGCTGGCCGGGCCATCCCTGCGCACTGTCCCGATGACCGTGCATTGCGCGCTTGCGGAAGTGCCTGCCCGGCTGAGCCAGGAACTGATCGTGGAGCGGACGCGCATTGTCGCGCGGGCCATGCACACCGATTTCGGCATCACGGAACCGCGCATCGCCATCGCCGGGCTCAACCCCCATGCAGGCGAAGACGGGCGGATGGGCCGCGAGGAAATCGACATCATCGCGCCCTGCCATCGCGCAGTTGCGCGGCGAAGGGATCGACGCCACCGGCCCCCACCCTGCCGATACCCTGTTCGCCCCGCACAAGCGCGATGGCTATGACGTGGCCATCGCCATGTATCACGATCAGGCGCTGGTGCCGTTGAAGACCCTCGACTTCGATGAAGGCGTGAATGTCACGCTGGGCCTGCCCATCGTGCGCACATCGCCCGATCACGGCACCGCATTCGACATTGCCGGCAAGGGCATCGCCCGCGCCACCGCCATGATCGCCGCGATCCGCATGGCCGGGCAGATTGCCGCACGCCGGGCGGCACTGGCATGAGCCTGCCGCCTTTACGCGAAGTAATCGCGGCGCACGGCCTCTCGGCCAGCAAGGCGCTGGGCCAGAACTTCCTGTTCGACGAGCAGTTGCTGGATCGCATAGCCGCCATTCCCGATGACTTGAACGACAAGGCCGTGCTGGAAATCGGTCCCGGTCCCGGCGGTCTCACCCGCGCCCTGTTGAGAGCGGGCGCGCGCGTCACCGCGATCGAACGCGATTCACGCTGCATCCCGGCCCTTGCAGAGGTGCAGGAGGCTTTTCCCGGCAAATTGCGCGTGGTGGAAGATGACGCGCTGAAACTGGATCACGCCGACCTGATGGGCGAACCGTTCGCGGTGGTGGCCAACCTGCCCTACAATATCGGCACCTTGCTGTTCACCCGCTGGATGGGCGGCGAGACCTGGCCGCCGGCGTGGACCAGCCTTACGCTGATGTTCCAGCACGAAGTCGCCCAGCGTATCGTCGCGCAGCCCGGCACCGGTGCATATGGCAGACTGTCCGTGCTGGCCCAATGGCGTGCCACCCCGAAACTGGCGATGAAGGTGCATCGCAGCGCTTTTACTCCCCCTCCCAAGGTGATGAGCGCCATCGTCCATGTCGATCCGCATCCCGCCCCCGAAGGCGTGTCGGCCAAGGTGCTGGAACGGCTTACCGAAGCCGCCTTCGGCCAGCGCCGCAAGATGCTGCGGCAAAGCCTGAAGGGCCTGCCCGGCGCGCTGGATGCGCTGTCTGCCTGCGAGATCGACGCCACCCGGCGCGCCGAGACCCTGGCGGTTGAAGATTTCGTCGCGGTTGCCCGCATCATGACTGGCTAGAGAATGATGTAGGTCGCGATCAGGTAGGCTGTGGAGAGTGCCGTCAGGACCAGCACGCCGTAAGTGATGACCGTGGTCTTGAGCGACATTGCCTCCTCGGCCTTAGCCGCGAACGGCTTTGCCACCCTGCGCGCCGAGCGTCTGCCATTGCCGATGGATGCAGCATCCAGCCGCTCGCCAAGGCGAACGCCGAAGTTGCGTCCGTTGACCCAGCGAACCTGCCCGGCAAGTTCCTGCGAAGGGAAATGGACGCTGATGAAATCGCCGCGTTGCGGCGGGCTTTCCATGGTGCCCATCAATCCACGCGGGCCGATATCGGAAATCCGGGCGTCGTGCTTGCCGCGCGAATCGATGAGCTTTGCGCGCAACATCACTGTTTCGCGCAGTTCGCCCCTCGACTTTTCCGCATCAGCAAGCATCGACGTTCCCGGATTGAAGTGAGCCTGCACCCCTATCGACAATGGTTTAGGACTTCGTAAAAGCCAGGCAGCGCAAAATGCACGAAGCCCGGCGAAAGGTGCCCCTGTTGCATTGCGCCGCCTGATGCGTAATGCGGTTTGATATGCAACCACTTTCCCAGACCGAACGCGACCTTGTCGCCGATATCGACCAGCAGCGCATGCTCTCGCGCACGCAGGATTGGGCAGCGATCAATTCCGGCACCGACAACCTCGAGGGCCTTGCCCGCATGGCAGAGGCCCTGTCGCAGGCCTTCGCAGCGCTGCCGGGCGAGGTGACGCTGCACGAACCCGCACCGGTAAGCGTCGTCGATGCCGAGGGGAACGAAGTCGAGAAATCGCATGGCCGGCATCTGGTCTGTTCCGTGCGGCCCGAGGCGGAGCGCCGCTTCCTGCTGACAGGCCACATGGATACCGTGTTCCCCGCCAATCACCCGTTCCAGTCGCTGGAATGGCTGGACGACGAGGTGCTGAACGGCCCCGGCACCGCCGACATGAAAGGCGGGATCGCGGTGATTGCCGAGGCGCTGATGGCGCTGGAAACCAGCGATGCGGCCGCGAACATCGGCTATGACGTGATGATAAATGCGGACGAGGAGACAGGTTCGCTGTCCTCCGCCCCGCTGATCGACACGCTGGCGCGCGGCAAGTTTGCCGCCCTCACCTACGAACCCAGCGCCCTGCCCGATGGCACGCTGGCCCATGCGCGCGGCGGCAGCGGGAATTTCACGCTCACCTTCACGGGCAAGAGCGCGCATGCGGGCCGCAACCCGCAGGACGGGCGCAACGCCGTGGTGGCCGCAGCCGATTGCGCCGTGCGGCTGAAGGCTATGCAGCATGGCGACCTGCCGATAAATCCGGCCAAGATCGAAGGCGGCGCTGCCAACAACGTGGTGCCCGATCACGCCATCCTGCGCTTCAACATCCGCCCGAAAACAACGCAGGCGGCAGAGGAATTTGCCGCCAATCTCGACAGGCTGATTACCGCCCTTGCCAGCGATCATGACCTCGAGGTGACGATGCACGGCGGCATTTCGCGCCCGCCAAAGCCGGTGGACGATAAGGCGCAAAAACTGTTCGACCTGGTCCGCGATACAGGCGCGGCGCTGGGGCAGACCATCGGCTGGCAAAGCAGCGGCGGCGTGTGCGATGGAAACAACATCGCCGCCAACCACGTGCCGGTGGTGGATACGATGGGCGTGCGCGGCGGCAAGATCCATTCGCCCGACGAATTCATGATTGCCCCCTCGCTGACAGAGCGGGCCCGGCTTTCCGCCATCGTCCTGCATCGCCTCGCCACTGGAGACGTGTTTTGAGCTTCGTCATCCGCCCTGCTGCAACGGATGATTTGCAGTACCTTTACGAGATGGCGAAGCTGACCGGCGGTGGCTTCACCAACCTGCCGCCAGACCGCAATTCGCTGACAGGCAAGCTGGAAGGGTCCGAAGTCGCATTCTCCCGCGAAGGCGAGGAGATCGTTGGCGAAACCTTCGTGCTGGTGCTGGAAAATACCGAAACCGGCGAGGTTCGCGGCACCTGCCAGCTGTTCACGGCAGTAGGACACCAATACCCGTTCTATTCCTATCGCATCGGCATGCTGACCCAGTATTCCAGGGAACTGAACCGCACGGTCACCGCCGAATTGCTGAGCCTGTGCAACGATCTGGGCGGCACCAGCGAGGTGGGCGGATTGTTCCTCCATCCCGGAGAGCGCGCTGGCGGGCTCGGCCTGTTGCTGGCACGCAGCCGCTATCTGTTCATCGCTGCCCACCGCCACCGCTTTGGCGACCGCATCCTGGCCGAATTGCGCGGTATCATAGACGAGCGCGGCGGATCGCCCTTCTGGGACGCCATCGGCGGCAAGTTCTTCGGCATGAGCTTCCAGGAGGCCGACGAATTCAACGCCATTCACGGCAACCAGTTCATCGCCGACCTGATGCCCAGCCACCCGGTCTATATCGCCATGCTGGACGAGGAAGCGCGCAAGGTGATCGGCCTGCCCCACCCCAGCGGCCGCGCCGCCATGCGCATGTTGCAGGACGAGGGGTATTCCTATCAGGGCTACGTCGATATCTTCGATGGCGGCCCCACCATGCTGGCCGATACCAACAAGGTGCGCTCAATCGCCGAGGCCCATCATGGCGAAGTTACCGACGCTGCGCTGGAAAAGGGTGAGAAGGCGCTGATCGCCGCGGGCCAGTTAAAGGATTTTCGGTGCTGCTATGGCGCACGCGAAGTCCGCGGGGATACCATCGCCATCGATGCGCAGGCGGCGGAATTGCTGCGTGTCGGCAAGGGTGACTTGGTGTGGAGCATCGCACGATGAGCTTGCAGGAAATCAATTTCGACGGGATCGTCGGCCCCAGCCACAATTACGCCGGGCTAAGCCTTGGCAACCTGGCAGCCACGAAGAATGCGGGCGAAACGGCCTATCCCCGCGCCGCCGCCCTGCAGGGTATCGCCAAGATGAAGGCGAACATGGCGATGGGTCTGGCGCAGGGCTTTTTCGTGCCGCTGCCGCGCCCCAATACCGGCTGGCTGGAAGCCCTGGCGGCCGACGACAGCACCGATCCCGCTTTGAAGGCGGGCGCATGGTCGGCCAGTTCGATGTGGACGGCCAACGCCGCCACCGTCTCGCCTGCACCCGACACCGCCGATGGCAAGTGCCACCTGACGGTCGCCAATCTCGTCACCATGCCGCATCGCAGCCAGGAATGGCCAGATACTCTGGCACAATTCAGCTGGCCTTTGCCGATAGCGAGCATTTCGCGGTCCACGATCCCGTGCCGCCCTGCTTTGGCGACGAAGGCGCGGCCAACCACATGCGCTTGGCCGGCAGTCATGGCGAGCCCGGTCTCGAAGTCTTCGTCTACGGCAGGCCGGGTGGCCGCTTTCCGGCGCGCCAGCACCAGGAAGCCAGCCGCATCGTCGCGCGCAAGCATGGCCTTGATCCCGAACGCGTGCTGTTCGTGGAGCAGGCCCCCGACGCCATCGAAGCTGGCGCGTTTCACAATGACGTGGTGGCCGTGGCGAACGAAAACGTGCTGTTCACCCACCAGCAGGCCTTTGCCGACCCGGCAGGAACATACGAGGCGATCCGCGCGCGCTGCCCCGGTGCGCAGGTGGTGGAAGTGCCGTCCGACCGCGTCAGCCTGGAAGATGCCATCACCTCCTACCTGTTCAACGCGCAATTGCTCACCCCGCCCAGCGGGGAGATGACGCTGGTGGTGCCGGAGGAATGCCGCGACAATTCCAACGTGTGGAGCTGGCTGCAGGACATGCTGGCGGGCAACGGCCCGATCCGTCACGTAAACGTGGTGGATGTGCGCCAGTCGATGGCCAATGGCGGCGGCCCCGCCTGCCTGCGCCTGCGCGTGGTGGCCGATCCCGCCACGGTGGATCCAGCGCTTCATGCTGGACGACGCCAAGGCCGCGCGCATGGAGGCTGTGGTGGCCGAATACTGGCCCGAAAGCATCGATCCCGCACAGGTCGGCAGCGATGCCCTGGCAGAGGCGGTGCGAACCGCGCGGGCCAAATTGCTGGAAACATTGGACATCACCGAACTGGCGTAATCGTCGCCCCACCTGTCGGTTTGCCTTACACTGTCACCTGTCTTAACCATAGAAATCGCGGAACTCTGCCGTTGGCACGGTGTTTGCGTAGTGTGCGTTAAGAAAGGTAACCGATGCTCAAGAAGATTTCCCGACTGTTCGTGATCAAGACCCGCTGGGAAGCCTTTCTGATTATTTATGCCCTTGCCCTGGGGGCAATGGATCGCGGCACGCACTATCTGGAGCGGTTTCCCGGATGGGGCGGATACATGCTGATGGCAGCATGCAGCGGCGCGGTATTTCTGGCCGGTGCGAAGATCCTCGACTGCCTGAAATACGAGAAGGCCGAGAAAGAAGCGCGCAAAGGCGATTCCCGAGAAGTTCTGAGCGAATGCCGGCACAAGCTGTTCGATCGCGTGCGGATGGAGCTACATGCCCTCCACGCAGGTTGCGCGATCATGTGCCTGTTTATCGCGTTCCGGCTTGGCAGTGATCCTCGCAGCCGTCTATTCAGCAACATCGCTGGCGAACTGACAGCCGGGATTGTCGCCGCCATGATCATGGTTCCGACCACGATTGCGTTTTCGAATTCGTGATGAACATAGCTGAATAAGGTGGGGGTTTCTGTTGCTAGCTACCCCCGGAGCCCCGGAATCCGTTCTGTTGCCCGGTCGGTCCAACCGCGCTTTAGCTTTGTAAATTCAGTCCGTTAGGACATCAAATTACGCAGCGATTGCGAGTGCTTCGTTATCGTTGGCACTTGTGTGTTTTGAACAGTTTTACGGGTTACTCAGCCCGAGCAAAAACACCGTCTTTCAGCACACGTCGATCCTGGTTCGGCCCCATCAGGATCAGCGGAAAACCGCCAATTTTGGTGGAGCCGCCGGGTACTGCCCCCGGGTCCGCTGTACCTATTGCACGGCGCAATTTATCGCCATAGCCCGTCGAAACGAGCAAGACCGATATAGGGCATTGGCACTTAATGTGAAGTGTACGACCGGACTTTTGTGCATCAACCGGTTGGCGTCTGCTCCGACGCGGAATGTCCCTTCGGCCCCTCGCCAGTGCGCAGTTCGGCCAGGATTTTCTTCAGTACGTCGAGTTCGGGATTGGTCGGCACCTCGTCGTTTTTGGACGTGTCCTCCGTCTGCGCCTGCTTGCGCTGCATCTCTTCCGTCACCCGGTTCACACCGCGAACCATGATGAACAGCGCGAAGGCCACGATCACGAAATTGATAATCGCGGTGATCAATGCGCCGTAACCCAGCATTGCCACGCCCGCTTCCTTCAGTTCGGCATAATTGGTGGTTGAACCTGCATATCCCTCGGGAATCGAGCCGAGCAGAAGGAACCAGTTGGAAAAGTCGATATCGCCGAAGATCCAGCCGATCAGCGGCATGATGATCGCATCGGTCACCTGCGTAACGATACCGCTGAAGGCGGCGCCGATCACGACGCCAACCGCCAGATCGATCACGTTGCCGCGTGCGATGAATTTCTTGAACTCCTTGAACATCTCGCGAATCCTTCCCTGTACCGGTTTGAAAACAGCTGGTGTCCGAGCAAGGCCGCGCTGGCAAGAGCAGCACGTCGGATGTGCAGCGACCTTGTTTCCGCATCTGGCCGTGCTATATCCGCAATACACTAGGTTCATCACCATGTTTTGTTGGAGGGTTCACGGGAATGTTCACACGTCTGGCCAAGGCGGCCGCTCTTATCGTCGGCACATTTGCGCTGGCATCCTGCGGCATCAACTCGGTGCCCGCCGCCGAGGAGAACGCGAAGGCAAAGTGGGCCGATGTGGAGGCGCAGTTCCAGCGCCGTGCCAATCTCATCCCCAACCTGCAGGAAATCGTGATGAGCTCCGCGGAGGAGGAACGCGAGACCCTGAACGCAGTGATAGAGGCGCGCGCCTCTGCCACACGTCCCGAAATCCAGCTTGGCGAGGATGACCTGAACGATCCTGCCGCGATGGAGCAGTACAGCCAGGCACAAAACCAGCTTGGCGGCGCGCTTTCGCGCCTGCTGGTGTCGGTAGAGCGTTACCCCGAGCTGCGCAGCCAGGACAATTTCGGCCGCTTCATGACGCAGCTTGAAGGTACGGAGAACCGCATCTCGGTCGCCATTCGCGACTACAACGAGGCGGTGCGCCAGTATAACACCACGATCCGCACCTTCCCCGATACGATCGGCGCGAACATCATCCACGGTGCAGAACCGATGGTTCCCTATGAAGCCGTGAGCGAAGGCGCAGAAGTTGCACCTGAGCTCGACATGCGCGGCGAGTGATCTCGCCGGTCATAAGCCGTCCGCTGATGCGGCAAGCCATCGTCCTGCTCAGCGTCGCCGTGGCGCTTTGCTGGGCGAGCCTTGCTGCTGCCCAGCCCACTTTCCCCGAGCGGGGCACCTCGCCCGTGGTGGACGAGGCGAACATCATCGATGACGCGACCGAAGCGCAGCTGACCCAGCAGCTCGACCAGTTCGAGGAGACAAACCAGCGTCAGTTCGTGGTCGCCACTGTCGAAAGCCTCGATGGCTACGAGATCGAGGAATACGGCTACCAACTGGGCCGCGAATGGGGCCTTGGCGGTGCCGAGACCAATGATGGCATCATCCTGCTTATCGCTCCCAACGAACGGCGCATGCGGGTTGAGGTTGGTTATGGTCTGGAAGGTATCATCCCCGACGGGCTGGCCTTCGAATATGTCGAGGGAATGAAACCCTACTTCCGGGACGGCGATTATTCCGCCGGTATCGCGTGGGGTGCAAACCAGATCATCCAGCAGCTTGAACTGCCGCCGGAACAGGCGGCCCAGGTTGCGCAACAGGCCGGGCAGCAGCGAGAAAGCAAGGGGGGCTTCCCCATCGGCACGCTGATCTGGCTGGGCTTCATTTTCTTCTTCTTCGTCCTGCCCATGATCGGCGGCGGCAAGCGTCGGCGCTATCGCAGAGGCGGCGTTGGCGGCGTGGTGGGCGACATCATGCTGTGGGAAGCGGGCAAGGCGATCGCGCGCGGCGCATCCGGCGGCAGCGGCTGGGGCGGCGGTGGCGGCTTTGGCGGTGGCGGCGGTTTTGGCGGCGGCGGCTTTGGCGGCGGCGGTGGTTCTTTCGGAGGCGGCGGCGCCTCGGGAGGCTGGTAACATGCCGATCCTCGACAAGGCGCAGCACAAGATCGTGTCGGACGCAGTGGCCGAGGCCGAGCTTGATACAAGCGGCGAAATCGTGCCTGTGCTGGCGGAGGCTTCGGACAATTATTCCGACATCGCCCTGATGTGGGCAGCGGCCATCGCCTTCACCGCGATGAGCGTATTTGCATTCCTGCCCAAACCGTTCCTCGACTTCTGGGATCGCCTCGCCGGTGGCTGGGAGCATGAATGGACAACAGGCGAAACCGCCACCATGACGATCGCGCTTGGCCTGATTGCCTTTGTCGCCATGTGGCTGTTGCTGCTGGTGCCCGCCATCCGGTTTGCGCTGGTGCCCGGCCCGGTGAAGGAACAGCGCGTGCGCGAACGCGCGATCCGGCATTTCAAGGTTGGGGCCGATGGCCGCACCCATGGCCGCACTGGCGTGCTGCTGTATCTTTCCATGCGCGAACACCGCGCCGAGATCGTCGCCGACGAGCCGATCCACGCAAAGGTGGAGCCCGAAGTCTGGGGCGAGGCGATGGCCGATATGCTGGACGAAATCCGCAAGGGCTGCATCGCGGAAGGCATCGCCGCTGGCGTGCGCGATGTCGGCCAGGTGCTCGCCCCGCATTTTCCACGGCGCGATGACGACAGGAACGAATTGCCGGACCGCTTGATCGAACTTTAAGCCTCGGATAGCGCTGGTGGCCATGAGCATAACCGACGCAGACCTGCCCGAAGAGATCGCCTGGCAAGGCAAGTGGATCGTCGCCAAGAAGCGCGGCAAATGGGAATATGCCAGCCGCGCCCGCAATATCCGCGCTGCCGTAATCCTGGCGGTGGAGAACGGCGAGATCCTGCTGGTGGAACAATATCGCGTTCCGCTGGGCCAGCGTTCGCTCGAACTGCCCGCAGGCCTGATCGGAGATGACGACGGCGGAGAGGATGACGACCCTCTCACCGCCGCCAAGCGCGAGCTGGAAGAGGAGACCGGTTACACCGCCGCGCACTGGCAGGATTGCGGGGAGTTTTTCTCCAGCCCCGGCATGATAAGCGAAAGCTTCACACTGCTGAAGGCGACGGGCTTGACGAAGGTCTCCGAAGGCGGCGGCACCGATAGCGAGGACATCACCGTTCATCGCGTAAAACTGGCCGAATTCCCGCAGGTCATCGCCGATTTCCGATCGCGCGGCGTGGGCATCGATACGCGCATGTTGCTGGCATTGGGGCCGCACCTGCTGGGCGATATTTCGTGAAAGTCATCGTGCTGGGATCGGGCGCGATGGGCTGCCTGTTTGGCGCGGCCTTCCATCGTGCGGGGGCCGAGGTGACGCTGGTCGATGTGAATGCGCAGCATGTCGACGCGATCAATGCGAATGGGCTCGAGGTGGACTTGCGCAGCGGCACGGAGTCCCTGCCAATTCGTGCCGCGTTACCTGCCGACGTCAACGACCCTGTGGATCTCGTGCTGGTATTCACCAAGACATTCCACACCGCTGCCGCGCTGGAGGGGATCTCCGCCGGGATTGGCGAGGAAACCCATCTGCTCAGCCTGCAGAACGGGCTTGGCAATGATCGGCGCCTGGCGGGCTTCGTGTCCGACGACCGCGTGATGGTCGGGGCCAGCATGTTGCCCAGCGATCTTGTCGGGCCGGGCCGCATTCGCAGTCATGGAGAGGGCTATTCCAAGCTCTACCCGGCTTTCGGCAGCGACACCGCCATGGCGACGCGCGCGGCGGCGATGTTGACCGCAGGCGGGCTGGAAACCGTGCTGGACGCGAACATCCACGAGGTGATCTGGTCGAAAGCCATCTTCAACGCGGTGATGAACCCGCTGTGCGCCCTCACCCGCCGCACGCCCGGTTTCCTGGGTGCGAACAAACAGTCGCGCGCCACCATCCTTGCCGCCGTGGCCGAAGGTATCGCCGCAGCGCACGCCAATGGCGTGTATGCTGGACGGGCAACCGATCTACGACCTTACCGAGACCAGCATGACGGACCACGCCGATCACGAACCGTCGATGCTGCAGGATATCAATGCCGGACGCCGTACCGAGGTCGATGCCATCAACGGCGCCATCGTCACCGCCGCGAAGGAGGCTGGCGTCGCGGCCCCGGTGCTGGAGACGCTGTGGCACCTGGTGAAGCTGGAAGAAGCCAAGCTGGTTTGAGCGCCTGCTCGCCCGCTTCACACTTTGACTCTGTCTGAAATGCGAGTAGCACGCCATTTCTCATGGGAGAGGGAGGTAGTGCAATGTCCGGCAAAAGCGTGACTTTCTACGATCTGCAGGTTTCCACCGGGGCGACGATCAGCCCCTTCGTCTGGGCCACCAAGTTTGCGGTGAAGCACAAGGGGCTGGACCTCGATATCGTCGACGGCGGCTTTACCGGCATCATGGAGCGCACCGGCGGAAAAACCGAACGGCTGCCCGCGATTGTCGACGATGGCGAGTGGGTCCTCGATAGCTGGGGCATCGTGGAATACCTCGACAAGACCTATCCCGATGCACCCGCGCTGATCCCGCATGAAAGCGTGGCGGTGATGACCAAGGCGATGGACGCCTGGTTCTGGGGCGCGGCGGTCGGCCCGTGGATGCGCAGCTATTGTGCCGATTATCGCGACGTCTGTTTCGAGCATGACAAGGAGTACGTCACCAGCTCGCGCGAAATCATGCTGGGTGGCAGGCTGGAAGACCTGCAAGCCGGGCGCGAGGATCGCCTGCCCGCCATTTCCGCTGCGCTGGAGCCATTGCGGCTGGCCTTGCGCGAGGCCCAATTCCTGGGTGGCAGCACACCCAATTATGCCGACTACCGCATCATGGGCGGCTTCCTCTGGCTCGCCTCGCTGGCGCAGACCCCGGCGCTGGCTGCCGATGATCCGCTGCGCCAATGGTATCAGCGCGTCTGCGACCTTTACGGCGGCCTTGGCAACCATCCCGGTCTCTTCCCGATTTTCGGGCTAGAGCAGCGCGAGGGCGATCCCGATCCGTTCATCCGTGACGCCGGCAAGGGCGGGATCTACAAGCGCAACACCGGGCCTGCCTCCACGCAGGCCGAGACCAAGATGATCAACAAGCAGGACTGAAGGTTTGCGCATTCTCGTCACCCGCCGCTGGCCCGACGCCGTCGAACGCGCGCTTGGCGAGCGTTACGATGTGGTCTTCAATGAAAGCGACGAGGCGCTCAGCCAGTCGGACCTTGCCGCCGCAATGGGCGAATTCGACGTGCTGGCTCCCACTGTGTCCGACCGGATCGATGCCGCTGTAATTGCCGGCGGGGACCGAATTAAGCTGATCGCCAATTACGGCGTTGGCTTCGATCACATCGATATCGCCGCCGCGTCCGCCAATGGCATCGCCGTTACCAACACGCCCGGCGTGCTGACCGATGCCACCGCCGATCTTGCCCTCACGCTGATCCTGATGGCGGCGCGCCGCGCAGGCGAAGGAGAGCGCGAGTTGCGCAGCGGCGCGTGGAGCGGATGGCGACCCACCCACCTCATCGGCAGCGCGCTGAAGGACAAGGTGCTGGGCGTGGTCGGGTTCGGACGGATCGGAGTGGCGACGGCGGCCCGCGCGCACCACGGTTTCGGCATGAAGATCGCCTATTTCGCGCGTGGCCCGAAAGACGGTGCAGCGGCGCTGGACGCGGAGTTCTGCGCTACCCTGCCCGACTTGCTGGCGAAGTCCGATTTCGTTTCGCTGCATGTGCCGGGCGGAGAGGATACCGTGAATTTGATCGATGCCGATGCGCTTCGGGCGATGAAACAGGGCAGCTATCTCATCAACACCGCGCGCGGAGGCGTGGTGGATCATGATGCTTTGGCCGACGCTCTGAAATCGGGCCATCTCGCGGGTGCAGGGCTGGATGTTTATCCCAATGAACCGGAAGTGCCCGAAGCGTTACTGGAGTTGGAAAACGTCGTCCTGCTGCCGCATCTGGGCAGCGCCAATGCGGAAACCCGCGAGGCGATGGGGATGCGAGCGCTGGCCAATATCGAAGCCTTTGCCAACGGCGAACCCCTGCCAGACCGGGTGACATGAGCGATCCCGTTGCCGATCTGATCGCCGCCGAGGGTCTGCCCGAAGGCTATTCCCAAGTGGTGGAGCAGCACTGGATACCGCTTGCCACCCGCATCGCCCGCCTGCCTGCGCACCGCGCTCCACTGGTGATCGGAATCAACGGCGCGCAAGGCTCCGGCAAGAGCACCGTGTGCAAGTTCCTCGAAGTGCTGCTGGCCCGTCGCCGGGTCCGCGCGATCACGCTGTCGCTGGATGATCTCTACCTCACCAGGGCAGAACGCCAGACGCTGGCAAAGGAAGTCCACCCGCTGTTCGCCACGCGCGGCGTGCCGGGCACCCACGCCGTCGGCATGGGCCTGGGCATAATCGAGGACATGCTGGCGGGCCGCGCGCTGGATCTGCCGCGGTTCGACAAGGCGACGGACGACCGCGCACCTGGGACAAGGCGCGTTACCGGCCCCGTGGACGTGCTGCTGCTGGAAGGCTGGTGCGTTGGCGCAAGGCCGCAGGATGCCGCGGCGCTGGCAGCCCCGATCAACGATCTTGAGCGGGATGAAGACGCGGACGGCACCTGGCGAAAACTGGTGAACCACTGGCTGACGCAGGATTACGCCCGCCTGTTCGACCAGATCGACTTGCTGGTGATGCTGAAGGCCGAGAATTTCGATGCCGTGCGCCGCAACCGCGCGCTGCAGGAAGAAAAGCTGCGCGCCGCCAATCCGCACGCGACCAAAACGATGGACGATGCCGCACTGGAACGTTTCTGCGCCCATTACGAGCGGCTGACCCGTCACATGCTGGCAGAAATGCCGAGCCGCGCCGACGTGGTCATTCCCATCGGGCCGGATCAGAACCCGGTCGACCCGCCCGAAGATTGACTTTGCCCGATGGACTTGGGCGCGCTTCCGACATAGTCTCATTCCCTGAAGCGATGACGCGCCGCCAACAGGTGCGCATCGGGAGGGATGGATCGATGATCGCACGGCGTACCATTGCCGCTCTGGCCGTTGCCGGTCTTTCACTGGCCGTCACTGCCACCGGGGTATTGCAGGCAAACACCCAAGGCGCGGGCAATGTGACGCACCAGCGCCTGCTGAATGCGGATAGCGATCCCGACAACTGGATGGCGCACGGCCGCACCTGGAGCGAGGATCGCTTCAGCCCGCTGACCCAGATCAACGCCGACACCATCGACCGCCTCAGCCTCGCCTACACGGTGGAATTCGACACCAACCGCGGACAGGAAGCGACGCCCATCGTGGTGGACGGCGTGATGTATGTCTCCACCGCATGGTCGAAGGTGATGGCGCTGGATGCGGCCACGGGTGAACAACTGTGGTTCTACGATCCGCAAGTCGATGGCGCGAAGGGCGCGCACACCTGCTGCGATGTCGTGAACCGCGGCGTTGCGGTGTGGGAAGGCAAGGTGTTCGTCGGCACGATCGACGGGCGGCTGGTGGCGCTGGATGCCGCGACCGGGCAGGAAATCTGGGACGTCGTCACCGTCGACCAGTCCCAGCCCTATACCATCACCAGTGCCCCGCGCGTGGTGAAGGGCAATGTCATTATCGGCAACTCTGGCGCAGAGCTGGGCGTGCGCGGCTATCTTGGCGCGTATGATGCCGATACCGGCGAACAGGTCTGGCGGTTCTACACCGTGCCGGGCAATCCGGCTGACGGACCCGATGGCGCGGCCTCGGACGCGGTTTTCGCCCAATTCGCCACCGACACATGGTCTGGCGAATGGTGGGAAATGGGCGGTGGCGGCACCGTTTGGGATTCCATCGTCTACGATGCCAAGCTGGACCAGTTGCTGGTGGGCGTCGGCAACGGCTCGCCCTGGAACCACCGCGCGCGCAGCAATGGCGAGGGCGATAACCTGTTCCTCGCCTCCATCCTCTCGCTCGATCCGGAAACCGGGGCCTACAACTGGCATTACCAGCTCAACCCCGGCGAAACATGGGACTACACCGCCACGCAGCAGATGACCCTGACCGATATGGAGGATCGATGGCGAGATGGTGCCGGTGGTGATGCAGGCGCCCAAGAACGCCTTCTTCTACGTGATCGACCGCCGCGATGGATCGCTGATCAGTGCAGAGCCCTACGCGATGCAGAACTGGGCCGAGCGGATTGACCTTGATACAGGCCGACCCGTCGAAATTCCCGAGGCACGCTATGCCGCTGCGCCCTACCTCGTCACCCCCAGCGGCATTGGCGCGCATGCCTACCATCCGATGAGCTACAGCCCGCAAACCGGCCTAGTCTACATCCCCGCCATGCAACCGCCGTCCGCCTATATGGACGATGTGAACTACACCCGGAATATCGGGCGCTGGAACACCGGCGTCATCTTCCTGACCCCGCCAGAGGGGCTGGTGCCGGGTGACACACCCGAAGCGCGGCGCGCCTATCTGACCTCCATCACCAAGGGCGAACTGGTGGCGTGGGATCCGGTGGCGCAGGAAGCGCGCTGGACCATAGAGCGAGAATTCCCGTGGAACGGCGGCACGCTGGCGACGGCAGGCAACCTTGTGTTCCAGGGCCTGCCCGATGGCAGCTTCAACGCCTACAACGCCGCAGATGGCACCCCGCTGTGGAGCTTCAATACCGATCGCGGAATCGTGGCGGGCGGTATCTCCTACGCCGTGGACGGCGTGCAATATGTGGCCATCATGGCTGGCTACGGCGGCTCCATGGGGATGGCCACGCAGGCCGACTGGATGCGCCGCCCGCCGCCCAATGGCATGCTGTTCGTGTTCAAGCTGGATGGGACAGGCGAATACACTCCGCTGCCGCCGGTAGAGCCCGCGCCATATGTCACCACCAGGGAAGAGTTCAGTGCGGAAACCATCGCCACTGGGCAAAGCGCCTACCTCGGCTTCTGCACCATCTGCCACAACGGCCCTGTCAATCCGAACCTGTTGCGCAGCGTCTATGCCACCGATGCCGATGCGTGGAATGCGGTGGTGATGGAGGGCGTGCTGTCGGACAATGGCATGATCAGCTTTGCCCCCTGGATCGATGCCCAGCAGTCCGAAGCGATCCGCGCCTATGTGCTGAGCGAGGCCGCGCGGCGCGCTGCGGCGGAGGAAACCCAGTGATGCGCACCAGCCTGCTGTCAGGCATCTTCGCCGCCGCTTTTCTCGCCTCGCCGCTGGCCGCGCAACAGGAGCCTGCCGATGGCGACTGGCCGCACTATGCGCGCAATCACGCTGGCCAGCGCTACGCCCCGCTGGGCGATATCAACCGCGATAACGTCGACCAGTTGGAACGCGCGTGGGAATTCCGTCTGCGCCCGCAAGGCGGCGGCTTCATTTTGGCGGGCACCGTGCCCAGCGTCGTCAACGGCGTGATGTATCTGCCATTGGGCGAGGCGGTGGTGGCGCTGGAAGCGCATACGGGCCGTGAAATCTGGCGTCATGCAGTGGAGGGCACGACCGTGCGCCGCCGCGTGACCTATTGGGCAGGTGACGAACGATCTGGCGCGCGGCTCTACTACAACGGCGGAAACGAGATCGTCGCGCTGGATGCGGCGACGGGAGAGATTGCCACGGATTTTGGCGAGAATGGCCGCGTGCCGTTCGAAGTGCGCTATTCCTACCCGCCCAGCATTTTTGGCGATGTGCTGGTGATAGGCGCCTCCACGCCAGAGCTGACCACTGGCCCGCTTGGCAACCAGAAAGGCTATGACGCGCGCACGGGTGAGTTGCTGTGGGACTTCAACACCGTGCCGCAGCCCGGCGAGATAGGGCACGAGACGTGGCTGGACGACGGCTGGCGAGACAGGCCCGGCAACAACATGTGGGTCTGGTACATGACCGGCGATGTCGAGACCGGCATGATCTACATGACGCTGGGCAGCCCCGCACCCAACTATTACGGCGGTGACAGGCCGGGCGATAATCTGTTCGGCAATTCGATCCTCGCGCTGGATGCGCGCAGCGGCGAATATCGCTGGCACTTCCAGACCATCCATCACGATCTGTGGGACTGGGATCTGCCCGCCCCGCCGGTCCTGGTGGATGTTCAGAAGGACGGCGAGACCATCCCCGCCCTCGCCCAGACCGGTAAACCGGGCCTGATGTATATCCTCGATCGCCGCACCGGAGAGCCGGTGCATGGCGTGAACGAGATGCTGGTGGCGGGCGCGGATGTGCCGGGCGAATGGTATTCCCCCACCCAGCCGATACCCGTCGCCCCTGAACCGCTTTCGCGCATGTGGTGGACGCCCGAAGATGTGGTGACTGCCCAAGACACCAACGAGGAGCATGTCGCCAATTGCCACGCCTTGCTGGACAGCTACGGCGGCAGCTTCTTCAACGCCGGACCGTTCACTCCGTTCTTTTTGCACGAGGAGGGTGACGAACCGCGCGCCAGCATCAACCTGCCGCACAATGGCGGCTCCAACTGGGGCGGCAGCGCGGTGGACCCGACCACCGGCTATGTCTTCGTCAACACCAGTGAAAGCGGCTCCATCGGCTGGATCGAGGAGCGCGATCCCGACGGCAACTACGGGCGCGGCACCGCGGCCAGTGCGCAATTGTATGATCGTGGCAGTCTCAGCGGTCCCGGTGCCTACTCTTCCTTCTCTGCGAGCTTCACAGGCGACGATGGTTCGCAAGTGACCCTCCCCTGCATCCGTCCACCATGGGGGCGACTGGTCGCGGTGGACGCCAACACCGGCGAAATCGCCTGGGCATCGCGCCTCGGCACCACGCCGGAACTGGGCGAGAACAAGCAGGATACCGGCGCCAACAACACCTTCGGCGGACCGATGGCGACGGCTGGCGGCCTCGTTTTCATCGGCGCGACCGACGATGGCATATTCAGGGCCTTCGATTCCGCCACGGGCGAAGTGGTGTGGGAAGAACAGCTGGATTACGCCGCCAACACCATCCCCATGAGCTATCGCGGCGCGGACGGTCGGCAGTATATTGCCGTGGTCGCCGCAGGTTCGGGCTTCGGTCCGCCGCAAATGGGCCCCGATGGCCCGCTCAACAACGAAGCGCTGATCGTCTGGGCGCTATCCGATGAAAACGGAGCGGAAGAATGACCATGCGCCTGCCTGCAATCGCCCTTACCGCCGCGCTCGCCGCCTGCACCGCCACCGCTCAGGACGGCGCGCAAGTCCGCACGCCAGAGGGCGCGCTGCTGGATACCAGCGGCGACCTTGCCTATGATCTTGGTGATTTCGATGCGGCCACGCTGGCCGACGACAACCGCGACCTGTTCGCGCAGGAATCAATGAATGTCTTTCGCCGCTTCCCGCGTGAAATGACCGAGGACATGGTGCGATTCTATACCGAGGCGCTGGCGCTTCGTCCGCTCAATCCCATCCAGCTCACCAGCACGCAGCAGATGATCCTGACCGGCGTTGGCAGCGGGCAGGTAAAACTGTCGGCAGGCCAGCAAGGCAGCCGTAGCTATGATCTTTCAGGCGGGTGGAACGGCGGCACCGGCATTCGCTATCTGACCCTTACCTACCCCGATGCCGAAGCCGTCATCCAGCGGTTCGAGGCGGCGGGCTTCGAAGCGCCGACCTTGCAAGAGCGCGGCAACGGCATTCGCAGCGGATGGGTGAAAGATCCCGCCGGCCTGACAATCGAAATCGTGACCGGCAATGGTTTCAAGGACAATTCCGACGATGGCGTGGGTATCGGTATCGGCGTTTCGGACATGGAAGCCAGCCGCGCCTTCTATCGCGAGTTCGTGGGGCTGGATGAACTGCCCGCGCAGGACAGCGCCAGCCTCGGCATTACCCGCTATCCCTACCGCCACGGCGAGACGACCATCTACCTCCACCAGGTTGCGCAAGGCATGCCCGCCGATACCGGCAGTTCGGGCATCCAGTATGTCGTGGGAGATGCGGCGATGGTCGATGCTCGCGCGCGCTACCGCGATATTCCGGTCGAAACCCCGCTCAATCGCCTGCGCGGCTTTGACCTGACCACCATCTGGCTCAACGATCCGGACGGCGTAACCAATTACTTCGCGCAGGTCGGACCCAATTCGCGCACTGCGCAGGAACGCGGCGACCAATAAAAAAGGGGCCGCGAAGCCCCCTTTTCGTGTCCGGATCGGCAATGAAACCTAGTCGGCCTTTTTCGCGACGATATAGCGCGACAGGGTCTCGATCTCTTCTTCCGAAACCATCCCGCCGAAGCTGGGCATCGCGCCCTGCCCGTTGCTGATGATCTGGGTGACGTAGTCGACGCTCAAGGCCTCGTTGCCATCGAGGGACGGACCGATGTGGCCGTAACCGTTGGCATCGGAAAACGCATGGCACGAACCGCAGCCATACTGGCTGAACAATGTGCGGCTGGCTTCTATCTGTGCGTCGCTTAGCGGCGCGACCTCGGCGGCAGCATCATCCTCCTGCGCCATCGGCGCGAAAGACGGAGCAGCCAGCGCAGCCGAACCCAGCGTAACAAGCGCCAGCTTGCCAAAATTCCTTGCGGTCAAAAACATCTACCTCAAACCCCTTCAAAAATCTGTATCGGCCCGGCTGCGAAACTTGGCCCTAGTCAATATGTGGTCTATCAGAACCAAGCTTTACCGCAGATTTATAGCGTCCTCATAGGCGGTAAAAAACTGGACATTGTCAATTAGGCGGTCCACTACCATCTCGGTTGCGCCTCGGCAAGGCCGCTTATAGCATCGCCGGACGCGGGTAGAGGAGCAGGTATGAAAACGGATTTTCGCAGCATTACCGGCACGCTTGTCATACTGGCGACAGCACTGACGCTTCCCGCCTGCAACCAGGCGGAGGAAGTGCCGCCACTGGGTACGGCGCAGCAGATGATGGCGAACGAGATGCAGCCCACGGCAGATATCTTCTGGGGCGCAGTCGGCGCGAAAAGCGAACTGGTCGACGGGGAGGCCGTGTTCACCGAATGGCAGCCGGAAACCGATGCCGAATGGGACGAGGCGCACGCCGCCGCCGTGCGCCTGGGCGAACTGGGCGAAATCATGAAGACGCCCGCCTATGCCGAGGGGCGCGGCGATAACTGGATGGCCTACTCGCAGGGCCTCGTGGATGTTTCCGCGCAGGCCGCAGAAGCTGCATTGGCGCGCGATGCCGACGCGATATTCGAAGTGGGCGGCACCATCTATTCCGTGTGCAGCGCGTGCCACCGCATGTACCCGCCCGAAGAATTGCCCGAAGGCATGACTGTGGACGATGTGGCGCAGCCGCGCCCCAACGAAGACCTGTCGCTGACGGAATATGTCGAGGAGGCCGATGTCGAATAGGCCCCGCCCGCCTTTTCCCGGCCAACCGCATCCGCTCCAATCGCATCCCGCATTGCTTGCTGCGATGCTGATAATTCTGGTGGCGCTTGCCATCCCGGTGGAGGCCTTCGCCCACGATGTGGCGGAGGGCGACAAGGCCTTCGTGCGCACGATAGACGGCCCCGCGATCATCCCGTTCATGTACCTTGGCGCAAAGCACATGGTGACCGGATACGATCACGTCGCCTTCCTTGTGGGCGTGGTGTTTTTCCTGCGCCGGCTGAAGGATGTCCTGCTGTATGTCTCGATGTTCGCCATCGGCCATTCGATCACGTTGATCGGCGGGGTGTTGCTGGGCACCGGGGTCAACGCGTTCATCGTGGATGCCATCATCGGGGTGTCTGTCATCTACAAGGGCGTGGAGAATATCGGCGGCTTTGCGAAGCTGGGCTGGAATTTCGACACCCGTATCGCCGTGCTCGTGTTCGGCCTGTTTCACGGACTCGGGCTTGCCACCAAGGTGATGGACCTTGGCGTTTCGCCCAATGGCCTGTTGACCAATCTCGTCGCCTTCAATGTGGGCGTTGAACTGGGGCAGGTTATCGTGCTGACGCTGGTGGTGCTTTTGCTTGCCGCCTGGCGGCACACGGCCAGCTTCAAACGCTATGCCTTTGCAGCCAATATTGCGCTGATCCTGGTCGGGATCGCGCTCACCGCTTACCAGTTGGAGGGATATTTTTCGTCATGAGCAAAGCGACCTATGTTGCCGCAGGTGTTGCCGCCGCAGGTGCACTCGCCGTCTTCTTCGTTCTACCCGCCGAAACCGGCTGGGATCCCACTGGCGTGGGCGGCGCGCTGGGCCTTACCGAGATTGCCGAACCGACCAATCTGGAACTGGAACGCGGCATGGCCCGGATGGAGGAGCAGGACGTGCTGACCCTGTCCGAAACCGCCCTGCCCGCGTCCGCTGGCGTCACCGATGTGTGGGAATACGAATTGCTGCCGTTTGAATCGGTGGAGTTCAAATACACCATGCCCGAAGGCCAGCCGATGACATTCCACTGGGAAGGCTCCGAACCGCTGGCATACGACATGCACGCCCATCCCTTCGAAGGTGGAGTGGAAGTGACGGAAAGCTACTCTGTGGATTCGGCGCAGCAGATGAACGGCATCTACACGCCTGCCTTTACCGGCATCCACGGCTGGTTCTGGGAAAACCGCACGATGGACAATGTCACCTTGCGGCTGGAAGCCAGCGGCGCGATGACGCAGGCCACGGTGTTCACTTCCGCCGGTGAACAGGATCGGCCGCTGGAAGGCGCTGCCGAGGGGCCGGAGGGTTCTGTCGAGGGGCATACCATGCAATCCCCCGACGATGCCTCCACCGGGGATTGACGCAGGTTGCATAAGTCCGATATTTTCGGATTTTATCAATTTCAATGCCGTTTCACCCTTGTTGAGCGGGGGTGAATCCGGCTAGGCAAGTGCATGAAAGACGGCCGCTCAGGCTGCGCATGATATGGGAGCTATGGCTTGATCACTTCGAACCGTCATAATCGCAATCGTTCAAAGGGTGCGCTGCGCTTTGCGCTTGCCGCGTCACTGGGCATGGCACTGGCAGCCTGCGCCGCCACCTCGCCGGGCGAAATGGCATCTGCATCCAGCGCCGCTGTCGCCGGGTCCAGCTTCGATCACGAAAGCTGGGACGGCTATCTGGGTGGCGCGGACAGCTCGCAATATTCGTCGCTTGCGCAAATCGACCGCTCCAACGTCAGCCAGCTCGAAGTCGCGTGGGAATTTCCCACCGGTGAAGGCATACCGCCGCTGTTCAATCCGGTGGTTGCCGGTGGTCGCATGTATGTGATGAATGGTGCGGGCCAGCTGGTCGCGCTGGATCCTGCCACAGGCTCGCAGATCTGGGAAAGCAGCCTGGAGGGCCGCATCGGCACGCGCGGCATCAACTATTGGACCGACGGCGCCGGTGACGAGCGGCTGATGGTGCTCAACAACGGTTTGTTGCGCGCTGTGAATGCCGCTACGGGAGAGGTGATTACCAGCTTCGGCGGCGATGGCGGCGTGGATTTGCGCGATGCCCTGCCCGATGATGTGGCCGAGACAGCCCCGCTGCAAACCAGCAATCCGGGCCGCATCTACCACGATACGATCATCATGAGCCTGCCAGCGGGCGCTTATGACTACGCCAGCGCGCCTGCCAATATCCACGCCTATGACGTGCGCACGGGCGCGTTGAAGTGGACGTTCAACACCGTCCCCCGCGAAGGGGAATTCGGCCACGACACCTGGCCCGAAACCGAGGATTTCAGCCAGTTCGGCGGCGTCCACAACTGGTCGGAAAGTACGGTCGATACAGAGCTGGGCATGGTCTTCATTCCCACCGGCACGCCGCGTTATGATTTCTACGGCGGCAACCGGGAGGGGGACAACCTCTTCGGCAATTCGCTCATCGCCATCGATGCCGAGACCGGAGAACGCGTCTGGCATTACCAGATCGTGCATCACGACCTGTGGGATTTCGATCTTCCCGTTGCGCCCAAGCTGATGACGATCACCAAGGACGGGGAAGATATTCCCATCGTCATCCAGGGCACGAAGCACGGCTATATCTTCGCATTCGATCGCCGCGACGGCACGCCTGTCTGGCCGATCGAGGAAGTGGCCGTGCCCGAGAGCGACGTGCCGGGCGAACATGCCAGCCCCACGCAGCCGGTCCCGACCTGGCCCGAGCCCTACATGCGGCAGAGCTTCACGCCGGACGATATCAATCCCTACCTGCCCGAAAGTGACCAGGAAGCCTTGCGCGAACTGTTTGCAAATTCGCGCTGGGGCGACGGACCCTTCGTTCCGCCCAGCATCCGGGGCACGATCAGTTTCCCCGGCCACAACGGCGGGCTGAACTGGGGCAATGTCTCCGTCGACCCTGAACGCCAGCGGCTGTATGTCGTCAGCCGCGAACTGCCGCTGTTGCTGCGCATCCAGGCCGACAATCGCGAGAGCGCGCTGGAGGCCATGCCCAACGCGGATGGGGAAGATATCCCGTACCGCTGGCCGGTGAATTTCATGCTGCAAAGCAATGGCATGGTGGCGATAAAGCCGCCGTTCTCCAATCTCACCGCCTATGACATGAACACCGGCGAGAAGATCTATTCCATCCCCAATGGCGAGATCATGACGCTGGAGGAACAGGGCATCACCGGCGTGGGCGCGCAGACGCCGCGTTCCGGCCCCGTGGCCACCGCGGGCGGCCTGCTGTTCGTCAACACCGCCAGCGACCGCGCCTTCCGGGCCCGAGACGCCGATACCGGCGCCATTTTGTGGGAGCACCGCTTCGACGCTGCTACAGAGGGCGTACCCGCTGTGTACGAGGTGAACGGGCGGCAGATGATTACCGTGCCCGTGGGCGGGATCGGCCATTTCCTCGGCGGCCTCGGCCTGCCCGAGCCCGGCCCCGGCCGCTATGTCACCTTCGCCTTGCCGGACGAGGGGGACTGATGATCCGAGCGAGTATCCTCGCTTCCGCAATCGCTGCACTGGCGATACCGGCAACTGCGCAGCAGGTCCCCGACGACCTGACCACGATGCCGCCGGTGCCGACCGATTTTGCTCCGCCGCGCACAAGTTGGGGCGATCCTGACTTCCGCGGCACGTTTCCCATCGACGATATTGCCAGCATCCCGTTTGAGCGGCTGCCCGAATACGGGAACCGCTTCTGGCTGACGGACGAGGAGCTTACAGAGCGCCAGCGACAAATCGAGGCGACCGAGCAGAACATCACGTCAGCCGCCGAGACATCCGACAGGCTCGGATTCGCTGCATTCCTGTCGGCGAACACATCCGGTCGCAGGACTTCGCTGCTGGTGTCACCGCCCGATGGACGGGTTCCTGAACTGACCCCCTATGCGCGGGAAAAATATGCTGCTGGTCGGTCGAGCTGGACCGACGGTGTGGATTTCGACTGGACCTCGGATTTCGACACTTTCGACCGCTGCATAACCCGCGGCTTCCCCGCCACGATGATGCCGCACCGTTACAACAATGGCATCCGCGTGATGCAGGCTCCGGGCTATGTCATCATCAAGACGGAGATGGTGCACGAGGACAGGATCATCCCTATCATGGCGCGCAGCGAGATGGCGGCGCGGCGCTGGCCTGACGGCGTGCGGACGTGGCTCGGCCAATCGCTCGGTTGGTTGGATGGCAACACGCTGGTTATCGAGACGACCAATATCCGCACCGGCGACAGCGCAGACGAAGATCACCTCGCGCGCGGCCCTTCCCCGCTCAACCTCGCAACGCATGGGCGCGAGCCTTGGAATACCCTGCCCACAAGCCCTGACGCGCGAGTGGTGGAGCGCATCACCATGACCGGTCCGAATGCGCTGGTATACGAGGTGACCTATACCGACCCACAGGTGTTTGCAGAACCATGGACGGCGCGGCTCGACTGGAGCCGGGACGACACCTACGAAATGTTCGAATACGCTTGCCACGAAGGCAACGTGCAGATCCGCGACTACATAACCGCCAGCCGCGCGACACGCGCTGCGGAAGCGGATGGAGAGAGATGATGATACGTTTTTTGCTCGGCTGCGGGGCCCTCGCCGTTGCTACCCCCGTAGCAGCGCAGCAGGTGCCCGACGACCTGACCACCATCCCCGCTGTGCCGGACGATTACACGCCCGGCTCCACCCCCTGGGGAGATCCCGATTTCCGCGGCATCTGGCCGCTGAACGACATTGCCGAACTGCCGGTGAACCGCCCTGCCCAATACGGTGACCGCTTCTGGAAGAACGAAGCAGAAATCGCCTCCGAGCAGGGCCGCGTCGAACAGCTGGAGGAAGCCTACGAAAGCGAGGACGAGGAGGACACCATCGGCCTTGGCCACTGGATCGAATACCAGGCGGGCAACCGTCGCACCTCCATGGTCGTATCTTCGCAGGATGGCCAATTGCCGGCCTTTACAGAGGAAGGCATCCACCGCTCATCCCTGATGCGCGCCAGCTGGGTTACCGGCCAGACATTCGACTGGGTAACCGATTTCGACAGCTGGGACCGCTGCATCACGCGCGGGTTTCCCGCCAGCATGTTCCCCTTCCGCTACAACAACGGCATCCGCATCTTCCAGTCGCCCGGTTACGTGGTGATCGCGCTGGAAATGCTGGGCACGCGGATCATTCCCGTGTGCCGGCGCAGGTGACGCATGGCCTGCGGGCGTGGATGGATACTTCGGCAACAGCCGGGGCCGCTGGGTTGATGGCAACACGCTGGAAGTCGTCACCGATCATATCAAGCCGGGCGCCTCTGCGCTGAACGTGGCCACGCGCGGCGTGCCTTCGGGCAACACGATCCCGATGAGCGAAAACGTGACCGTGACCGAGCGTTTCCACATGGTGGGGCCCGACACGATCACCTACGAAATGCACTATTCGGACCCGGTCGTCTGGGAAGATGATTTCACCCTGCGTTTCGACTGGTCGCGAGACGATGACTATCAATTCTACGAATACGCCTGCCACGAAGGAAATGTGCAGGTGCGCAACTACATCACCGCAGATCGCACGAAGCGGCAACAGGAATACGCGCGCGGCGCGATGGTAGAGCAGATCGATCCCGACGCCGGACCGCCTCCGGCGATGGACCCTGCCAGCCGCGGCGCACAACAAAGAGATACCGAGGAGACTGAATAATGGCCCATACGACCCTGAAAACAATCGCCATACTTTCCGCCAGCGCGCTGGCGCTGGCGATCCCCGCCGCTGCGCAGGATGTGGTGCCGGACGACCTTACCTCGATTGCGCCGGTCCCCACCGATTTCGATCCGCCACGCACCAGCTGGGGCGTTCCGGACTTTCGCGGCACCTTCCCCATCGACAATATCGCCAGCATCCCGATGCAGCGCCCGGCCCAGTTCGGTGACCGTTTCTACCTGAACGATTCCGAATACGAGCAGCGCCTGCAACAGGCCGCCGGTTCCGATGAACGCTATGCAGCCGAAGACGAGGCCGGCACCATCGGCTTTGGCCACTGGGTGGAATCCGATGCCTCGGGCCGCCGCACTTCCCTGCTGGTCTATCCCGAAGACGGCCAGTTGCCGGAAATGACCGCATCGGCGCAGGAACGCTACCAGGCCGGCAGGTCCAGCTGGACGCCCAACACCGCATTTCAAGTGGGTCAGCGATTTCGACACCTGGGATCGCTGCATCACGCGCGGCTTCCCGGCTTCCATGTTCCCCTTCCGCTACAACAACGGCATCCGCGTGATGCAGGCTCCCGGCTTCTTCATCATCTCGCTGGAGATGATCCACGATGCCCGCGTCATCCCGGTCGTCGCCAACAAGGCGGAGGCCGATGCGATGCGTTGGCCCGATGATGTACGTACCTGGATGGGCCAGTCCATCGGCTGGTGGGAAGGCAACACCATGGTGATCGAGACCACCAACATCCAGGATGGCGACAGCGTATCGCAGGACAATTACGAGCGCGGTCCCAGCCCGCTGAACATGGCGACGATGGGCGTGCCCCCGTTCAACACCATTCCCACCAGCCGCCAGGCCAATGTGATGGAGCGTCTGACGATGACGGGCGAAGACCACATCGTTTACGAACTGACCTACAGCGATCCCGAAGTCTTCACCGACCGCTGGAGCGCGCGCCTCGACTGGACGCGTGACGAGGAATACCAGTTCTTCGAATATGCCTGCCACGAAGGCAATGTGCAGGTCCGCAACTATATCACGGCTGCTGCGGCGGGCGTCGAGAACACCGAAGGCGGCGCAGTCGAAGGTGAAGGCGGCGGCAACTAGAATTGGATGCGAGCGGGCGCGCCGGGAGGACTGGTGCGCCCGTTTCACTTTTCGCCGACAAGAGCGAGCAGGACAAACCGGGGATGGATGCGATGATCAAGAATTTTGGGCAGGGTGCGCTGTTGGCGCTTGCCAGCATTGGCCTTGCTGCCTGCTCGACCACGGGGGCCACCACTTCGCAGACGTCCGATCCGGCAACAATGCCCCAGGTTGCAGAAACGCCGATCACCAGTGGTCCCGTGACAACCGCAAATGGCCGCGTGCAAGGCATCCCGTCAGGCGCCGTAGAGGGTGTGACGATTTTCAAGGGCATTCCCTTTGCCGCGCCGCCCGTGGGCGATCTGCGCTGGGAAATGCCGCAGCCCGCGGCTGATTGGGACGGTGTTCTGGTGGCCGACGAGTGGGGTGACAGCTGTGTGCAAAACCCGGCAACCCAGCGCTTTCCGGTCAATTCCGCCACCGACATGCCCGATAGCCCCGGCACCTCGGAAGACTGCCTCTACCTGAACGTATGGACGCCTGCGCAAAGCCCGGATGCCAACCTGCCGGTGATGGTGTGGCTGTATGGCGGTGCCTATAGCGAAGGCGGCGGCTCTGCCCCGTTCAGCGCGGGCGATCACCTCGCCGAAAAGGGCGTGGTGATGGTCACCTTCAACTATCGCGTGGGTTCGCTGGGCTTTTTCGCCCATCCCGAATTGACCCAGGCCAACGGGGCCAGTGGCAACCAGGCACTGGGCGATGCCATCGCTGCCCTGCAATGGGTGCAGGACAATATCGCGGCCTTCGGCGGTGATCCTTCACGCGTCACCATCTTTGGCGAAAGTGCCGGATCGGCCATGAATGCCGCATTGGTCGGCGCCCCGCCCGCAGAGGGGTTGTTTGCCCGCGCAATTGCCCAGAGCGGCACATTCCAGGGTCTCAACATTGGCCAGATGATACCGCGCGAGACCGCGCAGCAACGATCGCTGGGCGCGGCAGAAGAGAATTTCGGCACCACCAGCCTTGCCGAATTGCGCGCTCTGCCTGCAGCAGAAATCCACGCCAAAATTCCCGGCCAGGGCATGATTGTCGATGGGCGCATAATCCCTGAAGACCTTGCGATCACCTTTTCGCAAGGGCGGCAGTTGCCGGTGGATGTGCTGGTCGGATCGAACGAGGACGAAGGCAGCTTCACCGCCATTTTCGGCCCGCCCGCCACGCTGGAAAGCTGGCAACAGGGCGAAGGCATGCGCTGGGGCAGCCAGGTGGAGCTGGGACGTGCTGCCTATCCGGTTTCCACCGATGAGGAGGCGCGCGTTACCGCCACGCAACCTTTCGGCGATAACATGACCTGGCTGATGCGCCAGTTTGCACAATGGCAATCGGGCATCGGCGAAGGCGCCTATCACTACTGGTTCCGCCACGATCCGCCGTATGACGCGAACCGTGGCGATCTGGGCGCCGCGCATACGGGCGAGATACCCTATGTGTTCGACAATCTTTGTGCGCCCCGCACCTTCCCCGGTGGGTCTTCGGTGGAGATGATGTGCGGCAATCCGGCGGAGGAGGCATTTGCCGACCAGGTCTCCCAATATTGGGTCAATTTTGCCGCCACCGGCAACCCCAATGGCGAAGGCCTGCCGCAATGGCCCGCAGTTGGCGACCTGGATGCAAACGAGGTTTTCGTCCTCGATGCCGATGGCTCGGGCGTGGCCGAGTGGTTCGGCGCGACCAAGGCCGACCTTTACGAAGCGATGTATCAGGAGCGTGTAGGCGGTCCGTTGGGGATTGCCCCGCAGCAATAGTCTGCGGCAGGTTGCGCGCTTTCCGGGGAGAGGGAAGCGAATATGATCGGTAAACTGTTGCTCGCGAGCGCGGGCGTTTCGACCTTGGCTTTTGCAGCGACGGGCTATGCCCGGCAGGGCGCTTCGCTGGCTGACCAGCTTGATGCGGCACGCGATGCCTACGCCGCCAATTGCGCCACCTGTCACGGGGCCGACCTGTCGGGCGGACAGTTTGCCGGCACGCTGAAAGGCCCGGCATTCCTGGCAACCTGGGGGAACCTGCCCGCGGGCGAATTGCTCAACTACATTTCCACCTCCATGCCGCCGGGCGGTGGCGGTCGGCTGGACAGGGCGACCTACGCCGCCCTTACCGCGCTGGTGCTGGCAGAGAACGGCGTGGATACCTCGGTCACGCTGGCTGCGGCACAGGTGCCTGCTCTGGCGGAGGATGCGGAGGCGGGTAACGAGATCGGCCTGCCCGGCATTACCAGCCGCTACCCCTTCCCCGCATCGCCTCCCCTGCCCGACCTGTTTGCCGATTACACGCCGGTGACGGCGGACATGCTGGACAACCCCGCGCCCGAGAACTGGATCGCATGGCGGCGTGGGCACGAGGCGCAAGGCTTCTCCCCGCTCGCACAAATCACGCCAGGGAACGTCGGCAACCTGTCCATCGCCTGGGCGCAGGCCCTGCCCCTGGGCCCCACCATGTCCGAACCCCTGGTGCGCGACGGGGTGATGTACGTCCATGCCTATGGAGAGGAGGTGTTCGCCTTCGATGCCGCCACCGGCAGGCAGTTGTGGCGCTATCGCCGCCAGATGCCCGAGGGCACTCTGATGCAGGGCAAGAAGACTATCGCGCTGTGGGACGACAAGCTCATCCTGGCGACCAGCGATCTGCACATGATGGCTCTGGACGCCCGGACGGGTCGCCCGGTGTGGGATGTTGCCATCCCCGATGCACAGGATACGCGCAGCAACGGCGGACCACTGGTGGCAGAAGGCGTGGTGATGATCGGCCTCGCCACGCAGCGCCCCGGTGGCGGGCTGATTGCGGCATTCGATGCCGATACGGGCGAACACCTGTGGAATTTCGACACTGTCGCGAAGTCTGGCACGCTGGGCGGCGATACCTGGAACGAGGTTCCCGATGCGGAGCGGCAGGGCGGCTCTGTCTGGACCAGCGGCAGCTATGATGCCGAGACGGGCCTGGCGCTGTGGGGCGTGGCGCAAACCTACGATACCGGCCCTGTCCGCGACCTGGTGCCGGGCAGCAACAACGATGGATTGTTCACCAACTCCACCCTCGCCTTCGAGCCGAGAACTGGGGAGCTGGTCTGGTATTTCCAGCACATGGCGAATGACCAGTACGATCTTGACTGGGTGTTCGAACGGGTCATCGCCGATATCGAGATCGACGGCAAAACCCGCCACGTCGTGATAACCGGCGGCAAGGAAGGACTGTTCGACACGATAGACGCGCGCACGGGCGAATATCTCGATACCGCCGACATGGGCTTCCAGACCTTCATCACCTCCATCGATCCCGAAACCGGTCGCAAGACGCCTGATCCTGCGCTGCTGCCGGGGCGCGATCGTGAACCTGTCTTCATGTGCCCGCACGCGGGCGGTGGCCGCAACTGGAGCCCTTCGGCCTTCGCCGAAAGCAGCGCCATGCTGTTCATCAACGCGCGTGACACCTGCATGGAGATGCGCCCTGTGGAAGGCGGTTTCCTGACCAGCGGCGTGGATATCTATTACTCTGCCCCGGCAGACAGCGACGGCAATTTCGGCATCTTGCAGGGCATCGACATCGAAACCGGCGAAGTCGTGTGGGAGCACCGCCGCCGCGCGCCCTACAATGCAGGCGTGCTCGCCACTGGCAGCGGGTTGCTGTTCAGCGGCGCGATGGACCGCGAGGTGCTGGCTTACGACCAGGCGACCGGAGAGCAACTGTGGCGCAGCGGGCTGGCCGGCGTGCCCAATGCCAGCCCGATCACCTATTCGGTAGACGGCAGGCAATATGTCGCCGTGGTAACCGGCATGGGCAACCCGCTGGCATTCGGCCTGCCGAATTTCACCCCCGAAATCCCGCTTCCCGAAGTGAACAGCGCGGCGGTTTATGTGTTTGCGTTGGAAGATCAGGATAGTTGAGGGCAAGGAACAAAAAAGGCCGCGCAGTTTCCCGCGCGGCCTTTGTTCATTTTCGAAGGATCAGACCCTCAGTAATAAATCCCCAGCGTAAAGCCGATCGCACGGCCGCAGAAGACCACGCCGATCCATGCCACCAGCGAAACCGTGGCGGCCAATTTCGCGCCGGACGGCAAGGTTCGTGCGCCATCCCATTCGTTCACCGTCTTGTAGGTGACGAAATGGAAGTAGAGCATGTTCAGCCCCGCCAGTGCCATCAAGCCCAGTTTGGTCAGGAAATAGGGGTTCACCATGTAGGTGGATGCCTTGCTGGTGAACAGCAAGGTGCCGGTGATTGCAGCAAGCACGAAAGCGCCCCAGGTCCATGGCAGGGTGTCCTTGCTCATCTGCGTGACGGCCCACTGGTTGCCGGCAATGCCCAGCAAGCGCAGGTCCATCACCAGGATGGTGCCGAAAACCGTTACCAGGGCGATGACATGAATCGTCTCCAGCGTGGGGAATGCCCACAGGCTTTCGGCAATGGAAATGCCGAGAGGAGAGTATTCGATCGATTCCCAGATAGTCGTGGGTTCAGGATAATAAGAAGCCATTGTATTCAGTTCCCCTCAAACCGGCGCGTAGGCGATCCAGCGCCCGCAAACCATGATCAGGCACCACAGGATGACGATGAGCCAGGCCGTTGCCTTGGTTCCACCACCGGCATTCCACTGCATCCCGCCCGCCGTGGCGGCGGAGGCGACCGATTTCTTGAAAATCAGCGTGATGATGATGGTGGACAGCAGCAGCGCCATCTTCACCCAGAACACGCCATTGACCATGTTGCGGACAGGCTCTGCCCACAGCATGAAAAGGCCGCTGATGGCGATCCATAACAGGCCCCACCAGACCCAGGGGGTGAAGCGCGCCGTAACCTGCGGCACCGTGCGCGCACCGCCCGCAAGATTGTTCAGTCGCAAGGTCAGCATCAGCATGGCGGCAAATGCGGCGGATATGCCGATGATATGCAGCACCTGCGCGATCGGAACCGCCCAGAAGTTTTCCACCAGCAGGCGGTTGAAGCCCGTTGTTTCTATCCAGAAGGCGGCGTCGAGCAGGAAAGTGCCCCGCAGCCAATCTGTCAGTCCGTAAAAGAAGTCACCCATTCCCTCTTGTCCTTATTTTCTAATCCCGGGTTTCCCCCAGATTGACCCTGTCCGGCGCGTTTACGCCTTGATCACGCGCAAATTTGCTAGCGGTCAAATTCACTTTCGCCAAGTCTTGCAGACCGGAACCTTCACTTGCAGAGTGGCCCTGACAGTCGCTTAACCGCTGTTTTATCGTCATTTCCATCCCGCAACGCCTCGCCTTTTCATAGGTTTAGCAACACCCGGCCTGCCCCTCGCATCCCCTGCTTCTGGAACAGGTGGCGCGAGGCATTGTCAAAGCCATGCAGTATGTTTAGGACAGAATCAACAAGAGCGGTTCCAGTCATGGGCCGACAGCGGTTTGAAGCGATTCGGGAGAGAGTGGGATGCGAGTAGGTTCGGCTTGTCAGCTTGCCATCCTGCTTGCCTGCAGCACCGCCTGCACCACGGTATCGCCGGCACCGACGGCAGCGAACGATCATGCTGGCGCGCACGCCATGCCCGATGGCGACTGGCAGACGATCCATCGCGATCTCGCCTCCACCCGGTTTTCACCGCTAGCCGACATCAACCGCGCCAATGTTGACGGTTTGCAGCAGGCATGGGCCTATCCCTTCCGCGCCTTCAACAGCGCCGTGCCGGTCGTGATCGACGGCATCATGTACTTTACGGCGCAGAATCGCCTGATCGCCCTGGACGGCGCGACAGGCGAGGAAGTGTGGGTGCATGAGCACGAATTTCCCGCCCCCGCCCAGCCCGGCCCGCCAGCCAGCTTTTCCGGTCGCGGTCTGGCCTATTGGCCGGGCGATGCAGATCACGCGCCGCGCCTGATCGTCACCGCCGGGCAATCGCTGATGGCGTTCGATCTTGCCAGCGGCGAACCGGTCGCCTCTTTTGGAGACGGTGGCACAGTGGCCGTCGACCCGGGACACCGCGGAACGCCTACCATCACCGGAAATGTCGCGATCATCGGCGCAGACAGCCTTGAAAATCCGCAGGGCCCGGAAGGTAATCCGCGCGCGTTTGATGTGGTGACGGGCGAAAAGCTGTGGGAATTCGATACCACGCCTGACGAGGGGGAGCCGTTTCACGAGACATGGGGTGGCGGCGCGGAGAATCGCGGCGGCACCAACATGTGGGGCTTCGCCGCGACGGTGGATGAGAGCACCGGCACAGCCTATCTGCCGATCGCCGGTCCGGCCCATAATTACTACGGCGGAGATCGCCCCGGCAGCAATGTGTTCGCCAATTCGGTGGTCGCCGTGGATGCCAAGACGGGCGAATACAAGTGGCATTTCCAGACAGTGCATCACGATATCTGGGATATCGACATGAGCCACGCCGGTCCGCTGATCCCGGTCACTGCGCCGGACGGGCAGCAGCACATGGCGCTCGCCAATGTCGGCAAATCCAGCCTGTTCTACGTGCTCGACGCGCAGGATGGCGAGCCGGTTCTGCCGGTGGAGGAACGCCGTGTTCCGCCCGGAGATGTGCCGGGCGAATATTACAGCCCCACCCAGCCCTTCCCCGTTATCACGCCGCCGCTCAGCCGCGTGGAAATGACCTATCAGGATATCGTGGGGCCTGAAGATACCAGCGCCGAGCATGCCGAGGCATGTTATGCCATGTGGGAACGGGCCGGTGGCTTCCTGAACCTCGGGCCGTTCACTCCCGTGATGTACCGTGCAGAAGGCCAGCCGCCGCGTTCCACCATCCAGCTTCCGGGTGGAATTGGCGGGGTCAACTGGGGCGGCCCGGCGGCCGATCCCACCACCGGCATGGTCTATGTCAACGCGCTGGACACCTCGCTGGTGGGCTGGGTCGAGAAGGTGGTTGGCGACGAACCCTATTCCTTCGACACCTCTGCCAGCGGTCCACTGCCCGAATACGATCGCGCCAGCGTGGACGGCAAGGGTCCGTTCTTCAGTTTCAACGCCCCGCTTTCGGGCGAGTATGACGATAATGGCCGCCCCGTCGGGCCGAGCCTTCCGTGTTACAAGCCACCGTGGGCGCGGCTGACCGCGGTCAATGCCAATACCGGCGAGATCGCCTGGGCCGTGCCACTGGGCCAGTATGACGAGCTGCCCGAGGGGCGCCGCGTGCTGGGCAATGCCGGCAGCGCCGGTCCCAGCGTAACTGCGGGCGGTCTGGTTTTCATAGGTGCGACCAATGATCGCCGCTTCCGCGCCTTTGACGCGGATAGCGGAGAGCAGCTATGGGAAGCACAATTGCAAGGTAACGCCAACGCCAACCCGTTCTCGTATCGGGGCAGTGACGGCAGGCAATATGTCGCGATCAATGCCGGTGGGCAGATCGTGTCTTTTGCCCTCGAACAATAGCAATATCTTGAGGAGAGAATATGCGGGCTCTTAAACATTTGGCGACTGTCGCTGGCGTCGCCATGGCAATCGCACTGGTTCCAGCCGCCCCGGCGCTGGCCGACAATCACGAAGGCATGGAGATGGAGCGCATTGGCGACCATCCCAACCTCAACGGCGTGTGGCAGGTGATGAACTCTGCCAACTGGAACGTGGAGCCGCACAGTGCCGGGCCCAACCCGCTGGAGGCCGGTGACCGACTGATGGGCGCAATCGGTGCCGTTCCGGCTGGCCTGGGCGTGGTCGAAGGCGGCGAAATTCCGTATAACGACGCCGCGCAGGAGCGGCTTCAGTACAATCGCGACAACGTGATCAATTACGATCCGGAAGCCGCCTGCTACCTGCCGGGCATTCCGCGCGCCACCTATATGCCGCACCCCTTCCAGATCGTGCAGGGCGACGGCGACGATATCCTGATGGTGTATGAATATGCCTCCGCCAACCGCGTGGTGCATATCGAGGACGTCGGCATCCCGCCGATCGATACCTGGATGGGCACCAGCTACGGCGAATGGGATGGCGATACGCTGGTCGTCACCACCCTGGCGCAGGGGCCGGGCCTGGTGAAACTGCCTGCTGGCGAGATGGTGGAAGGTGTGACCTGGCTGGATCGTGCCGGCAACTACCTCACCAACACCGCCACCGTGACAGAGCGTTTCACGCTTCGCGAAGGCGGCGATCACATCGATTACCACGTCACCATAGAAGACCCCTCGATCTACACCCAGCCATGGGAAATGGAGATGGTGCTTTACCGCCACGTAGAAGACGATGCGCAGATCCTCGAGTTCAAATGTGTGCCATTTTCCGAGCGATTGCTCTATGGCGACTTAATCGAGGAGTAATGTAGCGTTTGCTATTTGGACAAAGTCAACGTAATCTCAAGTCCGTCTGACAGCTTGTGAATGTATTAAATCAAGGAGTTCAACCATGCAGATGAAAAAGCTCAGCGCTGCCGCAATCGGCGCCGTGCTCGCTGTGACGGGCGCCGGGGCCTTCGCGCACCACTCGTTCGCTACCGAGTTCGACCGCAACGCCCCGATCCGCCTCGAAGGCGAGGTCGTGATGTTCGAATGGGTCAATCCCCACAGCTGGATTCACATTGACGTGAATCGCGGCGGCCGTACCGAACGCTGGCGTATCGAGGGCGGTGCCCCGTCCGCGCTGCTGCGTCGTGGCTGGAACAGGAATTCGTTGCCCGCAGGCACCGACATTATCGTCGATGCTTTCCAGGCTCGCGATGGCGATACCCGCGCCTCGGCTGCGGAGATCCGCTTCCCCAACGGTCGCGAACTCTCGCTCGGTAACCCGACCACCGAAGCTGTCGCCGCTGCACGTAACCGCGCCCAAAACTAACTTCCCGCCAAAACGGAACATGACGCGGGGGCCTTCTTCGAGGGCCCCCGTTTTCGTTGCGATTGACAGTCGCTCTCACCCAGCGGAAAACTTGCTGTTGATTAGGAGGAGAGTCCATGCGAAATTATTTCATCCGGCTGGCTGTCATTACAATCACCTTTGCCCTGCCGGCCGCACCTGCAATGGCGCAGGCCGAGGCAATTGACGCATCATGCCTGCCCCAGGGTCCTTTTATCCTCCCGGATTACACGTCGGTGGAGCCACGCAGCGATGGTCGGGTCACATTCCGCATATGTGCCCCGCAGGCAGATGATGTTCGCGTCACCAGCAATGATCTCGATCCGGCTATTCCAGCGGGGTTCGAGGGCGGCCAGCGCGGCCTTCCAATGATACGCGATGCATCCGGGTTGTGGAGCGTGACGACCGACCTGCCCGTTGCCCCCGACACCTATCGTTTCAATTTCGAAGTCGACGGCGCTCGCGTTCCAGATCCGATGTCGACAACTTTCAGCCGCGAGCGCATCGGCATAAATTCCACGTTCGAGATGCCAGGTACGCAAGGTGCATTCCAGACCTTTCGCGAGAACGTGCCTCACGGAATTGTCAGCCGCGTAGAATATGTTTCAAGTGCGCTGGGGGCGATGCGTGAGGCTTATGTCTACACGCCTCCCGGCTACATGAATGGCACCGCGCGCTACCCGGTGCTTTATCTTGTCCACGGCGCCGGTGATTCCGCCGAAAGCTGGACCAGCGTAGGCCATGCCAACTACATTCTGGACAATCTTCTTGCCAATGATGGTGCCGAGCCAATGATTATCGTCATGCCTTTCGGACATACCCCTTCGGTCGATGGCATGGCTATGCTTGTCGACACCGATTTCGGTGCCGACCTGCACGGCGATCTGATACCCTTCGTGGACGCAACTTTCCGCACCATCGCAGATAGCGATCACCGCGCCATGGCCGGCCTGTCGATGGGCGGCGCCCATACACTTCGCTTTGGCCTGACCCGATCCGATGTGTTCAGCCACATTGGCATCTTTTCCATGGGACTTGGCATGGAGCCGGGCGAGGTTGCGAGTTATTTAGAAGAGTATGCCCCGGCCCTGAACCGCGCGGGGGAGGAACTGGACCTGGTCTATTTTGCGATGGGTGCGGACGATTTTCTCTACAGCACCGTTGCGCCCACCCGGGCGATACTAGACGACCACGATATCGCCCATGTCTATAACGAGAGCGAGGGCGGACATACGTGGACCAACTGGCGGCGCTACTTGCGCGATTTTCTTCCGCGCCTGTTCCGTTGATCGGAAGATAGTGTGGAGCATCGTAGCCGAAGACGTAGGATGATGGAGGAAGTGCGAGGCTGAGGGGGAAGGAATGGGAGGCCCCGCCGGCTTCGTACTACGATGCAGGTTCCTTCTACCCCTGGTTCGCGCAAATGAAATACGGGCTTTGGGGCAGTCAAAAAAGGCCACGGCGCTGGCTGGGCCTAGATGCCAGCCTCTACCGCCAGGCGAATCATTTCCGCAGAACTCTGCGCGCCAAGCTTTTCCATTGCGATACCGCGATGCATCTTGATCGTCTTCTCGGACAAGCCAAGTTCCCAGGCGATCTGTTTGTTGCGCAGGCCACTGGCGACCATCTGCAACACCTCAAGCTGGCGCTTCGAGAGTTCCTTGATCTTCTCCGTCGCGCGCAGGCGGCGCGTCAGGCTGGGGCCCTTGGCGTCTTCGTCCAGCTCCACCTGGGATCCGAAGAAGTAGGACAGCTCGCCCTCATCGTCGAATACAGGGGCAACTACCACGGCATTGCGAAAGGGCGTGCCGCCCTTCTTGTAATTGAGGATTTCGACCATCACCGGCTTGCGCTCTTTCACGCCCTGCCGGATCGCTTCGGTCAGCCATGGCTCGGTGCCCGGTCCTGCCAGGAAACGGCAATTGCGACCGACGATTTCATCTTCGTCATAGCCGGTCAGATCCTTGAATGCCTCGTTGCAGGCAATGATCGGGTTATCGGGCAAGCGAGGATCGCTAACCACGGACGCGATCGGGTTGGAATATATCAATTCCATTACTTCCGGATCGGAGATATTCTTAGTCACTTCCACCACTTCGTCTCTTTAGCGCAGCAATGCGCGCATGGCAAAGCGATGTTTTGGCCTGGTGTGGAAGAGCTGGCACCTTTGCCGCGCTACGCTATTCGGCGACCCAATCCTTGCGCAAGGCCGGCCCTGCCAAAGCCATCAGGAGTGCGGCGACGCCATAGAGCGAAAGCCCGTAAAGCATCGAGTAGCGCAAAGCCTCGTCCCCGTAGATCGGAGACAGGAAATCCGACAGCGCCCCCAGCGCGTAAATGCCGCCACCAAGACCGATCAGGTTGTTGATCAGCAGGAACAGTGCAGAAGCGGTTGATCGGGCGGCAGGCACCACAAGATGCTGCACAGCGGACAGAACCGGGCCTAGCCAGATATAGGCCAGCGCCTGCGGCAAGAGGAACAGCAGGAACGCCGTCTGCGCATCGGTGCTGGATATGCCCGCGGCAAAGAGCGGCGCGCCAAGAAAGAAGCCAAGGCCCGGCAGCCAGGCGTAGAATGCGCGGTCGCGGCTTCCCAGCCTGTCTGCAATCAGGCCGCCTGCCATCACGCCGACCACGCCGCCGATCAGCAGCAGCGCGCCGAAGAACTGGGATGCCTGCACAAGTTCGAAGCCGAAGCTGCGCATCAGCAGGCTGGGCAACCAGAAGGCAATGCCATAGCCAAGCATGGACGACATGGCCGCTCCGAAGGAAAGGAACCAGAAGCTTTTCTTGCGCGCCAGGACACTTGCAGTTTCCTTTAGCGAAGGCATCTCTGGCAAGGGCGCAGGATTGTCCGCCGCGATCTTGGGTTTCGCCTTGTCGCGCACCAGGAATTTGAAGATCGGCACGATGATCACACCTGCCAGGCCGACGGTGAAGAAGGCCGTTCGCCAATCGACAGTCGCGGCGATATAGCCGCCCATCAACACACCGATGCCCGATCCGATCGGTATGCCGAGCGAATAGATGGACAGCGCCGTGGCGCGCTGCTTGCTGGGAAAATAATCGCCGATCAATGCGTAGGACGGCGCCACCCCGCCCGCTTCGCCGATGCCCACGCCAAGGCGGGCGAGGAAGATGTGCCAGAAGTTGCCCGCCAGTCCGCACATGGCGGTAAAGCCGCTCCATGCTGCCAGCGAAACGGTGATTACCCAGCTTCGGCTGGTACGGTCGGCCAGAGCCGCCAGTGGCACGGCCATCGTGGAATAGAGCAGCGCAAAGGCCAGTCCGCCCAACAGGCCCATCTCGGTATCGCTCAGCTGGAGATCCGCCTGGATGGGCGCAGCGAGGATCGACAGGATCTGCCGGTCGACAAAATTAAAGATATAGACGACCAGCAACATGCCCAGCACCACGTTGCGATGCGGATCACGCTGCGCCGCGGTGGCCTGGGTGGTCATGTCAGGTGCTCTTTCAGGAAAGACGTGATTGCGCTTAGCGCTGCGGGCTCGTCCAGCATCGGGGCATGACCGCGGTTCGGCACATCGATGTGCACAAATGGCCCGGTATGGCGATCCTTCATCTGCTCGACCGTATCGCGCGCCAACAGGTCAGACACTGCGCCGCGGATCACGAGCACGGGCGTTTCTCCCAGCGCATCCCACAAGGGCCAGAGATCGGGCTGCGGCGCATCGCCTATATCGGCAAAGCCATCGGCGATTGCGGGGTCGTATGCGAAGGCAACGCGCCCATCGGGCAGCTCGCGGCACGTACGCCGGGCCCACGCCTGCCAGTCGGCTTCCCCGAAATCGGGAAAGGCGCTGGCGTTGATTGCAGCACAGGATTTGGCCGCCGCGTCCCAATCCTCGAAAGGCTCGGTCCCGCCTACATATCCACCTATCCGGCCAAGTCCCTCTTCATCAAGGACGGGGCCGACATCGTTGAACACGATTGCCGGAAAATCACCCGGCTTCAGCGCGTTCATCACCATCGCCATCAGCCCGCCCATGCTTGTGCCGATCAATCCCGGACGTTCGATGCCAAGGCTCTCCAGCAGGGCAAACATATCGCCGGCATAGATATCCGGTCGGTAATTTGACGGGTCCGGATCGTCCTGCGACAATCCGCGCCCACGCTGGTCTGGCACGATCAGGCGGTATTGGCCCGCAAGATGCTGCGCCAGTGGTTCGAAGTCGCCGCTGTTGCGGGTGAGGCCATGCATCAAAAGCAAGGGCGGCCCATCGCCGGGGTAATCGCGTGCGAACAGCTCCAGCTGTCCGCACGCGCTTCGGTAGCGGTGCTCGGAATACTCCATCACGTCACCCTCTTTCTGTCCGCAAGGACGCGGATCAGAATTCGATGATGGCGGTAAGATAGACCTGACGCGGGTTGCCGTAGAATGCCGTTAGCGTACCTTCGGTGCCGAGCGTCGGAACAGGCGGATCGCCCGCCACGAACGTGTAGCCCGAGGTGCGATATTCCTTGTCCGTCAGGTTGCGACCGTAAAGACCGAGGCTGAAGCCGCTATCCGCGCTGGTCCAGACGATGCTGGCATCGACGAGCGCATAGCCGGGCTGATCGAGGAACGGGCTGGGCACTTCGAACTGCGTCGTTTCGCTGCGATACGAAACGGTGCTGCCCAGATAGAGATCGCCCGAACCGACCGGCGTCGTGTAACCCAAGGTAGCGCTGCCACTCCATTCCGGGGTGTTCTGCACTTTGCGCAGGTCTGAAACTTCAGTTGGCACGCCGCCGATATTCGTGATGAACTGGGTGTATTCGGCGTCGATCCAGCCGAGCGACCCCTGGAAACGCAATTGGTCTCCCGATGCAAACAAGTCACGACCGAGGCGTGCGTTGGTTTCGAACTCGATACCCTTGATCTCCGCTGCACCAGCGTTGGACACGACGCCGCAGAATGAAGTGGCCGATTCCGCCGACGTTGCACGCGATGGAGCCGGGGATCTGCACATCGGTGTAGTCCGCATAGAAAGCCGCCACCGCGACATAAACCGCATCGTCCAGCAAGCTGCCCTTGTATCCGACTTCGTAGCTGTTGACCGATTCCGGCTCGAAGCTCAGGAAGTCTGCAACTTCGGTATCGGTGGGCCATTCACAGGGGTCAGCGGCAGGCGCATTCACGCCTACGCCGCGCGGGTCAAAACCGCCGCCCTTGAAGCCTTGCGAATAGCTGGCGTAGAGGTTGTGATCAGGCGTCGGCTGGAAGCTGAGCGAGACGCGCGGGGTGAACTTGTCGAAGTCCGCCTCTCCCTGGAAATCGGTGCTCGGCCGCGCCAAACGGAATGCCCGCACCGCCGAATACGGGCGAACCGCCGCCAAGGTAATTCTGCCGCAGGATGTCCGCCGTGCGCTTGTCCCAGGTGTAACGACCGCCGAGCGACAGGCTGAGCTGATCGGTCAGGTCATAGGAGAAATCGCCGAATACGGCGTAGGTTTCGGTATCGACATTCGCCTCCGTGAACGCCGTGAAACCGGCGAAAGTGGTGAACAGGCGCACGTCGAACTGCGTGTCGGCACTCGCATCGAGGTAGTAGGCTCCAAGAAGACCACTGAGAGGACCACCATCGTCCCAGATCAGCTGCACTTCCTGGCTGATCTGGTCATTGCGGTAAAAGGCCGGAACATCCAGATCGACTGCAGGCAAAGCGTCGAAATCGATGGGAGAGGCGCTTTCATCCTCGCGGTAGGAGGTAATGGAACGCAGGGTAAGCGCGTCGGAAATATCGACCCGCGCATTGATCGCGAAGCCGTAGGCCTCGACGTCCTGCTCGGGATCGGTAAGGCCGCCGCGGGTGTCGAACACATCGTCCAGCACGGGCGCCCCGGAAACCGCTCCGGGAATCAGACGATGGCCGCCGCGCGCGTTGGAACGATCATGCGAGTAGTCCCCCGAAACGCGGATCAGTACCGGCTCCCCATTGCCGCCGATCTCGAGAGTGCCTCGAGCTGCCCAGATATCCTTGTTGTAGTTTTCCTCTCCGGTGGTGAGGTTTTCACCAAAGCCATCGCGAGAAAGGCGCGCGACGGAGCCACCAACGCGAATAACATCGGTGATAGGCGTGGACGCTGTGACCACGCCTTCCGCACGACCATAGGTTCCAACGGTGCCGCGCAGGCGGAGGACGGTTTCGTCGGGGAGTTCGCGGGTTACATATTTCACCGCGCCGCCGATGGTGTTGCGGCCGTAAAGCGTGCCCTGCGGTCCACGAAGAACCTCGATCCGCTCCACGTCATAGATATCGAGAACGGCGGCCTGCGGGCGATTGAGGTATACATCGTCGAGATAGATGCCGACGCCCTGCTCGAAGCCCGAAACCGGGTCCTGCTGGCCGATGCCGCGAATAAATGCCGAAAGCGTAGAATTGGTGCCGCGCGATTCCTCCAGCGTGGTGTTGGGCGTGACCTGCGCGATATCGGTGATGTCGACAGAGCCGCGCTGCTTCAGTTCTTCCGCCCCAAAGCTGGTAACGGCCACAGGCACATCAACCAGGCGTTCTTCACGGCGGCGGGCAGTCACGATGATGGCGCCGCCAGTCGCTTCTTCAGCTTGCGGATCGGTATCGTCGGCCTGTTGGGCCTGCGCGGGCATGGCCATCGCGCAAAGAACAGCGGCAGTAGCAGCGGATTGCCAGAGGGTGACCTTCAACATCAATATTCTCCCAAGAACGATTCTTATTGACGGGCCTGATATTGAAACATGAACCACCTTTCAACTTTAAACTTTTGCGCTCGCCCTGAAAAGCGGTTAGCCATTGCAGAATGGCAACACGTACACCGCATCCTACCAAGGGCGAGACCAAGGTTCCTCGCACTGAGCGCGGGCGCCAAACCCTGCGCAAACTGCTTGATGCAGCGGCAAAGGAGTTTGGAGAGAAGGGCTTCCACGAAGCCTCGATCAGCGGGATTACCCGCCGCGCGGGCACAGCGCTGGGCAGTTTCTACACCTATTTCGACAGCAAGGACGAAATCTTCCGCGCGCTGGTGAAAGACATGAGCGGACAGGTCGCAAGCCATGCGGCCGGAGCGATCACACCCGACCTGCCCCCTTTCGAAGTGGAACGCGCCGCTCTACAAGCCTTCCTGGAATTCGCGCGAGACAAGAAGGAAATCTACCGCATCATCGACGAAGCCGAGTTCGTCGACCCGGCCAGTTTCCGCGAGCATTACGAAACCACGGCAGTGCGAATTCTCGCTCGCTTGAAAAAAGGCGAGGCAACGGGGGATCTCCGTCAAGGCATGGACGAAGCGCATGCCTGGGCGCTGATGGGAATGAACGTCTTCCTGGGTCTGCGCTATTCGGTTTGGGACGAAGGCAAGGAATCCGATCGGATCGCCGACATTGCCAATGAAATGCTGCGCTACGGAATTGGGCGGGACTAGGCGCCCCGCCCACTCATTCTATTCCCACCAGTAGGGCGCGCGCTGGCCGTCGCCGGTGACGATTTCGTTCATTGTCTGCGCATCATAGGCACGACCACCCAGAACCACTGTGTCCACCCGCTCTGTATTGCGAATATTCTCCAGCGGATCGCCATCCAGGATCACCAGGTCGGCCAGCTTGCCGACCTCGAGTGAACCGATTTCGGTATCCATGCCCAGCGAGCGTGCAGGCACGATGGTGGCGGCCTGCAAGGCTTGCAACGGCGTCATCCCGCCGCGCACGAACGACCAGATTTCCCAATGTGTGCCGATGCCCGCCTGCTGGCCGTGCGCACCGATGGAAACCAGCACGCCCCGCTCTGCCAGCTTCGCGGATTCGCGGCCGATATCGTCATCCACGAAGTCGCCTTCCGGTGCCGTGGTGCGGCGCGCGGTCGCCGCCCTCAGGATGGCAGGCGGCGTGTGTGCCATCAGCAGTGGCTGCTCGAACACGTTGGTAGCCTGACGCCAGTAGGGATCGCCGGCAAGACCACCATAGCCTACCACCAGGGTGGGCGTGTAGTTGGTGTTGGACTGGCTGAAGAATTGCAGCACGTCTTCGTAAAGCGTCATCACCGGAATGTTATGTTCCAGCGTTGAATTGCCGTCGGCAATCAGGTTCAGGTCCATCCCGAACAGCGAACCGCCTTCGGCCACCACCAGCATGTTTTCCTGCCGTGCGGCCTCGACCACCATCTGCCGCTGATCGCGGCGCGGCTGGTTGTAGTTCTTCACGCTGGGCGCACCTTCGGCACGAAGGCGCCGTACGTGGTCCAGCGCGTCCTCCAGCGTATTGATCTGCGCATAAGCGTAAGGATTGCGCGCACCGTAGATTATGCGACCGGTGGAAAACATGCGCGGCCCCAGGATCATGCCGGCGCGCTGCATATCGTCGGCCACGAAGAAGGGCGTATCGTTCGATGGATCGTGAATTGTGGTGGTGCCCAGCGCCAGCGTCTGGAGCAGGTTCCAGTTCTGCTGCGGCACCAGTTCATCGACCGCGTACGACCCATGCGCGTGGGCATCGACAAAGCCCGGCACGATCGTGCGGCCCGCCGCGTCGATCGTCGGTGTACCTGCGGGCACCGTTACGCTGCCCGCTGCGCCGATAGCGGCAATCAGATCGTCCTCGATCAGGATAGTGGCGTTTTCAATGATGCCACCGTTTTCGCCGGCCATCGAGATCACGCGCGCGCCGGTGATCGCCAGCCTGCCTTCATGCCGGTCCGCCTCCACCGTGCGGAGCATGGATACGCCGGTTTCCGGCGGCGCGAACCCCGCCACCTCCTCATCCTCTGCCGGGGGAGCATCGGCAAACAGTTCGTTCAGCGTGGCGGAATAGAGTGTCGGCCCAAGTGACCAGTTCAGCCGTTGTCCGCCATCCGACCAGTGAATATAGCTTGCCCCGGAATCAGAAACTTCCACCACCGGCAGGCTTTTCGCCTCGCTCGATATCGTCACCGTCTGCCCGCCCGGCATCAACGGCATGGCAAAGGCATCGTAATTCTCGCTGAAGGCAAAGAAGTCGCCCGTCGGGGAGACGTGATAGCCCGTTACCAGTTCGCCACTGGCATGGGTGCGCGGATCATTGCCATTGAGATCGGTGGAAACCAGCGTGCTGCTGCCCTCGTCCGACCCCGTCATGAAAATGCGATCGTTGCTGGCTCCGAAATGCGGGGCTGACATATCCCGGCTGACCAGCACCGGATCGCCGCCGCTGGCGGAAATGCGATAGACACCGGAATTGTCCGAGTATTCCGGCGCGGTCAGGTAGCCGCCCTCGCCCTTCTCGAAAACGATGGTCTCGCCGTCTGGAGAGAAATGCGGGCGGGCATAATGGCCCGGCGTGTCGGTGACGGTGCGCCCGCCCCTGCCGTTGCGCTCCACAATGCGCACCTGGCCCAAACCTTCGTCAGTCCAGCTGACATAGACAATGGAGTTTCCGTCGCGAGACCAGCTGGGAAACATCTCCAGCGCATCCCTTTCACCCGTCAACTTGCGCGGTGTGCCGCCCCCTGCGGGCATGGTGTAAAGCTTGCCAAGGCTCTCGAACACCACTGTCTCGCCATCGGGAGACACCTCGGCAAAGCGCGCCATGGTGACATCCACCGTATCGGTCGCCACCGGGATGACGGGATGTGGGGCGGGAAGGACGCCCCGCGTATCGGCGACGGTGAAGGGGATTTCCGCAGCATTGCTGCCATCTGCGTTCACGCGGCGGATCTTGCCACCGGCCCAGAACACGATGGAGCGGCTGTCCGGCGTCCAGTCCATGTTCGGATAGACCCCGGTAACGGCCCATGTCTCCTGCACGTCCTGATCCAGGTCGGCATAGATCATCCGCTCCTCGCCGCTCTCCATGTCTTTTACATAAAGCTGCGAGCGAATGTTCTCGCGCCGCACGAAGGCAATCTTGGTGCCATCGGGCGACGGCGTGGGGCGTACCGCGCCGCCCAGCCCGCTTACCGCCGTGGTGATCTCACCGGTTTCCAGGTCGTAGCGTTCGATATTGAACAGGTCGGTGTTGGAATCCTGCGCATAAACGAATGTGGCGCCGGGCGTGATGTTGCGGGTGTAGTAGATCGCGCTGCCATCGGGGGCGTAGATCGGCTCGCCCAGCTCCTTCTGGTGCTGCTCGTTCGGGCGCTCTACCAGCGCAACCCCGCTACCGCCGCTCACATGGTAAAGCCACACCTCGCCCGTGCCAAGCGAACGTCCGGTGGTGAAGTGCTTCTTGGCAGCGATGTATTGGCCGTCGGGTGACCAGGTGGGCTGATTGAGCAGGCGGAAGCTCTCGTCGGTCAACTGGCGCATGTCGCTGCCATCGGCATTCATGATCCAGATATTGTCACCGCCACCACGATCGGAGGTAAAGGCGATGCGGCTGCCATCGGGAGAGAAGCGCGGCTGCACTTCCCACGCCAGCCCTTCGGCGATGCGGGTGGGCGTGCCACCGGAAATCGGCATGGTATAGATATCGCCCAGCAGCGAGAACGCGACGGTGCTCCCATCGGGAGAGACGTCAACATCCATCCAGGTGCCCTCGTCCACGCTTATGGGCACTTCGGTGATTTCAACGCCGGGCGGGTTGTTCACATCCCAGTCGGTGTTCTCTTCCGCGGCATCAGGTGAGGTCTCTGGCGTCGTATCAGGCTCAACATCAAACATTGGTTCGGACGCTGGATCCACGACTGGCTCGGGCTGCTGCGCGGCGGCGGCGGTGGCCAGGAGTGCGGTGGTTGAAAGGAGGAGAATTTTGCCGAACATGGAAAGCCTTTTAAACGCTTGGGAAAACCACACCCTTACGCAAACCGGTAGCAACTGCAACCAGCGAGATATCCATCGCTGAGTCAGTCCCCGTCATATTCGATTGCACCCGATGCCGCCCCGCTCATGATGAAACCGACGGGCCGCTCGACCTCCTCGGTCAGATGACCGATCAGGCTGCCGGTGCGTGATAGCAGGCCGATGCCTTTCAGCGCTGCCAGCGGCCAGCCGATATCGAGCAGGATGGCGGGGATCGGCCCGTTGACGTTGACCGGCAATTCGCGCCCGATCGTTTCCGGCAGGGCCGCCTGCAAGGCGCGAACCATCGCCACATGCTCACCGCTTGCGCCGCGTTCGTCCGCCAGTTCCAGCAATTTCAGCGCACGCGGATCCCCCTCCACATGCTGCCAGTGGCCAAATCCGGGCACCGCCTTGGCGTGTTCGCGCCAGACGCTTGATATTGCGCACGGCTACCACGTCGACCGGATCGCCGCTTTCGCGCTTGTCCGCCACGCACTCGGCGTAGAACTTGCCAGCAATCTCCGCGCTGCCCAGCGCCACGGAACCGCATCCGAGGATACCCGCCGCAACCGCGCCTTGCACAGCCTCGGGCGCGGCGGCCAGCGTCATGCGGGCAGCCACCACCGATGGCACCATGCCGTGCTCTGCCAGGGCCACCAGCGTGGCGTTGAGAAAGAAGCTTTGATTTTCGTCCGGCGCCTGCCCCGTCACCAGCAGCCAGAAATAACTGGAAAAGTCGACCTTGCCGATAAGGTCATCGCACAGGTCGCGCCCACGCACGGTGATGGATGTGGCGTCCGAAGTGCAGATTGCCGATTTGCCTGTATCCTGCTTGCTGGTGCGCAAACGCTCTCTCCTGTTGCGGTCTATCACCCCTGCCTATAGCCATGCTGCGCTGATACAAGGGAGAGACGAATGGCAAGACCGCTTGAAGGTATTCGCGTGCTGGACATGGGCACCTTTATCACCGGTCCTGCCGCAGGCATGCTGCTGGCGGATCTGGGTGCCGAAGTCATCAAGGTCGAGATGCCGGAAACGGGCGACCCATTCCGGGCCTTCAAGGGCGATCTATATTCGCCGCACTACCAGACTTACAACCGCAACAAGAAGAGTATCGAGCTCAACACCAAGGCCAACCCGGAAGACCTGGAGGCGCTGGACGAGCTAGTGAAGACCGCCGACGTTTTCGTCCAGAATTTCCGCCCCGGTGTGGCGGAGCGGCTGAATGTCAATGCAGAGAGGTTGCAGGGCATCAATCCGCGCCTGATCTATGCTGACATCTCCGGTTTCGGCAACGACGGTCCGTGGAAGGACCGCCCTGCATTCGACACCGTCAGCCAGGCCGCCAGCGGCTTTCTGCGGCTGCTGGTGAACCCCGGCAACCCGCGCGTGGTTGGCCCGGCCATCGGCGACGCTGTGACAGGCTTTTATACCGCGTATGGCGTACTGGCGGCACTGTATGAGCGGGAAAAGACCGGCAGGGGCCGCAAGGTGGAAACCTCGATGTTCGAGGCCATGGCCCATTTCAACCTCGACGACTTTACCCACTACCTCAGCGAAGGCGAGGTGATGGGGCCGTGGAGCCGCCCGCATGTCAGCCAAAGCTACGTGTTCGAATGCGCCGACGGTGGGTGGGTGGCTCTGCACATGTCCTCTCCCCCCAAGTTCTGGGAAAACCTCGCCACGGCGGTTGGCCAGCCTGATATGCTGGAGCGTCCCGAATTCGAAAGCCGCCCTGCCCGGATCGCCAACTACGAGAAGGTACTGGCCTTCCTCGCCCCGCTGTTTGCCGAAAAGCCGCGCATCTATTGGGAGCAGAAGCTGGCCGAATGCGAAGTGCCGCATTCGCCGGTGTTCAGTTCCAGGGAAGTGCTGGAGGGCGATCTTGCCAGGCATCACCAGTTGCAGATCAGTGGCGAAGGCCAGCGCGGCACTTTCCGCACAATCCGTAATCCCATTCGCTTCGATGGAGAGGTTGAGAGCGAGGTGACACCTCCGCCAGAATTGGGCCAGCACAACGAGGAGATTCTCGGCAGAAAGGGCTGATTGCGACTTTCGCCCTGTTTGATAAAGTCCGAACCAAGCGCCGAAGAATCGGCCACACGGGAGAGAGAAAATGGGCAAACTGCCGAGCCGCCTGCACCACACCGCCTATGTCACCGCCGATCTGGAAGCAACGCGCGCCTTTTATGAAGATGTGATTGGCCTGCCGTTGTCTGCCTGCTGGACCGAGATCGATCACCTGTTCGGCAAGGATCGCACCTATTGTCACCTGTTCTTCGATCTGGCCGACGGCAGTTCGCTGGCGTTCTTCTCTTTTGCCGATCCAGAGGACCAGGCCGAGTTCGGACCGGAACTGGCGCCCTCTCCCTTCCGTCACATCGCGCTGAACGTGGATGACCAATTCCAGGCCGATGTCGAAAAGCGCATCGCAGACGCCGGGATCGAACCACCGAAGACATATGTCCTCGAACACGGCTATTGCCGCAGCGTCTATGTTGAAGATCCCAATGGCATGATCGTGGAATTTTGCCGCGACGATCCCGCGTGCTGCCGATGGTGTTGAGGAGCGCAAAGCCAAGGCGCATGCAGAGTTGAAGCGCTGGCTGGATGGCGATCACACCAACAACAACACCTTCCGACACGACGAAGCAGCTGCCTGATGGCGACACCATTGCTGCCGACATCGCTGGTTGGCTCTTACTCGCAGCCAGACTGGCTGATCGATCGCGCGAAACTGGCGGGCCGCTTTCCGCCGCGCACGAGGGCGATAGAATTGTGGAAGGTGGAGCCAGATCTGCTGGAACAGGCATGGGACGATGCCACCATAGTCGCCATTCGAGAGCAGGAAGCAGCAGGCCTCGACATCATCACCGATGGCGAGATGCGGCGCGAAAGCTATTCCAACCGCTTCGCCACCGCGCTCAACGGCATCGACATGGAAAACCACGGCACCGCGCTGGATCGCAGCGGAGAGCCCGTGCCCGTGCCGCGCGTGATGGGTGACATCAGCCGCAAGCATCCAGTTCAGGTGGATGATGTGAAATTCATGCGCCGCTTTACCGACAAGCCGATCAAGATAACCGTGCCCGGTCCTTTCACCATGAGCCAGCAGGCGCAGGACGATCACTATGGTGATCCCGAAGCCCTGGCCCTGGCCTACGCCGCCGCAGTGAACGAGGAGATCAAGGATCTGCACGCAGCCGGAGCCGACGTTGTGCAACTGGACGAGCCCTACATGCAGGCGCGCCCGGATGCGGCGCGAGAATATGGCCTGAAGGCCCTCGCCCGTGCGCTGGAAGGCGTGGAAGGCACCACCGCGCTGCACATCTGCTTTGGCTATGCCGCGCTGATCCATGAACGGCCCGACGGATATTCCTTCCTGCCCGAACTGGCGGGATCGGACGTAAACCAGATCAGTATCGAAACCGCCCAGCAGAACCTCGATTGCACCGTGCTGGAAAACCTGCCGGACAAGACCATCATCCTGGGCGTGCTGGACCTTTCAACGCACGTGATCGAGACACCCGAATTGGTCGCGCAGCGTATCCGCAAGGCACTGCCGCATGTCGATGCAAAACGCGTGATCGTGGCGCCCGATTGCGGGCTGAAATACCTGCCTCGCGACGTGGCCTTCGCCAAGATGAAGGCCATGGCCGATGGTGCGCGGATCGTGCGCGAAGAACTGGCGTGACCGGTTTTGTCACCACCCACACCGGTAGCCTGCCGCGCCCGGAATACCTTCTCGATCTGATGTTTGCCCGCGAAAGCGGAGAGGATTTCGAGCAGTCCGCTCTTGACGAGGCGATAGAGCGCGCGACCGCCGAGGTGGTCGCCCGGCAGAAGCAGGCCGGCATTGCCGTGATCAACGACGGCGAAATGTCGAAGCCCAGCTACGCCACCTATATCAAGCACCGCCTGTCCGGCTTTGGCGGGGAAGCCGGGCAATATGAATTTCAAGACCTGGAGGAATTTCCCGGCGCCAAGGCGCAGGTGTTTGGCAACAAGGGGCGGGCGAAACGCTCCGCCCCTGCCTGCACCGGTCCGATCAAGGTCGTGGATATGCAAGCCCCCTTCGACGACGCAGATCGGTTACATCGTCTTGGGCGAGAGAACGAGGCCGACGGATTGTTCATGTCCGCCGCCAGCCCCGGTGTGACTGCACTTTTCTTTCCCAACCAGTTCTACGACAGCGACGAGGAATACCTCTTCGCTTTGGCCGAAGGTCTTCGGCACGAATACGAGGCGATTGCCTCGGTAGGCATCACAGTCCAGGTCGATTGCCCGGATCTCGCCATGGGCCGCCATGTGCAATTCACGGCATTGCCGGACGAGGAGTTCCGCAAGCGCATCGGCATAAACATCGCCGCGCTCAACCACGCACTGCAGAACATTCCTGCCGAACAATGCCGAATGCACCTGTGCTGGGGCAATTACCCCGGCCCGCATCACTGCGATGTGGACCTCGCCACGATTGCCGACATCGTCTGGCAGGCCAAACCACAGACCGTTCTGCTGGAAGGCGCAAACCCGCGCCACGCCCACGAATTCGCTTATTTCGAGGAACATCCTCTGCCCGATGACAAGGTGCTGTGCCCCGGCATGATAGAACCGCAAAGCCCCTATATCGAGCACCCCGAACTGATCGCGCAGCGCATTGGTCGCTATGCGAACCTGCTGGGACGCGAGCGGGTGATGGCAGGTGTCGACTGCGGGTTTTCAGTCCACGCGGGCAGCAACAGCCTCGATCCGGAAATCGTCTGGGCCAAGTTGGCCGCGCTGGCACAAGGTGCTGCCCTCGCCAGCGAGAAATACTGGTAGGACGCGCTTAGTTGCCGCTCGCCAGCATCGGCAGGCGGTAGATCGTCATGGCGACGTTGCGCACGCCTTCAGCGGTTTCCCACGGAGTGCCAGCAGGCGTCACCGCGCCCATCGCGCCGACATATAGCGTGCGCCGCTCCGGTCCGGCGAAAGCCAGCGTGATAGAGCGGCGCGGTACGGGAATGACGCCCAGCTTGTCGCCATCAGGCGCGAAGACATATACGCCTGCATCGCCGGTGACGTAGAGGCGACCTTCGGCATCCACCGTCATGCCATCGCCGCCAAAGCCCTCGCTATCCTCGTCCAGTGTGGCAAAGATCTGCCTGTTTGCGGCGTGCCCTTCATCGTCCAGATCGAAGGCGTGGATCGTCCGCATATCGGTGACGTAGAGACGAGAGCCATCGGGGCTGACGGCGACACCGTTGGTGAACGCCTCGGGCTCATACACCTTGGTTACAGCGCCTTCGGCGTCGATATGCCACAGCGCGCCCTGCGTTACCCAGGCGCCGCCATCGCCATCGGCAAGGACATCGTTGAGGCGGCCCAGCGTGGTGCCATCTCCCATGCTGTCGGCAATAACCCGCCGTTCCGGCAACAGCTGCACAAGGGCGCTGGGCTGGCTGCATTCCAGCGCGTTGAGGCCCGGATCGGTGCAGCCACGCTCCACCGCCAGCAGCGTACCATCGGAGGCATACGAGGCGGCACCTGCGCCGAGAACATAGGGCACTTCCACAAAAGCGCGACCATCCGGCCACAGCGCCCAGATCGCATTGCTTTGCTCTTGCGCGAACAGGAGGCGGCCGTCTGGTGCGGTGGTCATGCCGTCCGACGTCATCGGGCCGGACCAGGCGATTTCCCATTGCGCACCATCAGCAACGACGCCCTCTATCGCCATGATTTCGGAAGGTTTTTCTCCTGCCAACAGGTCTTGCGAAAGGGCTGGCGCGGAGAATGGAAGCGCGGACAGGGTAAGGGCGGCAAGGGCCAGGGAAAGGCGTATCATTCCACCACCTCGGCCTCGATCGTGTTGACGCCGTTCTCGTCGACTCCAGTGCGATCATTGTCCCAGTCGACCATGATCATCCGGTCAAATCCCTCGTCCCTGATCCAGCTTACCTGCGTCACGAAAGGCTCCTCCAGTGTCACAGGATCGGTGACGGTCACATCGGACACCAGCCGGTCGCCTTCCAACCGGATGCGCTCTTCATAACGGGCTTCGTCGGAGAACGGCGGGGCGCCGTGGAAATACTCTATGGGGGATCGCACCATCACCGTTTCTATCACCAGCGTATCACCTTCCCAGCGACCGACAGAGGTGCCCATCACGGTGGGCCACAGGTCGAACTCGTCGGGCATGGCGCGATCGGTGTAGACATGGCGCACCTCGCTATAGGCATTCACGATCAGGACGTGTTCCGGCGTGATGAGGAATTGCAGCGGGGTCGCCGCGTTCATCATCATGGGAAAGCCCCATCCCGTGGCCTTGCGACCTGCGCTGATCGCCTGCGCCTCTGCGAGGCGGCGCTCGCCCTCCTCGTTCCATGACGCAGTGCCGCCACGAAGGTTCATGAAGTTGTCCGGAATTTCGCCGGATTCGCGTGCTGCCAGAACCGCCGGGGCAATGCCGCCAATGGTGGTGCCCGCCTGCCCCTCGGCCACCCAGTAGCCTTGCCAGAAGGGCAGCTTGGCAAATTGCTCGACCCGCTCCGCCTGTGTGTCATCCGTCTGCGCCATGACGGGCGCTGCCCCCAGCCCCAAAGCTGCCGCCGCCGCGAGAGCGAGCCTCACTGGTTGGTCCCGATGGTATTGCCGCCCGCATCCGTCACATCCAGCACGACCCCGCCCGGTCGGCCGCTGCGCAAGGGGTAGACGCGCACGGTAACCTCGCTGCCGGGCCGCAGGGTGCGCGGCCGCCAGCCACGGGCGTAGAGATACATGGGAGAGCCCATCTCCATGCTCCATTCCACTTCCCTGCCCTGTCCATCGGTGGACACCATCTGGATATAGGCGTGGGGGTTGGACCACTGGAATTGCGTCACCGTTCCGCGAACGCTCACTTCGCGGGTGTTGTCGAACATCGACATGGAATGGTGGGCCGCAACGGTGCCCGCTCCGACGGGGACGAGCAGGGCTGCCGCAACAGCCATGGCAATACGCATGATCCAAACTCCCGATGTAATTCTTTTGTTTGGATGGGATAATGCCAGCTTCGGCGCGAGAGTCACCATTCCTTTTCAATGACCGACCTGTAGCCCATTGGATGAAAGGGATTTCACCCCTTACGATTGACCCAGAACGCAAGAAAATCCAGCTTTTCGGCGCTTCATCGGACACTTTGGGTAGCCCGCGCGTTGCACGATGAAACTGGAGATAATCGTGCCCATCACAGTCAACGACACCGCCCACACCCTTCCCGACGACCCGCGCACCAGCCTGCTGGATTTCCTGCGACGAGATTGCGGCCTCACCGGCACGAAGAAGGGTTGCGATCACGGCCAGTGCGGCGCGTGCACCGTTATCGTGAATGGAGAGCGCATCAATTCCTGCCTTTCGCTGGCTGTCATGCACGATGGCGACAGCGTGACGACGATCGAGGGACTGGGCACGCCGGATGCCCCCTCCGCCTTGCAAAAGGCTTTTGTAGAGCATGACGGTTACCAGTGCGGCTATTGCACGCCGGGACAGATCTGTTCGGCCACGGCGATGTTGCAGGAAATTGCCAACAACATGCCCAGCGACGCGAGCGACAGCCTGGATGGCCCGATAAAGCCGACGCCTGAGGAAATCCGCGAGCGGATGAGCGGCAACCTGTGCCGCTGCGGCGCCTATGCCAACATCATCGCCGCCATTGCCGAAGTTGCGACAGGAGACGCAGCATGAGGCCGTTCCAGTATGCCCGCCCCGATGGCCTTGACCATGCCACGCAACTGACCGCGCCCGGCGATACGATGGCAATCGCCGGTGGCACCAATCTCGTCGACCTGATGAAACTGCAGGTGGAAACGCCGCAGGAACTGATCGACATCAACCGCCTGACAATGGGCGAAATCGCCGATACCGACGATGGCGGACTACGCATTGGCGCGCTTGCCACCAACACCGCCACCGCCGCGCATGACAGGGTGCGCAGCGACTATCCCGTTCTCGCCCGCGCCATACTGGCCGGCGCCACGCAGCAATTGCGCAACAAGGCCACAACCGGCGGCAATTTGTGCCAGCGCACGCGCTGCTATTATTTCACCAATATCGATCAGCCCTGCAACAAGCGCGAACCCGGCTCCGGATGCGGCGCGATCAAGGGCATCGCCCGGTTGCACGCCATACTTGGCACCAGCCCCAGTTGCATCGCCACCTATCCCGGTGACATGGCCGTTGCGATGGCCGCGCTGGATGCCAGCGTCGAGATCACTGGCGAAGGCGACAGGCAGCGCACCGTGCCGGTCCGTGACTTCCACCGCCTGCCCGGCGACACGCCGCAGAAGGACAACGTGCTGGAGCCGGGTGAGATCATCACCGGCGTCACCCTGCCCGCCCCTGTCGAAGGCAAGCAGATATATCGCAAGGTGAGGGAGCGTTCGTCCTACGCCTTTGCTCTGGTATCCGTGGCAGCAGTGGTGGCCATGAAGGATGGCCGCATTTCCCGCGCCGATCTGGCCTTTGGCGGGCTTGCCCACAAACCGTGGCACGATCCCCGCCTGGCGGACCTGCTGGTGGGCGAAACGCCGTCTGCCACCGTGTTCGACAAGGCCGCAGACCTGCTGCTGGAAGATGCGCAGGGCTATGGAGAGAACGATTTCAAGATACCGCTGGCGCGCCGCGCCCTTGCGGCAACCCTTGCCGATGCAACGGGAGTAGAACTGTGAGCAGCCACATGGAACAGGATCAGCCCGCAACCGATTGCAAGCTGGATCAGATGTCGCAGGGCCTGCTGGGCAAGCCTGTTGCCCGCTTCGAAGGCCTGGCGAAAGTCACCGGCACCGCGCCTTATGCAGCGGAATATCCGGTCGAGAATTGCCTGGAGGGCGTTCTTGTCACCGCCCCGTTCGCGCGCGGAACCGTGACCGCGATCGACACCGATTCCTGTCTTGCGATGGACGGCGTGGTGGCGGTTGATTGAAGACGAACGCATGACCGCGCGCCCCGCGCAGGGTACCGCTGGCGAAGCGCCGGTGCGACAGCCGCGCCAGGTCTGCTACTGGGGCCAACCCATAGCGCTGGTGGTGGCAGAGACATTCGAGCAGGCGCGCGATGCGGCAAAGCATCTTTCCATCAGCTTCGATGCCGATGATCTGGATGAAATTCCCTTCGACCCGCAACAGGTCGAGGCCGAGAACAAGGAAAGCTCGAGCCAGGGCGATCTGGCGAAGGCCATGAATGACGCGCCGCACAGCGTTGACGCGCGCCTGACTACCCACGGCCACGCCAGCGCCGCGATGGAGCCGCATGCCGCGATTGCCGAATGGGATGGCAGCAAGCTGACCGTCCATTCATCGCTGCAAATGCTCAACTACAACATCTCCGAACTGGCGGATTCGCTGGAGATGGAAGAGGACGAGATCCGTCTGATCTCGCGCTATGTGGGTGGCGGGTTCGGCTCCAAGCTGGGCATTTCGGAAGAAACGGTGGCGGCTGCCATTGCGGCGATGAAACTGGAACGACCGGTGCGGGTGGTGATGAGCCGGCAGCAGGTGTTCCAGTGCATCATGCGCCGCTCCGAAACCTCGCAGCGCCTGCGCCTCGCCTCGGACGATGACGGCGCGCTGAGTGGCTTTGGCCATCACGCACTGGTTTCCAATCTGCCGGGCGAAAGCTTTGCCGAACCCGTGCTGCAAAGTTCGCATTTCCTCTATGCTGGCGAGAACCGCCTGCTGGAAATGGACGTGGCGCGCATCCACCGGATGACGGCTGGCTCCGTTCGCGCGCCGGGCGAAGCCGTCGGCATGCCCGCGCTGGAAGTGGCGATGGATATGCTGGCCGAGGAAAGCGGCGTTGATCCGGTCGAGCTTCGGCTGCGCAACATTCCCGAAAGCCATCCCATAGAAGGTACGCCCTTCTCCTCGCACAAGCTCGCAGAGTGCCTGAAACAGGGTGCGAAAGCATTTGGCTGGGACGATGGCCCGCGTCAGCCCCGCCAGACGCGCAAGGGCGAATGGTGGATCGGCACCGGCATGGCGAGTGCGGCGCGCGTGCATAATATCTCCGAAGCCAAGGCCCGCGTCACGATCAAGGCAGATGGCACGGCGATGGTGGAGACCGACATGACCGATATCGGCACCGGTACCTATACGATCCTGGGCCAGATCGCGGGCGAGATGCTGGGCCTTTCGCAAGCCAAGGTGCTGGTGGAACTGGGTGACACGCAATTCCCGCGCGGGTCAGGTTCCGGCGGCAGCTGGGGTGCATCCTCGGTTGGGTCAGCCGTGTTCGTTGCCTGCCAGGCCCTCCGCCAGACACTGGCCGAACGCGCAGGCGTTCCAGAGGACGAACTGAAACTGAAGGATGGTGCAATCGAGGACGGCGCAACGCTGGTCGATCTTCTGGATGGCAAGGACCTTGCTGAAGAAGGGCATTACAAGCCCGGCGATATCGACGACGATTTCGTGACCGCCGGTTTCGGTGCCTATTTTGCGGAGGTTCGCGTCAACCGCTTCACTGGCGAAACCCGCGTGCAGCGGATGACCGGCGCATTCGGCTTTGGCCGGGTGCTGAACGAAAAGACCGCCCGCTCCCAATGCCTGGGCGGGATGACATGGAGCATCGGCGCTGCCTTGACAGAGGCGCTGCATTTCGACCCGGTCGATGGCCATCTGGTCAACTGCGACCTTGCCGAATACCACGTGCCGGTAAACCGGGACGTGCCCGATCTCGATGTCATAATGGTGGAAGAACGCGATCCTGCCGCCAGCCCGATACAGGCCAAGGGCATCGGCGAACTGGGGATGTGCGGCGGCGCGGCAGCCATCGCCAACGCCATTTACAACGCGTGCGGCGCAAGGGTGATGGATTTCCCGATGACCCCGGACAGGGTCCTGGCGAAGATGTCCGACGCCTAGGCCCGGCCGGACAGGAAGGCGCGCCTGCTTAGCCGACATTCTAGGCCGCATCCGGCGGCCTGCGTGCCGGAATGCGGACCATCGCCAACGATGCCGAAGCAAATTCCTTTGCCGTCATGCACGTCCGGCTCGCCGTCAAGCTTCGCTGCTCATCGACATCTGAAATGGTCAACTCAGTCAAACTACGGATGCGACCCGACTTGAATTGGCAAGTGTCACATTTGGTTCTTGGGGCGAGAAATTGCCCTGCCGATCTGCCCGATTGGGGATCGATGCCCGATCCGGCAGCCTAATTGCGGGGGGTTTTACCCAACCTTGCCCCGAGGGCGATGGTCAGTTCGTGCATTCGGCGCGAAACAGCGCCATTTGATTGTATTTTAAGTCCCAATTTGGGACACGGTCGCCGCGATGCGGCAAATCTGCTGGCCTCCAATGCTAATTCGGGTTAATTATATATCAACGAATCGAAGCACCCGATAAGTCACCGGCGCAAAATGCTGGCGCACCTCACCGATGTTAGTTTCGCGCAGGGGGCCATACAAAGTAATCGACTTATGTTGTCCCCAACTAAAAATAATTTAACGGGAAGCATAGTTTTAAACAACCGGGGGTGCGTATCATGCGCAGGTTATCAACAAATGTTTCTCTTATCTGCTCGAATTCTATCGTTAGCGAAGGGCTGAAGTCCATTTTGCTTGACGAAGAATTCGCAATTGTCGGCCAGCACAAGAACTGCCGGGCGATGATTACCGCTAAAGAAGAAGGCGCGACGAGCGTCGGAATGATCGTTGTCGATTCCGATACCTCCCGCAATGTCGCGAAGGATGTGGCTGCGCTCTGCGAAGCTTTTCCCGACTCCCATGTTGTTATCCTCCATGAGGATCTCGACATCGAATGTCTGGTCGAAGTCTTCGAAGCCGGCGCAGATGGCTATATTCTCAAGAACCTTTCTTGCGAATCGCTGGTCAACAGCTTGCTGCTGGCAGCATGCGGCGAAAAGGTCGTTCCGGGCGAACTGGTCAAGCAATTGCCGCATTTCGCCCATGCAACTGCCGACCAGGTGAAGGCCGAGGGCGAGCTTTCGGACCTTCTTTCCGAACGCGAAATTGCCACGCTGCGCTGTCTCGTCATGGGCTACCCGAACAAGGTGATCGCCCGCCGTCTCGACATTGGTGAAGCGACCGTAAAGGTGCATGTGAAGGCCATTCTGCGCAAGCTGAATGTCCAGAACCGCACCCAGGCCGCCATCTGCGGGGTCAATCACGGCGTCCAGGCCACCATGCCCGAACTCAACATGCGCGATTCGGAAGCGAACGCCGACGAGGTTGCGGAACATGAAGACGCTCGCCAGGGCGACCGCGCGAGCCCGTTCATGCTGGCAGACACCCGTCCCGAGAAGCTTACAGTCGACGCCTGAGCCACAACTCGGGGTTTCGGCCGCGTGTATGACAGTCGATGGACTTTGCTTGTTCAAAGGCGCTGACTTTCGGCTCTCCGTTGGATCGAACGGGGCTGGCGTAATCATGGCCAGTGGCAGCTCGCCGCTGGGCTCTTGCAGCCTTCCAACCTGGCAATTGGGGAAAATCGGCAATGTGCGCCGGGGTTTTCCGGTTGCGCATCGATGCCGCACCTAGCGAAATGGAAATGACATGAAGATAACAATGATCGGTTCCGGTTATGTCGGACTGGTTTCCGGAGCCTGCTTTGCCGATTTCGGCCACGAAATCGTCTGCGTCGACCTGGACCAGGCCAAGATCGATGCGCTGCAGGGCGGCAAGGTGCCAATCTATGAACCGGGCCTCGCAGCGCTGATCGACCGCAATGCCAAGGCCGGACGAATTTCCTTCACCACCGACCTCGCTCCGGCTGTCGCCCGCGCGGACGTCGTCTTCATCGCGGTCGGCACGCCCTCGCGGCGAGGTGACGGCCATGCGGACCTGAGTTTCGTCGCAGCTGCCGCTGCTGATATCGCCCGCGCAATGGACGGATTTACCGTCGTCGTCACGAAGTCTACCGTACCGGTCGGCACCGGCGACGAGGTTGAGCGGATCATCGCCACCACCCGGCCCGACGGCGATTTTGCAGTGGTGTCCAATCCCGAATTCCTGCGCGAAGGCGCTGCGATCGAGGATTTCAAGCGGCCCGACCGCATTGTGGTGGGCAGCGAGGATCCGCGCGCGCTGGCAGTGATGCGCGAAGCCTACCGCCCGCTCAGCCTCAACAAGTCGCCGATCCTGGAAATGGATCGCCGCTCCGCCGAACTTACCAAATATGCCGGCAATGCTTTTCTGGCGACCAAGATCACCTTCATCAACGAAATCGCCGACCTGTGCGAGAAAACCGGCGCCAATGTGCAGCACGTGGCGCGGGGCATCGGGCTCGACAACCGTATCGGCAGCAAGTTCCTCAATGCCGGTCCCGGCTATGGAGGCAGCTGTTTCCCCAAGGATACCCTGGCGCTGCTCAAGACCGCGCAGGATTACGAGGCTCCCCAGGCCGTTGTGGAAGCCGTCGTGCGGAGCAACGAGAACCGCAAGCGTGCGATGGGCCGCAAGGTGATCCAGGCAATCGGGCACGACGTGCGTGGCAAGATCGTCACCGTTCTCGGCCTCACCTTCAAACCCAACACCGATGACATGCGCGACAGCCCTGCAATCGGCATCGTCCAGACCTTGCAGGATGCTGGCGCCGTGGTTCACGCCTATGACCCGGAAGGCATCCCCAACGCGCGTGAATTGCTCGACGACGTGGTCTATTTTGAAGACCCCTACGCAGCCATGGAGGAGGCCGAAGCGCTTGCCATCGTGACCGAGTGGGACGAATTCAGGGCATTGGACTTTGCCAAGGTACAGGCCAAGCTCAAGGGCATGGTCGTTGTCGACCTCAGGAATATTTATGATCGCGAGGAAATCGAAATGCTCGGGATCAAGTATGTGGCAGTTGGCCGGTAACCGCGCGCGGCGTATCCCGGGTGCTGATCGCTGATGTACACGCATTAACGCCGGGCTTGTCCGGTGTCGAACAGGCCAGACAGTTTATCCGGGGGTGCCGCGCGCCGTGAACACTAGAAGCAACGGGAAGCCCAAGCGTATGCCGAAGGTGCTGTTTGTCATTTCGGGGCTTGGTGCAGGCGGAGCGGAACGGGTGATCTCGCAGATAGCCGCCCACTGGCACGCCCAGGGGATGGCCGTGGAGATTGCCAGCTTCGATTCGCCGGGCGATACCGAGTTCCACCATTTCGATGCCGGGATCGTCCGCCATCGGCTCGGGAACGGTGAGACCGGCAAGTTGTCGAAACTGGGCAATCTGCGCAATCTTCGGCGGTTGCTGGACAAGACCCGGCCCGACGTCGTGGTGTCCTTCCTCACCAAGAACAACCTGCTCGCATTGATCGCCACCACGGGCCTATCGATACCGGTAATCTGCTGCGAACGAAACAATCCCGAGCGGCAGGAAAAGCATCCCGCCTGGAACCGTTTGCTCGCCATCGCCTATCGCCGCGCGCGACTGATAATCTGCCAGACAGAAGCGGTTAAACGCTGCTTTTCACAAGGCGTGCAAGATCGATTGCGGGTCATTCCAAACCCCATCAGCGCCTGGCCACAGGCGCGCCATCCAGCCGATCCGCAGCGCATCGTCGCGGTGGGACGGCTGACCGAGCAGAAGGGATTCGACGTCCTGCTCGATGCTTTTGCTGCAATCGGGCAGGCAGCGGACGGCTGGCGGCTGGAGATTTTTGGCGAAGGGCCGCAGCGCAGTGCTCTCGAAGCGCAAATCGCGCGCCTCGGCATTGCCGACCGCGTCAGCCTCATGGGCAACAGTTCAGCGCCTGGCGGCTGGCTGGAGAACGCGGAGATCTTCGTCCTCTCGTCGCGTTACGAGGGCTTCCCCAACGTCATCGGCGAAGCCATGGCAGCGGGATTGCCCGTGGTGTCCACCCGCTGCGATTTCGGGCCGGAAGAAATGATCGAGCACGGGCAATCGGGCCTGCTCGTCGCGCCCGAAGACCCGGCAGACCTGCAAGAAGCCCTGCAACAGTGCATGGAAGACCCGGCGCTGCGTGAGCGGCTGGGCAAGCAGGCGGCGCAGGCAATCGGCGCTTTCTCCCCGGCACAGATAATGCGCCAATGGGACGCAGCCCTGGACGAGGCACTTTTGCCGCCTGCGCGATTACCGCAAGATGCGGCGCGGAACATGAAGGAGCCCGCTGCATGATCGACCGCGAACTTAAAATGCTGGTGACCTCTGCCGGTCGCCGCGCAGGCCTGCTTGAATGTTTCCGGGCTTCCGCTGCGCGCATGGATGTAGCGCTCGAAATTCACGCCTGCGATCTTCGTCCCGAACTGAGTGCCGCCTGCGCACTTGCCGACGGGCGTTTCGCCGCACCGCGTTGCGATCACGCCGATTATATCCCCACGCTGCTCGATTACACGCGTGAGAACGGCATCACGCTGATAGTGCCGACGATTGATACCGAGCTGCAGCCGCTTGCCGCTGCGCGCGAGGACTTTGCCGCACTGGGCGCTTATGTCCACGTCTCCTCCGGGGAAGTGATCGACATCGTGCGCGACAAGCAGCGCACTATGGAAGTGCTGGCCGAGGCTGGCGTGCCGGTTCCCCGCACAGCCAGGCTGGAGGATTTTCGCCGCGATCACGATGGCTGGAACTGGCCGCTTTTCGTCAAACCCGTTTCGGGCAGCGCAAGCCGCGGCATCGTGCTGGCGCAGAACATGGCTGAGCTTGAACGCGAATTTGTCGAGCCGATGCTGGTGCAGCAAACGCTGCACGGCGACGAATACACGATCAACCTGTTCGTGGACGAGGATGGGGTCATGCGCGCCGCGATCCCCCACCTGCGGATATCGGTGCGCGCAGGCGAGGTTGAAAAGGGCCGCACCGTGCGCCGAAGCGATTTCGAAACGATTGCCCGCAACCTTGCCGCCGCCCTGCCCGATGCGCGCGGGGTGTTGTGCTTCCAGCTTTTCGACGATCCCGAACTCGGTCCGCGCGTGATCGAGATCAACGCCCGGTTCGGCGGCGGTTATCCGCTGGCCGATCAAGCCGGCGGACACTTCGCCGAGAACGTCATGCGAACCGCGATCGGCATGCCGCTGGTGGACTGCAACGACTGGCGCGATGGGCTGACAATGCTGCGTTATGACAATGCCGTCTTCGTCTAGCAGCACAGCACCAGGCGTCCTTGTCTTCGACCTTGACGACACGCTCTATCTGGAGAGGGATTTCGCCTTCAGTGGCTTCGTCGCGGTAGAGGCGCATTTGCGCGCCTTGCATGGGGATATGGTGGTTCCCGGTACGTGCCGGGCCTTGTTCGAACAAGGCGTGCGAGGAGAGGTTTTCAATCGTGCGCTCGATCACTTCGGACTGGCGAGCGATGCGGCCACGATCGCCGGCCTGATCAACGTCTATCGCGGACATGCGCCGCAGATCGCCCCCTGCCCCGATACCGCGCGCTTCCTCGCCGCCAACGACAGTCGCCGTGCGATCATCACCGATGGGCCAGCCGCAATGCAGCGCTCCAAGATCGCCGCGCTCGGCATCTGCCATCTGTTCGACCTCATCATCCCCACCGGAGAGCTGCCGCAGGGCATGGGCAAGCCGCATCCGCGAGCCTTCGAACAGGTGATGGCGTGGTCGGGAGAAGCCGGTGCGGCGCACGTCTACGTCGCCGACAACCCGGCGAAGGACTTTATCGCACCTCGCGCGCTTGGCTGGCGGACGGTGCAGATTGACCGCGATGGCAGGGTGCATTCGCCCGAGCCGAAATCGCCCGATCACGGGGCTGAAAAACGGATCGGCTCGCTCGACGAGCTTGCTTCGGCGCTGAAAACGTTCGGCTAGCTGCCGGTCTCGCTCATCGCGGAGGCCGTACGCCGTTCGCCGCCAACCATCACCAGCAATGTCCGCATCAATATCTGCAGGTCGAGCCAGAAGCTGCGATTGTCGATATACCACAGGTCGAGCGCGATCTTTTCGTCGAGGGTGAGCAGCGTGTTGCCGTTGACCTGCGCCCAGCCGGTGAGACCGGGGCTGACCTCACCGCGCCGGCGCCCCGCCTCCCCCTTTTCGGCAATCGTCGGCGGCAGTAGCGGGCGCGGTCCGACGAAATTCATTTCGCCGCGTACGACATTCAAAAGACCCGGCAATTCGTCGAGCCGCGAACGCCTCAGGAGGCTGCCGACCAGCGTGGTGCGTTCGGCGTCGGGCAAGTGCGCACCGGACGCATCGCGGGCATCACGCATGCTGCGAAACTTGACCAGAACGAAGCTTGCTCCGTCCTTCCCGGACCGCGTCTGGCGAAAGATCACCGGGCGGCCCATCGTCAGCCCCACCAGCAATGCCAGCAAGGCCAGCAGAGGCAATGCCAGGATCAGCAGGAACAGGGCAACGATGCGGGAAACCATGGCCGGGCGCAGACGCTATTAAGCGTACTCGTCCTGCTGGGCCGGCTTCTTGCGGAACATCCGCTTGATCCGCTCCTTGATCGATGGCGAGGCCGTGTAATCGTCGGAGTAATAATCCGACGCATCGACGTAGAACTGGATCGAATCGCCATACTGGCGGCGTGCGTGTTCGGCATAGTCGACATGGTCGAAGACGACGCCGTCAGCGCGGCCGGAGAGCGTCTCCAACGTGGCGCTCATCTGCTCGATCGTGGTCCGACCCCAGCGCGACACGACCAGGGTATGGTCGGTGTAGTCGCACATGGCGCGCGCATCGCGTACGGCCAGCGCGGCGGGCGCGTTGATAATCAGCAGGTCGAAGTGTTTCTTGAGTTCAGCCAGCAGGTGTCGCAGGCTTTGCGCGTTGAGCAGCGCCGCAGGGTTTTCGACGGGCCGCTTTGCGCTGAGGATCACGATGCGTCCGGTATCGTGCGCAAATGCGCTTTCGATTTCCTCGGCATTCAGGCCTTCTGGCGTATCCAGCATCGGCTTGACATCGGGATCCTGCAGCAGATCCTCGACACTGGCGCGACCCGTCAGGACGTCCACGATATCCGGCGTGTCCAGTTTGCTCTGGACCTCCTTGAGCAAGCCCTTCACGCGCAGATCGAGGTCGACCAGCACGACGCTTTGCCCCATCACCTTCGCTGCCGCGGCCAGCGTCAGCGATACGGTCGACTTGCCGTCGTTGGGCAGCGGGCTGGTGATCAGGACCGACTGAGAACCGCCCTGGGTACGCAGCGCGCGCATCTCCGAATAGGTTGAACGCGCCGCTTCTGCGAACAGTGAATGCGGATCCTGGAGGACCGGGCTTTCGCTGATATTCTCGGACAATCCGGATTCAATGCGCGGCAGCATGCCAAGTGTCGGCAGGCCGAAATGCCGCGCGACATGGGCAGAGGTTCGCAACCGACCATCGGCCAGATCGATACCAAGCGCCATCATCACCGCCAGCACCACCGAACCGAGCATGGCGACAAGTGTCATTTTCGCGGGCGCGGGTGCAACGCGGTCGTAATTCGCCACCGCTGGCGAAACCACCGTCGTGTTCACGCCTTCGAGCTGCATCTGCGCGCGCACCTGCTCGATGCGCTCGACGATCGATGCGAAGGCCATGTTGGCCAGCGCATCATTGCGCTCAAGCTCGGATAACTTGACCGAATTCTCGTTGTTCTGGAACGCCTGCGACCGCACGGAGGCGAGCGCACCCTGCAAGCGACCGGCACGGGCCGCGTCCTGCGCGGCCTGGCTGCGGGCCATTTCACGCATCTGCGCCGCTTCCGCATTGGCAACCGTCCTGCGCCGCAGACTGCGCATCCGCACGTTGTTCGGCAAGCGCGGCTTCGACCGAAGCCAGTTCGCTGGTCACGCGTACCATGTCGGGGTGGTCGGAGCCGAGCGTCGCCCCTTGACCGCGCCTTTTCGGCGAGCAGCGTTGCCTGCTGCCGCTCAAGCTGCTGGACCGCCGCAGATGTCGCCTGCGCGGTGCTGCGCAGACCTGCGGCACCGGCGATGACTGCACTGCGGGAGGACGAACCCGCGCTGTTGGCGCTGGCCGAAGCCGCTTCGGCAGCAAGCTGGTTCATGTGCGAGAGATTCTCGGTTGTCCCGAGGCCGAAGGGCATGCGCGCGTCGCGGCGGAACTCTGCCAGTTCGTTCGAGGCAGTGCGCGCCGCTTCCTCGCGGTCGGCCCGCTCGGCCAGCAACGATGTCAGCAGTTCCTCCCTCCGCTCGGTGCCCTGGCGCGTGCGCACCCGGCTCACCGAATCCGGATACTGGTTGGCGATCCGGGCTGAAAGTTCGGGCGACTTCGTCGTGATGGTCACCTGGATAAGGTCGGAATTGGGCTCGCTGGTCACGGTGAGCATGCCGAGCAGCGTGTTGATCGCCCGGTGCATTTGCGTGGTGTCATCGCCTTCGGCTTCGCCCATTTCTGCGCGGAACTCGGGATCGTTGAGCAGATCGAGGGCGAGAATCACCGCCTCTGCCGATGACCGCGAGCGGTTCAGGCGCACCGCGTTGCTGACGCGCACCTCGTTACGGTTGCTGACGTCGGCCTGGTTGGTACCGACCTCGTCAATCAGCTGCACCTGCACATGCGCGGACGAACTGTAGAGGTTGGGCGAAAGCAGTTGGTAGACGAGAACCGGCAGGGTGACCAACGCGACCACCAGCAGGATCATCCGCTTGTGGCGTTCGAGCAACCGCACGAAATCGCGCAGCGACAGCGTATGATGCGCGACCGCTTCGGGTCGATAGGTCCAAGGGAGCCGTCGCTCCGCTGGCAGGTTGCTCGCGACGTCGTTGATTTCTACCAGATTTGCCATGCGTTTTTCAGCCTGTTGCCGCTTCCCGTAAAGGCAGCGCTCATGAGAGTTTCCTGCATCGAACAATGCGCAGTTCTCGCATGCTTTGCCACCTTATCATCGGTATGGCGGGCGACTTATATAGGGTAGCCCATTTTGGTATGTCCGATGGCCAATTGTGCGCAGTGCCTTGCAAACATGTGGCAACAGCGCCGAGTCGCGCCGTCAAAAACGCATTCTCACACCAGCGCCGGCCCGGAATCGGCTATATTCGTCCAGCGGGCCATCGCTGCTGCGCGTGCTGTAACTGACCTTGCCGAACACCGACAGGCGACGATTGAGCAGGTACTCCATTTCGCCATTGGCCCGCCACCGCTGCTGGGTGTCGGAATTGCCGCCGGAAAAATTGTACCGTTCCCACTCGACGCCGACCGATCCCAGCAGGTTGTGCCGGATTTCCTGTTCCACCGTCAGGCCGATGTTCGTCTCGATCCGCGTCGAACCACCGGAGCGGAAAGACGTGACATCCCCGTTGAACAGGTTGAGCCTGATGGCGGTTCGCTGGGTCGGTCGATAAGACAGCACGCCCTGGAGCGAAAAGCCCGTGCGATCATCGCGCAGCGGATCGTCTGCAGTCAGGTTGAAGATACCTGCACCCACGCGGCCTTCGATCAGCCCGCCATCGTCGAAACGGATACCCAAAAGGGCCCCGGTGGTGGACACATCGCGATCAATATTGGTTATCGGTTCCGGAAGACGGAAATTGCGCCGGGTATAATAGCCGGTGCCGGTGAAGTAGAACGGGCCACCGGAGCGGTAACCCACGGTCACCCGGCCCGAATAGGTTTCGTAATCGCGCTCTGCGTCAATCAGATCGAGCGCGTCGACATTCTGGATATCGCCCACGACCTCGAGAAGGAAACGAGAGCCGCTGCGGCTGTAGCCTGCCGTGCCACCCAGGATGCGATAGACACGCGGTCCGATCCCTTCGATCTGCCGCGCTTCAGGGTCACCGCGATCCTCGATCACGCGGTTCGCCAGACCGCTGATAAAGAGAGATTCCCCCGCTTGCGGGCTCCAGACGCTGCTGAGCAGCACGGATGCCCCGGTTGCATTCTCGCTTTCGAAATCGGCGTAACGGCGCAGGTCGAGACTTGTCGAAAGCGTTGTCGCCAACGAACCGGTAACATGCCGCAAGTTTGCATAAGGTCGCACCCGCGCAATCGCATCGCTTTCCTCATCGACGGAGGCGGCAAAGACGTTGTCGTCATATTCCAGCTGTGCTTCGGCACCCACATCGATAATGAAAGGGCCGACCGCGATCGGTACCTGCCGATATTCGGAATCGTCTCCGACCACGCCACCGGCCGTCGATCCGATTTCCTGCGCCGAGGCGGTAAGCGAGGGGCCGGCGACGGCGCAAATCGCCGCCGTTGCGAACCAGAAAGACCGACTCCGCATTAGAACCAGCGCTCGTAGACGCGGATCCGGTCACCCGGCAGGATGAGGGCGTCTTCGGTCGCCCGCGAGCGGACCTCCTGGCCATTGACGGTGCGGACCACCTCGACCTCGCCTTCCTGCGCGCGATAGGTGTAGCCGCCGGCTGCCGAGATCGCCGAGAGCACGGTCATGCCCTGGCGGTAGGTAATCTCGCCGGGCGACTTGACTTCGCCGATCACGTAAAACGGGCGCAACGCTCCCATCTGCACCGAAACGATCGGATTGGTGAGCAGGTTGCGCGAGCGGTATCCGTCGGCAATCCGGTTCTCGATTTCGCGCATGCCCAGCCCCGCGACCTCGACTTCCTGCAACAGCGGGAGCGAGATCATCCCGGCTGAATCGATGATGTAGGAGCGATCGGCTTGTTCGACATCCTGGATCGTCACCAGCAGTTCGTCACCCGGTTGCATGCGATAATCAGCCGAGTTTGCGGCCCCGATCGTCGGCAGGGTCGAAAGCGAGGAGGAGCATGCGGCAAGCAGCGCAATCCCCGCCATGAATGTCAAAGCTCGTATCAGGTCTCTTGTCCGTTGAATCATGTCGCACCCCTTTCCACTCTCTCAAACTGCCGGAAAGTCGAAGCCCGGATCACTCCGGCAATAGCCCCCGGCCCCACGTCGCGGCCAGCTCGGGATACATCCTGAGCGCCGCCAATCCCCATTACAGGGGAAACCTTACTATCGTTTGATGTCAAGTCCATCGCATTCAAATCCCGCCTCCTCGCGGCAGGAGCCATGGTTGTCGAACCCCTCATGGTGCCAGTTCCCACAGCGCCTCAGCGATCCGTGCCATGTCGTCCTGATCGAGCGTGTGATCGACCAGCAGCATCAGCGTGTACCTGCCCAGCGCATGGGCATTGGCGAGGCCACCGTCGCGTCGGAGATCAAGGCCATTTAGTCCCAGTTCCAGGCTCATGTCCGGGCAGGAACCGGTGCCGCAGGGAATGCCCTTTGCCATGAGCTGCTCGATCATTTGCGCGCGCTGCGCTTCGGGATCGGCCATGTCGGGGCGCAGCAGCAGATAGAACTTGTACCACGCGTGGGTAATCTCTGCGGGGACTTCGGGCACCATCAGCAGCGAATGGTTCGCCATGGCTTCGGACAGGAACTGCGCATTGGCACTGCGCGCGGCCAGCCAATCGGGAAGTTTGCGCAGTTGCACACGCCCGATTGCCGCCTGCATCTCGGTCATCCGGGCATTGCTGCCCATGCCATCGTGGATGTAGCGAAACTGCCCGGGAATACCCTTGCCGTCGCTGAGTTTTTGCGGGTTCTTGCCATGATCCTTGAGCGACCATGCACGCGTATGCGCGTCAGGATCGCGCATCACCAGCAGCCCCCCTTCCCCGCCGGTCGACATGATCTTGTCGGTGCAGAAGGAGAACGAGGCAGCGTCACCGAAGGTGCCGACCTTGCGCCCGTCGATTGCCGCACCGTGGGCCTGCGCACAGTCCTCTATCAGGAACAGGCCGTGCGCCTCGCAAATGTCGCCAAGCGCGGCCATGTCGCAAGGCCAGCCTGCCAGATGCACGCAGATCACCGCCCTGGTGCGCGGGGTTATCATCCGTTCGACCGAGGCGGGATCGATGTTCTGCGACGGCGAGAGCACGTCGGCAAATACCGGCAGAGCGCCGACCGAGGCGACGCAGCTGGCCGTGGCGAAAAAGCTGCGCGCGGGCACGATCACTTCATCGCCCGGCCCCACGCCCAGCGCGCGCAAGGCAATTTCCAGCGTTACCGTGCCATTGGCCATGCAGATGGCCTGATCGGCACCGAGAAATTCGGCGAATTCGGCAGCGAAGGCGTCGCACTCCCCGCCGTGGACCAGGGCATTTACCTTGCCCGAGACAAGGACATTCGTCACCGCCTCGCGCTCGTCTGCCTCGAAGCGTGGCCAGGACGAGCGGACCTGCCGCCTGGCTTCGGTCACAGGAAGTGCACTAGCGCTCATTGGCAACCTCCGCCCGATAGGCTCGTTCGAACAGCGTGGTCAGTTCGGCAGCGGAGGAATACAGCAACAGGTCCTGGTCGTTGCCGTTGGCAGGATAGCGCGCCAGCCCATGCACGAGCCTGACAATGCCCTCGTCTTCCCCGGCCGCGGCGCGTTCGGCGATGAGATTGATGGCCATGGTGATGAAAGGCAGCGGGATCGGCCGGGAGTGCGCCTCGAAGATGCCCTCGATTCCCGATTCCACCTGCGCTTCGCAAATGTCGAACAGCTCTTCATAAAGCTTCTCGCCCGGCCTCAGGCCGACGAATTCGATCGGCACGTCTTCCTCCGGCTCGAGGCCGTACAGCGTGATCATCCGCCGCGCGAGATCGACGATCCGCACGGGATTGCCCATGTCGAGCACGAAGATCGATCCGCGCTGCGTTTCGGATTCGAGCGCGCTTGCACTGCCCTGCAGGATCAGCTGCACCGCTTCGCGCACGGTCATGAAAAAGCGTTCGATGTCGGGATGCGTCACGGTCAGCGGCTTGCCTTCGCGCAGCTGACGCTCGAACAGCGGCACGATCGATCCGCTGGATCCCAGCACGTTGCCGAACCGGACGGTCATGAAGCGCGGTGCGTCTTCGTCGTCCACTCCGCACATGTCGAGCGCCTGGCAATAAAGCTCGCCCACCCGCTTGGTGGCGCCCATTACCCCGATCGGGTTCACCGCCTTGTCGGTGGAGACCTGGATCATCGCCTTCGCCCCGTACAGGCATACTGCGTTCGAGACGATGCGGGTCCCGATGATGTTGGTCATCGCTCCGGCGCAGGGGTTCGCCTCCACCATCGGCACATGTTTCAGCGCCGCGGCGTGGAATACGATCGAGGGTCGGTTGATTTCGAACACGCGATTGACCGCGGCTGCATCGCAGATGCTGGCGATTTCGCTGATGATGTTGAGATCGGGATAGAGTTCCCGCAGGCTCATATCGATCTGATAGAGGTTGTATTCGCTCGCATCGAGCAGCACCAGCCTGGATGGTTTGATCTGCGCGATCTGGCGGCACAGTTCCGAACCGATCGTCCCGCCCGCCCCGGTCACCAGTATGCTGCGACCGGCGATCTGGCGCAGCACGCTCTGGTTGTCGCGCTTGTATTCGCTGCGACCGAGCAGATCCTCGATCGGCAGGCGCGGCGCGTTGGGGTAGGATGTTTGTTGCAGGAGTTGCGCCCAGGGATCGCGCACCCGGCATACCTCGACCTTGCGTTCCCGGCAGGTGTGGATGATGCGCGTGACGTCGCGATTGCTGAGGAACGTGCCATCATCGCAGACGATCACGTAATCGGGCGAATTGTCTTCGAACTCGAGCTGACGCAGCACCGCGGCCAGGTCGTACTGGCTGCCCAGCACCGGGATTTCATCGACGCGCACCAGCGAGTCTTCGTGGCGCGGAAGCAGCACGCCCTGGATTTCCATCGAGGAGCTCTGATCGGTTTGCGCAATGTCGATCGACACCCGCGCCCATTGCCACGATCCGACGAGGACCGCCTTCTTGCGGACAGCCGCCTTGGGCTTGGCGCGGACAACCAACCGGCGCTTCTCGAAAAACTGCCGCTCTACCCGTCGCATCATTCGTACGCTGAGCATGCCGAGCGTCGCAAATGCCCATTGAACCGCAGCCACGGGCACAAGCGATGCAGCCTCTGCACGAACCACGGGGAAGGCAAAGGCCGCGAGCCAGGCCACGGCCAGTCCGCCCAGGATGACCATGCCGAGGAAGCTGGAATGGGTGAAATTCACGAATCTCCAGCTGCGCTTGTAAAGCCCTGACGCGGTGAAAACCGCAGTTGCAACGAGCGCAAAGCACAGCGAGAATACGATGAAATCGGACCCCGGACCGATGGCTCTCACCGGTAGCAGGTTGAGCGTGGCGTAAAGCGTCACGAAAATGACGGAAAAGTCGATGACCATCACGCCGATGTCGCGCACCAGCCGGCGCAGTTTTCGCCGCATTCCGGACGGACTGCCGGCAGCCTGCTCCGCATCCAGGTGCGATTCCCTGCTTTGAATTTTGCTCTCCGGCTTGTTCATCGGCTTTGGCTCATCCTCAATGTTGCCCAGGCAGGCTGCCCCCTCGATCGGGCATGGCAACTCTATGATGGGCTGCACGTTAGCCGCTCGGGCTGACTTCAAGGCATGAGCAAGCAGGCAGTAGCCGGATTAGTCGCCGGAGGACCGGAAACACCCGACAAGCTATTGGTGCGATAATTCGGCTAGGTCTTCCTATCCTGAGCGCGCAGGAATTTCCCAAATGGCCTCTCGGGACATATCGAAAGGATAGTAGCCGTCTGCCGTGGTTGCCTGACGGGTGCCTTTGCCCTCATATCGCGGTCGTGACTTTCAGGACCAATCAACGATTACCGAGCGAGCCGCGTACGCACCGATGCTCCGGGAATACCAGTCCGGGATCAGCGAGGGATCGGCGTCAGTGAAGATCCTCGTCCTCTCCAGCCTCGCCTATTCGCTCATCAATTTTCGCGGAGACCTGCTCAAGGCGATGATCGACAACGGGCATACCGTAATCGCGTGCGCGCCCGATCGCGATATCGAGACCGAAGGCAAGCTGGCGGCGATGGGCGTCGCTTTCCGGCATACACCCATGCAGCGAACGGGCACCAATGTCCTTTCCGACCTTGGCCTGCTGTCCACCTATGTCGGCCTGGTGCAACGCGAGCGGCCCGATGTCGTTCTCGCCTACACGCAAAAGCCGATCATCTACGGCGGCATTGCCACGCGGATCGCCGCGCTCACCGGAGGCACGGCGAAGTTCTTCGCGCTGATGTCTGGCCTTGGGCAGGTGTTCAGCATGGATGCTGGCTATTCCAGCTGGCTGCGGAGCGCGGTGACGCGGCTCTATCGCGCCGCCCTTGCACGCGCGCAGGCCACTTTCGTATTCAACGCCGACGATCGCCAGGACATGATCGAACTGGGGATCGTCGATTCCCGGCAGAGGGTGATCCAGGTTCCCGGATCGGGCGTGTCGCTGACCCGCTTCACCGCCTGCCCGCCCGTTACCCGGCCGATACGGTTCCTGATGATCGGCAGGCTGATGCGCAACAAGGGGATCATGGAATTCCTGGAGGCGTCACGCATCGTGCGCCGGGATCATCCCGCGTGCCAATTCCAGATAGTCGGCCGAAGCGAGGATGAAAATCCCTCCGGTATTTCAAGCGAAGAGAGCAAGCGGCTGGCCACCGAATACGATGTGGAGTTCGTGGCAGGCACCGATGACGTGCGGCCCTACCTTGCCGCCTGCTCGGTATTTGTCCTGCCTTCCTATTATCGCGAGGGATTGCCACGCACGATCCTCGAAGCGCTGGCCAGCGCCCGTCCGGTGATCACGACCGACCTGCCCGGCTGCCGCGATGCCATCGAGAACGGCGTCAATGGCTTCCTCGTCCGCCCGCGCGATGCAGAAGATCTGGCCAAGGCCATGGCGCAGTTCGCGGCGGAACCTGCCCTTGTCGAGCAAATGGGTGCGGCCTCTCTCGAAGTGGCGCGAAAGACATATGACGTGCACCTGGTCAATCGCCAGTTGCTGGGCGAAATGGGCCTGTTGCGGGCTGCTGGCGAACGGACCGCTGACGCAGCGCCCGAAGCCCCCGGGCAAGAGCCGCCAAACCCTTTGCCCGCAAGCACGGGGGGCTGACCGGCCATGCTCAAGGCAGCACTCGTCGGATGTGTCGGCAGCACCGCGCTGGCCGCGGAAATGCTGGCCCGCTCGCCGGACTGGTCGCTCGAACTGGTGGTGACGCTGGAGCTCGAGGCGGCAGAAAGGCATTCGGATTTCGTCGATCTTGGCCCGATTGCCGATAAAGCGGGCGCCAGGCTCTTCCGCACGCTCAATTCCAACAGTGCAGACTGCCTGGAGGCGATTGTCGAAGCTGACGTCGATTTCATCATCGTCATAGGTTGGTCGCAGCTTTGCCGGGACGAGTTCATGAACCTGAAGCCTGACAGGATCATCGGCTATCACCCCGCCGCCGTGCCGCGCCTGCGCGGTCGTGCTGCGCTGCCGTGGACGATCCTGCAGCAGGAGCCGATCACGGCCGGCTCGCTGATGTGGCTGGGCGAGGAAGTCGACAATGGTGACCTCATCGACCAGCAATTCTTCCATGTCGCCCCCGACGAGACGGCGGAAACGCTTTACGCCAAGCATCAGGCGGCGCTGGAAGTGATGCTGGAGAGATCGCTTGCCACTATTGCCGACGGCCACTTGCCACGCCAGCCTCAGGACGAGCGATATGCCACTTATGCGGCAAGAAGGACCGCTGCCGATGGCCTGGTCGACTGGAACGACAGCGCCATTGCCATAGATCGCCTGGTGCGCGCAGTGGGCAAGCCCTACCCCGGCGCCTTCACCTTCGATGGCGATAACCGGCTCACGATCTGGCGCAGCACCGTGGTGCCCGATGGCGGCACATACCACGCCATGCGCGGCCAGATTGTCGAGCGAACCGAAACGCATTTCGTTGTCATGACCGGCGAGGGCTTGTTGAGAGTGGAAGAATGGGAAACAGCTTCGGGCAAAGTGCCCGGACAACACGCGGTGCTGGGGAGACAGCGGCAATGAAACTGTCCGACCGGTTTGGCCGCGTGCTCGCCATAGCTCCGCATCCCGACGACGAGATTCTCGGCTGCGGGGGAACGCTTGCGCGGTTGGTCGACGAAGGCGGCGAGGTCACCATCGCCGTCGCCACTACAGGGCGGCAGCCGATCTTCGCTGCCGAACAGGTCGAGCAGGTGCAGCAGGAAATGCGGCGCGCGCACGCCATTATCGGGGTCAAGGATACACGGTTGCTGAACCTGCCCGCCGCCGAGCTGGACGCCATGCCCGCACGCGAATGCAACGCCCCCTTCGCAGACCTTATCGATGAAATGCGCCCCGATACGCTGCTCCTGCCTTTCGTCGGCGATATCCATCTCGACCACCAGCTCACCTTCCTGGCAGCCATGGTCGCCGCCCGCCCACGCCACGCGGCAGCGCCGTGCAACATTCTTTGCTACGAAACGGTGAGCGAGACCAACTGGTACGCCGCGCCGACGACACCCTGCCTTCGTTCCCAACGTGTTTATCGACATTGCCGACACGCTGGAACGCAAGCTGGAAGCCTTTGCAGCGTTTGCCAGCCAGGTTCGACCGTTCCCCGAAGAGCGGAGCCCGGAAACCTTGCGCGCCCTTGCGGCGGTGCGCGGATCCGCGGTCCATCTGCACGCGGCGGAAGCTTTCATGCACGTGCGCTCGATTTTTCGAGCTTGAGAATTGCGCGGCGAGCACCGCGAACTCGATGACTGCATCACTCCGAAACCGACTATGACGACGCGCTGGCCGGGTTTTCACTAGCCTTGGTCCACGGCCCGGCGTTTTCGCCGCACAGTTCATCAATATTCTCGGCACAATTGTTAACGCTTGCATCGCTTGAGCGCAAAAACCGTCATGTGCTGTTGGGATTGTTAACCCTTCAAGCCCGATTTCATACATTGCAGGTAGTCCGACGATGGAGCACGAATTTCGAATTGCTGCGGCAGGCAGACCCTGGTTCCTGAACGGCCGCGCCGGCCTGACCACATTGGCGTTGGTGCTCCTTTCCGCCTGCGGTGCGGACGACAGCGCCATGCCCGCCGGCTCGCCGACCCCTGTCGCAACCGGCACACCGGCGCCGACGCCCAGCCCGACACCGTCTCCGACGCCCACGCCGTCTTCGGCTACGGCCGGCAGGGCTGCCTTTGCTGATCCGGACAATGGCAACATTCCCGAAAAGAGCCGTCACCCACTGGCATTTCCGACTGCGATTGGTTTCGGAGCCCAGGCAAGGGTGCGCAGCCAGAATGCAGTGGTCTATCGGATCAACAGCCTGGCCGACACGGCAAACCCCAGTGACAACCTGATCACCCTGCGCGAATGCGCCCTCGCACTTCGGGTAACCTCGCCTTACGACATCCCGGCGGGCCGTCCGCGCTATTGCGTGTTCGACGTGAGCGGGCAGATCGTAGTGCAGTCGGAGATGCGCATTACCGTGGACGGCCTCTACATCGCGGGCCAGACCTCGCCCAACGGCATCGAGGTGGTGCGCGGCAAGGGATTGGTCGATGCGCCGCTGCTCTACACGCGGCAACAGAGCGACGCGATCGTGCGGCATATCCGGTTCCGCTATGGCAACCACACTGACGCGCCGAGCAGCAATGGCGACTCCGTTCGTATCGGGGATAGTCGCCGGCAGGTGCTCGATCATGTCACGACCATGTTCGGAACCGACGAAAGCCTCGACGCGGTATGCAGCGATTGCACCGTGCAGTTCTCCATGATCGGGCCGAACCTGTGTCGCGACGCAGGCCACGATCCGGGCGCCTATCATTGCAAGACGTTCTTCATGAAGCCCGCCAACCGGGTGACAGTGGCCTACAATCTGTCGCAGCACGGTGACGAACGCGGGGCCAACATTGCCGGAGGCACGCCGCAGGCACCATCGGGCACCACCGGCCAGATCGATTACATCGGCAACACTGTGTACAATTTCATCAGCGAGCCGGGGCTTATTTCCAACCAGTTCGGCAGCGTATATCTCAATTGGGTAAGCAACAGCCACATGGAAGGCGTGCTGTCGCAGGATCGGCCGGAATCGTTTTTCCCCGCGCTTTTTGACAGGGCTACCAATACGTCGTTCGGGTTCTCGATCTATCGCCAGGGCAACCAGAGCCGCCGTGGCTTTGGCGCCTATCCGGGCTCGACGATCAGTTCCAGCGTGTTTGCCAATGACTGGACTTACGCTCCCGGCATTACCAACAGTTACCTGCGTCCGTGGATGCTGACCGACGCGCGCACGGCACAGCGCACGGTGATCGAGCAGGCCGGGGCAATCCTGTGCCGGTCAGGCTATTGCCGGGACAATGTGGACAAGCAGTATATCGAGGATCTCCAGACCTGCGACCGTGCGCCCTATCTGTTCCAGGGCGGCTTCACGAGCGGCAACCCGGCTGACTATGGCGGTTTTGCCCGGATCACGGCTGGTAACAATCCGCTTACCGACAGCGACAACGACGGCATGCCCGATGCGTGGGAAAACCGGTACAGCAACACCAATGCCAATCGCTGGGATGCCAACGCCGATGCCGATGGCGACGGCTATCCGAATATCGAAGAATATCTGAGCATGCTGGCCAACGATCACATTCGCTACAACTCGCCAGAGTTCTTCAACACTTCGGCGAAGCTGCCCGCCGCCAATTGCGGTCGGTGACGGAAATCGTCCCCGCGCACCGCCAATATGGATAGCCGGTATCTGCCGATTGCGTCCCGTGCGCCTTCCTGCCCGCAATTGCGGTCCAGACCAGTTCACATAAGGGTCACCAACTTGGCCCATATAACCCTTTAGGACAGGGTATAGGTGCCGGCATTGTGGCCAGATAGGTCGGTTCGACGGCCTATCCACCACATGCCGCGCGCAATTATACCAATGATACCTTGAGGTTTTTGCTCTTCGCGTAGATTGTGAATTTCTGAGTGTGGGCCCGTACCGGACTGTACATCTCGATTGCATCGCTGACGGTGCGTCGAGGATGGCGGTCTTTTCGGGCAGAATTGGAGCACAGCATGTCCGGCCTGATGGAGACCGAACGAAAAATAACGATCTGCATGGCCTTTGCCGGTGACCGGATTGGCGGGAGTCATATCTCGCTCAAAGGGCTGCTCGATGCTCTGCCCAAGACGCGCTATCGGGTGATCGTGGTGCTCGAGGTTCCGGGCGGGCGGATTGCCCAGCTTTTCAGCAATTTCGAGCAGATTGAAGATCCTTGTGCGCTGGAGAAACCCTTCGCAGTCGGCCGCAGCTTCGGTATCGGCAGCGCGCTGCGCACCTTGCCGCGTATATTCGGCCGGGCGCGGCTGCTGAAAGACCTGGGCGTCGACATCATCCACACCAATGACGGTCGCAGCCATGCCAGCTGGGCCCTGGCGGCCAAGCTGGCTGGCTCGCGCATCGTCTGGCACCACCGCGGCGATCCCGATGCCCGCGGCACCAGTCTCGTCGCGCCGCTTCTGGCGGATCAGATCGTGGGCGTATCCGAATATTCGCTTCCGCGCCGCCGCTGGGGCAAGCTTAGCAAGGCCCGCGTCATCCACAGCCCGTTCGATGTAAATGTCTCTGTCGATCGCGCGCAAATGCGGCAACGGCTGGTGGCCGAACTCGGCTGTCCGGACAATGCCATCATCTGCGGCTATTTCGGCCAGTACATAAAGCGCAAACGCCCCGCTGCATTTATCGATGCGGTCGCCGAGCTTGAACGGATTGCCGATCGCCCCGTGGTGGGCGTCATGTTCGGGGAGCCAAAGGACCCCGCCGTCGATGCCGAAATGCAGCAACGGCTGAACTGCGCCGGGAAAAGACCGCCGGTCAGGCTGATGGGGTATCGCGATCCGGGCCACGAGTGGATCGCAGCCTGCGATGCGCTGCTTATCACCGCTCTTAACGAGCCGCTGGGGCGCACGCTGGTGGAGGCCATGCTGGTCGGCACTCCCGTTATCGCGACCCAGTCGGGCGGCAACGCCGAGGCCGTAGCCCCCGATTGCGGTATTATCGTTCCCCCCGACGATCCACGGGCCATGGCGGCGGCGACGCTTGAATTGCTCGATGCACCAGAACGGCGCGAGGAACTCACTCGCCGCGCGCGGGCCATGGCAGAAAAGCGCTATACCAGCGAACGCCATGTCACCGAAGTCAGAAAGGTTTACCGGGAATTGGCGGAAAAGCGCCCCCGGCCAGGACTCCTGATGGATACCACGAGCGGCCCACCGTCCTTCACAACCAGCGCGCGCTAACGCCACACCACCAAAAGGGTCACGGATAGACGAATGCTAGCTACAATCGATGAGCTCGACGGCGCACTCCAGTGCCCGCGGACCGCAAGACCTCTGCGTTTCACCCAAGGTCGCGTGACGCTGCGCGATGGCAATGGCGAGGCGCTGGACTATCCTGTAGCGGGCAATACACCGGTGCTGATCGACTTCGAAAATTCGGTGGTCAGGCGCGAAGACGTTGTCGAGACCCAGGCGGCCAGCGTCATTGAACGGCCAGAGATATGGCTTTGCGACGAAATTCATCAAATCGCTGCTTTCCCCCGAGAAGGAATCGACCCGGCGCAATATCGCCAGCTTCATCGGCAAACTGAAGCACGCTGTCGACAGACCCAGGGTGCTGGTAATCGGCGGCGGTAGCGTGGGGCAAGGCACGGCCGCGCTCTATGACGATCCCGATATCGCCGTGACCGCCTTCGACATCTATGACACGCCGCGCGTCCAGGTGGTCGCCGATGCGCACCAGATTCCGATCAAGGACGAGCATTTCGATGGCGTGGTGATCCAGGCGGTGCTCGAACACGTGCTCGAACCGCAGCGTGTTGCCGACGAGATCTGGCGCGTGCTCAAACCGGGCGGACTGGTCTACGCCGAAACACCGTTCATGCAGCAGGTGCATGAGGGCGCCTACGATTTCACCCGTTTCACCGAGAGCGGGCACCGCTACCTTTTCCGCCGCTTCGATCTGATCGACTCGGGCGCGTCAGCCGGACCGGGGCGTCAGCTGATGTGGTCGGTCGACTATTTCGTGCGCAGCCTCTTTCGCTCGCGGACGGCGGGCAAGATCGCCAAGCTGGCTTTCTTCTGGGCGCAGTATTTCGACCGGATTATTCCGGAAAACTATGCGATCGACGGGGCATGCGGGGTCTATTTCCTCGGCTCCAGGTCGAACAAGGTCCTGACGCCCGATGCGATTATTGCGCACTACGACGGGGCGATGTAGCGGCTTCCTTCGGCTGTACCCCTCGCCGCATCTGGTCGAGACAGGCAGCGTGCATATCCGAATAGCGCGAACCGATGCGGGCCAGCGCATAATCTGCCACAACGCGCATCCGGCCTGCCCTGCCCATCGCCTCGCGTTCCGCTGCCGGACGCGCCGCCGACGCCAGGATCGCTTCGGTCAGCGCCCTTGTATCCTTCGGCGGCACGATCAAACCCTGCTCGCCGACGATCCTTGCACTGTCACCGACATCGGTTGCCACCACTGGCACCTCGCAGGCGAGCGCCTCGCCGATGACATTGGGGAAGGCTTCGCCCCACGCCGATGGCACCGCCAGCAGGTCGATACCCGGAAGCCAGTCGGCAACGTCGAAACGCGCCCCGCACGTGGTCACGCGATCGGCGGGGAGTTGGTTCTCGATAAGTTGCCTGAGCTCCACCGGCGGCTCCTCGAGACCGTGGCCCACCAACACGAGGTGGATATCGCACCCCCGCATGCGGGCGCCCGCTACCGCTTCCACCAGCCGCGCATGGTCCTTCATCGGGTGCATTCGGGCGATGCAGGCCACACGGAACACGCCGTCGGCAAAGCCGAACAGCGCCCGCGCCGCCTCTCGTGCCGCAGGGTCCGCGCTGAAGCGGGTGGTGTCGAAACCGTTGGGAATGACCATGCCGCGCTCAGCCGAGTAGCCAATCGCCTCGTGCTGGGCGCGTGACACGTGCGCGTTGTAGACGATTGCCTCTGGCCCGCGCGAGATCCGCGCACTCAGCTTCAGCAATATGCGCGTCTGTCGGCTCTCCATCGCCAGATCAGGGATCGAATGGCGGATGTTCCACACCAGCGGCACCCTGCGCCGCGACCGGCGGCGGGCGAAGCTGGCTGCAAGATTGCCGTGGTACATCCACCCGTGGATCAGGTCTGGCGCTATCGCCTCCACCATGCGCGCGAGGCGCAGCAAGGCAGCCGGCCCGACAAGGCCGCGCTTCATGCCCAGCGTATGGACCTTTACCCCGCAGGCGGTGATCCGCTCTGCGATCGGGCCGGGCGGCAACAGCGAGAGCACTTCGGGCTCGTCCGCCCCGCCCTGCTCGATCAGCTTGGCGAGCATGTTCTCGGCCCCGCCGACATTGAGGCCGGTAATGACGTGCAGAACCTTCATTCCGCGCAAAGTCTCGCCGGAACGCGCATCATTGGCGGCTGCTTTGCGGCACGCGCGCGCCGATTACCTCGAGATGCCGCTGTTCGAGCCATTCATCGAGATTGGCGACATTGTCCCCGTCGGCATCCTCCCACGGATCGGAGAATTCAGGACTGGAGCCGTTCGCCTTTTCCCACTCGTCGGGCATGCCGTCGCGGTCTGTATCGGGCGCTGCACGAACCAGCGCCACTGGCGGAATCGTGCCAGGCGCCCGCGCCAGCGTACCCGAGCGGCTACGAACGTCGTCCACCACCTGCCGATCAAGCGGATCGCGCGGAAACGCCCCGGCTCCGCCGAGAACCGTCTCGTAGGACTGCTGCGCAGAGGCAGGTGTAATCGTCGTCGCGCAATCGGGCTGTGTCAGCAGAATCTCCTCCAGCTCCGGGGACTGCTGCGTGAAATCGCCCACGAATTCGTTGTCGGCGATGTAGACCCGCGCCGGCCCGCCGCTGGAGATGCGTTGTCGGGCGATACCGATCGCATTGCCCTGCGTATCGGGTCCCGCGACGAAGCTGTTGCCAATGATCGCGGCGGGCGTTCCGCCATAGGTCTCCCACACCTCGGCAAATTCGGACTTCGCGTTGTAAAACACGTTGTTGACCACCTCGACGCACGAACCCGGACGGAAATTGATGTCAGGATTGCGGTCGCCGCTGTGCGCGCAAAGGTTGCCGATGAAGCTGAAGCTCTGCGCCGATCCGGGATCGGAGCCAAGCAGGGCGCACTTGTCGTGCTTGGGGATCCCCCAGGAGAAGATCGAATTGCTGATGGTGATGTAGTTGTTGTTGCCATACCCGTTGATCAGTTCGTCGCGCGCCCAGCTGGCGCTGACATGATCGATCATCACGTGCGAGCTGTTTTCGATGGTGATCGAATCCTCGCTCCCGCGGCGATCGCCTATCCGGTCGTTGCGGACCCGGATGTGACGCACGATAACGTCATTGGTATCCTTGATCACCAGCGGCGTCCGACCCACTTCGCCGCCGCTGTGCGCCAGAGTGATCCCTTCGCCGGGAGCGGTCTGGCCGGCTATCGTGATGAACGGGTGGCGGATGCGCGGGGGCTGGTCGGTGAAGCGGATCACCCCGGAAACGCGGAACACGCAGACACGCGGCCCCATCGCCTCGATGCATTCGCGCAAGGTACCCGGGCCCGCATCCGCCAGCGAGACAACCTGCATGATCCTGCCGTTGCGCCCGCCCTTGCTGCGCGAACCATAGCCCTCGGCGCCGACAAAGGACGGGTGCTCCGGCGCTTGCCAGGTTTGTCCGCTCTCCTCGCCCTGCGTACCGCTTTCTGCCGGACCGGAACAGGCCATGAGGCCCGCGGCGAGCGCCAGGCACAATGAATGCGGGGGGAGTATCCGTTCACGTCGCATGATATTCTCAGCAGATAATGGCCTGCACCTTAGTAGCGTTTGGCGAAAGCGTTTGGCGAATTTCGCCCGAGAAGGTGCATCCTGCATTTCCCGCTGTCTACGGCGCACTGGGGTAGTTGCCGCAACAAAACTGCGCATTATCACGATGACACTCCCTCATAGGGTGTAGCCGCATCCTCAAAATCGCCAGCGATGGATCGCCTTGGTGAACCCCGATAGCCAAACCCGCCTTTGGTCAATGGCAGAGAATACACTAGAATTCGCTGCGATGAGCACCTTCCTCGACCATTCACGCTCCGATTCCCCTTTCTCCCGCGGCGGAGCGGGCAGCGCCATGCCCACTTCGGGGCCAATGTCGGGGCCAACCTCGGGGCCGACACTTGCGCTTCCCGGTTTGCTGACCTTCTTTCTCCTGATCGCTGTCTTCTCGGTCTCCTGGCACATCGCCCGGGTGGGCAGCATCAACCTCACGATCTCGGACGCAGCCTTCCTCGTCGTGCTTCTGGGGCTGGTCGGCACATCGCGGCTGAACCTGGCGCCCATGACCGCGCTGTCCCCCGCCTGGCTATTCTCGCTGATTGTCATGCTGGGCGCGCTGTTCATAAGCACGCTGGTCAATGGCGATATCATGCGCTGGCTGATCGTAGCCCTGCAGTACATCTTTGCCTATCTGCTGCTGCCGATGGTGTTCGCCAGTTTTGACCACAAGACGCTGCAACGCTGCGTTGTCTTCTATGTTCTCGGCGTCACCTTCTCACAGGCGGTCGGCAATATCGCCAGTATCTTCTTCGATTACTCCGACACCGCGCCCTACCTCGGGAACAATTTCATCACCGGCATGGGTCGGCTTGGCGCTTTCTCCGGCAATGCGAACAACAACAGCGCGATGGCCGGTTTTGCGCTGGTCTTCCTGTTCTACATCGTAAGCCGCAGGCTCATGAACCCGCTGCTGAGCTTCGTGTGTGGATTGTTCCTGCTCTGGGGCCTGATCTCTTCGGCCAGCTTTGGTGGTTTTGTCATCTGTCTTTCTGCATGCACCCTGGTGATGCTGATCCGCTGGCCGAGAAAGGCGGTCTTCGCGATACTGCTCGTTGTCGCCATTGCCGGGCTTTACCTTTCGAGCGGCCTGCCGCTCCCGTCCGCCTTCGAACAGCGCGTGCTCGGCGCCCTGTCAGGCGGCGGCCTGCAGGAGGCGGGCACGTTTACCGGTCGCATGGACCTGGCCGTGGAGGCCTGGCGTATCGCGGGCGACACGCTTGTCATCGGCCTTGGTGCAGACAGCTTCCGCGTGGTCAGCATGCACCAGGCGCCGGTGCACGTCTTTCCCCTGCTGTTACTTACCGAAGCCGGCCTGCTGGGGCTGATCGGATTCGTCGCCTTGCTGGGGCTGATGTGGTTCAAGGCCGTGGCGGGAGTTCAAATCGATCCGCAACGCGGGATCATCTGCGTGGGTGTGCTGCTGATTTTCACCCTGTTCACACTCACGGTACCGCACATGTACGCGCGGCTGTGGCTGGCACCGGTCTTTCTCGCCTTGCTGACCTGTCTCAAGGCAGAAGCCCCGGGCACGGGTCAGCCAGCGCCTGACCGGCGCAAGCGACGACGCCCGAGAAGGCCCTTGTACCCACACGCTGCGGATCACGGTTTTGCACAGGAAGCGGCGCACCTGCCGTTTCTGGAGGCGACCAATCCTGCGGATCGCAAGCGCCGGTAACCTGCGTCGAGGTGCGACCGGCAGGGCGCACGGGTATATGCAGGCAGGGGCGCCCGGCAGAAAAGTCACGATTGCCTCGCGGAGACGGCGATCAGCCTATCATTCGTGCTACCCTGAAATTGCCAGTCCGCGGCCATCATGTGATTGGTATGTCCTCGGGCAAAAGCCTATTCTTCCACTAGCGGATTACACGCGCTGGAGATTCCGAGTGCCCCAATCGATCGCCACTACCGGCATGCCCCTATGAGCGAAGGCAACACTGCGCCTAGCTCCCAGCGCAAGGTCCGTGCTGCGCTCGCGCATTGAAAGCGTGATGCACCTGATGACCGGCAGTATCGGCAATGCGGTTGTCATGATTGGCAGCATCGCGTTCGCAACGCGCGCGCTTGGTCCCGAGGCGTTCGGTGTTCTTGCAATGACGCTTGGCCGTGGGGCGCGTGTGCGAGCGGATCGTGCGCTTCGAATCGTGGCAGCCTCTCGTGCGGTATGCCGCAACAGAGGAAGGCGCGAGCGATCCCGAACGAATGTCGCGGCTCTATCTCTTCGGCCTGATCCTGGATGTCGTGGGGGCGCTGGTCGCCGCGGTCCTATCCATAATCGTCGGTTTCGCCCTCTCATCCTTCTTCGGCTTCCCGGAAGAAATGTTCCCGCTGGTAGCGATCTATGCCATCGCCATCGCGCTCAACCTGCGCGGCATGTCGTCAGCGGTGATGCGCATGGCCGGCATGTTCCGCACGATGGCCTACATCATCTTTTTCGCTGGGTTCCTGCGTCTCGCCCTCGCCGCGATATTCTACTGGGCCGGCGCCGGTCTGATGACCTTTGTCTGGGTGTGGACCATTTCCCAGGTGGTCGACGCGCTGCTGTACAACTTCATCGCGTTTCGCCAGCTCGCCCGCCAGGGTACCCCAAGCCCGGTTCGGGCGCGCGTGGGCAATCTGATGCAGGACTTCCCGGGCTTTCTCGGTTTCGCCTTCACCACGAATGCTTCGAGCGCCCTGCGCACGATCACGCACGAGGCGGACACGTTGATCGTGGGCGCTCTGACCGACAGCTCCGAGGCGGCCGGCTTCTACCACCTTGCCAAGCGTATGGCGAAGGTTGCCATGCAATGCGGGGAGATGATCCAGATGGTGATCTACCCCGATCTGGCGCGCATGTGGGTGGGTCAGAAAAAGAAGCAGTTCCGCAAGACCATCGCCAGCGTGCAGGGCCTCCTCGCAGTGATCCTGGGAGGTATTTTTGTCGTCGCACTCTTCATAGGCGAACCGCTGGTACTGTTTGCCTTTGGAGCCGCTTTCGGACCGGCCTACACGATCCTGATGGCGCATCTGGTGGCGGTCTTCCTGATCATGCACTCGGCCCCGGCGCGCTCCGCCCTGCTGGCCATGAACCGTCCGCGCTTCGTGCTCATCTCAGCGGCAAGTTCGACCGCGGTGTTTCTTGGAATCGCGTTCTACGCCATCCCGATATACGGGGCGATCGGCGCAAGTTTTGCGCATATCGGCTTCGGCCTCCTGAACGCCGTCGTGCTCGACATTTCGATGTGGAGGTCCAGCCGGGATACTTGCTGTCTCGGGCGCGGCAGAACCTTCCTGAAAGGCGTATCAGGCGCTCAACTTTCCATCCAGTGGCGGTGCCACATGCTGAAGGAGATACAGCTCCACAGGTGGAAGCCCCAATTGCGGCGGCCCGACAGGTGTTCGGCCCAGCGCTTGCTGACCTTCTTGCTGTCGAAATAGCCGAGCGTTTCCAGCCTCGCGGGGTTCAGGTTATCTTCCGCAAGTTCGCGCAGCGGCCCGCGCAGCCATTCGTTGAGCGGCACGCCGAAGCCGCGCTTCGGGCGGTTGATCATATGCTCTGGCACACGCCGCGCGAGCAACTTGCGCAGGGCAATCTTGCCCGTCGCGCCATCGCCCATGCGCAGGCTGTCAGGCATCCGCCAGGCGGTCGAGATCAGTTCGTAGTCGAGCAGCGGGGAACGCACTTCGAGGCTGGCCGCCATCGATGTCCGGTCCACTTTCACAAGCACATCGTCCGGCAGGTAGCATACCGCATCGAGGAACATCATCTGTTCGAGTTGGCCAAGGCCGTCCGGAATGTCTGCCGTGGTGAAGGGACTGGGCAAGGAACCGCGCGGCCCGGTCCACTGCGAACTGAAAAGCTCGTAGCGATGGCGGAAATCGGGTTCGGCAATGATTCCCCGGATTTTCTCCAGTCGGTCACCGCTGACTTCTCCGGCAAGGCCGCCCGGTTTGAGCATGCTGCCCGCCTTGGCGCCCGCTTCCAGCAGCCAGAACGGCGCTGCGCTTCCCGCGCGCCGCAACACGCCGGGCATGCGCTGCGCCAGCCGCTCCATCGCCAGCATGCGCGGATAGCGTCGATAGCCGCCGAAAAACTCGTCCCCTCCGTCGCCCGAGATGGCAACGGTCACTTCGGACCGGATCAGTCGGGAGATCAGCAGCGAGGGGATTTGCGAAGGATCGGCGAAAGGCTCGTCGAATATCTGCTGCAACTCGCCCACGCATTCGAGAGCTGCGCGGGGATCGAGCGGCAGCTGGGTATGCTGCGATCCGATATGCGCGGCAAGCTCGGCCGCATCGGCTGTCTCGTCGAATTCACTTTCCGCAAAACCGACCGTGTAGGTCTTGGCATCGCCGTTGAGTCGCTCCTGCATCAGTGCGCAGACGAGGCTGGAATCCACCCCGCCCGAGAGGAAAGCACCTACGGGCACGTCCGACACCAACCGCTGCTCGACCGCTATTCCCAGCCGCTCTTCGAGCGCATCGAGTGCCTCGGCCTCGTCTTCGAACCGCGTTTCGAACCCCTTCTCCGCAGCCGAATACATGCTCCAATAGGTGCGGGTTTCCGCCTGGATCGTCTCGAAGTCCGGCTCCTTGCCCTCTAGCGGGAGGACAAGGTAGCTCGCCGGGGGCAGCTTGCAGACATTCCGGTAAATCGAGTGCGGCGCGGGAATATAGCCGAGCCGCGCAAAATGTGCCGCGGCCTGCCGGTCGATCTCCGGCTGCGCGAATTGCGGATGGCGGCGGAGCGCCTTCAGTTCCGAGCCGAAGGCCAGCGAGCCGCCCACCATGCCGATGTAAAGGGGCTTCTTGCCCAGCCGATCACGCGCAAACGCGACCTGCTTCTCCTTGCGGTCGTAAAGCGCGATCGCAAACATGCCGTTGGCCCGCTGTAGCGCGGCGGGAAGCCCAAATCGCTCGATCGCCTCGAGCAGCACTTCGGTATCCGAAGTCCCCCGAAAGGTTGCCCCCAGCGCGGCAAGTTCGGTGCGCATGGTCTGGAAATTGTAGATCTCGCCATTGAAGACGATGACATGGCGACCCGAAGCCGATTCCATCGGCTGCGCCCCTGTTTCGGACAGATCGATGATCGAGAGGCGGCGATGGCCCAGCCCGACCCGGCCCTGCGCCTCCAACACCGATCCGCCCGCATCGGGTCCACGATGCCACAGCGTATCGCGCATCTCGTCCAGCAAGCGCGCAGGATCGACCTGCAACGCGCCGGGAAAATCTACAAAGCCCGCTATTCCGCACATGCTCTCTAGCTTACGTGCAGGGGCGCGTTATGCGAGGGCTAATAAGGGTATTGCCGACGCGCATGGCCAGCCCGAATTGGAGGATGGAGATACTCACTTTTCCAAAGCGCTCATAGCCTGCTCCACGATCGATGTGGTCTGCATCTTTTCCAGGCAATCCTTGATGCGCTGCGATTCTTCTGCGTAGTTCGCGCTCATCTGGTCGATCTTTTCGATGATCCGGCCGACATCGGGTTCCCTGATGTCGAACACGTAATCGTCCTGTTGGAAGTGCGCGGCCAGATCGACGTACTTGACTGCCCACCCCAGTATGATTGCCGGGACGCCGCTCCTGTAAGCGAAAACCACCGAGTGATAGCGCGACGCGACTACATATTTGAACCGCCCGATAATATCGATCAGTTCCGGGCTCGAATATTCGCCTGCAATCAGACCTACCTTGTCCCTGTTCCTTGTTTTGCTGAGAACTTGATCAACAAGATCCATGTCGGCGGTGGACGTGTTCAGGAAGTAAACCTTCTCTCCATCGTCGACCAATTTATCCAGCATTCTGGCATACAGGTTCAGGACCGCTTCGCGATCGCCGATCCTGAATACGTTTTCATTGATGATGAACCCGACAGACCCTGGAGAGGGATAGTCAATCTTCGTCGCATCGTGAGAGGTTCTGATTTCGCTGGCTGTGGGAAAGAGTTCCTCCCGGATCACCATGTCTGCCGATAGCTCGACATTGTCGAGGCCCAGGGCCTTCAGGCACTCGTACCCTTCCCTCTCGCGGGCATATATCCTTGTGCAATAGGACAGTTCCTCCTTCACCTCCTTGAGGAACTCCGCGTCATCATCGTCGCCCCAGTCAAATGGACCGAAACTCTGCGGCATCAGGATGATTTTCTTGTTGTAATTCCTGGCGATTCTTATCGTCTGCAACAGCATTCTTCCGCCGCCCTTGCCCCATCCGGAGCCGAGGGTGTAGCCGCTCGCATCCAGTATGGCATCGGCCTCTCGCAAGGCTTTCTCCATCTCGCCGATCTTGCCGTTCCACTTGTCCGTATTTCTCGACTTACCGCGAAAAGCGTCAGGAGTGGCGTCAAGAGAGGGACATTATTCAACCCGTGTTTGTACAGCAGCCGAGTGTAGTCATCGTAAGGCAGAAGCTTGAATGAATATTGCTCGGGATCGTCATACTTGTTGGCGAAACCGATCACCTCGCAGTCTTCATACCTGGCTTTCAAGCCGTAGTACAACGACAGAAACATAGCTTGAGAGCCTTTGTTTCTCATCTGTATGCCAGTTATGATGAACTTTTTCATTTTTATTAAAGGCCCTCTTGATGAATACTTCGCGCTTGCCAGCAAACGTCGTATCGAAAATTCCTGACCTGGCATTCTCGGCGCGTCTCGTCGTTAGTCTGGTCAAGACCGAGTTTTCCTCCTCACCTTACAGCCTGTGTGCCGTTGCGCAGGTGCGAAAAGCGATTAGCCCATAATTGACTTTTCCGACGCCCAATCAAAACTGGTCCCAGCCCGCTTGCCATTCAAGAAAGCGAACGCGGCTGTGCGTCTACCCGTACCAATGGTGGAGCGACTTGCCGCTTATCTGCTCCAGTGCCTCGATCGAAGGACCGTAGTATTCGTTGAGACGCTTTCTCAGGTCATTCGTCAGTTGCGGGTACTCGGTCTTGCGCGCAACCAGCCCGCGAGCAGCCTCGAACGTAGCGGTGCCGCGCAAGGGGCGGACAATGGGCTTCATCCACGCGAGGCGCTTGCGCAACCCAGCGGGGACGAGCGGTGCCGTCTTGTCCTTTACCTTCGTTCGCCCTTCCACTGCCAGGCTGCGCTCGGGCAGGTCGAGGTGGGCACGGACCCGGGACATCTGCGCCTCCGGGTCTTGCGCCACCCCCTCGAAGAACAGGATGAGAAGTCTCTCGCGGCCGTACAGGTCGATGAAGGATTGCAGGTGCGATGCGAAATTTCCGGAACCCAGGATCTGGGTGTGCTCTCCCTGCGAAGGGTCGAGGTAGGATCGGATATCCGCCCCGACCTCGCCACGCCGGAACAACATGCAGTAGCTGGAATAGGCCCGCTCCACCGGATTGCGTAGCTGGGCAATCAGTTTCACCTGGGGCAGGTCGCGGTGGAGGCGTTCCGCAGCTTCGGGAACGTAGAGATAGGAATTGGATTTCTCGCCGACGGTCTTCCCCTGCCACTCCCCGCTGAACTGGGAAAGATACCAGTCCTGGCCCCGATCATATTCTCTGGAGAAGTAGTGAAGTTCCGGGTCAGGCATATAAACTGCCGGATCCGACTGCAGTTGCGTCTGGAGCCAGGTCGTCGCCGACTTCGCGGCACCAATAATTACAAAATCGATATCATTTAGCTGCATTGGTATTGGCACCCTTGATTCACGCGCTGTATCAAGAGACGACTTCCACAGTCGCCCCTTAGGAATTGTTAAAGCACACGAAGCTGCTCGCTCCGTCGCCTGGGTTGAGTGACAGAATTTTGTGCAACGCGCCATCGCGCAGGCAGAGCAGGTTCTGCCCATCGGATACTAGCCATCGCTGGAATGGCAGCCCCGGACGGATAGCAACCTTCGCTTATGCACCCCTAGGCAGTAATCCATATGGTGTAGCACCTCTCATTGCGGGTGCCTGGGTATACCAATGCCCTCTTTTTCAAACGAGCCAATTTTGGCATCGCAATACGACACGGGTTGGCTGACCGGCTGACCTATCAAGCAGCAATTTTACAATCACATTCTGTAAATATCGGTGCGAAAGGAACGAGAGTTGATATTTACAGATCCGTTGTTTCTGTTTGTATTTCTACCAATCGTGTTGATCGTATTCTATACGATCGCACACTTCTTTGGGAAGAATGCTGCGCTAATCGTGCTGTTCGCTTCTTCCATCATATTCTACATTCCCCACAGCATATTTTCGGTTACGCTACTGATACTTGCCCTGATCGTGAATTTCGCAATCGCGATAGCGATCACCTTCATGGAAGATGGCGACAAGAGGCGGAAGAAATTCTATCTGGCCGGTCAAGCTTACAACTTCCTATCTCTTTGTTATTTCAAGTATAAGATTGTAACGCTTCTGTTCGGGCCCAGCGCCGGGATCATGGTCGATATCGCGGGTATCGCAATTCCTGCGGGGATATCCTTCTATACCTTCCACCAGGCCGCCTTCCTTGCGGACGCCTATGCGCGCGAGAAAAACGTCGTGCAGTTCCTCGGCAGGCTTGGATCCCCCAAATCGGTATTCTCGGCGTTTTGCCGGTATGGCGCTTTCGTCAGCTTCTTCCCGCAGCTCATCATCGGGCCGATCACCTACCTCAGCGAGTTCAACCCACAGGTCCAGTCGAAGCGCTTTCTGCGTCTCAACCCGATAGACCTGGCCGTGGGCCTTACCTTCATTGCGATCGGCATGTTCAAGAAGGTCGTCATCGCCGACAATCTGGCCCCGACGGTGGATATCGTTTTCAGCGCTGCCCACGTGGGCGCGGAAATCCACCCTATCCAGGCCTGGATCGGGGCGCTGTCCTATATGGGCCAGCTCTATTTCGACTTTTCGGGTTATTCGGACATGGCCCTCGGGCTCGCCCGGATGTTTGGCCTGCGCTACCCGATCAACTTCTTTTCACCGTTCAAGGCCAACGGGATCATCGATTATTACCGCCGTTGGCACATGACGCTGACGCGGGTGATCGCCCGGTTCCTCTATACGCCGCTGTCCGTTGCCGGAACGCGTTACAGCATGTTCAACCGGCTAGCCCCCATTCCCGCGCACTTGCTCAGCCTGTGGCTGCCGATGCTGGTAAACTTTCAGATCATCGGGATCTGGCACGGCGCCTTGTGGACCTTTGTGGTCTTCGGCCTGATGCACGGTTTCTGGTTTGCGCTGGAGACGGAAGTCAGGGCATCGAAATGGTATCGGGCATTCCAGAAGAGAACGCCTGCGCTGGTCACCGGTTTTCTCGAGCGTGCGGTATTCTTCGTGCCGCTCCTGCTCAGCCTGGCGATGTTCCGTTCCGAAAGCGTAAGCGGCGGCTTCCATCTGTTCTCACAGATGTTCGGCACCTCGTTCGACGCGCCTTCTGCCTTCGATATGCGCTATCCCGTCATCATGCTCGGGGTCGCATTTTCCATTATCTACCTGTGCCCGAACAGTGTCGAGCTCATGCGCCGCTACCGCCCCGCCATCATGACCTACGACAACAAGAGCTACGGTCCCGCCTTCCTGCGCCGCCTCTGGCGGCCCGGCTGGGCGCAGGCAAGCTACATGTCCATACTGGTGCTTGCCTCGCTTTATTACGTGTCCCGGCAGCCGCCCTTCCTCTATCAGGGATTCTGACGCCATGACGATGCCCCAGCCATTAGCGCCCGGTCGATCATCGGTATCGGCAGGATCATCATCGGAAGCCACAGGCAGGCTTTCGCTGGCCCAGGTACGCTGGCGAGCAACGCGCCCGATGGTTTTGGCGGCGACGCTGATCACTGCTCTTTATCTGTCACTCGCGGCTCTCGTCATCGCGGTGGACCCGCACAACATCTACAGTTGGGGCGCCGAACCGCGCATCGAGCCCGGCGATACGCCAAGAGACCTCGTGATCGACTGGATCGATGTTGCGACCAAGGATCCAGCCTACAACACGTTCCTCGTGGGAAGTTCGATAACCGCGATGTACACGCCGGAATACATGCAGAGCGTCCTTGGACCGGAGGCCCGTGTGGCCAATCTCAGCTATGGGGGCCCCCGCCCTGTCGACCGCGATCTGATCCTCGATCGGCTGGTCGAAAGTCCCAACGTCGAGCATGTCATCCTGACCTTTGACTGGACGTACATGGAGGATCCGGATGTCGCGAACAGCAGCTTCCCGACATTCCTTTACGACGGCGATATTACAAACGACCTGCGGATGGTAAATCCTCCCACCATCCGGAAGACATTCGACATACTGGGTGGCGAACTGACGTACAGCAATCCCGATGACGCGGAATATGCCCGATACATCCAGGGAATGTACGACCGCTTCCAGACCCCTCCCGAACTGGCCCGGATCGGACGGCTGATCGAGCGTAACCGGGCCGGAATCGGCGATCCCAGCGGCAAGGACTGCGCCAGTTTTGAGGCCATCAACGACCAGCTCATTCCCGACATACGCGCGCTTTCTGCCAAGGGTGTCAGGGTCGACGTATTGTTTCCGATCGTGGCCTACGCATTCTATCATGTCCGACGGAACGATATCAGCTCCACTCTCCTCGACGAACAGATGACCGCGCGGCGCTGCCTGGTGAATGCTGCTGCCGATCTTCCCAATGTCAGGATCTTTGCCCTTGACGACGATCCCGCAGTTGCAGGCGACCTCGGGAATTTCCGCGAGGTGGGGCATGTATACAACCCCGCCATCCTGCGCCGGTTTTTGATGGCAATGAAGACCGGCGACGATCGCCTGACCCGTACCAACATCGGACAATACGAAAGCGACATTCGATCTGCGGTGCAGGAATATCGCATGACGAACAGCTATACGAACCCAGAGACTGGATTACCCAGCCTCTAAAGCGCGCATGACCCAATTCTCGCGCCTGATGTTTTTTTGAACCAAGGGATTTGCAATATGTCGGACCAACAAGCCATTCTCGACAAGGTGACAGAGATTATCAGGGACCTGTTCGATGAATATGATGGCCCTGTCACCATGGAAACGACGGCGGACGATGTGGCCCAGTGGGACAGCCTTTCGCACGTACGATTGATGGTCATGATCGAGATGGAACTGGGCGTCCATTTCAGCACGTCCGAAATGCAGAGTTTCAAGAATCTCGGCGACCTGGTCAACGCGGCGGCCAAGCAGAAAGGATGACCTCCTGCAATTTTCCCTGGCGGCCTCCATTGGCGCAGGACTGGGCCGAGCGCCTGGCTGACATCGAGGCCGGCCTCGCCGAAGGTAAAGAGCCGGACTATGCGGCGCTGAAGACTCTCGCCAACCAGCAAATGGGAATGCGCGAACAATTGCGGATCGAGCGCCTGGCAAAGAAGCTGAAAAAGGCCGAACTGCCAAATTCCGGATTTGCACCGGTGACAATCGGGCTGCTGGGCGCCCGGACGCTGAGCTATCTTCCAGATCCCCTTGCCGCTGCGGGACTGGCGCGGGGCCTAGCCATCTCGTCGGTGGAAGCCCCTTATGACAGCGTGGCCAGCTTTGCCTATTCGCCTGCCGATTGTTTCGGACGGCCCCTGGATGCCTTGCTGATCGTGCTGGATGAAAGTGCCTTCGCCAGCAAGTGTCCGCTTCTCGATCGCACAGCCGAAGACGAAGCGATTGCCGACGCCGGGAACCTTGCCAACGCGCTCGCCGCTGCCGCCAAGGAGAAAACCGGCTGTCAGGCGATCTTTGCAACCCTTCCCGCAGCGCAGCAGGTCTCGTCCGCCGAGCTGGCGACGCCGGGCACCAGCGCACGTTTCAGGCATCGCATCAACCTCATGCTTGCAGAGGGCGCCATGGAAGGCCGCTGGCTGTTATGGGATCAGGCGGCACTGGCCAGCCGGGTGGGCATGGACACCTGGCTCGATCCCATTCGCTACCATGCGGCCAAGATACCGTTCAGCGTGGATGTGTGCCCCCTGGCAGCGGACTCTATCGCTGCTGTGCTGGCGGCGATGAAAGGCAAGGCAGCGCGCGCACTGGTGCTTGATCTCGACAATACATTGTGGGGCGGGGTAATCGGTGACGATGGCCTTGCGGGGATCAGGCTCGGCCAGAATTCGCCGGAAGGGGAAGCGTTCGTCGCATTTCAGAACTTCATCCTGACCTTGCGCGACCGCGGTATCGTATTGGCCGTATGTTCGAAGAACACCGATGAAATCGCGCGCGAGCCGTTTCGCAATCATTCCGAGATGGTCCTCAAGGAAGACCATATCGCGGTATTTCAGGCCAATTGGAGCGACAAGGCTACCAACATCAGGTCCATAGCCGAAACGCTCAGCCTGGGTCTGGAATCCTTCGTTTTCATCGACGACAATGCCGCCGAGCGCGAACGTGTGCGGCAGGAACTGCCCTTGGTTTCGACAATCGAGATCGGCGACGATCCGTCCTTCTTCATCGACCGGATCGCGCAGTCGGGTCTGTTCGATCACTTGCCCCTGAACGGCGAAGATGTTTCCCGGGCAGAAAGCTATGGCGGGCGGGCGGCTGCGGCAGAAATCAGGGCGAAAATCGGCAATTACGACGATTATCTTACCTCGCTCGACATGCGCATGACAATCGCCCCTTTCGATGATGCGGGACGCAGCCGGATCACCCAGCTGATCAACAAGTCCAACCAGTTCAACCTGACCACCCGACGCTATGGCGAAGAAGACGTCAGGAGAATGGAAGATGATCCCGGCATGATGGGCTGGCAGGTTCGGCTGGAAGACAAGTTCGCGCAGCATGGCATGATCGGCGTGGTGATCGTGCACAAGGACGCAACCGAGTGGAGCATCGACACCTGGCTGCAATCATGCCGCGTGCTGGAGCGCGGAGTGGAGCAATGCGTGATGAACAGCCTGTTCGAAGCCGCCGCGCAAGCAGGCATCGAGAAGATCCGTTCGACATATCTTCCGACGGATCGAAACGGAATGGTATCCGATTTCTACCCCAGGTTGGGATTCACGGTCGTCGATGAGAACGACGATGGATCGGTAACATATTCCTGCGAGGTGAAAGAATACGAGCCCCACCAGACTTTCATTGATGTGAACCTTTCGAGATAGCGCCGAACTCGTCCCAGCGGCGAGCTGAAATCAACAATGCCTCGAGGAATTACAGGAGGCAGCCCTCCAGAACATCTGCGAGTGCGCATCGCGGCCCGGCGACGCCGGGTCCTTCACGATTTGCGCGCGGCTTGCGGTAGCGCGGTTGATTTCGGGTCGCGTGAGAGGTCGGTGTCGGCCACCTCGTCTGTATGGATATGGAAATGGGCCAGGCGTGCGGCGCCGAACTGCGTGGTCAGCGCCGTGTCCGTCGCGTCGCGACCGCAGGCCATGACGATCCGTCCAATTCGTGGCGTGTTGTGCCGCGCGTCGAAGGTGTACCATCGCCCGCCGAGAAAGGCTTCGAACCAGGCAGAAAAATCCATCGGATAATCGACTGGATCGATCCCGATGTCGCCAAGGTAACCGGTACAGTAACGGGCGGGTATGTTGACCGCCCGGCACAGCGTGATCGCCAGATGCGCGAAGTCCCGGCATACGCCGAACCTCTCGTCATAGGATGACCGCGCCGTGCGATCCGTGCTGGCTTTCATGTAGTCGAATTCGATGCGTTCATGCGCTACGTCGACCAGCGCTTGCACCCGGCCCCATCCCGGCTCGACCGATTTCACGATCTGCCAGGCTTCATCGGACAGCTTGCCGACTTCGCAATAGCGCGAGCTGAGGAGAAACGGCATGACGTCGTCCGGCAATTCCTCGATGGGGATCTGGCGAGCGTCAGGGGCGACCACATCGGGGAGGCCGCTATCCTCGATTACGAAATCGGCGGACAATGTTGTTTCGCCGGGGGGCAGCACAAATCGGCTGCACACATTGCCGAAATGATCGATGTAGGTTCTCACCGGCACGGCAGGATCGGTGGACAGTACCTCGGGCGTCCTGAGATCTGCCTGCCTCTCGGGCCTTACATGCAACAGCGCAACCATCGGAATGGGAACGTCCGTATCGAACCGTATTTCATATCCCGCTCGGATCAACATCGCCGTATCCTTCTGCGCCGCCCCCTTGAAATTTACGACTTGGCCGCGAGGTTTACGCTGCGCTCGGCGAGGTCGGACAGGTTTTCATCCGTGTCATAGACGTGTTCGGTAATCGTATCGAGTTTCTCGACGCGGTCGTCTTTCTTCAAAACCTCGGCGAATGCCTTGGCGGTGCCGAACCCGCAAATGCCGTAAAGCACATGCGCTGAAACTGGACGGACATTGTTCTCTCCATGTTCAATTCTCTCGTGTTCTTCGACTGGATGCCCGGCTGGCCAGGGCCGGAATTATCTCGCCAGAAGAACTCCTTAAGAGCGAAGATCACCGGCATTCGTTCCTCGCAAACAAAGAAAACGTGAACCTTTCGCGCGGTCGGCTCGTTGCGCTCACATGTCCCATGAAAATGACCCTCCCCCCGCCGACGGACTCCCCTGGAACATTATCGAAGGGGGCGGCCCCGTCGTCGCCACTGCCATCCACGCCGGCCATCTCGTACGATCCGATCTTGCGCCTTTTCTGAAGATCGATGCGGAAGACCGGCGCCGCGAAGAGGACCCGCTGACCGACTACTTCCTCTCGCTTGCCGACAATCTCGTGCGCGTGAACCGTTCCCGCTTCGAATGCGATCTGAACAGGCCGCGCGAGGGTTGCATAAGCGATGATCCTGCCGACACCTGGGGGCTGACCATCTGGAAGGATGATCTTCCTCGGGATGCGATGGAAAAATCTCGCGAGTTGCACGACCGGTTTTATGGCGAGATGCGCGCCATGATCGACAGGCTCCTGGACCGGCATGGCCGGATCGTCGTCCTCGACCTCCACAGCTACAACCATATGCGCGATGGACCGGATGCGGCAGCGGCACCGGCGAAGGATAATCCCGACATCGACATCGGCGCGACGACGCTCGACAAATCCGTGTTCGGCGAGCTTCTGGCCGCATTCAACGATAGCCTGTCGCAAACTCCCGTTCGTGGCCGTCGGCTGCAGGTGGGCGAGAACATCCGCTATCCCGACGGCGGTAATTTCCCGGAGTGGCTGCACGAAATTTACCCGCAGGATGCCTGCGTCATCACCATAGAATACAAGAAGATATTCATGGATGAATGGTCCGGCACGATGGACATTGGCGCGGCCCAGGATTTGCGGACGGGCCTGATGCACGCCGTGGCCGCCGCGCGTGTCGAGCTGGACAGGCTGAACCGATGACGGATCACGTCACCTTCACCAAAAGCGCACAAGAAGCTGATCGCGCCTTGTCCGAAATCGATGGCCGCATCGACTGGCTGACCTTTCTTACGCCGACCAATCTCGACGATGTCGCTGCGGGCTTTCGGCAAAGCGGCTATCGCACCATGCCCGAACTTTCCTACCCCGACGTGCCATCGGATTTTGAAAACCTTCGCTCCGATCTGTTCGATCTGCAGGTTCGCAAGCTGGGAAATTCCGACATCGAAGCGTTGCTGATCGAAAAGCAGCGCGAACTGGACCGCCAGATCGAACTGGTGCGTCTGCGCGGTCGCCAGGGGTTCACGATGGCCTCGATCGACCTGTTCGGCGATGTCGGCGGTCGACTGCTGGCAGCAGCGCAGAAAGTGCTGGCAAGCGTGCCGACGCGCGACAGGCCCGTAGAGCGCGAAATCGATGCGACCGCGTTCATGGAAGCTGCGCGTGAAGCGATGGACGGATACCGCCAGATGGATCCGCGGTTCGATTTCACCGTGGTGGAAGAGACCACTCCGGGCACGCATATCTTCACCTCGGCCGGCAACCTTCACGTCGCCTATGACTACAGGTGCGCCGAAACGCGGGTAGAGCCCCTCATAGAACACGAAGTGGGCACGCATACGGTCACGCGGTTCAATGGGCGCTGCCAGCCGCTCGCCGTGCTTGAATGCGGCCTTGCGGACTACGACGACCTGCAGGAAGGCATTGCTGTCCTGGCGGAATATGTTGCCGGCGACATGCCGCCCTCCCGACTTCGCGTCCTGGCTGCCCGGGTGGTTGCCGCGCGCATGGCTATCGATGAGGAGCCCGCATCGCGTATCTACGCCGCCATGCGAGATGAGTGTTCGCTTGATGACAGCGTTGCCTTCGATAGCACCGTGCGCGCCTTGCGCGGTGGCGGGATGACGAAAGACGCGCTGTACCTCAACGGGCTGATCGACCTGCTCGCCTATCTCAAGAATGGCGGCGACGTACCGTTTCTTTTCATTGGCAAGTTCGCGCTCAAGCAGAAGGCGGTTCTTGAGCGGCTGCTGGACGCAGACTTTCTGCAAGCACCCGCCATTATGCCGAAAAACTTCAGCACCCCGGAAGGTGAGCGGTGCCTCGCCGAAGTAAGGCGGCTGAACGTCGAGCAATTCTACATCGAAAAGGTCGCAGCATGAAACTCGCTTTTGTCGTCAATCGCGTCGAGACGGAACAGTCCGATTACACCACCATCCGGCTGGCCCGCAAAGCCGCCGCAAGGGGGCACGAGCTCGCCTTCATCAGCCTTGGCGATTTCATCTACGAAGCAAGCGGGCGTATTTGCGCGATGGCCACCGTGCCGAAAACCGAAGCGTTCGATGACGATACCGCATACCTCGATCACTTGCAGAACGAGGCGCCGAAAGAGCGGATCGTCGTCGAGGATTTCGACATCGTGATGCTCCGCAGCGACCCCGCAGACGAGCTGGTCCAACGTCCGTGGGCGCCGTCTTCCTCCCTGCTTTTCGCCCAATTGGCAGCGGCGCATGGAACGATCGTGCTCAACGATCCCAGCCACCTGACCGATGCCGTGAACAAGACGTATTTTCAACACTTCCCCGAGGAAGTCCGGCCTGCGACCTGCATCACCCGTCACGTGGACGAGGTCGTCGCATTTCTAGAGGAGCATGGCGGCAAGGGCGTGCTGAAACCCCTGCAGGGCTCGGGCGGTCAAGGCGTCTTCATCGTCGACAAGAAAAACCGCCAGAACCTCAACCAGATCGTCGAATCCGTGACGCGTGACGGTTATGCAATCGTGCAGGAATATCTGCCCGCCGCTTCAGATGGCGATTTGCGGATCATTACGCTCAACGGGCGTCCCTTGCGGGTCGACGATACCTACGCATCTCTCAGGAGAACCAGTACGACCGAAGACCACCGTTCGAACCTCTCGGCTGGTGGCAAAGCCGATATGGAGCAACCCGACGAGGCCGCCCTGCGCGCTGCCGAGATGTGCGCGCCCAAGCTGATCGACGATGGCATGTATCTGGCGGGGCTCGATATCGTGGGCGACCGGATGATCGAGGTAAACGTCGATACGCCCGGAGCCCTCAGTTACATGGAAGACCTCAGCGGCGTGGACTTCAGCGGCGCGATCATCGACGATCTCGAACGCAAGGTTCGTCTCAGGAAGAACTATAGCGGCAAGCTATCCAATCGCCATCTGGCCGTCGTCTAGCACCTCGTCCGAACGAGTCAGTCGAGATTTGGCCGAAGCCATCTTTCCGCTTCGTCTCGCGGCATCTTCCGGCGCGTCGCATAGTCCTCCAACTGGTCGCGACCGATCCGCGCGACGCCGAAATAAGAGCTCTCGGCATGGCCGAAGTAGAAGCCCGATACGGCCGCCGTGGGCAGCATTGCGCAACTCTCGGTCAGGGTGATCCCCGTGCATTCCTCCGCTTCGAGCAAGTCGAAAAGGATCGGCTTCAGACTGTGGTCGGGACAGGCGGGATAGCCGGGAGCTGGACGGATGCCCTGGTAACCCTCGCGGATAAGTTGTTCGTTGGTAAGCGCCTCGTCGGGAGAGTATCCCCAGAGGTCGCAGCGCACATGCTGGTGCAGCCTTTCTGCGAAGGCCTCGGCAAGGCGATCGGCCAGCGCTTTCAGCAGGATGTCGCTGTAGTCGTCATGATCGGCCTTGAACCGCTCGAGGTGCGGCTCGATACCATGAATGCCGACCGCAAAACCGCCGATCCAGTCGGCCACCGGATCGATGAAATCGGCGAGGCAGTAATTTGCCCGGTCCCGGCTCTTGCCCACCTGCTGGCGCAGGAAAGGCAGTCGCGTGCCGTTATCGAGCAGCACGTCGTCGCCATCGCGACGGCAGGGCCAGAAAGCGCAGACGCCCCTCGCCGTCAGCCACTCTTCTTCGATGATCCGGTCCAGCATGGCCGTCGCATCGGCAAACAGGGAACGTGCGCTTTCGCCCACGACTTCATCGTCGAGGATCGCGGGGTAATTGCCCGCCAGTTCCCAGGCGCGGAAGAACGGGGTCCAGTCGATGGCGCCGCGAAGATCGGCGAGGTCCCAGTTCTCGAACACATGCGGTCCGGGCTGCAAAGGCGGCGAGGCCTTGCCATCGGGATCGGGCCTGAAACCTTTCTCGCGTGCCTCTTGCAAGGTAAGCAGGTCCGATCTGGTCTTGCCCTCGCGTTTCTTGCGCACCTCGTTGTAATCCTCGGCGATCGAAGCCGTGAACTCGTCCCTTTGCCGATCCGATAGCAGCTTTGACACGACGCCAACCGCGCGGCTGGCATCGAGCACGTGGATCACCGGGCCGTCATAGGCCTGGTCGATCCTCAGTGCGGTGTGCACGCGGCTGGTGGTTGCCCCGCCGATCAGGATGGGAATGGTAAAGCCTGCGCGCTGCATCTCGGTCGCTACCGTCACCATCTCGTCGAGCGACGGCGTGATAAGGCCCGAGAGACCGATCATGTGGGCGCCCTCTTCCCGCGCGGTCTCGATGATCTTGCTCCATGGCACCATCACGCCCAGGTCGATGACATCATAGCCGTTGCAGCGCAGCACGACCCCGACGATGTTCTTGCCGATATCATGCACATCGCCCTTGACCGTCGCCATCACGATCTTGCCCTTGGACGTCACCTCCCCGCCCTTCTCTTCCTCGATGAAAGGAATGAGATGGGCGACGGCCTTCTTCATCACGCGCGCGGATTTCACCACTTGCGGCAAGAACATCTGGCCCGAACCGAACAGGTCGCCGACCACGTTCATGCCGTCCATCAATGGCCCTTCGATCACCTCGATGGGCCTGTCAGCCGCGAGCCGCGCCTCTTCCGTGTCGGCGACGATATGCGCGTCGATGCCGCGCACCAACGCATGGGTCAGGCGAGCGCCGACCTCCTGCGAACGCCATGCCGCAGCTTCTTCCTCCCTTTTCGGATCCGTACCGCGCAGGGTCTCGGCCAAAGCAATCAGTCGCTCGGTCGCATCGGGACGGCGCGCCAGCACCACGTCCTCGCAGGCTTCGCGCAAGGTCGGCTCGATCTGCTCGTAAACGTCGAGCTGCCCGGCGTTCACGATAGCCATGTCCAGCCCTGCGGGAATGGCGTGGTAAAGAAAGACCGAGTGCATCGCCCGCCGCACCGTTTCGTTGCCGCGAAAGCTGAACGAGAGGTTCGACAATCCGCCCGAGCAATGCACGTGCGGGCAGGTTTCACGAATTTCGCGCACCGCTTCGATGAAGTCGATGCCGTAGCGGTCGTGCTCTTCGATCCCGGTTGCCACTGCGAAGATGTTGGGATCAAAGATGATATCTTCGGGCAGGAAGCCAATGCCGGTCAGCAGGCGATAGGCGCGCTGGCAGATTTCCACCTTGCGCGCCTTCGAATCTGCCTGCCCCGTCTCGTCGAAAGCCATGACAACCACCGAGGCCCCGTAATCGAGGCAGGCGCGCGCCTGTTCGAGGAAAATCTCCTCGCCTTCCTTCAGGCTGATCGAATTGACCACCGGCTTGCCGGATACCCATTTCAACCCTTCCTCGATCACTTCCCATTTCGAGGAATCGACCATGATCGGCACGCGGGCGATGTCGGGTTCGGTGGCGATCAGGCGCAGGAAAGTGGCCATCGCCTCGACAGAATCGAGCAACCCCTCATCCATGTTGATGTCGATGATCTGCGCGCCGTTCTCGACCTGTTGGCGGGCGACTTCCACGGCCTGCGCATAGTCGCCGCCCATGATGAGCTTCTTGAACTTTGCAGAGCCGGTAATGTTGGTACGCTCGCCTACGTTGACGAAGCGGGCGCGCGCCGCGGCCACGTTTTCCTCGTCGAGGAGGGTGTCTGCCGGCATGTCGCTCATGCCGCGAACTCGAAAGGTTCAAGCCCGGCCAGGCGGGTTTGTGGCTTCGCGACAGGGATTGCGCGAGGCTTCACGCCCTCCACGGCGCGGCGCATCTCGGCGATATGCGCGGGCGTGGAGCCGCAGCAGCCGCCCACGATATTCACCAGCCCTTCCTCGGCCCAACCACCGATCATTCCGGCGGTCGTCTCGGGTGCCTCGTCATACTCGCCAAGCTCGTTTGGCAGGCCCGCATTGGGATAGGCAAGGATCGGGCAATCGGCCAGGCGCGCCAGTTGTTGCACGTGTGGTCGCAGTTGTGCGGCCCCGAACGAGCAGTTGAGTCCCACGGCCAGCGGCCGTGCGTGGCGCACCGAATACCAGAAGGCTTCGACAGTATGGCCTGACAGGTTGCGTCCGGACAGGTCGGTGATCGTCATCGATAGCATGATCGGGATGTCCCGCCCGCACCGGTGCGCCATCCTGCGCAGGGCATGGACCGCGGCCTTGGCGTTGAGCGTGTCGAAGATCGTCTCCACCAGAATGAAATCCGCGCCGCCCTCGACCAGCGCCTCCGCCTGTTCGCGGTAGGTATCTGCCAGCAGGTCGAAGTCGATCTCGCGGTATCCCGGATCTTCGACATCGGGTGATAGCGATAGAGTCTTGTTGGTTGGCCCCACCGCCCCCGCAACGAACCGCGGCCTGCCATCGGCGGATTCGTGCCGGTCGGCCACCTCGCGCGCAATCCGCGCCGCCTCGCGGTTCATGGCAGCGACGAATTGCTCGGCCCCGTAATCGGCCTGGCTGATCCGGTTGGCGGAGAAGGTGTTGGTGGAAACGATGTCCGACCCTGCCTCGAAATAGGCATTCGTGATCTCTGCGATCACGTCAGGACGGGTCAGCGGCAGGATATCGTTATTGCCCGATTGTTCGTGCGAAAGACCCAGATCCCCGGCGAAGTCGGCAGCAGTCAGCTTGCGCGCCTGGATTTCGGTGCCGAAAGCGCCATCGAACAGCAGGATTCGCTCGCGCGACTGGGTGAGGAATTTCTCTCGCCCGCTCATGCCGCGATCTGCGCTTCTATCGGTGCACGCTTGCCCAGCAGGTGGCACAGCGCCTTGGTCATTTCCGCGCGGTTGAGAGTGTAGAAGTGAAATTCGCGCACACCGCCAGCGCGCAACTGGGTGCAGAGCTCGGCAGCGACGGTGGCGGCGACCAGTTGGCGGGTCTCGGGATGCGTGTCGAGGCCCTCGAAAACCTGCTCAAGTGAGGGCGGGAAACTTGCACCGCAGGCCTTCGCGAATTTGCGGGTCTGGGCGACATTGGTGATCGGCAGAATACCTGGCACGATTGGCGCGGTTATCCCGGCGGCAGCCGCCCGGTCACGAAACCGCAGGAAGGCGTCTGCCGAAAAGAAGAACTGGGAGATCGCCCGCGTGGCCCCGGCGTCGAGCTTGCGTTTGAGATTGTCGAGGTCGGCATCCAGGTCGACAGAGTCCGGGTGCTTTTCGGGATACGCAGCGACCGAAATGTCGAATTCGCCGAGCTTGCGCAAGCCGGCCACCAGCTCCGCTGCATTGCGATAGCCTTGCGGGTGCGGTTCGAAAGGCGTCCCCGGCTCTCCGCCGTCCCCGCGCAGTGCGACAATGTGCCGGACACCCTCGTCCAGGAACTGCTCGGCCACGCTGTCGACCTCTGCCTTGCTGGCGCCGACGCAGGTCAAGTGCGCGGCCACCGGCAGCTGGTTGTTTCGCAGCAGGCTCTTCACCGTTTTGAAATGAGCGATCCTGTGTCGTTCCGCCTGCGCCATAGGTAACTGAAACGAAGCGCGGCGCACAATGCGCAAGGTCGTCTGCCGTCTTGAGCAAGGCGTTCAAACCCCTGTCACCCTTCGCAGGGAAGAATTCGAATGAAACTTCAATGACTTCGGCGGGGCTGGATGGAGCACTCCGCCAGTTTAGGCTGGAACATGGTCAGCCCCTTTCTCTGGTGTGAGGGTCTTGATCGCAGCGTCGCGAGAGGCGCGCTCTGCGATCCAGATCTTGGTCGTCAATTCGCTACCTGGCAGCGTGTCATTCGCCGTGGGCAAAAGGTCGTGCTGCGTAAGCCAGCCAAGCATTTGCTCGTCGGTAAAACCAAGCCGCTCATGCGCGTGCCGCTCGCGCAACTCCTCGCGCTCATGCGCGGCCAGGTCGACGATCACCACGCGGCCACCGGGACGGCATACGCGCGCCGCCTCGGCAATCGGCAGCATGGGGTCGGACGCGTAGTGAAGTACCTGGTGCAAAAGCACGGTATCGAAGCTCTCGCTCTCAAAAGGCAGGGCCAGGAAATCTCCCTGCACAAGTTCCCATTGATCAAGCGGAAGATCCTGCAATTCGGCGCGGGCAAGACGCAGCATCTCCGGACTCCGGTCGAAGCCGACGATGTGGTCTGCCTGATCTGCGAGTGCCATCGCGCTGCGGCCCGTGCCGGTGCCGATATCCAGCAGGCGACCGACCGGCGCTGAGCCGAGCTTCTCTTGCAGCAGGTTCTCTACTTCCGCGAAAGGCGTCAGCATGACGCGAAGGCTATCCCAGTTTTCCGCATGGCGAGCGAAATATTCGGCTGCCTGCTTTTGCCGCGTGTTGCGGATGGCCGCGAGATGTCGGCGATCCTCGGCACACCGCGCGGCGAAGACCTCGTCGGCACCTTCGGCCGCTTCCATCAGGTTGGCGATCGCGGCGTCCAGCCCGTCGCGCGAAGTCGGCGAAATCGTCAGGCGCAGGAAAATCCAGCTCCCCTCGCGGCGCCTCTCGGCCAATCCGCTGGCGCAGAGGATGGCGACATGGCGCGAGACCCGTGGCTGACTCTGCCCTAGCACATGGGCCACCTCGCCGACCGCGAGATCCATATTGGCGAGCAGCCGCAGGATACGCAGGCGTGTTGGGTCGGCAAGGGCGCGGGTAAGGTTCTCAATTCTCATACGACTGACTTAAAGACATCGTTATATGCGAAATGCAAGAAGATTGTCCCGAGATGCGCCAGGTACCGCAGCCTCTTCAGGCGCACCGATCCATACGTCCGATCGCTGGGCATGGAGTAGGTAGGGCTGAAGAAATAGAGATCGATGCCAGCGCAGAAACGAGTAAATCAGGCGCTTCTTGGACTGTCCGGGAAGGGCAATTGGCGGTGCTGTCAGTCCAATCGCAACTCGTCTCCGATCAGCGCAGCTGTCCCTTACCCGATTTGAATTAAGGGCATAAGGTTTCGCCACTCAGCCAGTGCGGCTGAGCGGCAGGTCTTATAAGTTTCTCTATCGATCAGGTGGCGTTGGGAGTTAAAGTGGTTGTGGACGTTGGCGTGAACCGAGGCGAACTTCTGGAGCGACTTCATTCGCCGGAAGCGCTGCATCACACGCTCCCGCCGCCGGAATTGTGAGTGCGAATTCTCGGCCCGGTTGTTGAGCGGCCTCGTCGTTTCACGTCCCCCGCATCACACCTGACGGCATGTACATCTACGCCGGGCGCCAGTTCGGCATCGCCGGCGTCATGGTGATGGACATCTCCGACCTCGAAAATCCGCAATATCTTGGTGACTTTCCGCTTGTTCTGCCCGACGGCAGACAACAGCGCTGCCACGACCTCGAGTTCAATGCCGGGATAACTCGGATGTATTGCGCTGGAAGCGTACCGCTAATTGAACAACCCAAGGCCGACTCCGCGCCGAGCATCTGGGACATATCGCTCGTCGGCAAAACCGATCTGGGGCCCCAGGGCGAATGGCCTGCAATTGGCTTCGTGAGCGCGCCTGAGGTGCGCGGGCAAGGCGATCACCACGCTCCGTTAGCATCCATTGGCGGCCGCCAGTACATGATCGCCGCAAATGAAATTCGTTGCACTGCCTTCCCGCGCGTCTTTGACATCACTGACGAGGCGACAATGCACATGGTGGGCGAATTCAGGCTGGAAGCGAACGACCGCTGCCTTGATGACGAAGGCTGGGCACAAGAAAATCGCGGCGGTTCATACGGCTTGCACTACAACAGCGTTGTTGACGATGCATGGGGTAATGAAGCGCTCGGCATGTTCAGCTTCATGGGCTCGGGCCTGCGAATTGTAGATCTCCGGAATCCTGCAAGACCGGTAGAGATCGCGTATTATCACCCGGGTGAACTTGCGGACGAAATCCTCGCCAAACGCGCCACATCCCCATTCGCGACAACTATGGATACGTGCATATCTAAAGCGTTCTTCGTGCATGCTACCGAGCACATTTGGTTCGGTTGCAACAGCGGCCTCTATGTCGCCGAGCTCTCGCCTGAAGTGTATGCCTATCTGGAGAAGGATGACCGTCCTTCGCGATCGAGGTGAGAGCGGATCGCGAAGGACGCTTGTCAGCTTCTGCATTGGGTGGAACAACGGGGGGGGGCGGCCCTAATCCTAGCTGACGAGGGATATGGAGGTCTATGTCAATCCGTTAGGCAACTTAGGTTGGCTGACCAGCGAGACCCGAGATACAGCCCGATCTGGGGATTTCCGATGAAGGACGCCTAGATTGGGTGCTGTCTCAGGTTGGCTGACCAGCGAGACCCGAGATACAGCCCGATCTGGGGATTTCCGATGAAGGACGCCTAGATTGGGTGCTGTCAGTCATCGAACCAATGGTCCAGAATTGGGCCGGTTGCAGACTGTCCGCTGTTGGCAGGCGCGAGGCATGAAGGTGCCGCTCTGCTTGCGACCTGCTGACAGGCATCCCTCAGCGTGGAGATAAGATGATCTGCAATTTGATGACATTTGTGCTGCCATTTTCGTCCGGCGCTCGTCTGACGAACCAGCACTTACTCCTCAAGATAAGATATATTCCCGAACGCAAAAGCAGTGCGCTTCCGAGCGAGCCAGCGTAATCGGAGAACCGCTGCCGCGATAAGCGACAGAGGTCCATTGCTGCTGCCGCGCTGGTGTATCAGGCTGGCCACGCCGCCATGCGAAGGAGAGGCCGATGGATGATTTTGCAGGCAGATACGGCCCATGGGCACTGATAGCCGGAGCGTCGGAAGGCACCGGCGCATCCTTTGCACGGCAGTTGGCCGAAGAGGGCCTGAACCTGATCCTCGTTGCCCGGCGCGAAGGGCCCCTCGGCACGCTGGCGAAAGACATTACCGAGGTGCACGGCGTCAACTGCATCACCGCCTCGATAGACCTTGCCAGCGATGACGCCGTCGACAGGATGCGCGAAGCGTCGGCGGGCAAGGATATTGGCCTGCTGATCCTGAACGCAGGGGCCGACCCCAATGGCTCGATGTTCCTCGACAACGATATTGCCAACTGGGACGTGCTGGCGATGCGAAACGTCATGACGGTCATGCGCGCGTGTCACTGTTTCGGGCAGGCAATGCGCAAGCGCGGGCGTGGCGGTATTATGATTGTCGGTTCAGGTGCCGCCTATTCCGGCATGCCAGGCATTTCGGTCTATGCCGCGAGCAAGGCGTTCGACCTGGTCTTTTCCGAGGCACTCTGGGCGGAACTCAGGCCACACGGCGTTGACGTTCTATCCTATATCATAGGCCGCACAGATAGCCGCGCACCGCGAATTGATGGCCGAGCGTGGTATGGCCGTTCCAGATAATCTTGCCCACCCTGACGATGTAGCACGAAAAGGTTTGGCCCGGTTGGGCAATGGTCCTGTAACCAACTGGGACTGGGAGGACGACGATCCCGGAGCCTCTGGCATTTCGGCCAATGAACGCAGGGAGCGCATTTTGGGATTTGCCGAGGCCTCGGCTGCTTATGCTGCAAAGGGCGAATGATGATGGTGAATACGCCTGATGAGCTGGCCGACAAGCAGGCGATCCGCGAACTCATCTATACCTATTGCCGGGCCGTGGACCGTATCGACGCGCCGCTTGGCCACTCGATCTGGCACGATGATGGCCAGGCGGACTACGGTGCCACATTTCTATCAGGTCCGGGCAAGGGCGTGATCGACGCGATCTGCAAGAGCCACGAGAGCCTCACAAGCCATTCGCACCAGGTCGCCAATATCCTGATCGAGCTGCATGGCGAACGGGCCGGTAGCGAGTTTTACATCACCGGCACGATGCGTATGAAGCGTGACGGTCAGATGGTGCAAATGGGCGTATGGGGGCGCTATCTCGATACTTGGGAGAGCGTGATGGCAGATGGGGCCTGCTCAGGCGGATGGTTGTATTCGATCACGATGAAATTCGGCCTGTGAAGCCGATGGGTCAGGAGTCCGCTCGACCCGCGACAAATCCGATCCGTCCTATGCTGTTTTGAAGGGCTTGAGAATGAGCGACGTCCGCAGACCTCTTCTTCGCTTTGGACTCGGTTTTTCCCCCCGCATCTCGCGTGAAAGCAGCTTATTTCATCAACGGCGAAGTCCAAGTCGGTGAAATGCCCGATCCCGAGCCGGGCCAGGGGCAGGCACTGGTCCGCACCCATGCATGCGGCCTGTGCGCGTCGGGCCAGCATTTCCTCTCCGGCGGCCAGAATATAATCAATCTCTCGCGTTCGATGGGCGGCCCCTATGCCGCGCTCGATTTCAGTAGGCCATTCGTTCCGGGGCACGAATTCGTCGGCGAGGTGCTGGATTACGGCAAGGGTTGCGAACGCAAGGTCGCGCCTGGGCCGCAAAGTCACTTCAGTGCCAATAATGCGCGCTGGCGGGGCGCACAAGGTGATCGGCTATAGCCACGAATGCCCTGGCGGCTTCGGCGAACTGATGTTGCTTGATGAGAAGCATGTTGCTCAAAGTGCCAGAGGGCATGCCCGATGCGCACGCTGCCTGTATTCCAGCCACTTCCCGTGGGACTTGAGCACGCCCGGCGCGGGGCGTCCGGAGAAAGGCGACGTCATCCTCGTGATGGGTTGCGGTGCTATCGGGCTGGGTGTGATTGCAGGCCTTGCGATTATGGGCGCAGGGCCGATTGTCGCTGTCGATTTCCACGAAGACCGCCGCGCACTTGCCGTCGCGATGGGGCACATGTCGCAATCCATCCACGCGAAACCGATCCGTTCGGCCCCCTGCCGGAAACCGGCAATCGCCCTGCCAACCTGATCTACGAGAATGTCGGCAGGCCCGGAATGCTGGGGCAAATCATTGCCGGCGCTCCATTCGACGGGCGCATCGTCATGGGCGGATATTGTATGGAGGAAGAGGCATTGTTCGTCTTCGCGGCGCAGAACAAGCGGATGAAATATCCAGTTCGCGGGCGGTGAAGAGCCGCAGGATATGCCAGCTTGCGCTGCGGTCCATCGACCAATGTTCGATAGACGTGACCCCGTGGCTGGCGCGCCCCTGTTGCGCCAGGCGGATTAGCCGAGGCGATCAGGACCATGAGCGATCCTGGCGCCCCGGTTCGAACGGTGGTCGATCCGCGCTTGATTTGACCTTCGTCGATGGTAGCTCGACAGGTATTCAACGCAGTGTCCGGACTGGAACGAAATCGGCATTGGCGACAGATAATTTTTCCGGCATTGCGCGAACAGACTAGGCGAAGATCGACCTTAAGGTTGTCCTTCGAGGATAGTGCAACTCATCCATGCGCCGGTCAGGAAGAACCGCGCGTTGGCAACCGATCCAGTTCCGCATCGACCGCGTCCAGCGCCTCATCGGTAAACATGTCGGGCGCGAATTTCTGGATGGAGCGAAGAAGTTGTTCCCTTTCCCCATGCCAATGCGTGGATCAGTACTGACGCCGGGGAAATGCCTGGTCCAGGATAGCTTTCGCTTCTGGATCGGCGAGCAGCACGCCAAGCTTTGTGCTGGCCGTCGAATAATTTTCGTTCGCCTCGGCTCTCGTCCTTCCCCGCCAAAGCCGAACAATCCACGCTTCTTCTTTGCAGGCATGCTTTCGGACCGCAGCTTCTTGTGCGGGTGCTACAAATTCGTCCGCGGGAGTAAGCTTGAGGTGAAGCCCGGTAAGCCCGCGAATGATGAAGCTGGCGTCGTATTCGAGCTGTGCGACCCTCCACGGGGCCGTGCTGCTCTTCATCCAGCGCGATCCATTTCGTCGCCTCCAGCAATTTCTCCATGATGATCCGCACTTCGACCCGCGCGAGTGGCGCGCCCGCGCATACGTGGGCCCCTCGTCCGAAAGCCAAGTGTTCCTTGATTTTTGGCCGGTCGAGCCGGAACGCGGTGGGGTCGTCCCAGCGCCGGGGGTCGCGATTGCCGGCAGCAAGCGCGAGCATGACCGTGGTGCCTGCGGAAACCTGAAGATCGCCTATCGCCGTATCCTTGCGCACAAGCCGCGCTGTCATCTTCGTCGAGCCCTCCAGCCGCAACACCTCTTCGAGCATCGCGGGTATCAGCGATGGGTCAGCACGTAACGACTTCTGCAAATCGGCGTCTTTGACCAAAATCCGCATCGCGTTGCCCAGCAATTTGGCCGAAAGTACCCCTGCCCGGCACCGAACAGGAATGTCGCCAGTCGGACGATCTCCAGTGCTTCGGGT
>CAWAMU010000009.1:0-42335 GCA_963783265.1 uncultured Alphaproteobacteria bacterium | reverse complement strand
ACTCGGAGCTGTGGGGCTTATCACTTGTGGAGGCGGTACAGGCCGCCGTCTCGTACCCCCCCCCCCCCCCTGGTGCGCGCGGTGCGCAGAGCACATTGCACGACCTGGTCGAAACCCAAGGCGACCACCCCGATGGTATCGATGCCGTCAGCGTCGATGAAGAATTCGCTCCGGCTGGGCGTTGCCGGGCCTGTCCGGCTTATCAAGGTGGACGTGGAGGGGCATCAACCCCGCGCGTGCGCGGTATGGCTCAAAGCGTCAGGCGCGCAGCGATCCGCCACGCCATCATCGAAGTCAGCCCCGGCGATCAGGTGGAAAAGGTCAACGCCATCCTTGGCGATTGGGCGAAGCCGTGGCGCGCCTGCGCATCTGGAAGCACTGGGGGCTGAGACTCTTGCTGAGCATAGACATAGTGCACGCAGCGACGCTGTGATCCATTCGCATGACCATTTTTCATTTCCCACCACGGACCAGCCGAGGATCCGGCCGTTCAGCGATATCCTCGCCGGGCTTGGCGGTATCGAGACCTATCTGGATGCCTTGGCGCTGAAAGCTCCACGCCGAAGGGCTGACCTTTCAGGATCGCCGTATCGCTGAACGGACCCATGCCTAATCCTCCACGACCTGGAAGCGCTGGGCATAAAAGTTTACCGCCAGAAAGCGCGTGCCGGGGCAATTCGCTTTCACATCCGCCAGCGGTTCGCGGGTTCGCCATGTCGCCCGCCAGTTGAAACCCGGCGACTGGGTTTATTGCATCCGCCAGCCCATGCCCGAGATTTACCTGCCGCCGCGCGCTGTCGGGCATGCGCGCGGGGCCAGGATTCGCAGCAAGCTGGATTTTCTTCCCGCAACACACTCCGCCGCCTGCGGGTCGCGTGGGCAGGGGCGTTTCCTGCCAAGCGGTGCAGCAGACCGACGCGGTTATCTCCGTGTCCGAATGTGGGGAAGGGTGAATTTGCCCAGGTTTATGGCCATACCGGCAAGGTGAACGTGGTGCGCTATCACAACCGCCCGCTGTTCGAGGAAGCCGTGCCCATGCTGCTGCTGCCGCCTTTTCAGGGCTATGCCGGGCGGACGACATTCACCAGAAAAACCTCGACACGCTGCTGAAAGCCTTCGAATTTCGGCTGTGCGAGAAGCCTGCCCCATAGCGTACTGAATATCCATGCCGGTGGGCCGGATAAGCGGCGCTGCGAGGCATGGTCGCCGCATCCCCCGTGGCTGAACAGCAGTCCGACTTCACGCCCCTTGCGAAAGACACTGGCCGGGAATTGTCGCGCAAAATCACGTCTTCACCTATGCCTCCCGCTTTGAAGGGGGGCCGTGTTTCTCCTTGCTGGAACTGATGCAGGCAGGCCGGTATGTCGTGGCCTTTCCCGGGCGGATATGATCTGTATGAAGGTCACGCGCAAGCAGGCGCACTGGTCCATTTCCGCGACCTGGCCGATATTGCCGAGGCGCTGGAACAGGCCGCACTGCGGATAGGCGCGGAGAAATCGAGGTGGACCCGATACGTGAGCGTTATCTGCCGAATGGCCGCGATCACCCCATACACAATTTCTTGCCGCGCTCGGCTTGCAAGAGATGGCGCGATGAGGGCGTGCTGGTTGGTCCCGGACGATTACGGCGGCGGCGTCATTCCGTGGCGCAAGCGCGTTGCCGGGAAGCTGCTGCAAGTGGCCACGACGCGACATTGCTGACCCTGTCGCTGCCCAGCGGCCATGCAGACGAGTTTCGCGGCATCAAGGTGGATAGCCTGGATGCAAGCCCCGCCGATGCTGACACGCCAGCACGCTTTATCCGTTGGCTGCGCGATAATCCGCAGGATGTCGTTCTCCTCAAAAGCTGTGAGCAGGTGGACGAGACGCCGCCTTTCATCCCTGCGAAAACCCGCGCGATCTATTTCGTGCACGATACAGCGCCGCGCTATTTCGAGGCGGCAATTCGGCATGAGGCGGCGCTCGATGCGATTGTTGCGGTTTCCGAAACCGTGGCGGCGCAAATTCGGCACAGGTTGCAGCAGCCTGAAAAGCTGTTCGTCATCCACAATGGAACCGTCTTTCCGCTTCCCTATGTGTCCGGCCCTCGATCCGAAGATCTGGTTTTTCTGGGCGGTGACAAGCATATCAAGGGCGCGAGCGATGTGCTGGCGCTGTGGCCGCATTTGCTGGCGCAGGGTTTTGGCGGGCAATTGCATTGGTTCGGATCGGTGGGCGATACCATGCAAAGCGCGTGGCCGCGGTGCCCCGAGCGCACCGGATCGTGCTTCATGGCAAGGTGGCGCGCCGCCGGATATTCGAGATCGCGGGATCATCCAGAGCCCTGCCGATGCCAAGCCGTGTCGAGCCTTTCGGCATGGCGACGGTGGAATGCATGGGCATGGGCTGCGGTGTGGCCGCCTGGATATCGACACCGGCACAAAAGAGATTGTGCACGCGCCCGAGGAAGGGCGTTTCGCGCCATTGGCGGATTATCCCGCGCTTGCCACAGCCGCGATGGCCATGCTGGACCTTGGCGATGCGCAAAGGCGGGCTATGGCACGCCGCGTGCGCGAGCAATTCAGCGCAGGCGCAATGTGGGGGCGTTACGAGGTCATGCTGAAAAGGTGATGACGGGCAGCCCCGCGCGTCGCGCCAATCCCGGCGCAATACCGCCCGACTTTGCGCCGCCACGGCGATTGTTCCAGAAGCTGCCAGAGTGGTTGCGCGGCCCCTTGCGCGAAGCCGTGGGCCGTTCGGCGCGGCTGGGATACATCCTGCGCGATTTCCGGGGCCGTTAGCATGACGGCGCCCTTCCTGTTCCTCTCTGCCAACACGCCCTGGGTCTATGCGCTGGCGCAGGAGTTGTCGAAAGACGCGCCCGTGACGGCGATCCAGCTATATGACTTGCCGAACTACCGGCGGATCAAGCCGCAGTGGCCCGAACAGGAAAGCGCGGTCAGGCGGCGGCGGATCGTGATGCCGCCGGGATATGCCGGCAAGCTGGAGTGGCTGTATCGCCCGATCATCCGGCACTTTATCCAGTCGGAATATCGCCGCTTGCGAAAGATGGCGGGCACCGATCCCTTCGTCGTCGCGCCCTATCCCTATCTTGCGGCCTGGGTCCGCTTCGTACCGGACCGGCGGCTGGTGTATTACAACCTCGATGATTACGCGCTGTACAATCCGCCGCGCGCAGATACCATTCGTCGCCACGAAGATGAACTGGTCGCTCGCGCCTGTTTGACGGCATGCCTGTCGGCCTATCAGGTGGAGCAATTGTCGCGCCGCAATCCCGCCCACGCCGGGCGGATCAGACATTTTCCGCTGGGTGTCACCAATGATTTCCTGAACCCCGATCCCGAAAAGCCGCCGATCGCCGACACCCTGGGCTATGTCGGCAATCTGGGTGACCGGGTGGACTGGTCCCTGGTCGATGCGGTCGCCGCGCTGATGCCCGATGTATCTTTCCACTTCGTCGGCTTCGTGCAGGGGCCGGATGATCCTTCAGCCATGAATGGCTGGCAGCGGGCGCGGCATGATGCCTTTGCCCGGCCCAATGTCATTTACGAGGGCGGAGTGCCGCAAGCCGAGGTGCGCCAGCATTACTGGCGCTATGCGGAAACTGGATGCCCTACGACGTGCAGCATCCCTTCAATCTGGCGGCGTGCCCCACCAAGATCATGGATGCCATCGCCAGCGGTCGCCCGTTTATTTCCACGCCCACGCCGGAAGTGCAATTGTCTCCGGACCGGATTGCGATTGGGGGCGATGCGCAAGGCCTTGTCACCCTGATCCGCGACGCACTCGACGACCCTCCACTGGCCGAACGCATCGCCCATGCCCGCGCCAACAACTGACACCACAGGGCCGCGCAATTTCGCCAGCCCCTGGACATAGCGGCGGATCGGGCTGGACATCCCCATGGCGGCTAACAACAAATTCGTTTGCGCCTTTCGCGGGCGGCGGGACCATTACCAGGTACCACTGGCGCTGCAGGACGCCGGCCTGCCGACACCTTCATCACGGATTTTTATACCGGGTCCGGGTTGGCGCCCACTTCCCGTTTCCTGCCCACCCGGTTGCGCGAGCAGGTGTGGGCAAGGCGCAAAGATGGTCTGCCGTTGGATTGCGTCCGCCAATATCCCGCTATGGCGCTGAAAGAGGCGCTGGCGAAATCCGACCCGGTGACGGCGGTGCGCATTCGCGACGAACACGATGTGCAGCTTTCGCTGGCCGCCGCGCAGCAGGCAGAGCGTGGTGGTGCCAATCTGCTGCTCGACTCGGCCTATGCCGCGGACGCCTTCCAACCCGAATACACGCACAAGCCTGCAAAAATCCTGTTCCAGTACCATCCGGATTCGAGCTGGAGCGCGAAATCCTGAAGGCGGACGCCCGATCACGCGCTGGCGCATCGCCGGAAGGACCGGATTTCGAGAACGTGACACGCAGCCACTGCCACCGCTCCGACAATGCACGGCAATTTGCCGACCGGATCATTTGCGCCAGCAGCTTTACCGCCAGTTCACTGGTTCGAGCAGGCGCTTCGCCTGAGAAAATTGCAATCGCCAGTTACGGGATTACGACGGCCAGCCGCAAACCAGCGAGGCTGCCGCTTCTGAGGCGAGGGGGGCTTTGCGTCCTGTTCGTCGGTTCCGCATCCAGCGCAAGGGCATCCACCGTTGAAGGCATGGAACTGGCCGACCTGCCCACCGGTTCGCAGCTGGTGGTGGTCGCCCGCAGCCACGATCGCGACTATTCGATCCAGCGAGATTACCAGCTGGCTGCCTGTTCCACGATGGCGTTGACCAGACACAATTGGCGGCACTTTACGCGCCAGCCTTTCCAGTTCGCGGGCAAGCGCCGCAGCGCCGCCGGCGGGTGCCATGAATACGCCATCCTCTTCCGCTCCGAGATCGGGCAGGCAGCTGTTCGGCGTGCCCAGCACGGGCAATCCCGCAGCCAGCGATTCCAGGTAGACCTGTCCGAAACCTTCGATGAGCGACGGCATGCAGAACAATGTGCTGGACGCGTAAAGTGCCGCCAATTGTGTCTGGTCAACGCCATCGTGGAACAGGCAGCCAGCTGGCAATCTCGCTGGATCGAAATAGTCGCGATCGTGGCTGCGGGCGACCACCACCAGCTGCGAACCGGTGGGCAGGTCGGCCAGTTCCCATGCCTTCAACAAATGGTGGATGCCCTTGCGCTGGATTGCGGAGCCGACGAACAGGACGCGAAAGCCCCCCTCGCCTCCAGATGCGGCAGCCTCGCTGGTTTGCGGGCTGCCCGTCGTAATCCCGTAACTGGCGATTGCAATTTTCTCAGGCGAAGCGCCTGCTCGAACCAGTGAACTGGCGGTAAAGCTGCTGGCGCAAATGATCCGGTCGGCAAATTGCCATGCATTGTCGGAGCGGTGGCGGTGGCTGCGTGTCACGTTCTCGAAATCCGGTCCTTCCGGCGATGCGCCAGCGCGTGATCGGGCGTCCGCCTCCAGGATTTCGCGCTCCAGCTCGAAATGCGGATGGTACTGGAACAGGATTTTTGCAGGCTTGTGCGTGTATTCGGCCTGGAAGGCGTCCGCGGCATAGGCCGAGTAGAGCAGCAGATTGGCACCACCACGCTCTGCCTGCTGCGCGGCGGCCAGCGAAAGCTGCACATCGTGTTCGTCGCGAATGCGCACCGCCATCACCGGGTCGGATTTCGCCAGCGCCTCTTTCAGCGCCATCGCGGGATATTGGCGGACGCAATCCGACGGCAGACCATCTTTGCGCCTTGCCTGCACCTGCTCGCGCAACCGGGTGGGCAGGATACGGGAAGCGGTCGCCAACCCGGACCCGGTATAAAAATCCGTGATGAAGGTGTCGAGCAGGCCGGCGTCCTGCAGCGCCAGTGGTACCTGGTAATCGTCCCGCCGCCCGCGAAAGGCGCAAACGAATTTGTTGTTAGCCGCCATGGGGATGTCCAGCCCGATCCGCCGCTATGTCCAGGAGCTGGCGAAATTGCGCGGCCCTGTGGTGCCAGTTGTTGGCGCGGGCATGGGCGATGCGTTCGGCCACGGGTGGAGGGTCGTCGAGTGCGTCGCGGATCAGGGCAACAAGGCCTTGCGCATCGCCCGCAATCGCGATCCGGTCCGGAGACAATTGCACTTCCGGCGTGGGCGTGGAAATAAACGGGCGACCGCTGGCAATGGCATCCATGATCTTGGTGGGGCACGCCGCCAGATTGAAGGGATGCTGCACGTCGTAGGGCATCCAGTTTACCGCATAGCGCCAGTAATGCTGGCGTACCTCGGCTTGCGGCACTCCGCCCTCGTAAATGACATTGGGCCGGGCAAAGGCATCATGCCGCGCCCGCTGCCAGCCATTCATGGCTGAAGGATCATCCGGCCCCTGCACGAAGCCGACGAAGTGGAAAGATACATCGGGCATCAGCGCGGCGACCGCATCGACCAGGGACCAGTCCACCCGGTCACCCAGATTGCCGACATAGCCCAGGGTGTCGGCGATCGGCGGCTTTTCGGGATCGGGGTTCAGGAAATCATTGGTGACACCCAGCGGAAAATGTCTGATCCGCCCGGCGTGGGCGGGATTGCGGCGCGACAATTGCTCCACCTGATAGGCCGACAGGCATGCCGTCAAACAGGCGCGAGCGACCAGTTCATCTTCGTGGCGACGAATGGTGTCTGCGCGCGGCGGATTGTACAGCGCGTAATCATCGAGGTTGTAATACACCAGCCGCCGGTCCGGTACGAAGCGGACCCAGGCCGCAAGATAGGGATAGGGCGCGACGACGAAGGGATCGGTGCCCGCCATCTTTCGCAAGCGGCGATATTCCGACTGGATAAAGTGCCGCATGATCGGGCGATACAGCCACTCCAGCTTGCCGGCATATCCCGGCGGCATCACGATCCGCCGCCGCCTGACCGCGCTTTCCTGTTCGGGCCACTGCGGCTTGATCCGCCGGTAGTTCGGCAAGTCATATAGCTGGATCGCCGTCACGGGCGCGTCTTTCGACAACTCCTGCGCCAGCGCATAGACCCAGGGCGTGTTGGCAGAGAGGAACAGGAAGGGCGCCGTCATGCTAACGGCCCCGGAAATCGCGCAGGATGTATCCCAGCCGCGCCGAACGGCCCACGGCTTCGCGCAAGGGGCCGCGCAACCACTCTGGCAGCTTCTGGAACAATCGCCGTGGCGGCGCAAAGTCGGGCGGTATTGCGCCGGGATCGGCGCGACGCGCGGGGCTGCCCGTCATCACCTTTTCCAGCATGACCTCGTAACGCCCCCACATTGCGCTGCGCTGAATTGCTCGCGCACGCGCTGTGCCATAGCCCGCCTTTGCGCATCGCCAAGGTCCAGCATGGCCATCGCGGCTGTGGCAAGCGCGGGATAATCCGCCAATGGCGCGAAACGCCCTTCCTCGGGCGCGTGCACAATCTCTTTTGTGCCGGTGTCGATATCCCAGGCGGCCACACCGCAGCCCATGCCCATGCATTCCACCGTCGCCATGCCGAAAGGCTCGACACGGCTTGGCATCAGCAGGGCTCTGGATGATCCCGCGATCTCGAATATCCGGCGGCGCGCCACCCTGCCATGAAGCACGATCCGGTGCGCTTGGGGCACCGCGGCCACGCGCTTTTGCATGGTATCGCCCACCGATCCGAACCAATGCAATTGCCCGCCAAAACCCTGCGCCAGCAAATGCGGCCACAGCGCCAGCACATCGCTCGCGCCCTTGATATGCTTGTCACCGCCCAGAAAAACCAGATCTTCGGATCGAGGGCCGGACGCATAGGGAAGCGGAAAGACGGTTCCATTGTGGATGACGAACAGCTTTTCAGGCTGCTGCAACCTGTGGCGAATTTGCGCCGCCACGGTTTCGGAAACGGCAACAATCGCATCGAGCGCCGCTTCATGCCGAATTGCCGCCTCGAAATAGCGCGGCGCTGTATCGTGCACGACATAGATCGCGCGGGTTTTCGCAGGGATGAAAGGCGGCGTCTCGTCCACCTGCTCACAGCCGTTGAGGAGAACGACATCCTGCGGATTATCGCGCAGCCAACGGATAAAGCGTGCTGGCGAGTCAGCATCGGCGGGGCTTGCATCCAGGCTATCCACCTTGATGCCGCCGAACTCCTCTGCATGGCCGCTGGGCGGCAACAGGGTCAGCAATGTCGCGTCGTGGCCACTTGCAGCAGCTTCCCGGCAACACGCCTGCGCCACGGAAATGACGCCGCCGCCGTAATCGTCCGGGACCAACCAGCACGCCCTCATCGCGCCATCTCTTGCAAGCCGAGCGCGGCGAGAAATTGTGTATGGGCGTGATCGCCGGTAAATTCGGCCAGATAACGCTGGCGTATCGGGTCCACCTCGATTTCTCCGCCCTCTATCCGCAGCGCGGCCTCTTCCAGCGCCTCGGCAATATCGGCAGGGTCGCGGAAATCGACCAGTGCGCCTGCTTGCGCGTGACCTTCATACAGATCCGGTATCCCGCCCACGGGAGAGGCCACGACATACCGGCCTGCCTGCATCAGTTCCAGCAAGGAGAAACACGGCCCCCCTTCAAAGCGGGAGGCATAGGTGAAGACGTGATTTTGCGCGACAATTCCGGCCATGTCTTTCGCGAGGCCATAGCGTCCGTGAATGTCGGATTCTGTCAGCCACGGGGGATGCGGCAACCATGCCTCGCAGCGCGCCTTCATCCGGCCCACCGCCGTGGATATTCAGTACGCTATCGGGCCGCTTCTCGCACAGCAATTCGAAGGCTTTCAGCAGCGTGTCGAGGTTTTTCTGGTGAATGTCGATCCGCCCGGCATAGCCCACCTGAAAAGGCGGCAGCGGCGGCATCGGCACGGCTTCCTCGAACAGCGGGCGGTTGTGATAGCGCACCACGTTCACCTTGCCGGTATGGCCATAAACCTGGGCAAATTCACCCTTCCCACATTCGGACACGGAGATAACCGCGTCGGTCTGCTGCACCGCTTGGCAGAACGCCCTGCCCACGCGACCCGCAGGCGGCGGGATGTATTGCGGGGAGAAAATCCAGCTTGCTGCGATCCTGGCCCCGCGCGCATGGACGGCGCGCACCAGCGGCAGGTAAATCTCGGGCATGGGCTGGCGGATGCAATAAACCCAGTCGCCGGGTTTCAACTGGCGGGCGACATGGCGAACCAGCAACCGCTGGCGGATGTGAAAGCGATCCCCCGGCACGCGCTTCTGGCGGTAAACTTTTATGCCCAGCGCTTCCAGGTCATCGAGGATCGGCGTGGGTCCGTTGAGCGATACGGCGATCCTGAAAGGTCGCCCTTCGGCGTGGAGCTTTCGCGCCAAGGCATCCAGATAGGTCTCGATACCGCCAAGCCCGGCGAGGATATCGCTGAACAGCCAGATCATCGGCTGGTCCGTGGTGGGAGATGAATTGGTCATGCGAAATCGATCACAGCGTCGCTGCGTGCCACTATGTCTATGCTGCGCGAGGGTACCCAGCGCCCATCCTTCCAGATGCGCAGGCGCGCCACGGCTTCGCCCCAATCGCCAAGGATGGCGTTGACCTTTTCCACCTGATCGCCGGGGCTGACTTCGATGATGGCGTGGCGGATCGCACCGCGCCTGACGCTTTGAGCCATACCGCGCAGCACGCCGGGTTCATGCCCCTCCACGTCCACCTTGATAAGCCGGACAGGCCCGGCAACGCCCAGCCGGGCGATTTCCTCATCGACGCTGACGGCATCGATACCATCGGGGTCGTCGCCTTGGGTTTCGACCGTGGTGTGCAATGTGCTCTGCGCACCGCGCACCAGCTTGCGCCGCCCGGTCCGTTCCGAGACGGCGGCCTGTACCGCCTCCACGTGATAGCCCGCAGCTTGCGTCAGCTCGATATTGCGATGCAGCCAGGCGAAGTTCGACTGGTCGGGTTCGTAGGCCACCACCAATCCCTCGCCCCCGCAAATCGCCGCGAGTTGCGCGGTGAAATAGCCGATATTCGCGCCGATATCGAAACAGGTGTCACCGGGGCGGACAAGCTCCGCGATCAGCCCCGCAATGTGGTTCTCGTGGCCGTGCAGATAGCCGAAGAAATGCGGGTCCGGTGGCAGGAAAAAGCGGTTGCCGGTGGGCAGGCGGAAATGCTGGCCACGGGGAAAGGCCCGGACATTCATCCGCCCCAGCGTCAACGCCCCGCGCCGCCGCGTCAGCTTCAGCGCCGAACGGTAAAGCCCGGGCAGGACGTTCTCGGTAAAGCTACGCATGGTGCGGATCCCGATAACGCACGCTGCGGCTCAGGCGAAGGGACGGTTTTTCAAAGGCGACATAGAACACCCAGGATGCCGCCAGGACCAGTGCCAGGCTGGCTGCATAGGCGATTATCTCGATGCCCCAGATATCCAGCCTGCCGAACAGTCGCACCGCCCGCACGCCGATGGGATAGTGGATGAGATAAAGCGAATAGGAAATCGCCCCCAGCCACAGCATCACGGGGCCGGGCCGCCACCTGAGCAATATCACCGCAACGGTAATCGCTACGGGAACCAGCTCCAGCAACTGGCCGGACCAGACCATCGCGCCAATCGCCACAGTCGCGACAAGCAGCAGGGGCAACGGCTCGCGCTCTTCGACGAGATGGGCATAAAGCAGGTAGCCGATCACGAACAGCGGTGCCCAGCTGAGCACGGAGTGCAGATAGATCGGCGTGAGTGCCGAAAGCACGCAGGCTGCCACGCACAGACACAGCGCGACAGGGAAATGCCTGCTTTCCACGTACGGGCGAAGCGCGAACAGTAGGGCGATGACGCAATAATACTGCACCTCCACCACCAGCGACCAGAAGACAGGATTGGCCCAGATCTCACCGAAAAACGGCGCTGTCAGGGTGAAGTTCTGCACCACCCAGATGGCATCGATATCCGGGGTCTCTCCGCGAAAGCCGGGAACGAGAGGAGCCAGGACCCAGATGCCGAACGTCAATGCAGCGGCGGCCAGGAAGGGCGGATAGAGCCGAAGCCCGCGCTTTGCCATGAAACGACCCGCGTTCGGCCAGCCCCCGGCATGGCGTCCCGCACGGATCGAATAGGGTATCACGAAGCCTGTAATCACGAAGAACGCCTGCACGCCCAGCCAGCCGTATTGCGATGTCCAGTGCATCACGTCGGCCACCAGGCCATCGGGACGGATCAGTTCGTTGCGCTGGTAAATGTGGAACCATGCCACGAAAAGCGCCGCCAGCCCGCGAAGGCCATCCAGAGATTCCAGCCGCATTTCGCGCGGCTTGATATTGGCACGCGAAGCCAGGGTTGCACTCGTCATCGCGGCTCCAGCTTCAGCCAGTGCATCCGCTCTGGCCGCCCTTCAGAGCACAGCAGCCAGCGATCCGTATCGCTGTAGCCATCGAGTTCGGGAAACACGGAAAGATCGCGCGCGCGCGTGGTCAATTGCGTGATGGTGAAGTTCGCATCCGCCGCGGCCTTCAGCGCCGCAACCTTTGCCTGCCCATCGGCAACGGCGAATGGATGCAACTCGATAAAGATGATGGCACCTTTCATCGCATCGAACATGGTGGGTGTGAAGACGCCGAATTCCGCCCCCTCGATATCGCACAGGACGACGCAGGCTGACAGATCGACGCCTTCATCGGCCAATGCTTGCGCCAGCGTCTCGTCCGCTTCGGCGTGGATATGGAGCTTGTCCGCCATGCCGTTCCGGCGCGCATTCTCTGCAATCAGTTGTCGACCGGCCTCCAGTATTTCAAAGCAATGCGCGGTCTCGAACATCCCGGCCCGCAGGGCACCGATTGAATAGTAGCCATCCTGCGCGCCGATCTCGATGAAGGTGTTGTACCCGACAGGGATATCGCAAAGCGAATCGAGCAGTTCCTTTTCGTAGATACCCAGCAACTGGTGCGAGTAGACACCGCTGCCCCAGTGCGCCTGCGGCGCCAGTTCCAGCCCTTTGAACGGGCCATGCGCCACCACGCCGCCAAACCTTTCGTGCAGTTCGCGCGACAGTGCCACTCGGCGGGCCGTGATCGGATCGACACGTGAAGGGCGAAGGCCCGATTTCAGCGATTGGGGCAGCAGACTGCCGATCATCCTGCGCACGATCCGCCTCCTGCAAGGCACGGGCGCGCGATTGTGTTCGCGCGTTCTCGCCTGCCGCTTGTGTCAGCTTGCATGCCGCCCCCGCGTTGAATCTGCAACCTTTTCCGCCAGATCGAAGCCCAGCAGTGCCGCGCATGCCAGATAGGCACGCGGCAGGCCTTCCTGCGGTGCCAGAGCGGCAATCTCTGTTCGGCTCACGCTGGCGGCAAGCTTTCGTGCGGCCTGCCAGTCCCATCGCACCAGCTTGCGAGCCAGTTGCAGCCGCTTGCCCGCAAGCGCCATGCGGCGCGGCTTCGTCAGCGCGCTCTCTTCGGCCAGGAATGCCTCGACCCGGTCCAGAAACGCTGCTTCAAGAAGCATGGTCCGTGCCGGGTCGCGCTTTGGCGGGGCGTTGCGCCTTGGCATGCGATAGCGCGTTTTCGCAAGGTCCAGATGGGCGATACCGATGCCCTTTTTCAGAAACCGGAAATACAGGTCGTATTCCTGCCCGGACGGCAAATCCTCGTCCCATTTCCCCGCCGCCGCGATTGCGTCCCTGCGCCACAGCGCCGACGAGGTGAAGGGAATGCGGTGGCTGATAAGCGAGACCCACCAGTCGGCATTTTGCGGCACGAAAACTTCGCCATCCTCGCAAGGGTCTTCGTAAAACAGGCGCAGCGTATCGGTCACCACGCCGACGTCGGGATGGCTTTTCAGGAATTCACGCTGCCGCTCGTTCTTCCCGGGATCGACAATGTCATCGGCATCGAGGAAATGGACAAAGGGCGCTGAAGACATCTCCAGCAGGCGATTGCGAGCGGCGCATCCGCCCCTGTTCTCCTGCCGCGACACCTGGATCTTGCCCGCATAATCTTGCAGCACGGACCATGAATCGTCGCTCGATCCATCGTCCAGCGCCAGGATTTCGGTCTCCGCGCCCCCTTGCGCCAGCGCGCTGTCCAGCGTGGCGCGCAAAGTGACCTCGGCATTATGAACCGGAATAAGGATGCTGATCTGCATGGCGGTCCTTGGCGATCTCAACCGGCAGCGCGCGCATCGGCACGCCGCTTGTCGCCAAGCAGGAATACCGCGTTGACCCGTCGCAGGTGCGGCTGGCCCGTCGTCCATTCCGGCTGTTGTTCGTAAATGCCGAAGAGGCGGAAACCGATAGGCTCGAGGAAACCCGCGATCTCTGCCAGCGATGCATGGAAATCATTATCCGGATCGACGCCGCATTCGCACTCAACCAGCCGGACCACACCGGCCGTCAGTGTCCTGCGCGCACCGGCCAGCACCTTGAGATCGGCGCCTTCGGTATCGATCTTGAGAATGTCGATCGTGTCGATGGCGTTCGCCTCGCAGTAGGAATCAAGCGTGGTCGCCCGAACCGTAATCGTGCGCCGTGCCTCGACACCGGCATGGGTGCGCGCGCCATCCTGCACATAGCCGATGGTCGGTTCGTCGGTCAGCACGAACGATGCCTCGCCCTCGAAATCGCCCAGTGCATGCTGCGTGATTGCATGGTCGCAGCCGGATGGCAGGTTCGATGCCAGCGCATCATGCAGTTCCGGGTTCGGTTCGAAACAGCGCACGCGCCCCTCTGGAAAAGCCTTCAGGAACTCCGCACTCCACAGCCCGATATTCGCGCCCACATCGAAGGCCGTAATCGCACCCGTCATGCCAAAACTCGTGCGCATGTCGTGAAACAGGTCCAGCCCGCGCGGGAGGCGACCGAGTACCGTGAAGCCGGACCGGCGGGCCAGATGCCAGCCAAGGCGCCCCAAGATACCAGTTTGCGTCAAACCCTAATTACCCCGCTACCCCTCATCGCCGCTTGCTACCCAGACGTGCGACCACGCCATCGATCATGGCAAACACCCGCACCTTCGCCGGATCGACATCCTTCCGCCACTCCTTGAAAAATAGCCAGCAGGCAAGCAGCAGGCCAGCAAAGATAGCGCAGAAGGCGAGCGCCTCCAGTATTGCCGACACGTAACCTTCACCGTTGAGCGGTGACAGGCCCACGATGGCCAAGGCGGTTGTCGCGGCCACGATCGGCGGGGCAACGGCGCCAAAGACCCGCATGGCACCAAGGCTGGTGCCGCGCGCGGACCACCACACCCAGGGTGGCACGATCAGGACCACCGCCACGGTATAGCTTGCCGCCACCCCGATCGCCCCCCATTCAATGCCGATCACGAAAGCGATGGTGTACACCGCCGTCGAGGCAATCGAGGCGTAGAGCATGTGGCGGCTCCGCCCCAGCGTGAACGAAAGCAGGCCCGCGGCGGTATAGACCGGATGGACCATCATCGAGATCGACAGCACCCGGAATATGTCGATGGAAGGTTCCCACTGGTCACCGAACAACAAGGGGATGATGACGTCGGCCAGCAGCACCAGCAGCCCGGTCAGCGGCGCGGTGAGGCAGGTGATCGCCGCGACGGAGGACAGGAACAGCCGCCGCCAGCGTTCCGGCTCTGCCTGCAAGCGGCTCATGGCGGGATAGACGGCGGAATTGAACGGGCGCACGACGGCCGTCAGGGGCAGCATCAGCAAGCCATAGGCGCGCGAGTAATAGCCAAGCTGTTGCGGTCCGGCGACCGCGCCGATGATGATATTGTCGAACTGCCTGTGCCAGCCGTTGAGGATATTGAAGCCGGTCAGATTCAGGCCGAACTTCACCACCGGCGCGGCGGCGCTCCAGTCTGTCACCCGGCCCGGCCGCCACAGCGAAAACGCCCACGCCATCGCGCAAGTCATTACCGCCGCAATCCAGATTTGCACCACCAGCGCCCAGTATCCGATATCGGTCGTCAGGGTCAGCGCGATAGCCGCGATACTGCCGCAAGCCATCGCGATGATCGGCACGCCCTGCATCTTGAGCCACATCATGCGCCGCTGCAGCAGGGCGATGTGCTGCGCTGCGCCCGCCTGGAACAACAAGGTGGGCGCCATCGCGATGATCAGGAGGGTAATCCGCTCGTCATCAAAAAACCGCGCGAACAGCGGTGACGTTGCCATAATCGCGACGGTCAGCACGAAACCGATGCCAAGCTGGATATAGAACAGCGCGCTCAGTGTGTTGTGATCCAGTTCCTTGCGCTGCACCGTCGCGGCGGAAAGGCCGAAATCGGCGAACAGGTTGGAGAAGCCGAGGACCACGGCAGCAATCGCTATCAGGCCGAAATCCTCCGGCGTAAGCAACCGCGCCAGCACCATCGTGGTGAGCAGTTGCAGGCCCATGCGAATGCCTTGCGCGGACAGGGCGGCAATACTGCCATGCATCGTCTGCGAGCCGATATCGCCCGCAAGCGGCCCGAAATCCGCCGTGGTCTTCGGTCGCCCTGAAGGGTTGCGGGGTGGCGAGGCACTCATGACGGCACGTCCCTCACGGCGTGACACCCTGCCGCAGGGCGTCGATCACGGCATCGGCCAGCAGGCGTGCGCCCGGCCGGTTCAAATGATCGTCGTCCCAGTAAAGCGGATGGCCCGCCGTCTCCAGAAGGCACCGATCGCCTGGGCCGACATCGCAGAAGTAGGCAGCGCTATCGATGCGGATCATGTCTGGACCTTCGGCAATCATGTCAAGCTCCCGGCGGGCGGCGGCGGATCGTTGCAGATAGGCCTGATAGCTTGTCGAAAGCGGCCGGGCGAAATCATTTGTGCCCATGTCAATCCGCGCCAGCGCCTGCGGCACTGACCAACCGGCCTCCGGCACCGGATACACCAGCACGACCTTTCTGCCCGCACTGCGCAATCGCGCCACCGTCTGGCGGATCAACATGCCGAGCCGTTCCTTGCGATCACCCCTGTTCGATACCAATGAGGCGCCATCTGCCGGTTCCGCGATAACCGCAGCATCGCTTTCTGTCGCGCCTGCATCATTGGTGAATGCCTCACCTTCGAAATACAGGCTCCAGCGGGCAACCAGTATCACTGGCCCGCCGTCGTACTGCGCACCGGTCAGGTAATCGAGGATTTCACGACTGGTCTGCGGGCAGCGCGGATTGACCGCCCCTGCATACCGAACGCCAACGGCCGGCAGGCAGGCCGAGCTGGTCAATTGCCGCACCGGCCTGTCCCCCTGCTCTGCCAGTTGCCACGCCAGTTCCACGCCATGGCTATCGCCCCACACGGTGATGGGCGGCGCATCGCCGCTGCCGAATACGCAGGCTTCCTGCGGGGACACCGCGCGATTGTGGCAATCGGCGCGGTAGGGGCTGTAATCGTCCTTCCACGCCAGCAAATCACGCGTTTCACTGTCGAGACGCGCGGGGAAACCCTGCCGGGCGATTGCGACACAAGCTACGCCGACAAGCAAAACCGCTGCGGCACCCGCGAAGACGAAAACCTGCTTTCGGGTCAATCCGCCACGCTTGCGAAAGGGTTGTTCGACAAAGCGCCATGAGAAGGCCGCCAGAACCAGCGAAGCGAGTGCCAGCAGCAGGTATTCGGTCGGCGAAACGCCCTTGATGGAGCGTATGCGCGCAAAGGCGAAAAGCGGCTGATGCCAGAGATAGGCACTGTAGCTGACAAGCCCGATGGCCACCGCCGGTCTCCAGCCCAATGCCTTGCCAACCACCGTTGTCGGACCCGCTGCCGCGATCACCAGCATCGTGCCGCCGACGGGCAAGATAGCCCAGAAACCGGGGAATGGCGTATGCTCATCCATCAGCACGATCGAACCGCAAATCAGCGCGGCTCCTGTTGCCGAGAGGACCTGCGCCATCACAGATGGCCGCAACGGCTGCCCACCCAGCAGAAGCGCCGATATCGCGCCCGCCCCCAGTTCCCACGCCCTGCTTGGCAGGAGGTAGAAATTTGCCGACGGCGCGGCGCGCGAAGCATATTCGGCCAGCAGCAGGCTGGTTATCGTGATGGCAATTACCACCCACAGCACCCGCCGCCGCGCCAGCCCGGCCAGCGCCATCAGCAGCAAGGGGAAGACAAGGTAAAACTGCTCTTCCACCGCCAGCGACCAGGTGTGCAGCAGCGGCTTCAACTCGGCGGCTTCGGCGAAATAGCCGCTTTCGTGCCAGAAGAAGATATTGGAGGCGAACAGGTTGGTGGCCAGCAGGCTGCCGGCGAATGATTCCAATTGATCCGGAAACATCCAGGCCCAGGCGAAAGGAATGCAAGCGAGGCTGACGAGAAAAAGTGCCGGCAGAATGCGCCGCACGCGCCGTTCGTAGAAATGCAGGAGGGAAAACTGGCCGGTTTCGATCTCTCGCCAGATCACATTGGTAATCAGGTAACCGCTGATGACGAAGAAGATATCCACGCCGATAAAGCCACCCGAAAAGGCGGAGAAACCTGCATGAAACAGGATGACCGGCAGCACGGCCAGGGCCCTAAGCCCGTCGATCTCTGCGCGATATTTCATTGGCCTTGTAAAGCCGGGTCGTGATCCCCCAGGACGCCCCACGATGGAAACGGCCCAATTCCCCGACTTTTGCCCCCTCCATCAAAGACCTGCGCCCAGGCCCATCCGCGCGTCTTGACCAAAGCAGTGTCGCGGCCCGAATTGCAAGTGCGCGATTTCCCGAAGGTCGCCATATCGACATCCCCGATTTTTACCCATGACTTGATCGCCCCATCATCATCTGCTTGAGTTTGGCGCAAGGTGCCGCGGCACGGTGTTTATCAAGCAGCACCGCGCGGGGACCAGGTGCTGCCAACCGCAGCGGCATTCCAACTGCGACGGGAAAAGCGATGGGATTGAAAGCGCTGTTGACCTACGCGCGGCCCTATGCGGTATCGCTGGTGATGGTCGTCATCCTGTCGCTGGCCTGCGCCCTGGCGATCCTGTTCCTGCCGTGGTTCGCGGGACGCCTGCTGGGCGGGTTTTTCGGAAGCGACGATATCAGGTCCTTGTCCATGGCCCTGTTGCTGGCAGGAATGCTGTGTGCCCTGGCGATCCTGCGAGTAACCACCGCAATCACCTCCGCCATCGTCGGCACCAGGATAGAGGCCAATTTCAAGGGCGACATTTTTGCGCACGTCCAGCGCCTGCCGATGGAATATATCGACCGCAAGCGCCAGGGTGACTTGCTGGCCCTGCTGACCTGGGAGGTCTCTCGCCTAGGCACCTTCATCTCGGAAACGCTGACCTCTGCCCCCGCCGCGCTGCTGACGGCCATCGGGGCCGCCGTGGTGCTGTTCATGATCGATCCGTCGCTGGCGTTGCTGGCGCTGGTGCTGGTACCTGCCTGTTACCTGGTGCAAAGGCTGATTGGCCGCGAACTGCGGGGTCTCTCCTCAAAGATCCAGAAGGCCGAAGCCAGCGTATTTGCCGCAGCCGAAGGCAATCTGGAGATGCTGCCCGCGATCAAGGCTTTTGCCCGCGAAGAGATCGGGCTGCACAGCTACCGGCAGGTCATAGAGAAATACCGCCGCCTGAAGGTGCGGCGACAGAAGATCCTCGCCACGCTTGGTCCCGCCCTGTCACTCATCACCGCCGTCGGCGTCATACTCTTGCTTTTGCTGGCTCATCAGCGGCTGGTCATCGTGCGGGCGGATCCCGCTGCGTTCTTCAGCTTCGTGCTCTATGTCGCATTGCTGGCCTATGCGATCCTCTCGCTCTCCAGCTTTCAGAGCCAGTTCACCACGGCCAGGGGAACGCTCGAACGGCTTCACCATGTGCTGGGCAAGGCGGCAGAGACGGGATATGCGAAGCCCGCCCTCGACAATCCGGGCCGTGGCTGGATAAGTTTCAGCAATGTGTGGTTCGGCTATCCTGATCGTCAGGACACGCTTCGCGGCGCGGATTTCGATATCGAGGCAGGCGAGACAGTGGTGCTGGCCGGCGAAAACGGTGCGGGGAAAAGCACCGTCCTCGCCCTGCTGCTGGCGCTTTACGAACCGCGCAAGGGAAGCATCAAGATCGACGGAAGCGATATCGCGCAATTGAGCCTGCAACAGCTCAGAGGCCAGATCGGCTATGTCCCGCAGCGCCCCCTGCTTCAGAACGGCACCATTCGCGAAAACCTGGCGATGGGACATAGGGGCTTTTCCCAGCCCGAGATCGAGCGCGCGTGCAGATTGGCGCAGGCGCATTATTTCATCATGCAATTGCCCGAGGGGTATCGCACGCAAATCGGCGACCATGGCAAAAGCCTGTCGGACAGCCAGTGTCAGCGCATCGCGCTTGCCCGCGCCCTGCTGGCAGAGCCTTCCATCCTGGTGCTGGACGAGGTCACATCGCATTTTGACGCGCAAGACGAGGCGGGTTTCGTCGAGGCGTTTCGATCGGGCCAGATCGGTTGCACCACCATCATCGTCACACACAGGCCGGCAATGCTTGCACTGGCTGACCGCGTGCTCACGATCAGAGATGGCAAGGTGACTGAAACGGGGCGTCGCGGAGCCATGCGGGAGGTGCCGCCTGCAAGCGGTACGGTCACCATCGACCAGCCGGGGTGAAGCGTTGAAAACCATATTCATCAACCGGTTCTTCTATCCCGATCAATCCGCCACCTCCGCCATGCTGACCGATCTGCTGGGCGAACTGGACACCACCTCGCGCGAATTCGTGGTGATTGCCAGCGCCAGCATGCATACGCCGGGCGATGGTGGAGAAGATCGCGATCTTGCAGGCGTGCGCATCATCCGCATACCGGGACTGAAGAAAGCCAGCAGTACCGTCCTTCCGCGCCTGCTCGATTTTGCACTGTTCTACATCGGCCTGCTCTTCGTGGGCAGCTTCACCATCAGGCGCGGCGATACCGTGGTCTGCCTTACCGATCCGCCTTTGGTCAGTGTGCTGGTGCAGGCTCTCTCCGGCCTGAAAGGTGCGCGGCTCGTCAACTGGTTGCAGGATATCTATCCCGAAACCGCGACGGCGCTTGGCTTCGGCAATCCTCGCAATATCGCGATACGCACAATGAAGGCCCTGCGCGACCGATCGTGGAAGCGGGCGGACCTGAACGTGTGCATCGGCGAGGTGATGAAACGCCGGGTCGCCAGCCACGGCGTTAGCCCGTCCCGCATCCGCGTGGTGCCCAACTGGGCCAACGAGGTTGCGCTTGCGCCAATGCCGGTCACCGACAATCCGCTGCGTCAGGAATGGGGATTACCGCAAGACGCGGTGATCGTGGGCTATTCGGGCAATCTTGGCCGCGCGCATGATGCCAGCACGATGCTGGATGCTGCGCGCCAGCTTCTCACCTGTGGGCAGAACCATCTGCATTTCCTGTTCGTTGGCGGCGGGGTGAAGCGCGGCCTGCTTCCCGACATGATCGCAGAGCCCGGCATTGCATCCCGTTTCCACGCTCGCGGATACCGGCCCCGCGGCGAACTTCGCCTCAGCCTGGCGGTGGCGGACATCCACTGGCTGTCGCTCGAACCCGAGCTTGAGGGACTGATCGTACCCAGCAAGTTCTACGGTGCGATCGCGGCAGGCCGCCCGCTTATTTTCGTCGGGGACACCAACGGCGAGATTGCCCGGCTTGTGGCCGAGGCCGAATGCGGACGAAGTTTTCCCAAGGGCGATGTGCAGGGCGTGGCCGATTACGTGCGGAAGCTGGCGAACGACAGGCGCCTGCGCGAACAACTGGGCGCGAACGGCAGGCAATACAGCGAAACACACCTTTCGCGAATGGCACGGATTGCCGAGTGGGACAGGCTGCTGCAGGACGTTTCGCAGGGCGAAGCGCGCGGTGCGCCAAGGCAAGTCGCAGTCTAGTCGGCATCTCGCGGGTCCACAGTCGCGCGCGAGATGATGACGCAGCAAACCGCCAGCAGCGTGCTCAGCGCCGCGGTGCGCAGCGGATAATCCCATGCCGAATGCAGCAGGATGACGCCACTCGCCATCATCGCTGCCTCCACGAACGGTCCGCCGCCGCCCGCCAGCCAGATCGCTCGCAATCGCGAGAGCCACCAGGCGAGAAAGGCGAGAACGCCAATCAGCCCGAATATCCCGAATTCCAGCACAAGTTCGAGATAGTCGTTATGCGCGTGATGGACGTAGAATTCGCCTGCCGCATCGCCGTCCTCGAAATCGTCGTAGACCTCGCGAAAGGTGCCAAGTCCCGTTCCCATGGGCCAGTAATGCGCGGTGGCATCCAGCGTCGTGGCGATCATCTGCTCGCGGCTGCGCTCCGACACCTCGCGGTCGCTGGAAAGTAGCTTTTGCCCTTCCTCGGTCAGGCCGATGACGACGGTGCCGAGGACAAGCGCCGGCAGTAGCGCCAGCTTGAATGTCCGCCGCAGCCAGGGAAACATGATGAGGCACGACAGGGCCAGCATCGGTCCTGCAAGTGCATAGCCCGTCAGCGCTCCCGCCAGCACGATGCCCAGGATGATGACCGCGCTCAGCAAGGCCCACAACACCGTCAACTCGCGCCGGAAACGCGGCTGCTGCATGATGAACGAGACGGTGATGGCAGAAAGGAAGGGCAGGCTTGCCAGCAGCAGCGTCGCCATATGGTTGGCGTTGGCGAAAAAGCCGACCAGCGCCCCGCGCGTGGTGTAATCGTAGAGATAGGCGGCGGATCCTGACCCCCGAAGTATTGCAGCGTGCCCAGCAATATCCCCAACATTGCCGTACCCACAGTCACAAACGCCAGTGACCTGGCAGGGATCTCGCGCATGAACACCAGGGCAAGCAGCATCCCCCCGGCGGGAAGCAGCCAGACCAGAGATGCAACGCTTTCGTGATAGCTGAGTGTCAGCATCGCCGGACGGGGCACGACGCCCAGCAAGGCAAGCTCCCCGGCAATTTGCGCCCGGCCGGGCAGTGCCATCCACACCACTTGCGGCAAGGGAATGAACTGCATGCACACGATGGCGGCAAGCAGCAGGGCCAGCCAGGGAAGGAAAGGATCGGTTCGTGGCTTGTCAGGCGGCGGCGCTGCGATCACGGCAATCACACCGATCAACAGCCCCATAAGCTCGAGGACAAGATTGGCCGTGAACCCAGCGGCGCTCGCTCCGCCCAGAATCAGGCACAGCGCGAGAAATATCGGCGCAGCACGCTGCGTGAGACTCGTCATGGCGCAGCCTGCTCCATCCGCACGCCGGTGATCAGGAAATTGCGCGATGTTTGCGAAGCGGAAGGCCGCGCAGCAAATGTCAGGTCAAGCGCCGGGCAATCGCTACCCACGGTGATATCCAGGCCCTGCGTCCCCTCTGTCAGTTGCCGCTCGGCAATTACCTGCGAACCGCTACAGGCTACCTCGATCCACAAGCCGCTGCCAACGCGAGGGCTCTCTACCGATATGCGGTACTGGCCGGGATCTGCCAGGACCAGCTGCCGGGCAAGCTCTGCCCGCGCGCGGCCACTGTATCGTCCCGTCAGGCCTTCGCCGCCGAGGCTGGCGCGACCATCAGGTCCATTATGCGTGATCCATCCGAAAGGCGGGCCGAATTCCCCCGTGAAACCCGGATCGACCAGCAGCGCCTCACCCTCGATCGCGCCGGGATAATATGCCGACCATACCCGCCTGGCACCGCGCCAGTTGGCGGTGCCGAGAAGGGGGTTGACCAGCGAGCGGACGAAATCCTGGCGATCAGGGCCGAGGTCGAATTCGCCAAGGGCCTGCATGGCGGAAAGCAGCATGGAAGGGCTTGCCCCCCAGCGTGCCAGGCCCTGGAGCACGTCGCGCTTGTGCCGGTCGTCGCTGATCGCTGTCAGCGTGGCCTGCTGGGTGGCGGGCATGCTGGCCAGATAGATCAGGGCCTCGTTCAGCACGGGCCTTTGGTCCGGCTGCAGCCGGTACATTACCTCGATCTGCGTTACCGCCTCGCGCGCATCCGCGCTGGCCATGGCGTGCCGAAGCAACAGGGCGCGCGCCTCGCGAGAGCGGGGATTGCGCTCTTCGGCAATGCCCAGCAGCCGGTCAGCCTCAGCCATCCTTCCCGCGTTCGACAGCCCAGCGGCGGCAAAGACAAAGGGCTCCTCCTCCAGCGGTTGCCGGGCAAGCGCGGCGCGCAATTGCTCCATGTCGATGCCATCCAGCCTTCCCCGGTCACGGCGGAAGGAAAGCGTGGCTGCATCCATGGATCGTTCGGGATGGGCCGACAGTCCGCCAATATCCGCCAGGCCGGACGCGTCGCGCCCGGTGTTCCAGACGAAGGACAGTCCGCTGGCCAGAGCCAGCACCAGCCCGAAAAGGATTGTTGCTACAAGTCGGCCTTGTGCCATTTGCCGCCCGGTTCATCCTGATCGGTAAGCGCCTCGATCAGGCCACGGCGCGGGTTGTTGTCTGCCACGGCCTCTCGGTAATAGCGATAGCTGTAGCTGTACTCCTCGGCGGACAGCGGCGCCTTGGTCAGCACCGCACCCAGCAGCCGGACACCAGACATCTGCAACTGGTTGAGCGCGGTGAGCGCAGAGCGTGTCCGCGTCTTGCCGCTTTCCACTGTAAACAGCGTGCCCTGGCAAACCGAACCCAGCAGCAGGGCATCGGCGAAGCCAAGCGTTGGCGGCGCATCGAGGATGATCACGTCGAAATGCGGCCTCAGTTCGTTCAGGATTTTCTCGAGACGGCTGGGCACGATAATGTTCGCAGGATTGGGCGGCGTCGGGCCGCTGGGCATCAGGAACATCCCTTCCTGCGATGTTTGCAGGATATGCTCGCGCGCGATCCCCTGCGTCGTAAGCAGGCTGGCGAGGCCGATCTCGGAATGCTGGTCCACCGAGAAGGTGGGCTTGCGCATGTCCGCGTCGATCAGCAGCACGCGCTTGCCCACCGTCGCCAGCTGCACTGCCAGGCTGTAACTTGTGGTGGACTTGCCCTCTTCTGGATTTGCGCTGGTTACCAGCATTGTCTTCGGGAATCCTCCCGCGGTCGAAAGCTGCAACGTCGTGCGCAGGTTGGCGTAGGCTTCGTAGATTTCCGAATGCGGATTGGCCAGTTCGTCGCTCAGCTCCGCGTTCTTGTCCTTCTTCGGGATCGCGCCGAACGGGGCAAGGTTCAGCTTCTGCTTCACGTCTTCCTTGGTCTTGATGGTGTTGGTGAAGCGATCCCAGAGGACGGCCAGCATGGCACCCAGCGCAAACCCCAGCAGCAGGCCAAGGATCGCGTTGCGAACGGTGTCGGGCGAAAACGGCAGGGCCGGAACCTGCCCGCTATCGATCACCGCAGCCTGCGCCGTGCCGACACCCGCCGCAACGCTGACTTCGTTAAAGCGGCTGAGCAACGCATCATACAAAGCCCGGTTCGTATCGAGTTCGCGCTGGAGGATATTGTACTGGATCGAGTCCTCGCGTTCGTTCAGGGCCGCCGAACTGAGCTGGCTGACGCGCGAACGCAGCGTGTTTTCCTCGGCAAGCGCAGCCTGGTATTCCGCACGCAGGGCGGCGACAGAGCGGTTGGCTGCGGATGCAATCTGCCGGTTAAGCTCGTCAATGCGAGAACGCAGGCGCACCATTTCCGGGAAACTGTCCTGCAAATAGGTCGATTTTTCCTCGAATTCGGCTTGCACGCCAGCCAGTTCCTGCCGCAATGCGGCGGTGCTGGAATTGGTTTCGCCGATCGAGCTGGCCTGACGATAGCGTTGCTCGGCGGTAATGCGCTTCTGCTGCGCTTCGGCCAGGGCGGAATTGATCGTGGACAGCGTATTCCCGGTCAGGCTGGTCGAATTGCCATCGCCGTCTCCGCCTTCACCGCCAATCATGATTATGCCGTTTGCCTGCGCATACTGGACCAGCTCTCGCTCGGCCTCGTTCACATCGTCGCGAACGGTGGCGATCCGGTCTTCCAGAAAGTCGCGCGCGGCGACCGTGGCATCGTATTTCCGGTCAAGCGTCAGCTGGATGTAGGATGCCGCGAATGCGTTGACGAGCCGCGCTGCTTCTCCCGCATCGGGGGAGACGTAGCTGAGCGCGATTATCCGGCTGTTGGCGGTGGGCTGGACAGCCAGGCCCTTGGCCACTTCGCCTGCGGCCGCCTCTACACCGGGTTGCGGGCCTTCGCCATTGTCGTTGACGAGTTTCAGATCGCGCACCACCCGTTCCGCAAGGGCACGGCTGCGCAGGATGCCCACCTGGGTCTCGCGGAATTCCCAGTCCGTGGCCGGCACCGCCATCTCTTCGGCGGAGCCGGAACCGTTGGAGAGAATAGGCACGGTCGGCGGGTTGAGCTCTATCGTGGTGGTAGAGCGGTACAGCGGTGTCTGGGCGAACGAATAGGCCAGCGCCAAAGCCAGGCCGATGAGCGCGGCACCAAGCAGCCACAGCTTTCGCGCCCACAGGATCGAGAGGATCTCCGCAATCGAGATAACCGGCAGGTCATCTTCCAGCTCGCGCGCTTCCTCGACCCTGTCACGTCGGGGTTCCGAGATTTCGGAGAAATTCCGTCGCGCCGGGAGATTGCCGGAACGGCCATCCTCGAGTGCCTCGTGCTCAGTCAATTATCGTTACCTTAGATTGGCCGGAACGGGCTCGGAAGCGGGACCGTCTGGATCGTGGCCCGCAAATTCCTACTCTCTTGCTGCCGCTTAGTACCAGAATTCGCACGGAATCACCCCTGCCGCGCCCAACCATTTGATGCCCTGTGTCATTGTCCGGAGCCTTCGCGCAGATGCGCGCCAGCCGCAAGAGCAAATTCGAACGAAGCAGCTACGGCCCCGCCGGGATGTCCTCCTTTACCAGGATAACGCCGTCGCCCGGCACATCGGCGATGCCCACTATCGGAAGCACGCTGGCAAGCGGGATGCGACCATCACCTTGCAGGAAACCCGCCTCGTCCGGCGGGGGCACCTTCATGACATGCGCACGGGGGCAGGCACGCGACCTGGCAACTTGTGCGACCTGTGCCTGTGCCTCACCGCCCTGCCGTGTGCCGCCTGTATGGATCACGCAATTGCAACTGCCGTCGGCAAGCACCTGGCGCGTTACATCGACGATGCCATCGGGCTGGTTGCGCTGCAGGAAGACCGTGCAGGTCGACGCGGACGATGCGTCGTCCTGCGCCTTGGCGGCCCAGACGACTCCCGTTCCGGCCAAGGCTACCGCGAAAGCCATCAGATTTCTTGCAAGGTTCATTGTTCGGCCTCCGTCGCGGTCGCGCAATCGCTAGGGCGAGATGGATACACCAGTGACCCGGCACCGGGCAAAGGGAAAGCGGACACCGCGCTCATTCCATTCAACGATCGGCGGGCTTCTTGTAGCGGTCAGCCAGACGCGGTTCGGCGATCCGTCAACCTGCTTGAAAGCCAAGCACGGCAGTGATGATGGCTCCAGTCGCGATCGCTGCGCCATAGGGGATTTCCGTTTGCCAGCCCTGTTTCCGGAGCGCCCGTGAAACCAGTCCGGTAACTATGACCACGATCCCTCCCGCCAGTGCCGTGACAACAAGAAAGGTCAGGGCAAGGTCGAGGTCGAACCACAGTGCCGTCGCCGCGTAGAATTTCGCGTCTCCCCCTCCCCAGAATTTGAACCCGAAAAGTAACAGAGCGCCAAGCAGCGCCAGGCCGAAATGCATGATGTGCGAAAGTGGATCCGCGGTGGACCAATTGATCGCGAGCACCGCAACCCCGGCGGCAAGAATGCAGATATTCAGCCAGTTTGGAATCTTGCGGCTACGTATGTCCCAGATCGCAGCCACGCAAGCGAGCGCTGCAAGCACCAGTGTACCGGCAATATCCACGTGGACCTAGCCGCGCGGTGATGAAAAACGGACCGAAGTGGATCGGCCGTTCGGCGGCCCCCTTCTCACTTGCACCGTGACATTCGGAGCGGCGGATCGCTCGCCGATCTGCACTCTGACGGGATATTCGGTGGATGCTTCGGCGAGTTGGACCCTGACGGGGTAGTCGGCCCGCTCCTCGACATTCGCGACCGCGGGGCTGACGGCCCGTCCGACATGCACGACGGCGGCCCTCTCGCTGCCGCGAGATATGACGTGCGCAGACCCGTCGTCATGCGCGCGAAGTGCGACCCGGCCATCATTTGCGCGGACGAGGCCATGCATCGGGGAAGTAAAGCGTGCCTCCGCATCCGATCCATGCCGATCGGGGGAGACTGCCATGGGTGCATCCTGCTGTGCGGCAAGCATAGCCAGTTCAGCATTATCGAGCCCGGAATTGTGGGCGTCGAAACGCGCGAGATTGCGCGCGATCAGTTCATCGTCGGGCGCCAACGCCAGGGCGGAATTGAAATAGTGTTCGGCAAGATCGCGTCGGCCCAGTCGATCGAAGGCGATCGCCAGCCCGTTGTATGCCTCTACCGTGTGATCTGCACTGTAGGACGCCTGCCGGTAAGCGGTAATCGCCGAAGAGAGGCGATTGGCCTGTAGATGCCGCCGGCCATCGGCCATGCGTTGATCAAAATAGCTGCTCATGTCCGGCGCGGCCTGCGTCGACTGAAACAGATTGCCGTCGCCCGGCGAAAAAAGCTGGCAACCGCTGAGTGAAACCGTCGCTGCCGCCAGAACAAGGATTAGTGATCCTTTATGCATTGTCTTGATCCCCTATCTTTTCAGCCGGTCATCATCGGGAAGATGTCCCGCACCATGCGGATTGCGGCGGGCAGCATCACGACCCCGATCATCGTAGGCAGCATGAACACCACCAGCGGGATCGAGATCAACACCGGTAACCTGTGCGCCTTTTCTTCCGCCCGCATGCGCCGCTTCTCGCGCATTTCTTCGGCATACACGCGTAACGTCGAAGATACCGAGGTACCCAGTTTGTCGGACTGAACCAGAAGCGTCGTGAAACTGCGGATTTCATCCACGCTGGCGGCGTCTGCCATGCGGCGAAACGCCTCCTGCCGCGTCGCGCCCGCCCGAAGCTGCAAGACAGCGGTGCCGAGCAAAGTGGCCACCAGCGGATGGGAGGCCGCCATTTCACGGGCAACCCGGTCAATCGCGGCTTCGACTCCCAGGCCCGCCTCCATACACACCAGCATGAGGTCCAGTGCATCGGGGAAGCCATTCAAAAGCGTTTCCCGCCGACGGTCTGCCTTCGCCTGAATGAACAGCGAGGGAAGAAAGAGGCCCATCAAGCCAAGCAGCGAACCGAATATATACAGGGCAATAAAGCCGGGCGGCTCTGCCCGGGTAAGTGCAACAAGGAGGTACAGGCCCGGCAGGAGAAAGATGAGGGCCAGCCGCACCAACGTATATACCCGCGGCGCGGCAGGCGAACTGTAACCCGCTGCGATCAGCCTCTCGCGCAGTCGCACATCCTTGGTATCGCCAAGATGGAGACCGGTTCGCTCGACGGCATCGACGATTGCCGACCATGCCGTTGCGCTGTCGTTTCGATGGGATGGAGGCTTGTGCCCCTCAACAGCCGCATCCTCGCGGATTTTCAGCAGGCCGCCGCGGATGGCGCTTCGGCGATTGTAAAAGGCCATCGTCGAGAAACTGACGACAACCACCAGCACGAACAGCCCGATCAACAGGGCAAAACGCAGGACGTCGCTGGCCAGGATCTGTTCTAGCATGTCAGACCTTTATATCGATCATCTTGCGGATCATGATGAAACCCATGAGGTACATCGCCATCAGCGAAAGGAAGCCGATCAGAAATGATCTTTCTTCTGCAACGCTCAGGTAGAATTCGGGATTTACCGCGAACATCCCGACAAACGCAAAGATCGGCAGGGCAGTAAGCAGCCAACCGGTCATGCGCCCTTCCGAACTCAGCGCCCGCACCTTGAGGAAAAGCGAGGCCCGGGCGCGAATGACTGTCGACAGATTTTCCAGGATCTCGGCGAGATTGCCCCCGGTTTCGTTCTGTACTGTCAGCGACACGACGAACATGCGTATGTCATCGAGATCCCAGCGTTCCGCCATCTCGGTCAATGCATCCGTCAAATCTGCGCCGTAGGAAATCTCGTCCGAAACCAGGCCGAATTCACTGCCGATCGGGTCTTCCATCTCCTGCGTGAGGATGGTGAGCGCAGAGGCGATCGGGTGCCCAGCCTTCAGCGCGCGAACGAAGACGTCCAGCGCGATCGGAAACTGCTGCTCCACCCGCCGCCTGCGGCGTGTGGCCATCATCGACAATATCATGAGCGGCAGCAGGATGCCGATGCAGCAGGACATCACGACAGCCATCAGCAGAACGCCGGCAGAAGCCGTCACGTCGCTGGTTGCGATCAACAGCAGCATGAGTGCAAAAACACCCAGCACTGCCGTCGCCATGCCCAATTGGACCTGCATGATGGAGAAGGGTACGCCGGAACCTGCAATCGTACGCTGAAGCGAAAGCACGGGCCGACGAATGATCGCGGGCACGCCTTTCATTTCATGTGGCTGGTTCTTTCGCAGCATCGTGACAACCTGCTCGCGATCAAGCCCGGTCTGTATCAGGGACAGGCGCTTGTTGACCGCCCGCTTGTGTGCATTCTGTCGCCAGAAAAAATTCAGCGCCAGTTGGCTGACGAGAAAGATCGAGGCGAAAATCGCCAGAAGCAAGCCAATCTTCAGGAAAGCGTCGAGCATGGCTATGAAAGTCCCACGTCAGGGCGGAAGAGCGAGGAAGGCAAGTTGATGCCTGCAGCTTTCGCATGGTCGAGGAATTTCGGCCTGATACCGGTCGCTTCATGCTCACCGATAACCTTGCCGTCTTCCGTGCGATCCCGGATACGGAACTGGAAAATATCCTGCATGGTCACGACATCGCCCTCCATGCCGGTAATTTCCGAAAGGCTGAGAACCTTGCGCCGCCCGTCGGACAATCGGCCCACCTGAAGCACGACGTTGATGGCCGAGGCAATCTGCGCGCGGCTGGACTTGGACGTTATGTCGATCCCGCTCATCCCGATCATCTGCTCCAGGCGCGACAGGGAATCGCGGGCGGTATTGGCGTGGATCGTGGTCATCGACCCATCGTGACCGGTGTTCATCGCCTGAAGCATGTCGAAAGCTTCACCGGCCCGCACCTCCCCCACGATAATGCGATCGGGGCGCATACGCAGCGCGTTCTTGACGAGGTCGCGCTGGGTCACTTCTCCGCGCCCCTCGATATTGGGCGGGCGCGTTTCCAGCCTGGCGACATGATCTTGCTGGAGCTGGAGCTCGGCGCTGTCCTCGATGGTGACGATGCGGTGATTCTGGTCGATGTAGGCTGACATGGCGTTGAGCATGGTCGTCTTGCCCGACCCGGTGCCGCCCGAAATCAGGACATTGCGCCGGGACTTGACCACGGCCGACAGCACTTCGGCCATCGGTTCCGGCATGGAACCCAGCTCGATAAGCCGCTCTATACCGATCTTTTTCTTCGCAAATTTACGAATGGAAAGCAGCGAACCGTCGATCGCAAGCGGGGCAACGATGGCGTTCACGCGGGAGCCATCGGCCAGACGCGCATCAACAAAGGGAGAACTTTCATCTACCCGGCGCCCGACCGCACTGACGATCTTCTGGATGATCCGCATGAGATGCCGTTCATCCTTGAATTCGGTGCGCACCTTTTCAAGCATGCCGAAACGTTCGACAAAGACGTTCTTCGGACCGTTCACCAGGATATCGGTCACATCCTCGTCCTGCAGCAGCGGTTCGAGCGGCCCCAGGCCGAACAATTCGTCGAGAATATCGCTGACCAGCGCTTCACGCTCGTTGCGATTGAGGATCTCGTCCTTCTCGATCAGCAGCTCTGCCAACGATTTCGCCAATTCCCTTGCGAAGCTCCTCGCGAGAGATCTTGTCGAGTGAACTCAGGTTGATGCGATCCAGCAAGGCATGGTGGATACCCACCTTGAGTTCGAGCATGCGGTTGAAGCTTCGACCCGTCGCCACCTGGGCCGGAAGGGTTGGGACAACTTCTGCCGGAGCCGCCTCGACGCTGTCCAGCCGCTGTCGCTGGCTCTTCTTCAGCCAGCCCTTGCGAGGGCGAGGAAGCCGATTGTTTCAGTGACCACTTCATAGCCCATGTTCCCCAAATGCCTTTTCGAAGCGTGCGGCCATGGCGTCGATGTCCTGCGTAAAGACATTCCGCCGGGCAATCGATGACACCAGCTTGCCCTCGTCAATCGCCTGCGAAAGTTCACCGCGATCTTCCCGAATTGCCGCGATGACCTCGCAGCCCACTGTGTCGGCAACATCCTGCAGGGAAATGCTCTTGAACAACCCCTTCGAGGTGCGGTTCACGAGGACCTTCACCTTCTTTGCGGGAATGCCGACCTCACGGAAAAGACCGAAACACCGCTTCGCCTGCCTGAGGTGATCGAGGTTCTGTTCGACGACCAGGACGGTGCTGTCCGATTCCGCCGCCACCGAAAGCGACCAGTTTGTCCAGACCGAGGGCAGGTCGATGAAGACGAGATCGAATTCTGCTCTCGCCAGCGTTATGATACGCAAAAGCTGTTCGGTATCGACCTGCTCGATCGGGAGGATTTCCGACGGCGAGGGAATGACATAGATGCCGTTGCTGCTTCTGGTCGCCACATTACGGATCATGTCCTGATCGACCCTTTCCTCTGCATCGAGCAGGTCCAGAATCGATCGGGTGCTGTCGACATTGGTATGGCCGGCGAGGTGCCCCGACTGGAGATCGAGATCGATCAGGCAACAGCGGATGGGGTGATCGCTGCGCGCAACCAGGGCGTTGGCAAGATGCACCATGATCGCGGTGGTCCCCGAACGGCCCAGGGCGCCTACGAACGAGACCGTCGGCGCCAGCGGCACCGCGGTATTCTCCGCCAGTCGCGCACCGATATTGATAATTTCGGAAGTCAGTTCCGCGATATCGAAGGGCAAGGCAACCGCGTCCGAAACCCCGTGTCGCAGCAGGGTCCGCATAACCTGCATGTCCGAATTCCTGACCGCTGCCATGATGGCAAGATCCGGCCGCATCCGCTTGATGGAGGAAAGCCTCTCCAGCGTCGCATGGTGATCCGCATCGACCTCTACGATCAGCAGCTCGCAATCGCGAAGGTGATCCCGGCTAATCGTCTCATCGGGGCCAAGCGCGTGGATTTGCAGATCGCGAACCAGTCCCGACGGAATGGCGGCGATTTCCTCGACCCACGCATGACTTGCGATGATCGTCGTCCTCGGCGCCTTGCCGACAACCTTGGTGGCTGAAAGTTTCAAGATATCCTTCATCACTTTTGACGCACCTAATTTCCCCGCGTTCCCTGACCATCTTCCATAGTCAACGAATGGCTGGTTCCTGGCAGCCCCAAATCCCGGAGTGTGCCAAGAGAGAGCGGTTTGAACGGTTGATTGCTGACGCGCACGGTAACGATGGGATTGACGTCCGAGCCGGCGGGATCGCCTGCATAGCCCAGGCCCGACCACGCATAATCTATTGTCACATCGCCGGGCGTGATCCCGGCGATAAAGCATGTTCATCCGGCTGACGATGTTGTTGAAGGCCGTTGAATTGGCAGTCGTGGGGAAAGCGCAGTTTCCTCCGCTATAGCAAACGCAGGTCACCGTGGTGCCGTTCGAGGTACAGCTTACGCCTGGAAAACTCGATCGCGGCACGACATTGCCCTGCGGAATGCCGCCAGCCGTCGCGAAACTGTAGGAATACAGACCGCTGGGCACCATGTCCGTCACGACGGCATAGCGCGTGCCCATCTGGGTGGCTTTTTCAAGCTGGCCGACGTTCCACATATAGCGGCCGACATCGATCGTGCCGAGCAACAGCAGCAACAGCAACGGCAGCACCAGTGCGAATTCCGCAGCCGAGGCAGCGCGCTGGTTGCGCAAGAATTGCGACAGCATGCTCACAGGCCGGCCACCGATGCTTCTGCCTGGGCGACGACGTCGATATTACTCACGTCGAAGCCAAGAAGGCCAAGTATGGAGGTGTAGTCGAACCGCGTGGACACCAGCACCACCGGTGCCTTCAGGTCGTCAGTCCCCCTGTAAAGCCCGGTGCCGTAATCCGCGTCGCAGGTTACGGTGATGTTTACGTCGCTCAACTGCCAGTCGGCGATGCGCGGGCCTGGCGCTGTTTCGTTCGCAGCGAGAGGCCGACCATAGACAGTCACTTCGCGAATATCATCCTGCACATCGGCAAGTGAGCGTCATCCCGGTCCCCCCGGCCTGCATCCCGCCCGCGCCCGAGCAATCGAAGTAGGCGAAGTTCTGACGCGCGGCGTAGCGAGCGCCCTCGCGGACGTATTTCACCGCCTTGTGCTCGGTCTGGAAGTAGTATCCGCCTTCCATCGTCGTGAAGATCAGCGCGAATGCCATGGGCAGGATCAGCGCCATCTCCGCTGCTGCGGCAGCGCGCGTATCACGCAGAAGGAGATGGGCGAAATTGCGCATCATTCGATCAGATGCGGCAGGTCGCGGCGGACCGTTTGCAGATTGGACCCGTTGTCCCCGCCGATATTGGTTTCGACCGATGATCTCGACATAGACTTCGAATTTCTCGGTATAGGTCACGTTGCAACCGCTCCCGCTCTTGCAACGCTTGCGGGTTTCGGAGGGCTCGACCATGAACACATCGATCCATGTGCCCACGTCGAGCACCGTGTTATTGATGCTGTTTCCATGAAGCGCGGTCAGCGCATTGCAATTGAGAACCGCAACACTCAGCCTGCGGCGATCCATCTCCACTCCCGGAACCTTGCCGTATGGAGAATTTGGCAACGCAAGCGAGCGGCCCGCCTGCGGTTGGGCGTAGGTGTAGGAACTGCCGCCGACGTTTTTCGAGATCGCGCTGTTTGGCAGCGTCCCGGCGACCATCTGGTCGGCTTCCCAGCGATACACCTGATAGCGTGTCGGATAGCCCTTGGGCTGCACGCCATATGTTGCTGCGGCAACTTGCCCCGCATAATTCGCGCCGTGATTTGAACGCCAATACGCGTTGATATCCCAGTCACCCGTTCCCAGACGCGTGCCGTTGCCGCCATTGTAAAGAGAGCAATTGCCGTCGTTGCCCCACGCATGGCACAGGTCTCGGGGATGACCCATGACTGTGGGCGTAACCACGCCTGCCCCCCAGATCGCGTCATAGGTCAAAGCGGAGGTCGGCCTGTAGGCGGCAAGGTGCGCATTGGCCGAGCCGCCAGTGCCCTCAAAAATGCTCCAGTTGCTGTTGTTCTGCTGGCGAACCAGATCCTTGCGGACGTTGACCGATGGGGAGCACACGCCTGTAATACCGCTGATATTGGGACAATTGTTGCCATTCCCCGGCAGGTCGAAGCGCGTGTTGATGCCATCCATGACGCTGGCATTGAGGCCGTTCTTGATGACGACCCCGTCGACCGACGTGCAATCGCCTCCGCGAACGTCCCAGGCAAGAGCTGCAAGGAGGCCATTGGCGCCCGAGCCGAAATCGGTTTGCAGGAAACCGAATGCGCCCGGCGTGTAGGAATTGTTGGCAACAAGCTTGATACCTGTGCCGATGTTGTTCTCGATATCAAAGTCCCGAAATACGTCGGTATTGCCTGCCGGCTCTGTCGGGTTGCAGATCATCAGCGGCGGGACGCGACAGATGGCGGCACCGATACCGGCCATGGCACGCCCACCCATGTCACGTCCGGCAAGACTGCCTATCGAAGTGAAGGCATAGCGCGCCGCCCTGTTATCGACGGCCACCTCGATATAGCGCGCATCCTCGTCGGTGGTGGCCAGGGTCGTCTTCTGCCGGTCCTTGTAAAAGGTAATCCCGGTGAAGCCTCCACACTGATCGTTCCCGATGGAAATGGTGCTGCCGCCATTCGCGGTAATCGCATTGCCGGTTCCGACATTCGACAGGAGCGTGATGTTACCCAGCAATTCAACCGCGGCATTGCCTGCGCGGGCGCAAGCGCCATCCTCCTTGTCGAGTTGGGTGGCGCCAGCAAGAGCTGCATGGTCGGCCGAGGTCTGGAGCTCTGAATCGAGCGTCATCACCCGGTTATAATCGAATGCCGCGCCTGCAACGATAATCAGTCCGGTTACGGCAATCGCATAGGTCGCTGCGACTGCGCCACGATCATCGGATAGAAAGGTAAATCGTCTGCGCATGGTTCAATCTCGCTTAGCTTCCTCCGCCGCCGCCGCCGCCGCTTAGCGAAGTCGTATCTTCGGCTTCGGTCGTAAGGACATTGCGTTCCCGCACGCGTTCAACCGCGTCCGCAGCGGACTGCGCGCTGGATTCCATTGGCTCGGTATAGACAGGGTCCGGATTCACGATCATCGCGGCATAGGTCTGCCGGTTGGCTTCGCCAAAATCCTCGGGATCGATAAAACCCGACTGGGCGCTGTAGGTGCTGGCACATCCGGCCAGGAAGCTGGCCCCGAGGGCAAGCGTGACGACTGGCTTAATATTCATAACCCGCGCCTTCCGATGCATTGCTTTCAGGAGCCGGCGGCGCCGGCGGCAGATCTCGTGGTTGGTAAACATCGCCGTTCAGCAGCACATCCACCACGTCGGGCGCAGGCACGCGATCGGTTGGCAGGCGCACCTGGTCCGGCCGGATCGGCTGGACCAGTCGCGGCGTCACCACGATCAGCAATTCCGTTTCGCCGCGCTGATAGCTGGTCGAGCGGAACAGCGAGCCGATGATCGGAAGCGAGCCGAGCAGCGGCAACTGGTTCGTTGTCGCCTGCGTCTCATCCCGCAACAGGCCGGCGATCGCAAAGCTTTCCCCGTCGCGCACTTCCAGCGTCGTGCGCGCCCGGCGGGTTTGCAGACCCGGAACGGTAAGACCGTTGATCGTGACAGAAGCACTGGGATCGATTGAACTGACTTCCGGCTCCACCACGAGGTTGATGATGCCATTGCCAAGAACGGTCGGCGTGAATGCCAGGCTGACGCCGAAGGGCTTGAACAATACGGTGATGGCATTGCCGCCATCGCCGGTGCCGTTGCTTTGCGAAACCGGGACGGGGAATTCGCCGCCCGCGAGGAACGAGGCGCTTTCGCCGGAAAGCGCGACCAGCGTCGGTTCCGCCAGCGTGCGCGACATGCCGTTGCGCTCCAGCGTATCGAGATACGCCTCTACGCTGACATCGCCCAGATCGAACAGCGCGCCGAACACGCCGAAAGCGTCGGTAATCGTGTCGAGGCGCAAGGCGAGCCGCCGGTCCCGTTCGGGGAGACGCCCGCACCGTTGCCGATTGCCGAGCGGAAATCTCCGTCGTCGCTCAAGCCGAAACCGCTGACGCCCAGGCTTTCGCCAACGTTGCGATTAACCTCGGCAAAGCGCACTTCCAGCATGATCTGCTGGCTGCTGCCCATGCCGAGGAGATTGATGACATTTTCGCCGGCAAAGGCGCTGGCCAGGCGCATGGCCCGGTCAGCCGCGCCAGCATCGTTTACGGAACCGGACAGCACGAGCGAGCCATTGGAAAGGCCGACATCGATTTGCTGGCCCGGCATAAGCTCGCCCAGCTGTCGGCGCATTCCGTCGACATCCGGTCCGACAGAAATATCCATCACCGCAATAACGCGGTTGTTCCTGTCGTAAAGCGTCAGGCTGGTGGTGCCCAGCGACTTGCCCAGAACATAGATGGACCGTTCGGAAATCGGCAGGACGTCGGCAATTTCCGCGTTGCCGATCATCGCCCGCTCTATCCGTTCGGACGCGGTGACGACCTGGCTCTTGTTGACGGGCACGATCAACTCGCCTGCATGCAGACCGGCATCATCGTCATATTGCGCGATTGCCGGGGTGCCAGCGAATGTCGCTGTTACCAGGGCGAAGGCGAGTAGTGCTTTCAAATGGCGCATCTCACAGCCCTCCCAGGCGGCCAACGGGGTATTCTGTCAGACTCGGTTCCGCGAATTACGGACATGCTCGGGCCACTAGGCCGCGGCGGGGCCGCCGGCTGTGCAGCCGGGGCAGGCGCAGGGGCATGAGCGTAAACGATTTGCGGAGCGGGACGGCTTTCTGCCGGAGGCGGTGTCTGTCGCCCGGCAAGGTAAATGCTGGGATCGCCAAGATCGCGCGAAGTCACCGTCAGCATGGGGCCGGGTTCCTGGTTTTCGACATTGCGCAGGGCCAGGCTCAGCTGTCCGACGCGGTTGGCCAGCACCAGTTTCTGGGCGCCGAATTGATCGACCTGCACCACGGCGGTACTGCCCACCTGGGGGTTTTGTGCCCCTTCAGCCTCGGACGCCACCTGGTCGATGGCAAGAACCTGCACGCCCTCCATGATGATGTCGACCATCTGGTCTTGCGCGGTTGCACCCAGACCGGGGATCTGGCGCGTGAGAAGGATGTCGACGATATCGCCGGGCCTGACAAAGCCCGAGACGCCGCTGACAGCCGAAACAGGAATGGAAACCGCGCGCATTCCCTCCGGCAACAGGGTCGAGAGCACCGCACGGCCACCGGAACCGCTGACCTTGTCCGACAGCACGGGTTCTCCGGGCACGATCGGGCGAAGCGCCACGCGACCACCCTGCATGGCATCTTCAAGCGAGTTGAACGCTCCGGCGGGAACCGAGCCAGCCGGGAAATTCTGCATCCGCAAATTTTCAGGTGTCAGCGCAGAACCGAATTCAAGTGGTTGTGTTGCAACAACTATTCGCGTCAGTTGCTGTTCTTCGGCAATACGTTCCTGACGCTCTTCAACACCGGAAAACCAGGCATTGGCCATAACGACGGCGAAGATTCCAAGAACAACTGCGATCGCCAGAATGGCGAGATTACGCGGCCCCATGACTTTCCCCCCAGAAAGTGGATAGTCTTTTATCTATAGCAAATAAAACGGCCCCCGCGAACTAAATCTTCGCGGAGGCCGTCTTGGTCAATTATCCGCAGCTGGTGTTGGTGTTGGTTGCACCACCGACCCCGGTTGAATTGTTACAGTTGTAAACGTCTTCACTTGCGCCTTCGATGGCGTCGGTGATGTTCGCGCCCAGGAACAGGGCAGCAGCACCGATACCTACGCCAACAACGGCGATGATCAGGGCATATTCGGCAGCCGAAGCACCGGTTTCGTCAGCGATGAAGTTCTTAAGAAAGGTTTTCATGTCACATCTCACTTTTCAGTTGTTCTAACTGGCGGTCCGGCATCTATTTCCGGTTACCGACCATGCCCGAGGTAGAACCCCTGCAACCAGCCCCCTGTTTCAGTGGTTGCCATGCAATTCACTTGCTCAGTTCTGGCCGGAGTGCTTGCCCCCTCTGACCTCACAATTGTCGGGAGAATCTATTCTGATCGCAAGGAAACTTAACAGGGGAAAATAATATCTCTATTTTATCGTTACTTGTTTGGGCAAAATCCTAACGCCGAAGGGTTAACGGCCTGTCAACCATAACCATTTCTGTTCCGCACTGGCGCAGTTTGAAGTCTGCGAGAAGGCGAATCGCAAGTGCCGAGTCGCGAACAGCCCGGAAATTCTCGAATCGACGCGTGTCGATCCGAGTAAATTGCGGCCAAAATTAATGCTTTTGCTTGAAATTATTGCGGATTTACAAGCGCCATTACCGGCCGACTTTGCTGCAAAGGGAAGACTAGGTCGAGCTGGGCTTCAGCCTTGCCTCGATTTTCCTCAGGGCAAACATCGGGATTATCACCGAGAGCGCTATGCCAAGCAGAGAGGAAACGCCAAGCCAGATCGCCATCAGCGACCCGCCGGATTGGTACATGGCGTAGAATACCGGCGCTGCCAGGATAAGTCCGCGAATTTCGTTCAATGCCAGCAATACAGCAGCAGATCGCAGAAACAGCCGGATGATGTTCAGTCGCTTGAATGTCATGCCGCTCTTATCGGCAGTATTGGTAAACATCACGTTAGAGGGGATGTATTTCAGAGGCGGGAGTACTGAACGCGAATTGCATGAAACCTGCTTTCCTGTTCCCTCCGCTATTTAAACGAGCCGCCCTCCCATTGTTTCCAGCAGCTCGCCGACAGTCTCCTTCGCCGCGCCGCATTCGTTAATATCGACGGACACGAATATCCGGCCTCTGCGGAGTTGTTCTTCCAGGTGATTGCTCGCGACATCCTCGACATCTCTGTCGCTGAGCATGGTTGCCATGGCGGCGCCGGTCGCGCCGATGATCCCGCTTGCCGTGGCAACCGAGGAGAAAGCCGACGCAACCAGCGCCCCGGCGACTGCGACCGGGCCTATGCCCGGCAGGGTAAGTATGGCAGTTCCAAGTGCAGCAGCGGCCAGTCCACCTGCCGAAACGCTACCGATGACCCGCCCCCTGCTATGCCCCTCGGGCAGCTTGAAGTCCGGATCGATATAGCGGTTTGCCTTCCACAGCATCGCTATCGCGCTGCGGTCCACTCCCATCTCGACCAATGCGTCGACAGCCTCTTCGGCAACCGCAATGACCGGATAGATTGCATTCAGAAACCTCATCCTGTCCGCCTCTTGCTGTTTGCGCGCCTCCGCACAGGCGCGGGCAAACAGGTTTCTCTCATGCTCGCTGGCGAAAAACGCACGGATGCCCGCATCTTCGCGCAGCTTGATCACGCTGGGTGACGCGTCCTTGCGATGATAGGTGCGCAGCAACTGCTCAATCCGCGAAGGAGACAGTTTGCGGTCCGTACCCCGATCTATCCACTCGACCGATACCGGCACTGGGCATAGTTTCGTCAGGTAATTCAGCGCTATCAGGTCGTCAGACTTGATCACGAAGAACGAAGCTGATGCCATTCCAGTACCGATACCCCCCAAACGGCTCATACCCTGTACTTGTAAAAAATACAAAAATCCGGCTGCCGGACAGTCGATTGGCAATTCGCGCGCCTGAGTTGCCAACCCACGAAAGAAGGATGCAAATGGTTCATTTCCATAATAGCAGCAACGAGGCCCTATTGTTTTAGGCATTGGAAACAATATACAAATACATTGCTTGATGGTAAAACTGTCCTGGAAACTGGTGCTACCAGATGGGTGATCTTGCCACTTCGCCTCAAGAAGCGCATTGTTGCCTCTCCGATGCGGCCGGGAAAGGGGATGTCCGATGAAAAGCGTAACCTTGGCGTTTCTTGCCAGCGCATGCACGTTATTGCCTCAACCGGTTTTCGCCCAGGATGCAGCGGAATCCGCCATCATTCTTTCCGGAACCGGAGAGCGGACCGGTGCCTCCGCACGATCCACGGGTGAAGCCGCAGCCCGGGCCATCGGTCGCGCCAGCGGTGCGATTGCCACCACTCGCCAAAGCGCATCGCCCGCGCGCTCACGTCCGGCGATCACAGCGCGCGCAAATTCGCCAAGGACTGGCAGCGGTTATCGGATTGCCGGCAATATCGACGCGCTCGAGTTCTTCGATGTTCCGACTTACAGACTGGGCAATGGACGAACGATCAGGGTGAGCGGTGAACTTGTCCCTCCGCCACGACCACTTGCCTCCGGCGGTGTTCCGGGGAGGCTTGAGAGGTGCGCCTGCTTCAGTGGCCAGACTGTCGGCGAGCTGCATCTTCCGCATGCGCCCTTGCCATTGCCTGTCTTCCTTCACTTTCCATTGCGCAAGACGCCGCGACCGAGCCGGCTGATCTCGCTCCCTCTACCAATCGCCTGGTGACCGCCCTGCCCAATCCCGATGCCGCCGCCGAAGCAACCACGCGGTCCCAGCCGAGATTGAGGGTAGGTTTCGACACGATCGAAGGCGCTCCGCGCTTATGCTGACCGCACCACTTCGGAAAGCGGAGTCGCGACTGTCAGGTTTTCCCTCAATCCGCCCGCGACTCGGACGGGACCATTGGTGCAATTCCCGGCAGGCTTCCCGGTTTCCGGCGCCCGACTGACAAGCCGTTACGGCTACAGGGTTCATCCTATTTCCGGCCGCGGATCCTCACATGCAGGCGTCGATCTCGCAGTTGCAACCGGCACGCCTGTTGTCGCCACCGAAGGCGGTACTGTTGTCAGCGCAGGTTGGGCGGGCGGATATGGCCTTCTGGTCACCATAGATCACGGCGACCGCGTTGAGTCCTACTATGGGCACCTGTCGGCAATTTCAGTGCAGTCCGGAGATACCGTCAACGAAGGCGAGGCGATAGGAAGGTCAGGCTCGACTGGCCGCTCCACCGGACCGCATGTTCATTATGAAGTTCGCGTCGATGGTTCTTCCGTGAACCCGATGCCAGACACCTCGGACTAACCCGCAAGGCTCGCCATGCCATACTTCTACTCACGTAATGCGTGAACGCGGCGCGAGGAAGGGATAGGGCCATCGGCATGGCAATTGGCCGATATTCGAATGTATTCGTTCCAGCGCGATGGCCGCTCCCCTCATTTTGCTGGCGGCGCTTCCGCAACGCCGGCAATCCGTTCATGCTCAGGCCAATCCGGCGCCAGACCCTGCTAACCAGGAAACAAACAGCCCCGTCGTCTTCCAGATCAACACCACGAAGATTGCCGAGACTATCCCGTCCGTGGCGTAGTGGTATCCAAGATGGATCGATCCCACGATAAGTGACTGCCGCAAACGCCCACGCAAACCATTGGAGGACAGGCAGGCGCTTTCTCAGGAATAAAGCCACGAGAACCACGATGGCCACGTGCATGGAAGGCATGGCGGAAATGCCTCCGCCAAATGCATTGGTTCCATGGCTTTCAAGCAGGTAAGCCGAGGAAAAGACCGTGCGAACTGCGCCCTCGTCCTGCAATTGAGCAACCATCGGCAGAAAGTCATTCCGGCCCCAGAAGTCGGCAACGAAGATAGGCCCCACCGACGCCAGGCTTATTGCGATGAGATTACCCAAAAGCAGCCAGCTAAGCTGGAAGCTCAAGACTGCCTGGAGTTGAAGCCGCCTGTCGAACAACAGCACCATGGCCATACAGAGCCCTAACTGGACTGGATGCCAAACAGCATAAAGCCCGTCGATCAATCGGGTTCCGGTGGCCGGAATCAAAGCATGCGTCACTTGCCAGGCATCATGACCAAAAAATAAAACGCGGTCGAGCCGTATCAAAGCGGGGTCAGCCCAAAAAGGATTGATGTAGGGAATCGCTTGTTTGAGCGATAGCGCTCCCTCGATCGTCTGGGCAATTGCCAGCAGCGCAAGCCCTGACGTGAGAAGCCACGGCGAATATTGGCGAAAGTCTTGAAGCAGCTGGCTGGTCGGTTGAGGATGCAGGCGGACGACAAGCCAAAGCGGGCGAAGAACGACCAGCATGACGGCAAGCGCGATTGCGAATACCACGAATGGCGGGGTTCCGACGTCCACCACGGGCGCACTTATGCCCGACAACACCGCAAAAGGCAGGAGCGTCAGAAGCGCTACCGTCGCATAACCGACGAACAATCCCCTTCGCGATAGACTCCCCATACCAGCAAGGATGCCGAGAACCGCCGAGAATGCAAGAATTCATCAATGCAGTGGACGCGGATCAGCTGATCCTTGTTACATCAACGCCCCGTGGATCATCGCCGGAAGAACAGCGGCGCGTCCGCTCGAAACACGGGAGAATAAGAGCGATATCGCCTGATACGGCGCGATAGCGCCTGATACGGAAAACTCGCTATCCCATTCTGAAAAAA
>CAWAMU010000008.1:0-93576 GCA_963783265.1 uncultured Alphaproteobacteria bacterium | reverse complement strand
GCAGGGTTGGCTGCGGCGCAGCTAGCTGAGACGGCCAGCATCAGCGCCAGACGCGAAGCCGATTGCGAATACAATTTCGATTTCACAAGATTTTCTCCCAGATCACTCTTTTGTGCGATCAATTCATCTGACCGCATTATCAAACTGGCCTTACCAAAAAGGCTAGAAGAAAGATAATGAATTCGACAAATGGAAATGCATCACTGTAATTGATTGCAAGGCCGCGGGCCGACGCGAAACCACCGGCTCACTATCGCCGAGCGATCGCCACCTTGGGCTGTCCTTCGGAACGATCTGAGCTTTATCGTCAATAGGATTGCAGAACGCGTTTTAACGCTATCTTCGATTTCGGCCGCCGCATCTTCAGAAAACGTGCTCGACGCATAGAACAACGGGGCGCGATGCAGGTAATTTCGTGCCGCATCTCGAAGTGCCGCGGGCACCCCACGATCGCGTCACCTCGGCTACGCGGCGATTTCGAAGCTGCTTCAAAATTTACGACAATCGGATAGCCTAAGGTCGGGCGGCCTTGCGGCTAAAGCCGAGGGGATAAAGGGGGCTTTCGCTATCAGCCGGTGTTCCTGGCCGCTGCGCTTCCACGGCAATCATCGAACGCGGCAGTTCGAAAGGCAGACTGCCTTCGGCCTCTACCTGATCGGAGAGAACGGAGAAAAGCGCACTGTCGGATGCTCCGAAATTGGCCAGCAACACGTTGCTTCGCTCCACCAATGGCGTGAGAATTGCCGGCCTGTCGAGGTAGACATCGACCACTGTGGGAAGCGATGCCGGAAGCGAGGCGAGTACCTGCAAGCCTTCATCGTCCGAAGGAAACGCAAGACTTCCTTCATGTTGGATCGCGCCGAAGAAGTAATTCGGGTGCAATTTTTCGTAGGGTGCCCTTAGCCGAATGATGGCAACATCAGCGTCGGCTGGATCGGCTGTAAGCTCCAATCCTGCCGCCCTCGCGGCCAATGCGCTCACGCCGTAAGCATAGACCTTCATTCCCGATGAAAGGAGAGGCGTCGTACCATCATCCTCCAGACGAACCATGGCCCGTCCCTGCGCAATGCTTCCGGCTTGGAAATCCGCTTTCGTCCCAGCCTCTGCAGCGGCTTCCTGCGGATCAACAAAGGGCGCCTCAAACAATCCGAGCGCAAAAGTGCGGGAAAGCACGCGAACCACTGCCTCGTCGATCCTTTCTTCTTCAATGAGGCCGGAATTCACTGCTTCCAGAAGCGGGGCGACGTCCATGACGCCGCCGAACTGGTCGACGCCGACATCCATAGCTAGGGCAAAGCGCTCTGGTCCGGTCAGGTCTTCGACGCCCCAAGCCATCGAAATGCCTTCGAAACTCGGTTGTCGCCCCTCCGGAAAACCTTCTCGGCAGATCGGTCCGCAATCGTTGGTTACTGCCCAGTCCGACAGGATGACACCATCAAACGCATACGTGCCGCGCAAGAGATCGTGCATCAGTACCTTGCTGTATGCCGCGCCCACCGGTTCCACTGGCGTACCTTCGATCACCAGATCCCTGGCGATGGTATATGCAGGCATGACGGAAGTCGGCTGCGCAGCAAAGGCAGCTTCGAAGGGGCGCAAATGCAGGTTGAACTCGTCTTCATCCAAGGCCGCAAAACGGCCATAGCGGTTGTGACCATCCCATCCGTCTTCACCGGCACCATAGCCGGCGAAATGCTTCACCACGGTGGCGACACCGGTGGCCTCGACCCCATTTGCGGAACCCTGCATGCCTTCGACGAGAATTTCGGCGAGAGCTGCTGCGCGCTCCACGTCCTCTCCCAGCGTGCCGCTGTTGCGTGGCCATCGAGGCTCGCTGGCAAGATCGACCTGGGGGCCCAGCAAAAGGCTTAAACCAGTAGCGCGAAGATCGCGGCGCACGGTGTCAGCAAATTGCCGCGAGACCGCCTGATCGTTCAACGCGGCGAGGCCGGGTGTTTCAGGCCAGATGCTAAATCCACCAGCTCCAACGCCAGCGCCGATTGTGTATGCATCGTAGTGACGCGGGTCGGTCGCGAAAACCACCGGGATACCCAAGCGCTGTTTCTCAGCAATCTCCTGTATCGCGTTGTTTGCGCGGGCAAGGTCGCTTGGCGGTAGCGCAAGCGACGAATTGAAATGGGTGATATGGGCACCTTGCAGTAAACCTTCCAATGCATCGACAGCATAGCCGGTTGCAGGCGCACCATATGGTGCGTTGTTGAATGCGTTTGCGACGACCAGTTGACCAATTTTTTCCTCAAGGGTCATACGCATCACCAGATCGGCAGCGCGCTCCCGTGGTTCGAGCCGCCAGTCCTCGTAGGAAGTCAGCGAACCATTGCGATCAAGATCACGAAATTGGAAACCATCTTCTTCGAGTACCGACACTGATCGGCTTGATAGGCCGGCAGAAACGTTGCCTGGCTGGACACGCAACCGCTCAGAGCCCCGAGAAACAAAAATGCTGTTCCCACAACTTCGGTCCGCACTTCTCGCCTCATCCGTCTCACTCCAGTTAGCTATCTCAAAAACTCGAACAACCCCGGATTGAAGCGGGATGCTGTTTTACCGAAGGACAAGCTCCTACCAAGATGATCTATTCGTGCCGATCAATGGTGGCGTGTCCCTGCCGCGCAAAGCGCTCTTGCACTTCTCGATCATTCTAAAAGACCTACCCCAAGACTCCAGATCCTAAACTTGCAAATACCCAAGTTAGCAGGCCGTAGTTTGCAATCGTCAACCGCAGGGTGGCCCTTCCCAAATTTCTAAGGGAAGACAGCCACCCTTACCTTGCCTTCTTTAGAAATGGCCGCTCACGCGGAAACCGAAGACCCGCTGCTGGTCCCTGCGGACGGCGTTCGCGAGCACCGTTGACGGTGTGAATGCGCCGGCGAATGCTCCTGACAAGTATGTGTCGTCGAGTACGTTATTGACGAAGACCGTCGCTGTGATGTCCGGCTCGTGAAGACGGACGCCGAACGACAGATCAAGCAAATCGTATCCCTCGGTGATCGAGTTGGGATCCTGCGAGATGTTGCCGAGCACGCTTGATCGATACGAATAGTCGACTTGAACGAACGGATCGAAGGGAGCGGATTGCAGATCGAAATCGTATCGCGCAAAAATGTTGTAGGTCCAGTCCGAAACACCGTTGAGGCGCCCACCGGCCAGGTCCTGAAATGGATCGCGTCCGCCAGGACCGTCCGGATCGAGGCAGCCTTGGCTCACCGTCTGGCCGGCGAAGCAAGGACCGAAGGGAAACTCCTCGATCTCTGCGTCGATGTAAGTGACATAACCGGCCAGTTGCATACCATTGAACGGATTGATGCGCGCTTCAAACTCGATACCGCGGGTGCGCAGTGCGCCCACATTGGTCAGGCGGTTCTCCGTAGGCTGAGTCGGGTCGTTCGCGATAACTAACGCCTGCTGCTGGAAGTTGTCGTAGTCCGTCCAGAAGCCGGTCAACGCGATCTGTGCAATGCCTTCGAGCACGGATCCACGGACGCCGATTTCGTAAGAGTCGACGTTTTCGGGAAGTGCTGGGTTGGCCGCCTTGGTTGCGCTGAAGCTGCTGGAGATATCGAATGCCGCACCCTTATAGCCCGTCGCATAGGAAGCATAGACCGAGACATCCGGTGTTAGTTCCTGGCGCACGGCCAAACGATAGGTCACCGCATCATCCGAATTCTCGCCCGAACAGAGGACACGGCAAGTCTGGATGTCATTGGCAGGGTTGCCCGTCGACGGAAGGAAGTTGATCAACTCGGCAGTGATCTGCTCATGGTTGTAGCGGATACCGGCGGTTACCTCGGTACGCGTGGGGAACATGTAGGTCGCTTCGGCAAAGATCGCCTTCGTGGTCGTACCGGCGTTGGAATCGATGTTGCTAGCCAGCGGCGTTCCGGGAGTCCGCAGAAACGCGCGATCCGTCGAGCCATCGGCGTAGTAAGCGCCGATGAGGTAATTGAGCGGTCCCGAGCCATCGGAAACCAGACGCAGCTCCTGCGAGAAAAGCTTCGAATGGTAGGGTCCGCCTTGAACGATACCTACGGGCGAACCGAACACGGGAGCCGCGGTCAGATCGAGATCCTGCAGGATGTCGTTACGCCAGTCCTGATAACCGGTAATGCTGATCACGGAGGCAAAGCCTAAATCGTATTCACCGCGCAAGCTGATCGTGTCGGTATTGGTACGCAAATACCCGTCGACGTTGTAAGCTACCTCGCGATTGTCGGGCCCTGGAGTGATCCCGAAGAGGAAGTCATTCAGGTTGACGCCGAAAGGAAGAATGGCATTCGCGGGAACGAAGCGTAGCGTCGAAGGCGCGCCGATGCTTTCCTGTTCGGCATGACTGTAATTGATATCGACGGTCAGCAGATCGATCGGTTCGATGCGCAACTTGGTGCGGAAGCCGAAGCCCTCGCGGCCGCCCAGTTCATTTCCAGTCACGCGGTTGGTGATGATGCCGTCGTCTTTGTTGTAATAGCCGGAAACCCTGATGCCGATATTTTCGGCGATTGGTCCGCCCGCGCCCATCTGCACGTTGAACCGGCCATCATCCACGATCTGGGAGCTAAAATCCGCTTCAAACTGGTCGGATGGCCCGCGTGTCACTATGTTGACCACGCCTGCCGAGGCGCCCTTACCAAAAAGCGTTCCCTGAGGACCTCGGAGCACCTCTACGCGCTCTATGTCGCTCAATGCATCGAATGCCTGCCCCGCCTGGAGGACAGCCAGGTCGTCGACAACCGTAAGAACGGCCGCCTCCGCGCTCGTAGTATAAACCGACGTTCCGATCCCGCGGATGGCGACGGAGCCGTTGGCGCCCTCACCTGTGATGCGAACACTTGGCACCACGGATTCAATATCGATAAAATCCGTGACGTCGCGCGCGGTCAGCTCTTCGCCGCTCACGGCGGAGACTGCCGTGGTCACCTCGGAAATGTCCTGCTCGCGCTTCTGCGCGGTCACTATAATTACGTTCGACAGGCCTTGGTCGCGCTCGTCGGCTCCCGGATCCTGGGAATCTTGCGCTTGGGCGGGAAGCGCGAGCACCCCTGCTAGAATTGCGGTGCCTAGAGCGATTCGTGAAGCGCTCCCCAACCCGTTTCCAAATTTATTGATAACCATGCCTATCCTCCTCACCCAGATTGTTCTTTGGTCAGCCGATATAGCGGTATTGGCCTTACCACAACAAATAATTTGGAGAATTATAAAAAAATTGTACAACTGCCTGGACGTTAATAAGAATGATGATTGAGCATCGAAAATTTTGATTTACCGCGTCATGTAGACCAAGCTATGTCAAAATTGGTCAGACCGGATTCCTCAACGTGTGAGTGCCACTGTCTTGGGAGAGCATCTTATGAAAAACCACACTGCGCTTGGCGCCCTCGGCTGCATCATGCTTGTGATCGCCAATCCTGCGGTCGCGCACGGCACCGGACCGGTACCTACCGAATCTGGCAAGGTCGACGGTGTCGAACTGGAGAGCGGCGTGAACGCATTTCTGGGCATTCCTTATGCAGCGCCCCCCGTACGCGATTTGCGCTGGCGGGCGCCTGCCGCGCCAGAGACTTGGGAAGGTGTGCGGCACGCCGACCGGTTTGGCCCGCAGTGCATGCAGCCCCTGCGTGGATCTATGACCAACCAGTATTCGGGCGCCGAAGTGATGAGCGAGGACTGTCTCTATCTCAACGTCTGGGCGAAGCCGGGGTTGGAACGGGCGCCGGTGGTTGTCTTCATCCATGGTGGAGCGTTCTTCGTAGGCTCCTCTACCATGGCGCTTTACGGCGGGGAGCACTTGGCCGAGCGCGATGTGGTTGCCGTCAACCTTAATTACCGGCTTGGTTCGCTCGGATTCCTTGCCCATCCGGAGCTTTCAGAGGAGACCAATACGGGAACTTCCGGAAACTACGGCCTGCTTGATCAGGTCGCCGCACTTGAGTGGGTGCGCGACAACATCGCTAGCTTTGGCGGCGATCCCGACAACGTAACGATCGTTGGGCAATCGGCCGGCTCCATGTCGGTACTCGCGCTGCAGGCCAGCCCGCTTGCCGACGGCCTGTTCGACCGCGCGGTGGGAATGAGCGGAGCGCTCATCGGAGGAACGGGCCCATCGGCCATGCGAACGCTGGACGATGCAGAGGCCGATGGTTTGCGCATCCAAGAGATCTGGAACACAAAGTCCATCGCCGAGATGCGGGCTCTACCGGCAGATCGCATGCTTGACCTGCCGCGGTCGGCAGACGCGCCAAGAGTCGGGCTGATCCAGGACGGGCATTTCCTGCCCGTTTCCATCGAGCAGACCTTTGCCGCCGGGGCCCAGAACGACATCCCTCTCATACTCGGCTTCACCAGGGACGAGTCCTTTGGCGGACTTGGGCAAGTCGACAGTCTCGAGGATTACCGCACCAAAGCTCGCGCGCGGTTCGGTTCGCGAGCCGACGAGTTCCTCAGGCTCTATCCCGCATTGACTGATGCCGAGGCCAAATCCCAAGCGCAGCTTGCCGATCGTGACGGCACCATGGCGCTTGGCATGAACGAATGGGCAACGCAGCAGGTGGAGCATGGCACAGCGCCAGTCTTCACCTACGAGTTCGCGCAGGAACATCGCTATCCCGAAAATGTAGTGATCGCGGGTCATGACGTGGCGAATGCGGGGGCCTACCACACCTCTGAAGTGCCATTCTGGCTGGGTACTCTTGAAAGCTTCAATGTCTATCGACCCATGCGCGCATGGAGAGATGAAGACTGGGCGTTAAGCGGCTCGATGCAGGAAGCACTCGTAAGCTTCGCGGGGGATGGTACGCCGCAGACGTCAGGAATGGAATGGCCGCGCTTCGATCCTGCCAATCCACGTTTGCAGGTTCTCTCAACGGACCTGGCGATTGCGCCATGGCCGAGTGAGGAGAGGCTGGCGTTCTTTCGCAACTGACAAGCTGGCGGGCGCACCATCTGATGCGGGATGTTTCTTCGCCACTGGGTCGTATTCAGAGTAAGTCATCATTCTTTTTGAAAGTAAGTCATCACTCTTTTCTTGGCCAACACGGCCGCGAGGAATTTCCGCTTTCAGAAACCAAGAAGTCGGGCCTCTATGTCTTGGAGGAGGCGCTTTGCTGCCACCGCGGCAAGGCTGAACGAATGGCTGCTTTCGGACGTTTCTCAGACCAGTGTGAACGACCGGGATTAGGGCGCTAACCCGACATTCCAGAAACCTGCGTATCAACTTCGACGCACATACGCCGATGTTACTCACATGACGCGTTTTTCGCGAGACCCGAGCCGAAAAGCTCATTGCCGCATTTATCTTCGAAGCCGCTCGTTTGATCGAGACGGCGCGCTACCGAACTCGCGCGCGGCAGGGCTGCTGACGCAGCGGAGCAGTTCAAACGGATTACGGCTCTTGCCGATTTTAGTGAATTGGGCTCAAATCGGTTTTGCACTGGTCCCCTCATCGCTCGAAATCGGTTCGCGTTTCGGCACCAATTGAGCGCGACCTGCCGCAAGGTTGCCATTTCAGCACAAACCATTCGACTTCCCTGTTAGTTCGAGCATTGCTGTCGTCACTGGCTGCCGCGAGAATCTGCCGACCCGCAGCCCGCCCCGACCGCTTACACGCGCAATTCGGGGCTATGTCTGGTAGGAGCAGCACGATGCCACTCCTTACCAGGAGAACGATCCATGACCGTTACCACCATCAGCGACGTCGACGTTATTAACGAAATCCCGACAGCGCCAGAAGCCCACAAACCCGCCCGCAAGCGCCGCATGGCCCGCGAGCCCGGTACGACGCCGGCTCGATCACTCGCGATCGGTCGTGGAATTGCAGCCATTCCCTCATCGGGGTCTCCACCCGCTCCTAGCAAGATAGAAACCGTCATTGGACTTTTAAGCCGCGACGAGGGCGCCACGCTCACAAAGATGATCGAGGCTACTGGATGGCTGCCCCACACGACCCGCGCCACGCTGACGAAATTGCGCAAGAAGGGCCATGTGATCGAGCGAGCCAAATGCGATGACGTGACAGTCTGGCGAATCGTGGGAGAGGTTTGATGCCGCCGGTAGATCTTGCGTCGGAACTTGCCGCGCTCGAAGATCTGCAGCTGCCGGAGCTGCGCAAGCGATGGTCGGCCATTTCGGCTGCCCCCGTCCCCCGTGTAAGCGCTGGCCTGATGCGTCTGGCGCTTGCGTACGAACTGCAGGTAAAAGCCCATGGCGGGCTGTCGCGCCAAACGCGGCAAAAGCTCGATCAGCTAGCCTCGGGCAAAACCGCAACCCGCGATGCGCCGCCCGGCATGAGGCTTGTCCGCGAATGGAACGGCACGCTTCACATAGTCACCATTAACGAGGCGGGATTGGTGGTCTGGAACGGACGCACGTGGAAATCGCTGAGCGAGGTCGCCCGCACGATCACCGGCACCCGCTGGTCGGGTCCGGCCTTCTTCGGTCTCAAGAAGACGATCCGGAAACCGGTCAGAAAGGTCGCTGCATGAAAACCGTGCGCTGCGCGATCTATACGAGGAAGTCGAGCGAGGAGGGTCTCGAGCAGGACTTCAACTCTCTCGACGCCCAGCGCGAGGCCTGCGTTGCTTATGTGCTGAGCCAGGCAAGCGAAGGCTGGAAGCTTAGCCGCGAACTCTACGATGATGGAGGTCTGTCAGGCGGCACCCTCGATCGCCCTGCCCTGCAACGACTGCTAGATGATGTTAAGGATGGGCGAATTGACATTATCGTCGTCTACAAGGTTGATCGGCTGACCCGCTCGCTGCTCGACTTTGCCAAGCTTGTTGAGACTTTCGATGGCTCGGACACCAGCTTCGTTTCGGTTACCCAGTCGTTTAACACTACAACCAGTATGGGGAGGCTAACGCTAAACATGCTCTTGTCCTTTGCCCAGTTCGAGCGCGAGGTGACCGCCGAACGGATCCGCGACAAGATTGCGGCATCGAAGGCGAAGGGTATGTGGATGGGAGGGACCCCTCCGCTCGGTTTCAAACCCGATGGCCGCAGTCTTGCAATTGTCGAAGATCATGCCGCGCTGATCCGCGATATTTACAACCGCTACCTTGGCACCGGCAATGTGCGGTTGGTGGCCGACCAGCTTGCAGGTGAGAACATTCAAACACCGCGCCGCGTGAATGGCAAGGGCCGTGCCTTTGGCGGCTGCGCCTTTACCCGCGGCCAGCTTTACACGATTTTAAAGAACCCGATCTACGCCGGAGATATCCAGCACAAGGAGAAGATCTTTCCTGGCAATCATCCTCCTATCATAGAACGCGATTTGTGGGATGCGGTCCAGCAGCGACTTTCTGATCATGTCAGGGGGCATCGCAAGGCACGCGAAGCCAGCGAAAGCCTGTTGGCCGGACTTCTGTTCGACCCCGATGGAGATCACTTGGTTGCGGTTCATACGACAAAGGGATCACGGCGCTATCGCTACTATGTCAGCCGCAGCCATCAGCATTGCACGGCTGCGCCCGGTAGCAGCGCCATGCGCTTGCCGGCCCGGGAGATCGAGCAAGTCGTGTGCCACGAGCTGATTGCGTTGCTAGCCGATCCGATATCACTTCTCGCCCGCTGCCAAATTGGTATCGCACCATCAATGCTGGAGCGAGTCACCTTCGCATGTGAGCAGTTTGGCATCGACCTCCAGCGGTGTAGCCAGGTAGACCTGAAGACGCTGGTTCACCGCATCGTCATTCATCCCGAACGGCTTGATCTGGTGCTGGCCCCGAAGGAAATCGCGCAACTCCTCAAGATTGAGGCGTCAGCTGACACGCCTGAAAAACTCACCTGTCATGCCAAGGTTAGCCTCACCCGCAACGGCCAGGCCGTCCGGTTCGTGCACGACAGCGGCTGTGCCGCCGTCTGCAAACCTGATCAGACGCTGGTTAGCCTGTTGCTCAAAGGGCGGCGCTGGTGGGATGAACTTTCGCAAGGCGAAATTGTTGTCGCCAAGCTTGCCCGGCGCGAGAATGTCCATCCCTCCTACATAGAGTCGGGTAGCGCGTCTCGCATTGCTGTCGCCCGAAGTGGTCGAAGCTATCGTCGCCGGCAAGTCCAGAAGCAATCTGGATGGGACCGAGCTGTTGGCCATCGCGGGAAGGACGAACGATTGGACCGAGCAGGCAGCGCTCATGCTGCCCCAAAGTTCGAACTGAACCGGGCAGTTTTGGTTTCAACCAGTTTTCTTGTTCAATCAGAGCGGGGATATCGACGCGCATGCTGCGGCCTTCATCCCGGACCGACCTCGTCGCGCGCTATTTTTCTGGTTGATCCCACGATTCGCTTGAGGGGACATCACCATCATAATAGCGGGGTCGCTTGTCACGACGCTCGACATCCATCCGCCTACCGTTCTTGTCATATTGCGTACGTACCCACCGTTCCGCCTCGAATGCAAATTCGACAAACTGGCTCAGCGCATCAACCTGATCGTCGTGAGTACCGTCAGGAAAACTCATAAGCTCTTTTCTGAATGCCTCGAGCCAGGGCGCCGATGCGGGCAAAAGAAAATTGCCTTTTTGAAGCTCTACTGTTGCTTTGGCCAGCCGATCCTCCTTTGTTCCTCTCGGCGCCGGGGCTCTAATGATGCCAGGCAAACGCGTCTTGTTTTTCACAATTTGATAAAGCGAGATTCCAATCGATGCACCTTCGATGACCAGGGCATCCGCCTTCCACTTCTTGTGCCACGCGATCACTTGAGCGGTGAGCTCGTCAAATTGCATCTGCTTACGGATGAGGTCGAGTACGTACCACTTGCCATCGCGGTACCCAAAAGTGATCCCCACCGAATAATCTGATGTGATGCGGTCGGTGGTCGCGGGATCCCAGCTCTGGACGATCTTGTGAAAGAAATTGCGGGGCGGACGTTCATGGAATTGCCCAAACCAGCCCCAATCAATCAGAGCCCCCTCAGCCACGGTCGGATCCTGTTGAAATTGAGCTCCGAACGCGCGCTCGCCCATTTCAGATTTCTTGCGCGCCAATTCTTCGGCCGAGATTAAGTACGGCGCAAGCACCTCGCCCTTGGCGCGATGCCATGTCCGTTCACGGGGCAGCGAGATATCTTCATCTTGAACTGCAAAGGCAGGCAGATTGAGGTGATGCCAGCCACCGCTCCGCAGCGCCCAGCCAACTAGATCATTTTCGTGTATCCGTTGCATGACGATCACGATACGACTGTCGTTGAGATTGTCGAAGCGGTTGAAAAAGGTGGTACGAAAGGTCTCAATGGCGTTGTCGCGCTCCACCGCTGACATGCTTTCATTGGCCTTGTGAAAATCATCGACGATGAGGAAATGGGTGCCAAGTCCGGTCATGGCACCCGCTTTCGAGGTGGCGCGGACCCCGCCACCACCTGCGGTCACGAAATGGTCGGCGCGATCCTGCCCTTTGCGGATGGAAACCTCAGGAAATAGCTGCTGGTAGCGATCGTCTCTGATGATAGTCCGCACATTGTTGAACAGACTGGCCGAGAGTTCCGAACCATAGCTGACAATGGTCAGCTTGGAAGTTGGGTCATTGCCGAGCACCCATGCCGGGAACGCGCCAGAGACGAGTTCGGATTTGCCGTGGCGCGGCGGCAACGTAACGATGAGCTTCCGGATCGCTCCTGATGCCAGTTGCTCAAGACAATGCACCATCGCCTCGATATGATTGCCGGGCACGATCTCCTCGCCGCCATGCAGCATACGGAACGCCGCGGCATGAAAATGCCCGAGCGAACGGCGGGTGACTTCCTGGGCGAGTTCGCGCCGAACCGTCGGCGAGAGATCAGGGCGCACGTTCACGGCCGATCCTTCGAGCGGTCGGTTTGACGGATGACCGGTCGTTCAGGCAGGCCGAACTCGGCCAGCAACCGGTCGATAGTTTCCTGCTCCCACTCTTTGATCTCTGTGCCTGACGCTTGCTCCGCGGTCTTGCGGATCAGCATCACGTAAAATTCAAGCAGGATCTGCGAAGCCTTGACCGAACCTTTCACCGCTGCATTTTTAAGTGCCTGCACCGCGAACACATCCATCGTGAGGGGCACGGTCTCACCGTTCACGGTCGCAGAGAACGGTGCTAGGAAAGTGCGTTCAAACTGCTGTTGTGCATTCAGGGCCTCGCGCTTTACTGGGCCCTTCGGATTACCCGACTGACCCTTTTTCCACCGCGTTTCGCTTGGCGGACGCCCTTTCCCGACGATGTAATCACCATCATTGTCCCAGTTGGGGCCAGTGCGATCCACCTTGTGGTGTGATCGCTTATTCGCAGCAGTGTTATCTGCACGCGGCGCCAATGCGGGTTCAGGTGTCGATGGTGGTCGCGTACGAACACGCGGTGAGACAGTGTAAGCTGGTGCAGGACATGACTGCAGAACAGGGCGAAAGGGCATTATGGTTCCTCGATTGTCGGGGTGAGGGATGCGCTCAAATCAGACAGCAAGCCGCTTGCGAGCGCGCGGCGAGACCTCGATCTTCGCCTGCGCACGGCGGTGCATCACCTGCGCAAAGGTCTCACCTGTCTCCTGTAGGATCGCCTCGCTGCCAATTACACGCTCCCACCGGTGCAGGATGGTATCGACATATAGCGGGTCCAATTCGAGACCGCGGCAGATCCGCCCGGTACGTTCAGCGGCAATCAGCGTCGACCCGCTGCCTAGGAACCCATCGAGTATGATCTCGCCGCGATCCGACACGTCACGGATTGCATCGACTAGCATGGAGACATTCTTGCAGGTCGAATGCATCGCGAGCTGCTCGTCACGCCCGGCGCCAAAGCTGTTGACGCCAGCGTATGACCACAGGTTTGAGCGCGTTCGTCCCCAGCGGCCAAGCTCGATATTGTTCGTGTGTTTTTCTTTGCCCTTTTTCGCGATGAAGCAGAGTTCGTGCTGCGAGCGGTAGAAAGCCCCAAGCGCAGGCGATAATTTTGCCCAGACCGCCATGTTGACCATAGTTAACTTGGCGGCGCGAGATTCCGGATAGGATTTCCCACTGGTGACGCCAGTCCATGAACATATAGAGTAGCGCGCCATCACGGCAGAAGGCGGCGAGAGTGGCGATGCTCGTCGTCAGGAATTGGGTGAACTGGGCCTCGCTCATTTCGCCGCTGGCCTGAACGAATTCACGATGCTTGTGCTTGCCCAGACCCCCAACATTGCCTTGGATTTTCAAGTTGTAAGGCTGATCAGTTAGCACCATACGTGCCAAATCATCGCCCATCAGGATCGCCAAATTCTCCATCTCCAGCGATGAGCCACACAGCACGCGATGGTCACCCAGCACCCACAGATCACCCAGGCGTGACACCTCGCTGCCAAGCGCGCCTACATCGACCTGTTGATCGTCGGCAACTTCCTGGTCCGATGGTTGATGGAGAAGACTGTCGATCTCAGGGGTCGTGAACCCAGATACCTCATAGCCAAGGTCGATGGTCAGCGGCTGCAACTCTCGCCATTCATCGGTAAGTTCGACAGTGTCCCAGCTACTTTCTTCAGCAATCCGGTTAAGCGCGAGCCGCAGCAGCCGCGTGTCGGTCTCGTCAAGATGATCGATGCAGACGGTTGGCACCTCGGTGAAGCCGCACTCCTTAGCGATCTCGAACACGCCCTCACCACCGATTACCGTCCCGTCCTGGTCGATAAGGATCGGCAGGATCAAACCGAAGCGACTGACAGACGCTTGCATGCCGGCCTTCCATCGCTTGGACCGCTTGCGCAGTTTGCGATCATAGCTTCGGATCTGCTCCACCGGGCGATATACGATATCGATCCGAAGATTATGCTGGAGTTGCTGGATATCCTGCGACACCTGTTCGGCGCAAGATTTTGCAGCATGCTTACTCATCTCAACTCTCCAATTACGCGCAACTGGGCGCACTGTAGTTGAGAGAGGATGTTTGAGGTCGAGAAGACTAAGTTCTGCAGGTGCAGACCCCCAAACATCCTCTCGACATCACTTCTATATTTTGATCCGAATGGTTGGTCAACGCAGATTTCAAGTAAAATGCCAGACTTTTCCAAAGCGTACTTTCATTGTCAACAGTTATACTTTGACACTTACAGACTCCCAACCCTAAGTTTTCCGTGCCGGCTCCCTGCCGCTTCCCTGCAAATTTCGCAGGGAAACCTTGCCACAAGGCACTGTCACACAATACTTTTTGTAATCAAAACGGCTCGGCCGGGACTCATTTTTGCGCGAATACGCTGTCAAACGGTCGTCGGCAGGGTAAAAGGCTGCCTGCCTCTCCTCAAAAGCAATCCCGTACCGCGGCACAGAGCCGTAGAGAAAACGGACCAAAACTGACCTGAAAAACCACCTAGACATTTCTTGGTGCTACCGAATATGCAGGGAATGGCGCGGAAACGCGCCAGAAATCCGAAACTATCTATTTAATATCAATAACTTGAGACTAGGTGGCGGAGCGGGTGGGATTCGAACCCACGATACGGGGTTACCGTATACACACTTTCCAGGCGTGCGCCTTCGACCACTCGGCCACCGCTCCGCATGCCTGTCTTGGCAGAACGCGGGCACCTAGCGAAGCTATCAGGCAAAAACAAGCAGCGTAATGACATGGCGGTTTGCAATCCCTATCGCAGGCCAGATGAAACGCTCCATTGGTCTTGCGCCCTCCATCAAGGACATGGAAGCAGCGGCTCGCGCTGCGTTCCAGTGCCTGCCCGGTGAATTCGTCGAGTCATCTGGGCGATGTGGTGATCCAGGTGCAGGATTTTGCCGAGGAGGAATTGCTCGCCGAAATGGGCATCGATCATGCGTTCGAGCTTACCGGAGTTTACGAAGGTCTGCCGCTGACCGAACGTAGCATCGAGCATTCAGGCACCATGCCCGATCGTATTCGCCTGTTCCGCCTGCCCATCCTGCTGGAATGGTGCGAGCGGGGGGACGAGACATTCGAGCATCTGGTGGCGCATGTCCTGATCCACGAAATCGGCCATCATTTCGGCCTCTCGGATGACGACATGCACACTCTGGAAGACCAGGTGCGTTAACGGCGTTTCGGACCCATCTGCGCTATGGTGCGTAACATCTGGCAGGATGGAACGGATATATCGCACGCTCGCCGGGCTGTTGGCCCTTGTTTTCGCAACGCTTTCGGTGCCACTGGTCGCGCAGGAAGATCCGCAGGTTCCGAGCGGGTCGGAGCCTTATGTCTACGAGGTCGGCCCGCTCAACTCAGGTCTTGCCGCGCCGGGCGAACCGCTGGAACTGGATACGCCGCAGGCCCTGCTGGAAAGCTTCTTCGCCGCTGCAGAAGCTGGCGAATGGGAACGCGCGGCAACTGCATTGGACATGACGAACCTGTCGCCGCAGGAGCAAGGCATGCAGGCCGAAGACCTGGCTGCGATGATGTATGAAATCGCCCATCGCTCCATCGCCATAAGCTGGGCCGACCTGCCCGACAGGCCCGATGCCGTGGATACGGCCGCCAGCAACAAGAATCCGATGGCCGGCGCCGAGCGGCGGCATATCTCGCTGGCGTATCTCAAGCTGGACCGACGCAGCGTGCCTGTCAGCATCGCCCGCCTGCAAGAACCGGGCGGCGAACCTGTGTGGATGTTCAGCCGCCAGACCGTGGGCAACCTGCCCGAGCTATATGAACGCTTCGGACCCACCGATTTTGAATTGGGCCTGCCCGAAACTTTTCGCCAGCAGGCCTTCTGGACGCTGGCATGGTGGGAAGTGATCGCCATTCCGCTGGTGCTGCTGCTGGCATTTTTCGTGGCCATCCTGACCTACAAGGCCGTGGGTGCCGGAAAGAAGCGTCGCGACGATAACAGCATGGCCGGCAGGATCATGCGCGCGGTGCAATTGCCGGTAACCTTGCTGGCCCTGGCGGGCAGCTTTGCCATCATGCGCAATGTCCTCTTCACATTCTCCGGCCCGGTGGAGGACATCCTCGGCCCATTGCAGCTGACCCTTATCGTGATCGCTATCGGCGCCATCATCGTGACGGTGGTGGAGGCCATGCTGGACTTCGCCACGGATCGCAACGTGGAGAAGATCGAGAAACCGGAGAACGAGGAAAGTCGCGATTTCTACACCCAGGCATCGGCAGTCCGTCGGCTGATCATCGTGCTGGTGATGGTGGCGGGGCTTGGCATCGTGCTGGTGCAAAGCAACATTACCCAGACGCTGGGCTTCTCGCTGCTGGCAGGAGCAGGCGTGCTGGGCCTGGTGATCGCCTTTGCGGCGCGCAAGGTGCTGGGCGACATCATGGCCAGCATGCAGATCGCTTTCGCCAAGAGCGCGCGGATCGGCGATGCCGTCTATTACGAAGAGCAATGGTGCTACGTGGAGAAGATCGGCTTTACCCACCTGCGCCTGCGCACGTGGGACCACCGCCGGGTGATGGCGCCGGTCGCGGAATTCGTCGGCTCCAGCTTCGAGAACTGGACCAAGCAGGAACCGGCACTGATCATGCGCATACCCATTTATCTCGACCACCGCGCCGATGTAGAGCCCATGCGCGAAAAGTTGATGCAATTCGTCGAGGACGATGACGAGGTGATCGAGAAGGACAAGGCAAAGCTGGAAGTCATCGATCATACCCCGCAAGGCATGATCGTGCGCGCCTGCGTGTGGGCTGGCGATCCGAAGGTCGGCTGGTCGATGCACTGCCGCTTGCGCGAATTCCTCCTGAAGGCTGCGGTGGAGATGGATGCCGCTGCCGGGAACGAACTTGCACCAGCCTACCTCCCGCGCGAGCGCGAGGTGCAGATGGACCGGGCATTGGATCAGCCGCGGGATTGACGCGCGCCGGGCGTATGTCATTGTAAGGCGGATGAAACGCCTGATCGCATTATCCGCCCTCGCCTTCAGCATGACCGCAGCCGCGCAACAGGGCGAGGAGCCTGCGACGCCCACCTCGGTGGTGGCCTCCGCCAGCGCGGAAGAATGGATAGCCATCCAGCCAGAAGACCTGCTGGTAATGGAACTGGCGCCCGACGAGGCTGGCGAACCGCGCACGGTGGTAATCCAGTTGATGCCCGCGCCGTTCAGCCAGCCGTGGGTGGAGAATATCCGCACCCTCGCCCGTGCGCACTGGTGGGATGGCACGAGCGTATACCGGGTGCAGGACAACTACGTGACGCAGTGGGGCGATGTGACGGAGGAAAAGGCGCTGCCGGACGGAGTGGTTTCGCCGAAAGCCGAGCTATCAGCACTCTCACTCGAGCATCGTATCGCATGATGAGCACTCTGGGACGACGAGACGGTTCGGTCGCACACTTCTCCGATGATATGACCGACTTTGCAGCACGCATGGCTATCCTCAACGGCTGGCCGGTTGCGCATCGGAGCTTACGGCTATGCAGTGACCGCTCGTTGATGGCTGCGCCTTCCGATTCGTCCCGAGAAATCCATACTCGCATGTGGCCCATCCACTGCTACGGCCATATCGGCGTAGCCCGCGATTACGCTCCCGATACCGGCACCGGAGCGGAGCTTTACACCATCATCGGTCAGCCGCAGCGGCACATGGATCGCAACCTTGCAGTCGTCGGTCGTGTGATCGAGGGGATGGAATATCTCTCCAGCCTACCGCGCGGATCGGGCGATCTGGGATTTTACACCGAGGACGAGGCCCACCTGCGCACGCCCATCCTCTCCGTGCGGCTGGCCAGTGAATTGCCGAACCCGCCATCATTCGAGTATCTCGATACCGGCAGCCAGAGCTTTGCCAGCTACGCCGCCGTGCGGGCCAATCGTGATGACGCCTTCTACACCCAGCCCGCTGGCGGGGTGGATGTGTGCAGCGTGCAGGTGCCGGTACGAGCGGTCGGGGGTTAAACCCGCTCCGCCTGCGCCACCGCGTCGGTCGCGCGAAGGGCGCTCAGTATACGCGTCAGGTGCGCCAGATCCTGCACTTCCAGGTCAAGCACATAGGTGTGGAAGGGATCGTCGCGCTGGGTCAGTTCCAGGTGCATCACATTGGCATTGTTGCGCGCAAACACGCCCGCCATTTCCGCCAGCGTTCCGGGCCTGTTGTACAATACCACGTTCAGCCGCCCGACGGCTCCGTGAGAGCGTTCGCCCCATGACAGGTCCACCCAGTCGGCATCCACGCCATTGGCCAGTTCGAGGCAGTCGATGGCGTGAACTTCCACGGTTTCGTGCGGGCGGCGCAGTCCCACGATGCGATCGCCCGGCACCGGATGGCAGCAATCGGCAAGGTCAAAGCCCACGCCCGCCGTCAGCCCCTTGATCGAGATCGCGCGTTCCTGCTGGGTTTCTTCCGGCATGTCCGCCGTGCTGCCCGGGATCAGCGCTTCCATCAGTTCACGGTCGGAAAGCTTCGCCGCGCCGATGGCATACATCAGGTCGTCCACGTCATCCAGTTCCAGCCGTTCCACCGCCTGCTTCATGGCCTTCTTGCCAACCTTCGCGGGCAGGCGCTCGGTAATCTCGTCGTACAGTTTTGCGCCGATCTCGGCGATTTCGGCGCGCTCCTTGGCGCGCACGGCGCGGCGGATGGAAGCGCGCGCCTTGCCGGTGACGACAAAGCCCAGCCACGACAATTGCGGCTCTGCATTCTTGCCCTTGATGATCTCAACCACGTCGCCATTGCCCAGCGGCGTGCGCAGCGGCATGTGCCGCCCGTTGATCTTCGCGCCCACGGTTTGCGCGCCCAGATCGGTGTGGACGGCGAAGGCGAAATCCACTGCCGTCGCCCCCTTGGGCATCTGGAACAGCGCGCCCTTGGGGGTGAAGGCGAAAATGCGATCCTGATAGATCGCCAGCTTGGTGTGCTCCAGCAGCTCTTCTGCATCATGGCTGGCATCCACGATTTCTATGAGGTCACGCAGCCAGGCCACCTGCCCGTCATGCCTGCCGCCCTGCTTGTAGGCCCAGTGCGCGGCCAGGCCAAAGCCATTGGTGCGGTGCATCTCGCGCGTGCGCAATTGCACTTCTGCGCGCATGGATTTTTCGTAAAACAGCGTGGTGTGGAGCGAGCGATAACCGTTGTTCTTGGGGGTTGAGATGTAATCCTTGAACCGCCCCGGCACGAACTGGAACGTGGTGTGCAGAACGCCCAGCGCCGCGTAGCAATCCTCCACCTTGTCGGTCAGCACGCGGAAGGCCATGATATCGGTCACCTGTTCGAACGGCAGGTGGCGTTCGGCCATCTTGCGCCAGATCGAATAGGGGTGCTTCTCCCGGCCCCAGACCTCCACCTCCAGTCCGGCAGCCGCCAGCGCCTGCTTGATATCCAGCGCGATGCGATCCACCTGCCCGGCATCGGACTGGCGCAATTGCTCCAGCCGGCGGTCTATCGTCGCAAACGCCTCCGGCTCGAGTTGTTCGAACGCCAGCAACTGCATTTCGCGCATGTACTCGTACATGCCCACGCGCTCTGCCAGCGGGGCGTAGATATCCATCGTCTCGCGCGCGATCCGGCGGCGCTTCTCGGGCGATTTGATGTGGTGCAGCGTGCGCATGTTGTGCAGGCGGTCGGCCAGCTTCACCAGCAAAACGCGCAGGTCTTCGCTCATCGCCAGCAGGAACTTGCGCAGGTTTTCCGCCGCCCGCTCGTTCTCGGCCATCTGCTCGATCTTGGAAAGCTTGGTTACGCCGTCCACCAACCGCGCCACCTCGGGACCAAAATGCTTTTCGATATCCTCGATGGTGGCGAGCGTGTCCTCCACCGTATCGTGCAGCAAGGCCGTGACGATGGTTTCCTGGTCCAGCTTCAGGTCGGTCATCAACCCTGCAACTTCGACCGGGTGGCTGAAATACGGATCACCGCTGGCGCGTTTCTGGCTGCCGTGTTTCTGCACGGTATAGACATAGGCGCGGTTCAGCAGCGCCTCGTCGGCGGCAGGGTCGTATTGCTTGACCCGTTCAACAAGTTCGTACTGACGCAGCATCGTTTAACGAATGTGCGGCGCGCCACGCCTTTCGGCAAGTGCAAACAGCGCAGGAATGCTGCAATTGTTGTCAGGGAGAGCCTTTCCCGGCCCGCATGGAACCTCAGCCGTCCTGACCCACGATCGCATCCACCTTGCCGCGCGTATAGCTGTGATAGCCGCTGCGCGTTTCATCGTAGATCCGCGTGGCGATCGGCTGACCCCAGCTTCCGGTTTCCCACAATGCAGTGAAAAGCGGCTCGACAAACTTGTTGCGGCCAACTTTGGCAAGGAAGGTCTCTGCCTGCGATACGGCGGGCTGGTATTCGTTGCGAAGGGCAGCTTCCAGCCACAGGAACAGCACTTCGTTGTTGCCGGTCTCGGATAGCGAAAGCCGGTCGTTCAACGTCGAAAGCTGCCGGGCCGACATTTCCTCCGGCAGTTCCTGCAGGAAGCGTTGCTGCTCCGCTCCGGTCCAGCCGGTCCAGGTCTGTGCTGTCGGCAGCGTGCCATCGGCACCGTAGGCCTGCGCCGCGCCGTCCACCTCGGCAAATGCCTGCGCATCGGGGGCTACGGCGTTTTCCGGCAGGCCTGTGCCATAGACCCACTCGTCCAGCATCAGCTGCTCTTCGAGCTCCTCGTCCCCGTCGATCGCATATTCGCGCAGTTCGGAAAGGAACATCTCGGACGTGGCAGGCTGGAAGGCATGGCGATCGAACCAGCCGCGCATGAATTCATCGAACCGCTCGCGGCCAAGGATCGTTTCCACCGTGCGCAGGAAGACAGTGCCCTTGTCGTAGATCGCCGGGCCGACCGTATCGAAGGGGCTGATCCCTTCGGGCGTGCGCATGGCGGTGTTGGGATTGTCCGCGCCGTTTTCCTCGATGGCGTCCACAAGGCTGGCATAGCTCAGCGCATATTCCTGGTTGGCGCGCTGCTCGCCGAACACGGCCTCCGAAATACGGCTTTCGAAATAGGAGGTGACACCTTCGTTCAGCCAGCCATCGCGCCAGCTGGAATAGGTGACCAGATTGCCGGACCAGCTGTGCGCCAGTTCATGCGCGATCAGCCCGGTGTTGGATCGGTCGCCCGCGATGAAGGTGGGGGTGAGGAAGGTCATCACCGGGTTTTCCATGCCGCCATAGGGGAACGACGGCGGCAGAACGATCATGTCGTACCGGCCCCAGCGATAGGTGCCGTAGATTTCTTCGGCGGCGTCGATCATCGCTTCGGTATCTGTCAGTTCGGCAGCGGCTTCTTCCAGCATCTCCGGCTCTGCCCAGACGCCGGAGCGCGGGCCCAGTTCGGCAAATTCGATATTTCCGGCGGCAATCGCGATCAGGTAAGGCGGGACGTTGTTTTCCATCACGAATTCGAATGCGCGGCGGTTTTCGCCGACGTCCTCAGGGTCACCACGGCTGATACCGCTCATCACCACGTTAAGCGGCTTTGGCGCGGTGATACGGGCTTCCCAGGTCTGGCGGATGCCGGGGCTGTCCTGCGTGGGGATCCATGTGCGGTTGAGGATCGCCTGCCCCTGGCTGAAGACATAGGGATATTCGCCCCCGGCCGTCTGCTCCGGCGCCAGCCATTGCAGCGCCTCGGCATCCGGCCCACTGGCGTAGGAGATGACGATCTGTTGCAGGCCCGGCCCGGTCAGCTCGCCCAGTTGCACCGTGATCGGCTCTCCCTTTTCGGGATCGCTTTCGCCAATCGTGTAATCCAGTTCATTCCCATTGCCATCGGTAATGCCGCCGATCATCAACCCGTCGGAATCGAGCACGATCTCGCTCGCATCTTCTGCCGCATCCACGTCCAGCGTGGCGACGCCTTCCACGCGCTTGCCTTCGAAATCCAGATCGAGATCCAGCGCGACATGCGTCACCCGCGCCTCCAGCGGGCGGGCATAGGTAAATTCGTCAAACGCTTCGTCGCTGGTAAGAACAGGCGCCACGGCGCGTTCCTGCTCGGGCAGGTCGTCCGCCGTGCAGGCAGCCATCAGCAAAGGCATGAACAGGACAGGTGCGAAAGCAAGGATACGCATGGAATCTCCGGGGGTTTGCGACCGATTGACCCCCTATGTAGCAAATTGTCGGGCCGAGTCAGCATTTCGTCGGCATTCGGGTACAAAATATGATATATCAGCGTTAACTCACCGTGCGCTCATGATTTTATCGACAGGCAGTGCCAGGGACAGACCGCGCTCTAGCCGCGCGAGCACAGGTAAAGGAACACAGACTATGAAGACCGCCGCACGCTATTCACTCACCATCGCGCTGTGCAGCGCAGCGATGGCCGTTGCCGCTCCACTTTCTGCGCAGGATGCCGCGAACGGCGATCCGGGCAATGAGAATATCGTGGTGGAGGGGACAATAGATGTGGATCGCGCCGATGCGCGCGACCAGACGCGCGACATCACTCCGCGGCCCACGGCGGCCCTGGAACCGCTGGCCCGCTTCAACAAGCCGATCTGTCCGGGCGTGTGGGGCCTTGCTCCGGAAAATGCCCAGCTCGTGATCGACAGGATCTACGATAACGCAGAGCAGGTCGAGGTAATGGTGAACGCCACCGAGAATTGCGATGCCAATATCTGGGTCATCGTTGTCGACGATCCGCATGAAACGTTCCAGGAACTGCGCGACAACAACGATTTCCTGGTCCGCGGACTTGGCTTCTGGGAACGGGAGCGCGTGGAAGACCAGGACGGCGCGGCCCTGAGCTGGAACCTCATCAGCATACGCAATCGCGGCGGCCTGGAAGCCGTGCAGGGAGCGAATTCCGACGCGGTGAACGAAACCACGCTGATGACGCGCACCAACACCGCCATCAGGCAGGACATCGAGCTTTCGGTGGTGCTTTTCCGCCGGTCCGAACTGGCCACGGTGGATGCGCTGACGCTGGCCGATTACGCCACCATGCGCGCGCTCGCGAAGACAGAGGAGCCGAACGAGGATCTCGCTTTCGATACGGTGCTGGCTGCATTCGGCCCTGCCCGCGACGTAACCCGCCTCAGCGTGTTCGACCGTTCCTACCTGCGCGCGCTCTATCGCAGCTCTCCCACACGCGACGCCCGGATGGCATTGACCGATGTGGAAAGCCTGATGGAAGAGGAATACGCGCGGATGGAGAGCGAAGGAGAGATCCAGCGGTAATGTTAGCGTTCACATAGTGACACGCAAGCGGCGAGGCGATAAGGCTTTTGGGCATGAACATCATTCCAGTTTCGCTTCCTCGCTGCTATCACCCTACCCCTCGCCGCTTGCGGAGAGGCTGCGGATCCTGCGCCCCAGACCGAGGCCGAAGTCGATGCCGCACAGGCACAGGCGGATGGCTCCGGCGGGGCGATGGCAGCGCGAGAGCTGATCTTCTCCGACGAGTTCTCCGGCGACAGACTCGATCCCACTCGATGGAACGCGGTGGGCATGGATTTCTGGGTGAACGAGGAAGAACAGGCCTACGTCAATTCGCCCGATACGATCCAGTTCGTGCAGGGCCTGGAAGGTGCAGATGGCGGCGCGCTGGTGCTGCGTCCGGTCTACCGCCCCGGCGAAGATACGAATGAAGAACGCAATGCCGACTTCATTTCCGGCAGGGTCAACACACGCGGCAACTTCGAATTCACCCATGGCCGCGCAGAGGCGCGCATCCGCATGCCCGATGCCGTGGGCGTATGGCCCGCCTTCTGGCTGCTGGCCGATGCCGAATGGCCGAGCGAAGGCGAGATCGACATCATGGAATATGTGGGTCAGGCCGACTGGACCGGCGTGGCCCTGCATGGCCCCGGCTACTCAGGCGACGCAGGGATTGCAGACCGCCAGTATTTCCCCGAAGGCACCGATGTTACCGACTGGCATGTCTATGCCGCCGAGTGGACGCCCGAAGGCGTGGAATTCTTCGTCGACGACCGCCTGACCTTCCGTGTGCCGAAGACCAATGTCGAGTTCTTCGGTGATTGGGTGTTCGATAATCCGCAATTCGTGGTGCTGAACTTCGCCGTGGGCGGGATATATCCGTACAAAATCAACGGGATCGAAGCGCCGTACAAAGGCATGCCGCAAGAAACCGCCGACAGGATCGAAGCTGGCGAACTGGCAATGGAAGTAGACTGGGTGCGGGTTTACGGGCCGGAAGAGTAGTACCCCCCACTCACGCCCAGGTTACCTCTGGCGGCAGGCTCATCAGGATCGCCTCGATATTGCCGCCGGTTTTCAGGCCGAACAGAGTGCCCCGGTCATAGACCAGGTTGAACTCGACGTAGCGCCCGCGCCATTCGAGTTGCTGCGCCTTCTCCTCCGGCGTCCATTCCTGGTCCATGCGCTTCCTCACGATCGCAGGGAAGGCATCGAGGAATGCCTCGCCAACGTCTCTGGTGAAGGCGAAATTGCGCTCGAAGGCGGGTAGGTCCTCGCATTCGAGATGGTCGTAGAAAATGCCGCCCACGCCGCGATGCACATTGCGGTGGGGGATGAAGAAATAGTCGTCCGCCCATTTCTTGAACCGATCGTAATAGGTGGGGTTGTGGGCTGCACAAGCCGCGCGCAGGCGGGCGTGGAAAGCTTCGGTATCCTCCACATACTCGATCGGGGGGTTCAAATCCGCCCCTCCGCCAAACCATGCCGCCTGCGTGGTGAGGAAGCGGGTGTTCATATGCACGGCGGGCGCATGCGGGTTCGCCATGTGCGCCACCAGAGAGATGCCGGTAGCTGTAAATTCCGGATGCTCCTCGCTCGCGCCGTTGATGGTGGCGGCGAATTGCGGCGCGAATTCGCCGGTTACGGTAGAGACATTGACGCCGACTTTCTCGAACACCTTGCCCTTCATCACGCCGCGCACGCCGCCGCCGCCATCGGAGCCGTCGTCGGTCTCGCGGTCCCATGGCGTGTAGTCGAACGCGGCGTCCGATCCCGCTTCGCGTTCGATCGCCTCGAACTCGGCGCAGATCCGGTCGCGCAGGGACTCGAACCAGTTGCGGGCTTGTGAAGTCTGTTGTGTCCAATCCATGCGCAAGCTCTTGCCAAAGCGCGCGGCGGGCGGCAAGTGACCCTGTATGGTTCCCGTTTCGTTCGCCTTCCCCTTTTGTGGAGACGAGTTCGTGCTGACAAAGTCGCGCGCGCTCTTCTGGCCGCGCGAAAACGCCTTGCTGGTGGCGGATCTACACCTTGAAAAGGCAAGCTTTTTCGCCAGGCACGGCCAATTGCTACCACCCTACGACAGTCGCGAAACGCTCGAGCGGCTGGCAGAAGCGATTCGCGAAACCGGCGCGCGGCGGGTTTACACGCTGGGTGACAATTTCCACGATTTGGATGGATCGCAGACGCTGGGCGATCATGAGAGCGGGATGCTGGCCGCCCTCACCCGCGCCACCGATTGGGTGTGGATCACCGGCAATCACGATCCCGCGATGGAAGCCAAGAGCGGCGGGACGATTGCCGTGGAACTGGAAGTTGCCGGCATGGTGCTGCGGCACATGGCGAAAAGGGGCGAGACCCGGCCAGAACTTTCCGGCCATTTCCACCCGCGCGTGCAGGTGAAAATCCATCATCGCCATATTCGTCGGCCCTGCGCCGTGGTGAGCCACAATACCGATGCGACATGCGGCCGGATGATCCTGCCCGCGTTCGGCGCGCTGACCGGCGGGATGGACGCCGCCGATCCTGCGATCCTTAAGGCGATGCAGCCCGCCACCGCCATCGATGCGGTTGTTCCGGCAGGCAAGCGGCTGGCGCGGTTTCCGCTGTGGCGGGGATGAATTCTCCCCTCTAGCGTTCCCTCCGGCAAATCACTACATAGAACTCGAAACGACCACTATTACAGGAGTGATTCCATAGCCCGTCCACCCCGCCGCAGTATGGCACCGCCGGTCAAGTCCGGCCCCAAATACGACAATTTCATTCAGTCCGAGAAAGTTCGCGTCATCGACGGTGAAGGCGAGAACCTCGGCGTGATGTACACGAATGAGGCGATCGAGCAGGCAGCCGAAGCTGGCCTGAATCTCGTCGAGGTTTCGCCGAACGCGAACCCTCCTGTGTGCAAGTTCCTCGATGTCGGCAAATACCGCTACGAAGCCCAGAAAAAGGCGAATGCGGCGCGCAAGACGCAGAAAACGCAGGACATCAAGGAAGTTAAGATGCGTCCCAACATCGACACGCATGATTATGACGTGAAGATGCGCAACGTGAACAAGTTCATCGACAATGGCGACAAGGTGAAAGTCACCCTGCGTTTCCGTGGCCGCGAAATGGCGCACCAGCACCTGGGCATGGACCTGCTGAAGCGGGTGCAGGATGATATGGCGGAAACCGCGAAGATCGAGGCCTATCCCCGCCTCGAAGGCCGCCAGATGCTGATGGTGCTGTCCCCGAAATAGGCTGCGCTCTTACGATCTATCGAGAAAGGCGCGCCAGCTTGGTGCGCCTTTTTTGTTTCTGCTATTCGGCAGGACGAAAGGCCGTCAGTGGTTGGCGAAAGTCACCACCTCGCCAAAAGCCACGCGCGACACTTCCCGCCCGATTTCATCATCGATGGCGATATAGCTGGCAAGGTCGATGGTGTTTCCGTCCGCTATTTCCGCACACAGGATGGCCCGTGCCTCCACGATGGCGTTCTCCAGCGCCTGCGGCACGCCGTCCAGATCCTTGCCTTCCTTGTCGTGTATCCAGCCGCTGCTGTTGTTCAGATGAAAATAGAATCTCACCGGCAATCCTTCGCTTACCGCTTACCCGCTGACCGTAACATCAAGGTGCAGGTATCGATCGACGAAGCCGGCAAAATCCCGCAGTCTTTCCCAATCGGGGAAACCGATCGAGCGCTTGTCGCGGGTAATCAGGCCTTCTTCAGCCAATGATTTCAGGGTGCGATTGACGTGCACCGGGGTCAGGCCGACCGCGTCACCCAGTTCTTCCTGGGTCATGGGCAGTTCGTATCCATATTCCTCCGCCAGCCCCATCGATTTCAGGCGTGCTCCCAGTTCGCACAAGACATGGGCAATCCGCTCCGGCGCCTTGCGCCGCCCCACGTTGACGACCCACTCACGCAAGATGGAGGCTTCGATCAGCGTCTTCACAAAAATCGCTTCGCCGACTTTCGGTGACGAAAAGGTCAGGTCCTGCAAACTCTTGCGCGGGACAAAGGCAACCTCGCCGCGCGTCAGCATCTGCACATTGTGATCCGCGATGCTGAGAAACAGGTGCTGGAAATCCAGGGCATCGCCCGGCGGATGGATCGCCACGATCTGGCGCGTCCCCTCGGCTGTCATCTTCTGGCGATAGGCAAATCCGGAAAGCAGGACGGAGCACCTGTCCGGCTTTTCCCCTTCGCGAACAAGATAGCTGAGCGGATCGAGCGTGCGCAGGGTGAAGGGCAAAGCGAGGACGGAAGCGCGGTCTTCAGGTGACAAGCGGGTTTGAAGTTCGAGATTTCGAACCAGCAATTCCAAGGGATGACCGAAGTTCATTCGCCGTCCTCCGTCGCGTGGGGCGGGAGTACGGATTAACTCTCAGTCGCCAGATACCCGGATAGACGCTCCAGCAATGCACCTTCCATAACATAGTCGCCACTTCTCAAGGCCACCAAATGTGCGCTCGATGCAACAAACATAGATCAGTCACGATGGTGTTCCCATGGTGCGGAAGGCTGCTTTTTCCATCCACATGACGGAGGCAATGTCCTCCTCTATGGCGATGAAGTCGCAGAAAAACCGAGCAAGACGAGCGCGACCTGACAATCACGTCGTCAGAGAAGGTCGGACCAAGTTGGACTACCGAGTAGTATCGAGCGGTGCGCATTGGACAATAGTCCATCAGGTCAGCAAGTATCATGTTCCAAATCGCAAAATTCACGGTTGAAAAAATCGTTCAATTTCCGAAGCTGGGGCTGGCAACATCTGCCGAGCTTAACAAACCTCATAGCGCGGCAGGGCTTCGATCGGCCAGATGACCATTGCAAAGGAGGGCGCATAATGAACAGCACTCGATTCGGCATGCTCCGGTGGCCTTGCGATGGAACGAGGATTGCATGAATACCGCCTCGCGATTTCCGCACGAAAGGATCGGCCGGCAAAAGACATAATTTTCATTGCAGCAGATGCCCATGAAGCCCTGATTATCGCGCACAGGGAAGCGAGCGATCGACCAGCCGAGTTATGGCGGGATGGCAAGAAGCTTTGCCACCTTGCAGAAGCAAGCGACAGCGTTTGGCTGGTTTCACCCGTGACGCAAAGCTGACCGGCAACAGGCCTCCGCCAATCGGAAAGGTATTGTGGCCGCCTGCTATTGCGGTCGCGGAGTAAATTGCAGCTTTATGAAGGATCGCAGCAGCATGATCTGCTGAGCCGTGATCGCGGGATCGCGCAAGCTCCGTGACATGATCAGTCCGCCCTCGATAATTGCGCTTACCATGTCGGCCAGATGATCCAGGTCAACCTGCCTCCTGCATGGGATAGATCACCGCAATATCGTCGAACATGGCGCGGAAACGACTGCGCCAGCCCAGCACCGCCCGCCGATTGGCCTCGTGCACTTCGCGATCGAAAAGCCGGTCCTGATAGGCCGCTGTTGCCACAATGCAGCCGGGATGCCCGCCGGGCATGTCGTCAAGCAGTTCGGCGAGAAGCTTCAGCCCGATCAGCATCGTCGTGAGAGGGTCTTCACCCAGTTCGCGGGCGCGCGCGAACATGGAATCGAACAATTCGTCCTCCGCGGCGATATGCCGTTCGATCAGCGCCAGTGCGAGCGCGTTCTTGTCCTGGAAGTGGTAGAAGAAACCGCTCTTCGTGATGCCGACGTTGGCCACGATCTCCTCGATCGAGGTCGCATCGAACCCTTTCGCCAGCACGGCATCCTGCGCAACATCGAGAATGCGGGTACGGGTTTGGCTGCCAATCGCCATCGCGGCCTCCCTCAAGTCATGAATCAAGGCCCGGCAACTATACCGCAAGTACACAAGTTCGCGAAATAGGCCGATCCACACAGAAAAATCACGCTTTTCTGCGGTTCGGCGACTTTACCACGGGTCGACTATACGCAACGCATCGTCACGAAGCATAACAAGGCATCCAATCTGATGAAGAGGAAATGCCAAATGACCGAATTCGACAAATTGTTGCACGCCCGGCGCCCCTATCTGACCGACGGCGGCATGGAGACGTGGCTGTTCTTTCAACAGGGTTTCGAGGCACCCGAGTTCGCCGCCATCACGCTGGCAAACGATCCGCCAGCGAAAATGGCCCTGCGGACCTATTTCGACGGCTTCCTCGCCATGGCCGAAGCCGCCGACACAGGCTTCGTGCTGGATACATCGACATGGCGTGGATGCGTGGAGTGGGCACCGGCGTTGCAAATGTCGGCTGACGAGCTTCTGACCCTGAGCCGGGATGCGACGCGGTTCGCTGCCGAAATCCGTGATGCCTGGTCAGACCGTGTTCCCGGCATCGTGCTGAACGGCGTGGTTGGCCCCGCAGGCGATGGCTATAAGCCCCAGGACCTGCCGACCGTCGAGGCGGCATACAGGATGCATCGGCCGCAGATCCGTGTTCTGGCCGAGAGCGGGGTGGATTGCATCAGCGCCATCACGATGACCAACACCGCAGAAGCCATCGGCATTGCGAAGGCCAGCACCGCGGAGGGCTTGCCCATAGTCATCTCGTTTACAGTGGAGACGGATGGTAGCCTGCCCACAGGGGAAACACTGGGTGAGGCGATCGAGACCGTGGATCGCGAAACCAATGCAGCACCAGCCTATTACATGGTGAACTGTGCGCATCCCGATCATTTCCGCGACGCCCTGCGCCGCAATGCGGGCTGGGTTTCGCGCATCGGCGGTGTCCGCGCCAACGCCTCGCGGTTGAGCCATGCCGAGCTCGACGAGGCGGTGGAGCTTGACCAGGGCGATCCGGCTGAATTCGGCCAGCTGCATGAAGAGTTGGCACGCCTGCTACCGGAATTGCGCGTTGTTGGCGGGTGCTGCGGCACCGATCACCGGCATGTCGAAAACGCCGCAAGGCACCTTCTACAGGCGGCCTGAACCGGGCGGAGGCTGCGACGGCAGAACACGTGAAAACCCGGGAACGCGCGCGCGGTGTCCCGGGTTTTCTCGTCATGAATATTTCGCGCAACGACTTCGCCCTGGCAGCCGCCCTCGCCCTTTTCGGCTGCGGATCACCGGCGCAAAGCGATACCGATGCGATATCGCAAACCACCCCGTCGCCGCCCACCACTTCAGACGCGGCTGACGACAATTATCCAGACCTTGCGCCCGCCCAGCTTACGCCAGAGGCCGAGCGCGGAGAAACCGGCGCGCGCAATGTCCTGCTGTCCTTTGCCCGGGCCATAGAGCTGCGGGAAGTGGAGCAGGCGCACGATCTGCTGTCGACGCGGGCGAAAGCGACCTGGAGCGGCGGGAAGTTCGCAGCCCTGTTCGAAGGGTTGCAGGACATCACCGTAGCCGTGCCTGGCGGAACGATGGAAGGCGCAGCCGGTACAAGCTACTACACCAGCGAAGCCACGATTACCGCCAGCGATGCCGAAGGGCGGCCAGTGCGACTGGAAGGCCCTGTCGTGCTGAGCCGCGTGAACGATGTTCCGGGTGCCACTGCCGAACAGCTGCGCTGGAAGATCGAGAGTATCAAGCTATCCCAGACGCATTGACCCGCTTCCCTGTTCAAGTTCGACCCGCGGGTGACAGGAGCCGTGCCGCGGAACCGGCGAGTGCGTTCAACTTCAGGCTGGCTCCCACAGTTCCAGCGGATTGCCATCCGGATCATGGATGCGGGCAAAAGTGCCGACACCCTCCATCGCTTCACGATGGCTCACCTCAATGCCTGCATCTTCCAGCCGGGACAGCAACGCCTCCAGTCCTTCCACCCGCAGGTTCAGCATCATCTGGCGCTGCGACGGCCAGTAATCCGTTTCAGCCTTGAAGCCTGCGAAGACGGTAGGCCCCGCCTGCTGCATCCACACCCATTCGCCATCAGGCGTGGGCTGGCCGCTTTCGGTGGCTGCAATGCCCAGGTGATCTCGATACCATGCCGCCAGCGCCGCCGGATCGGCAGAGCGGATGAACAATCCGCCAATCCCCAGAACCTTGCCCTCTGTCATCCCTGCTCTCCTTGCCCGGCCCTATTGCTGTCTCTGGACGAATCCCTAGGGTTGGCAGCCTAGGGGACGGGAGGACAATCGCCTAACATGACTGCAAGAGGCATCGGTTTCTGGCTTGGTCCCGCGCTGTTCGCGCTGACCGTGCTTCTTCCTGCACCCGGCGGCATGGCGGAAGAGGCATGGCGCGTGGCAGGCCTTGTCGGCTGGATGGCCAGCTGGTGGATGACGCAGGCCGTGCCGCTGACCGTCACCGGCCTGCTGCCATTCGTGGTGCTGCCGTTCAGTGGCGGCGGCACTGCGGGCGATGTGGCGGGCGATTATTACTCGCCCATCATTTTCCTGCTGCTGGGCGGCGCATTTCTTGCCCTAGCCATCGAACGCACCGGCCTGCACAAACGTCTTGCGACCTTCATTCTCGACCGGATCGGCGGGCGCGGCGGCACCTTCGGTCTTTTGCTGGGCTTCATGGTCGCAGCAGCTATCCTTTCCAACATCATCTCCAACACGTCGACCGCGTTGATCATGATGCCAATGGCGCTGGCCATCCTTGAAGGTGGACGGGTCGCTCAAGGCGACGGCTCCGTTCCGCAGGACGGAATTTATGGCGCGCTGCCGATGGGCCTGGCCTTCGCCGCCAGCGTCGGCGGGCTGGGCACGATCATCGGATCACCCACCAATGCCATCGGCGTGGCGCTGCTGCGCGATATTTCGGGGATCGAGATCACCTTTGCGATGTGGGCTGCATTCGGCGTGCCCATCGTGATCCTCGGCATACCGCTGGCGGCATTCATTATCGCGCGCGTGCAAAAGGTGACAGAGCATCCCTTCGACATTGCCGCCGCACGCGAATCCATCGATCCACACGGGCCTTGGACAGAGGCAGAGCGGCGACTGGTGCCGGTAATCGCCGTTACCTTTGTCGCGTGGATGCTGCGCGGGTGGATAGCGCCCTACCTGCCCGAGGGATCGCTGACCGACGGCACCATCGCCATCGCTGCCAGCCTGGCGCTGTTCGTGCTGCCCGATGGCACGGGCCGCCGCCTGCTGGAATGGCACGAGGCCAATCGCGCGCCGTGGGATGTGCTGATGATGTTCGGCGGCGGGCTGGCTCTGGCGGGTGGCATGATGCGCACCGGGCTGGCGGACTGGCTGGGCGAGGCGCTGCTGCCGCTGTCTGCCGTGCCGGTAATCGTGGTGGCGCTGGCGCTGGTGGCGATGGTGGTGCTGATCACCGAATTCGCCAGCAACGTGGCGACCGCCAGCGGCATCATGCCCGTGGTCGCCGCGCTGGCGGTGGCGCTGGGCGGCGATCCGCTGCTGCTGGCCATGCCCGTGGCGCTGGCGGCAAGCTGGGGCTTCATCCTGCCCGCAGGCACCGGCCCCAACGCCATTGCCTGGGCCACGGGGCGCATTGCTCTGCCCCGCCTCATCAAGGCCGGTTTCGCTGCTGGACGTGGCGGGGATCTTCCTGATCGTGGGCGTGGTCTTTGCCCTTGCGCCATTGATCGTCTGACGCCGTGCACTTCCCCTTGCGCATCCGCGCGCGCGAAGATAATTACACATGAAACCGGATAACGGGCAGATGCGCACCTGCGGAGGTTAGGAGCGGGCGGCCCGGAACTCTTGCGTATCCCCTGCCTTCCTAGGGGTAGCACCAAGGAAGGAGCCTCCCCATGGCCGACCACACAGACGATCCCGTGAATGACCCGATGGGCGCCGTCGATACCCCCACCCCACGCCGCAAGCCCAAGCCCGAGGTCACCACCATCGGCGGGCGCGAACTGAAACCCTCCACGCTTATGATGGGACACGGTTTCGATCCTTCGCTGTCCGAAGGTTCGCTTAAACCGCCCATCTTCCTCACCAGCACATTCGCCTTCGAAAGCGCATCGGCAGGCAAGCGGCATTTTGAAGGTATCACGGGCAAGCGCGAAGGCGGGGCCGAAGGCCTCGTCTATTCGCGCTTCAACGGACCGAACCAGGAAATCCTGGAAGATCGCCTCGCCATCTGGGACGGGGCGGAGGATGCCCTGTGCTTCTCCAGCGGAATGACGGCGATTGCCGTGCTGATCCTGGCCGCCTGCAATGCGGGCGACGTGATCGTGCATTCCGGCCCGCTATACGCCGCATCCGAAGGCTTCGTTGCCAAGGTGATGGCGAAATACGGCGTCACCTATATCGCCTTCCCCGCAGGCGCGAGCCGCGAGAAGCTGGACGAGGTGATGCGCGAGGCCAAGGCCAAGGCAGAGGAACAGGGCGGCGAAGTGCCGCTGATCTACCTCGAAAGCCCCGGCAATCCCACCAATGCGCTGGTCGATATCGAGGCCGTAAAGGAAGCGCGCGACGCGCATTTCGACCCCGAGCGGTGCCCCATTGCCATCGACAACACCTTCCTCGGCCCGCTGTGGCAGCGCCCGCTGGACCAGGGTGCGGACCTGGTGATCTACTCGCTGACCAAATACGTCGGAGGCCATTCCGATCTGGTGGCGGGCAGCGTGTCCGGTCGCAAGAAATGGATCGATGCGATCCGCGCCCTGCGCAACACCATGGGCGGCATTGCCGATCCCAACACCGCGTGGATGCTGCTGCGCTCTCTGGAAACCGTGGAGCTGCGGATGCAGCGCGCGGGCGAGAATGCGGCCAAGGTCTGCGCCATGCTGAAGAAGCATCCCAAGGTGGAAGGCCTGGGCTATCTCGGCATGATCGAGGACGAGCGGCAGCAGGATATCTACAATCGCCACTGTCTTGGCGCTGGCTCCACCTTCTCGGTCTTCATCAAGGGCGGAGAGGCGGAATGCTTCCGTTTCCTCGATGCACTGAAAGTGGCCAAACTGGCCGTCAGCCTTGGCGGGACGGAAACGCTGGCCAGCCACCCTGCCAGCATGACGCACCTTTCCGTGGCCGAAGGCCGCCGTGCCGAACTGGGCATTTCGGACAATCTCGTGCGCATTTCCATCGGTATCGAGGACGCAGACGACCTGATCGCCGATTTCGAACAGGCGCTGGAAGAGGTGTAGAAGCGGCGAAGAGCGACCCGGGCAACGCTGTTCCATAACTGTGTTGTCCGGGTGCGCGGGGTGACCCCGAACCGGAATAATCGGGTGTTGGTAATACAGCGGCTTGCCCCACTTGCCATGCGCCAGCTAAGGACATGCCCAACCCGTGCAAAGGCGGGAAATCATTCAGGATCGGACGGGAACAACGTGTCACGCAAATTTGCTCTTCTTGTCGGCGTCGCCGCTCTCGGCGCATTGGTCACCTCTTGCGGAGGCGACGACGATGGCAGCCCGACGCCAACACCCACCGGTACCGCGACACCGACCCCTACACCCACGCCCACGCCGACACAGGCCCAAGTCGATTTCGACCTATCGGACGATTTCGCCACCACCAGCACGAACGCCAACTACGCATTTGCCTATTTCACTCCGTCCACCGGTGGGGATGAGACGTTCAACGGTGCCTCGCGCCTCAACGGCACGGCAAGCATCGATTTTGCCACATCGCCGGAGCTCGTCAGCTTCGAGTTTGCCAATAGTACCGATCCGGTAACGTTCGATGATGGCGACCTTGAAAGCGCTTCCACCACCCTGCGCAGCTATGCGCGGGGGAATGAAGGACTGGTACTGGAACTTCCCTTCAATCACGTGCTGCGCGTGCGCTACGAATTGCAGGCTCCTTTCAACCGTGACACCGTGCCAGGTGAACTGCGGGCCGAAAGGGTGTCGCTGTTTTTCAATCGCGTCAGCACCAGTGCTGCTATCACCCAAGACCTTAGCTATACCGGCAGCGTCGACGTGGCGGGTGGCGATCCCGGGACGACACTTCCGAATGTAATCTCGGCACCCGATATCACCTTCACCGTCGACGAGGGCGACAAGAGCGTTTCCGGCACGATCAAGATCTACCGGGATAAGAACGGCACGCCGGAGCTGGTTGCCACGCTGGTGATGAAACGCACGACGGGCACCGGCGGCACAGTGACTGGCGGCGTGGTCGCTTCCAACGGGACGTTCAGTGGCACTCTGACTGACGCGAACAACGATTTCGAAGGCACTTACGCCGGCGCGCTGAGCGGACCAAACCGCGAGGAAGTTTTCATTATCTTCTTGATAGACGGCAATGCCGACGCGAATGACGACCGCCGCTACGTCGGAAGCTTCATCGGCAGCCAGTAAGGCAGGCTTGTCGCAGAGCCCATCGTGCGGCAATCTCCCCGGACAAGGTTTTGGGAGAAGCCGCATGAAATACCACCTGGTCGCACTAATCGCTGCCCTGGCCTGCACAACCGCGCCCGCGCTGGCGCAGGAGGCTGACCTTTCGCTTCCAGCGCGCGAGTTGGCTCGTCTGGCGGGTGCCGATGTGGCCGGGGAAGGCTGGCAAGTGCCGCGCACGCCATGGGGCGATCCCGACCTTACCGGCATCTGGCCGCTGGACGTGGTGGGCCGCACCTCTACCGAACGGGCTGAGGATTTTGGCACCCGCGCCTATTACACCGACGCGGAATATGCCGAGGCGATGGCCCAGTCCGAGGCGGTGGCCGCAGGCTACGAGGAAGAGGATGCGAATGACGAGATCGGCAGCGGGCATTGGTTTGAATGGGGCACGCCGCTGCGGCAGGTATCGCTGATCATGGCGCCCGCCAATGGACGCCTGCCTGCGCTGACCGACGAAGGCGAGGCGATGAGCGCAGCCATGCGATCCAGCTGGAACGTCACGCAATTCGACCGGATAGAGGATTTCAACTCGCTCGACCGCTGCCTGTCACGCGGCCTGCCCAGTTCGATGACGCCCTTCCCCTACAACAACGGCGTGCGCGTGTTCCAGTCACCCGGCTACGTCGTGATCCAGCTTGAAATGATCCATGAAACGCGCGTGATCCCCATCGAAGCCGAGCCCGTGCCCGGCGTAATACGCCAGTACCTGGGCACTTCGGTTGGCCATTGGGACGGCGATACGCTGGTGATAGAGACCACCAACCTGACCGGCGATACGCCGATGAACATCGTCGGCCCCGGCAACAAGCCGGTCCCCACCAGCGATAGCCAGACCGTGACCGAACGCCTGACAATGGTGGGGCCGGACACGATCTTTTACGAGGCTGTAGTACGCGATCCGGTGGTGCTGACTGCGCCCTACACCCTCGCCTTTCCGTGGAGTCGCGACGATAATTACGAAATGTTTGAATACGGCTGCCACGAAGGCAACACCACGATCCGCGGCTACATCACCACCACCTCGCCCCGCTACATGGGCGAGGATGCGCCGCCGGTGGATGATCCAGCGGCCTGGGTGAACGACACGGTGGAGCGGTAGCGCTCAGAGCTTCGCCAGAACGGCTTTCAACTCCGCAACGAGCGCCGCGTCTTTCAGGACGCCAGCATCTTCATCGAATGCATCGTAATAGGCTGGCACCGACAGCATTCCTCTTACATCGCCACCAAAATGCGGCGCGGCGGTTGCTGCAATCTCCAGCGCCCGTGATGCCCCACCCTTGCCGCCGGACGTGGCCAGCAGCACCATCGGCTTGCCCTGCCACACGTCACGATCGATCCGCGAGGACCAGTCGAACAGGTTCTTGAACGCGGCCGGGTAATAGCCATTGTGCTCAGCGAAGGCGACCAGCAGTGCATCGGCATCGGCAAGGCGGGCGCGGAACTGGTGCGCCTGTTGCGGAATGCCATCAGCCTCTTCCCGATCATGCCGGTAAAGCGGCATCTCGAAATCGTGAATGTCGAGCGTTTCCACTTCGACGCCTTCGATGAGTGAAGCGGCATATTCAACCAACCGCCGATTGATCGACACTGAAGAATTGCTGGCGGCAAATGCCAGGATCTTGCGCGCCATCGCTACCCCTTCCACTCGCGCCGTTCTTCTGCCGCTTTCAGCACCTCATAGGCCAGTTGCAGCTTCTGGAATTCCTCGGCTGCTTCTTCATCGCCCGGCTTCACATCGGGATGGACCTTCTTCGCGCGGGCGCGCCACTCGCGTTTGATTTCCTGGAAATCGGCGTCGGCCTCCAGCTCCAGCACTTCCAGTGCGCGCATTTCGTCGGCGCTGCGTGATCCGTCGCCGCTGCTGCTCCAGCCGTAATGCTGCGATTCGGCGTAGCCTGCGCTTTCGGCTTGTTCGGCCTTTGCGCGGTTTGCAGCTTCTTCCTTGTCCAGGCCCTGGAAATAGTCCCAGCCCCTGTTGTATTCGCCGGCGTGTTTTTCGCAGAAATACCATCGGTCGGGGCTGTTGGGGCTTTTGGGGGCGGGACAGTTGCCCGCCTGGTCGCAGCCGTGGCGATCGCAAATGCGCACCTGCACGGCGTCGCGGCCATCTTCATAGCCACGCCAGCGGGGGAAGCCCCAGTCGTTCGATCGGCCGGAACGGGCCATCAGTATTTGATCCTGCGGGAAAGCATCCGGTCCATATAGGGCGCAATCGGCCCCGCGTGAACCGACTGCATGAAATCAAACGCAGCGTGGCGAAATTCATACAATTGATACAATTTCGTGCAATTTGCTGCATTGCAACATGGCGCTGGCTGCCTATGTAGGTTGCGAATAGAAATTGAAGCAGGACAATCATGAGCAAGCCGCTCTCCATCTCCGTCGCCCTTTCCGTCTTCGCCATGGCAGCCTTCACGCTGTTTGCGACGCCTGGCGCTGACTACACTGCTGCTGCAACGCATACGGGCGCGACGACCCAGGTCGCCGCGCCCGCAGTTGACCGGTTTCTGCCGGTCCTGTCTGGCCTGATCCGCTAGATCAGCGTTCGATCATCACCGTCACGGCGCGGCGATTGCGCGCCCAGGCGGACTCGTTCGATCCGGTGGCAACCGGACGTTCCTCACCATAGCTTACCGTGCGCAGGCGCGTTTCCGGCACGCCCAGGCTGACCAGGTAGTTTTTCGCCGAGTTGGCACGGCGTTCACCCAGGGCAAGGTTGTATTCGCGGGTGCCGCGTTCGTCGGCGTGACCTTCAACCGTGGCGCGGGCGTTGGTATATTGCAGCAGGTATTCGGCCTGGCGACGCAAGGCGGTCTGGTCTTCTGCATCGATGTTGTAACCATCAGTGTCGAAATAGATCGTATCCGCGCCCGACATGGCCGTGGCGAAGTGCGTCTGCGAACCCGGCTGCGGCGCCATTGGCGTTTGCGCAGGCGTGGGTGTCGGCGTGCTGGTGGTGTTCTGCGGCGGGAGCGGCGTGGTTTCGGGCGGCTCCTTCTTGCAGGCACCAAGTGCCAGTGCGCTCGACAGTGTAATGGCGATAATAAGGCGATTCATTGTGGCTCTCCTTGAACCCGAGTGACGAACGGGATGCTTTTTATGCTGCCCTGTTGGGGAACTAACGCACTTACGGCAAAACCGGTCCCCAGGCCGGGTCTGACGCTCCTACCGGCGTGCGCAGGCGGCGTTCGTTCTCGCCGGTAAGATCTACCTGCCAGATCGACGTTTCGCCAGAGCCACGTTCGGTGCGGAAAAACTGTATGATGCGGCCATTGGGCGCCCACGTCGGCGCCTCGTCCTGCCACGCATCTGTAAGCACACGCATGTTGCGCCCCTGCGGGGTCATCACGGCGATATTGAAATCGCCGGCAATGCGGGTGAAAGCGATCTGGTCGCCGCGCGGGCTCCATTCCGGCGTGGCGCAGCGCCCGCCGCCAAAGCTGATCCGGCGCTGGCCCGAACCGTCGGAATTCATCACATAGCACTGCTGCGCGCCGGACTGGTCGCTCTCGAAAACGATCTGGCGGCCATCGGGCGAATAGGAACCGCCCACCTCGATCGCGGGGCTGAACGTCAGGCGTTCCGGACTGCCGCCACCGGCTGCGGACACGCGGTAGATATCCGTGTTGCCGCCAATCGCCATCGAATAGAGGATCCAGCGACCATCCGGGCTCCAGCGCGGAGCGAAGGTGGGGTTGCTGCTCTGCGTTACCAGTGTCTGCCGTCCGCTGCCGATGTCATAGACATAGATGCGCGGGTTGCCGTCGACGTAGGACAGGTAGGCGATCTTGGAATAATCGGGCGAATAACGCGGGGTGAGCGCGGTGGACTGGCCATTGGTGATGAAGCGATGGTTTGCCCCGTCGCTGTCCATGATCGCCAGCCGCTTGATGCGGTTATCCTTGGGCCCGGTCTCGGCGATATAGGCGATGCGGCTGTCGAAGAAGGGATCTTCACCGGACAGGCGCGAATAGACAAGGTCTGCGCATTTGTGCGCGGCGCGGCGCCATTCAGACGGGTTTACCACCCAGCCTTCGCGCACCAGCTCGCTCTGCAAGGCCACGTCGTAAAGATAGCAGCCGACCGTCAGCCGACCGTCCTCATTGTTGCGGACATATCCATGCACCAGCATCTCTGCCGAACGACCGCGCCATGTCGGCCACGAGGGGTCGGTGATTTCGCCATAGCTGGGGCGTGGCAGGGCATCGGGGCCGACCGGGCGGAACAGGCCGTTGAAGCGCAGATCGCTGAACACCACGCGCGCCAGTTCATGGCCCAGGGCAGCGGTACCCTGCGCATTGGCAGGCGTCGGCTGGTCCCGATTGGTGGCGAAACTGGCGATGGCGATGCCAAGGTCCTGCCAGGCATCCGCCGTCACGGTTACGGAAATGCCTTCTCCGCTGTCCTCGACATCCACCTGCTGCACATCGTTGGCACCGATGGATGCCGGATCGAGGTCGGTTGCAAGGTCGCTATCCTGCGCGGTGGCAGGGATAGCCAAAAGCGCGATTGCGGCGCCGGTCAGCGAGGCGAGAAGTCGGGTTCGGATCATTGGGCAAGCCTATTGTCGAAGTTGGACGTGATCACACGCCATCCGGAATAATACTGTTCGGGCAAATTGAACGGGGCCGCAAGCCGAACCGCACGAATAGCCTGTTCCTGGTGACGGCTGACCTGCGCGCGGTTGCTGTCGGTCACGCCATTGGTGCGAAGGACTTCAGGCGCGCCGGAGAGGGAGCCGTCGCGGTTAAGCCGGAAGCGGACCACCGTCACCAGTTGCTCGATATCTATGCCCGATGGCGGCTGCCAGTGCGGACGAAGCTGGCGGATGATCGCCTGTGCAATCGACGCCTGCTGCGCGGGGCCGACCGTCTCGGCAGGCGAGCCGCGATCGCCGGTTGAATCGCTGGTGCCAGCCAGGAAATCATCGTTCAGGCGGCTACCCTGCGCGCGCTGCGTGGCGGTGGCGGTGGGCCGCGGCGCAGGCGTTGTCTCCGCGCGGCGCGATGGCTGCGGCGTGGGCGTGGGCGCAGGCGTGCTGCGTGCGGCCGGGCGCGGGGGAGGCGTCGTCACGGGGCGTTCAACCGGTTCGGCAACCGGGGCTTCGACCATTTCCTGCGCTGCTTGCGGCTGGTCGGCAATTTCAGGGGCAAGCGATGCGGCTGGCTGCGCGCTGGGATCGGGCGCGGTGGAGTGCAGGCTGACTTCGCTGGCCAGGTTCACGTCGATCCGTTCCGTCGGCGTGAAAGCGGGCGGCTCTCGCGTGGCGTGGAAGGCCAGCGCCGCCGCCAGCGCAATATGCGCCACCGCAGCGGCACCAAGCCCTACGCGCTCTTCACGGGAAAGATCGGCAAACATGGCCATCGGATGCGAGGCCTATGGAACTTCGGCTGAACCGGTGGTGACCAGCGAAATGGAGTTGAAGCCCGCACGGTTCAGTTCCCCCATGACGGCCATCACGCGGCCATAATCCAGCGCGGTATCGGCGCGCAGGTTTATCAGCGGCTGTTGCGCGCCTTCAGGTCCGGAAATTGCGTCCAGCGCCTCTGGCAGTGCGCCATCTTCCACCTGCGTATCGTCGACGTAGATAAAACCCTCGCGGTCCAGCGCGATGGTGACCTGCTCGGGATCCTGATCCAGCGGGTTGGCGCGGCTTTCGGGCAGTTCCACCGGCACGCCGCTGGCCAATAGCGGCGCGGTGACCATGAAGATGATCAGCAGCACCAGCATCACGTCGACAAACGGCGTGACGTTGATTTCCGCCATGGGCGCGCGGCGGCCGGACCGGCCCCGGCGGCTGGAGGACATGACGCCCATACCCATCGCCTAAGCCTCCATCTCGCGGCTGACGGCGGCGTGCACACGGTCACCAAAGCGGTGCAGCCGCGCCTCGAACCCGTTCACGGTATTGGACAGGCGGTTATAGGCGATAACGGCAGGAATGGCGGCGAACAGGCCGATGGCGGTGGCGAACAGCGCCTCTGCAATACCGGGGGCAACCACGGCGAGAGACGAGTTCTGCTGCATGCCGATCTGGAAGAAGCTGTTCATGATGCCCCACACGGTGCCGAACAGTCCCACGAACGGGGCGACCGAGCCGGTGGTGGCAAGGAAGTTGAGCCGGTTGGCCAGGGTATCGGATTCGTGCGCCACCTGACCTTCAAGCGCCTGCGCCACGCGTCCGCGGGCGGCGACGGGATCCTTCAGGCCGGCCTTGTGGCTGCGGCGAAATTCGGCAATCCCGGCGGCGGCCACGCGGGCCGAAGGATTGTCCTTGCGACGGCGGGTATCCAGCACGCCATCGGTATCCTCGTTAGACCAGAAATCTTCCTCGAACGCGTTGCAGGCGCGGCGCGTCTTGCCCATGCGCATCGAGAAGCCGATGATGATCGCCCAGGTCCAGACCGAGGCCATGATCAGGCCGATAATCACCAATTGCACGACGATATCGGCGTCGAAAAACAGCTCGATCGGGTCGAGCCGGGTAGGAGCGGAGACGGCAAGCAGGTCCAGCACGGTCATTCAGGGTCTTTCGTGGCAAATTCTTCGAATGCGCGGCGCCAGTCTTCGGGCTGGCGGCGCGGACGGCCTTCGGGAGTAACGAATGCGGCTACGATGTCCACTTCGGCAAGCAACTCCTCCCCTCGCAGCACACGCTGTTCCATACGCGCACTGGCAGCCCGCAGTTCCACAGCGCGGGTCGTGATGATCAATTCATCGTCGAGCCTGGCCGGGCGGCGCCATTTTATCTGCGCTTCGGACACGGCATAGACCCCCTCGCCCGCCTCGAAAGCGGCGCGCTGGTTGATGCCCAGTACGCGCAGCAGGTCGCTGCGGGCGCGTTCGCACCATTTCAGGTAATTGGCGTGATAGGCGATGCCGGACAGATCGGTATCCTCGAAAAACACCCGCACCGGATAGAGGTGGCGGGACCCTTCGATTTTGCCAGAGGGTGGATGCAATTGGCTCTCCATAGATGAACGGCGGCTTACAGCCTGCCTGCCACCGGAATTTTACCGTTTGGCGATGAAACGAGTCGGGTTTGCGACCTGCCGAGCCGGGGCTACCTGACCAGCATCGGCCCCAGCGGACCACCGCCGAACAGGTGGACATGCAAATGCGGCACTTCCTGTCCGCCATTGCGCCCCACATTGCCCAGCAGGCGATAGCCGCGCACCACCAGCCCCTGTTCGCGGGCAACATGTCCCACCGCGCGCACGAAGCCGGCAATCTCCTCTGCCGATGCCTTGGCGGAAAAATCGTCCCAGCTGACGTATTCACCCTTGGGGATGACGAGGATATGCACATCGGCCTGCGGATTGATATCGTGGAAGGCCAGCGACCATTCGTCCTCATACACCGTGTTGCACGGGATTTCGCCACGCAGCATCTTGGCAAAGATGTTCTCGCTGTCGTAGGGTTTGGTGGGATCAACGGCCATTATCCGGGTGTCCTTGCAGCTTTTTCGTCGAGGCCCGAAGTGCCTTCGCGCCGGTCCAGTTCGGCCATGACATCGGCCAGCGGGATATCCTTCGCCCCCAGCAAGACCAGCAGGTGGAACAACAGGTCTGCCGCCTCTCCGGTAAGATCGGCATCGCTTCCCGTCAGCGCGGCGATCACGGTTTCGGTGGCTTCCTCGCCCACCTTTTCGCAGATCTTCGGCAGACCCCTGGCGTTGAGCTTGGCGACATAGCTATTGTCAGGAGATGCCTTGCGGCGCTCGGCAATCGTGGCTTCGAGGCGTGAGAGTGTGTCCATCGCAGGCGGCAATGCGCGAAGCGATAGGTTCCGGTCAAGCGAAGAGGCGCGTCATTCCTCGTCCTTGCGGCGCATGGACAGCCGCCTGCCGATCAGCACACCCGCCACGCCCAGCACGAACAGGGTGAAATTGCTGGCTTCCGAAACCTGCGCGACATCCTGGGCGGCAGCCGGAGCGGCGGCGACCAGGATGGTGGCTGCAATGGTGATTCGGAAGGACATGCCAGCGGCAGAGGCGATTTAGCGCTGCATCGCAACGTCACCCTCGCCACTGTCCCATTTGCGGACCCTCAGCCGCGCGCAGGCAGCCCCGCCTCTGCGCAATGCGGCATGCGCCTGCGCGATGGTGTAGGTGCCGAAATGGAAGATGCTGGCGGCCAGAACGGCGCTGGCGTGGCCCTTGGTCACGCCCTCCACCAGATGCTGCAAATTGCCCACCCCGCCGCTGGCCACCACGGGCACGGACACCGCATCGGCAATGGCGCGGGTGAGTTCGAGATCGTAGCCCGCCTGCGTCCCGTCGCCATCCATGCTGGTGACGAGCAGTTCGCCCGCGCCAAGTTCCGCCAGCTTCACCGCGTGTTCGACCGCGTCGATCCCGGTCTCCCGACGCCCGCCGTGGGTAAAGATTTCCCACCTGCCCGGCTCCACTTTGCGCGCATCCACGCTGGCAACCGCGCACTGGCTGCCCATGCGGTCTGCAATGTCGGCCATGATTTCCGGGCGCTTCACGGCGGCGGAGTTCACGGCAACTTTGTCCGCGCCCGCCAGCAGCAGTGCGCGCGCATCCTCAACGCTGGAGACGCCGCCGCCCACGGTCAGGGGCATGAAACACACTTCTGCGGTTCGCTTCACGATATCGAGCAGCGTGCCGCGCCCTTCATGACTGGCGGAAATGTCGAGGAAGCAAAGCTCGTCCGCGCCCGCCGCATCATAGGCCTGCGCCTGCTCCACCGGATCGCCGGCGTCTTTCAGGTCGACGAAATTGACGCCCTTCACGACGCGGCCATCGGCCACATCGAGACAGGGGATGACGCGGATACGGACGGTCATAAATCTTCGTGCTCTCACGATGCAGATTCGCAATGACGGCAAATCACAAAAGAATCACGACGCCCCAGAACATCATGGGATGAGCCTCCCGTGTTCGCCGCATCCTTCCGAACGATGCAACCAAACGTCAGGCCGGTGCGAAGACGCGATCACGACTTGCCTGGCAGCCATGATCCCAGACGAAAAGTGCAATGAGGATAGGAAGACCAGTACATCTGCCCATTTCATCACGCTCGGTTCGCCATCGCAATCGCCGTCGCCAGGTCCAGCCGCCCCTCGTAAAGCGCGCGGCCCGTAATCACGCCTTCGATGCCCTCGTCCGCCTGGAGCGCGAGCATGTGGATGTCGTCGAGCCCCTTCACCCCGCCGCTGGCGATCACCGGAATATCCACGCTGCGCGCCAGGTCCACCGTCGCCTCGCACGTTGCAGCCTTTCAGCAGTCCGTCGCGCCCGATGTCGGTGAACAGCAGGCTGGCAACGCCCGCATCCTCGAACCGGCGAGCAAGGTCGCGCACCGGCACGTCGGAAACTTCGGCCCAGCCTTCGGTCGCCACCATGCCATCGCGCGCGTCCACGGCCACGACGATGCCGCCTTCCCACTCCTTCGCCATTTCCTTCACGAAATCGGGATCTTTCAGCGCGGCGGAGCCCATCACGATGCGCGCCACGCCAAGGTTGAACCAGCCTTCCACGGCCTTCGCATCGCGGATGCCGCCGCCCAGTTGCACGTAGCCGGGAAACGCCTCGACGATGGCCTCCACCGCCTCGCGGTTCTCGGTCTTGCCCGCGAAACTGCCATCCAGATCGACCACGTGCAGATGCTCCGCGCCAGCCTCGGCAAACAGCAGCGCCTGCGCGGCGGGATTGTCGCCATAGACGGTGGCGCGGTCCATATCGCCTTCTGCCAGGCGCACCACTTCGCCGCCCTTCAGGTCGATTGCGGGAAATACGATCAAGGTTTCCACTCCAGAAAACGCCGTAGCAGGTCGATACCATAGGACTGGCTTTTTTCCGGGTGGAATTGCACGCCCACGATATTGTCGCGCGCCACGGCGGCCACGATGCCGCCGCCGTGATCCGTCATCGCGGCAACGTCCCGCCCGTCCTCGACTGCGAAGTGGTAGGAATGGAGAAAGTAAGCCTCGCCCTCGTCGATCAGGTCGTGATCGCCATGATGCGGGGTGAGGCCGACGTCGTTCCAGCCCATGTGCGGCACGCGGATGGCGGGATCGGTGCGCTCTATCAGCTGCACCTCGCCCGGTATCCAGCCGAGCCCTTTATGCACGCCATGCTCCAGCCCGCGATCCGCCAGCAGTTGCATTCCCACGCATATGCCGAGAAAGGGCACGCGCTTCTCGATCACGTTCTCTTCCAGCGCATCGATCATGCCGGGGATGGACCAGAGTTCCTTGCGGCAGGCACCGAATGCGCCGACGCCGGGCAGCACGATCCGCTTGGCACCGCGCACCAGCTTGGGGTCGGCGGTGACGGTAACACGCCGCGCACCCGCAGCATTCAGCGCGTTGTAAACCGAGTGGAGATTGCCAGCGCCGTAATCGATCAGGGCGATGGCCTCAGCCATGATTGTCTTGCGCAAGCCAGTCTGGGCGCGCGCTCCTCGCTAGACGGTCAACCACCCAATTGCCCCTTCGTGCTGGGAACGGCCCCGCCCTTGCGCGCATCCAGCTCCACCGCCTGGCGCATGGCGCGGGCAAAGCCCTTGTACAATGCCTCGCAGATGTGGTGGTTGTTGCTGCCGTAAAGCACCTGGCAGTGCAGCGTCAGGCCAGCCGACTGCGAGACCGAGTGGAACCAGTGCTCGATCAGTTCGGTATCCCATTCGCCCAGCTTTTCCTGCGTGAAGCGGGCTTTCCACACCAGGTAAGGCCGCCCGGAAATATCCACCACGACGCGCGCCATCGTTTCGTCCATCGGCGAATGCGCCTCGCCATAGCGGCCGATCCCGGCCTTGTCGGCCAGCGCATCGGACAACGCCTGGCCCAGCGCAATGGCGGAGTCTTCTGTCGTGTGGTGCTGGTCGATATGCAGGTCGCCATCCACCTTCATCGTGATGTCGATCAGCGAATGGCGGCTGAATTGCTCCACCATGTGATCGAGAAAACCGATTCCGGTGGATATGTCGTATTGGCCCGATCCATCGAGATTTACCTCGACAAGAATGTCGGTTTCCTTGGTTTTTCGCTCTGTTCTGCCCTTGCGCATGGGTGCGAGCCTATAGGGCGATCATGGGGACACGCAAGCGCATTGGCGGAGTTCCCGCTGCGATTCCGGCTTGATTTTGCACTGCTGCGGCTTCACCTAGCCTCCCATGACCGATGACACACCCGACAGCCTGATCCCGTATGACGAGATCGTGCAGGAGGCGCTCCGCGCCGTAGTAGGGCGCGTGCTCGGCACGGTGGAGCTTGAAGGCGGCACGCTGCCCGGCAACCATCACTTCTACATCACCTTCAAGACCGGCGCGCCCGGCGTGGACATTCCCCGAGCACTGACAGAGCGTTTTCCTGACGAGATGACGATCGTCCTGCAGAACAAGTTCTGGGATCTGGAAGTGACCGACGAGGGCTTTTCGGTCGGATTGAGCTTCAACCAGATCCCTTCGAAGCTGGTAATTCCCTTCTCCGCCATCACGGCATTCGTCGATCCGGCAGTCGATTTCGGCCTGCAATTCCAGGCCGCCATCGATGACGAGGAACCGGCGGAACACGACGATGCGGAAAACGACGCACCCGATGGCGAGGAACGCCGCTCGGTCGAGGACGTTGCTAAGAGTGAAGACGGCTCCAATGTCGTCACGGTCGATTTCGGCCGCAAGAAGTAGAGGCGCGCTCCCTTTCGCCGGGTTGCGCGGTGAAGAAAGGGAATTCCATGCGCAACCTTCCAACCCCGGACCTGCCAAGCCGAGCCGAGATCCGCCGCCGCGTGGCTGAGCGGCGGGGCAAGGTGGCGCCTGGGGGCGAAGTGCCCGGCCCGACGGACAACCCTGCAACAAACCTGATGCTGGCCGACGTGGTGATGCGCATGGGTTCCTATCTGCTGCGCGGCGGGGTGGAGCGCACCTTTCTCAAGAAGCGTTACGATCCCGAGACGGTGACCAAAATCAAGGAGAACCGCTCCATCGTTCGAACGCTGGCCTCGATTGGCGTTGCCAAATTTGCCATACGTTCGGTTCCCGGCGCGGCGATCGTGGGAACCGGCATCCTGGGCAAAGTGCTGTACGATCATTCCAAGACGCGCCGCGCGAGCAGGCGCGAAGGCGATGCGCAATTGCTGGAACAGGCAAACGAGGATAGCTGAGCCGCGCAGGCTTGATCCTCCGCACGCAGCGCCGCATTAGCGGTACATGACCGACTCCTCGCCCGTATCTTCGCAGCCGCTTGCACGCCGCGGTCTCATGTTCATCCTCTCCTCGCCGTCAGGCACCGGCAAGACGACGATCGCGCGCAAGCTGCTGGCTCAGGTCGATGGCATCGGCATGTCCGTCTCCGTTACCACGCGGGCCATCCGTCCAGGAGAGATCGACGGGCGCGACTATCACTTCGTCGACCAGCAAACCTTCGACCGCATGGTTGAGAACGAGGAATTTCTGGAGTGGGCGAAGGTGTTCGGCAACTGCTACGGAACGCCCAAGGCCCAGATCAAGGCCGGACTGAAAGCAGGGCAGGACTTCCTTTTCGATATCGACTGGCAGGGCACGCAGCAGCTTTACCAGCGGATGGAAACCGATGTCGTGCGCGTATTCCTGTTACCGCCGAGCATTTCCGAACTTGAACATCGCCTGCGATCCCGCGGCACCGACAGCGACGAGGTGATCGCCGCCCGGATGGACCGCGCCCGCTTCGAGATCAGCCATTGGGACGGTTACGATTACGTGGTCGTCAATGACGATATCACCGCTTGCTACGACAAGGTGCTTACCATTCTCGAGGCGGAACGCATGAGCCGCGCGCGCCAGACCGGGCTTGTCGATTTCACCCGCCGCCTGATGAACTGACCTTCAGAATTGGCGCGACCATCGTAGCGCCGCACCCACATCGTCCGGTGCGCCAGCATAGTGCCCCGGCTCGCGCCGCATATACAGGCTTGCCGCCGCGCTGCCGCCCCACAAATTGCCCACCCACGCCAGCTCGCCTGTCAATTCGCGGCCTTCCGGCGAGAGGGAGAGCGTCCGAACGGCATAATCCGCGGTCAGCGTCCGGTAATCGAAATCGACAGGCAGGTTCAGGTTCAGCCATCCCGACGCCACGCGCAGCGGTTGCGAGAGACGCAAGGCGATCCGGTCATCCGGCGCAAGCAAGCCGCTGCGTTGTACATCGACCGACCACGCATTGCTGGCGAGGCGAGAGCCATCGGCCAGCAGGGCGGCGCTGCGAAGACGGGTGAACCCTTGCCTGTAGGCAGCACCCATCCGCCAGCGTGGCGCGAACCGCCAGCCAAGATCGGCATCGAGGTACAGCGTATCGCTGCCCGACAGGCCGAAACCTTCGTGGAAGCGCGCCCCCAGCACGGTCTGGTCCTCTGCCGTCCATGTCAGTCCGAAACCCGCGTCCACCGCGCCGAAACGCCGATCCAGCGCTAGCCCGATGCTGGAAAGGTCTTCTTCCACTCGCCGTCCGCGCAGTTCTGCCGCGCGCCGAAGATTGGCCGCGGTGATGGTGGAGCCGGTTTCCGCGCTGACAGTCAGGCCCCAGGGCCCGAGTTGACGACGCAGCGCAACCGCACTGTCTGTTTGCGCCAGCATCCCGGAATCGCCAATGCCGCTGCTCGCGATCATGAAGGCGGGTCGTTCGCGGCCCTGCAATCCGGCGACGAGACCATCGGCCGATTGCCGATAGGCGAAACCGAGCTGGATATCGGGTGTCAGTTGCAAGGCCACCCGCGCCGCCAGGACGCGGGCCTGCTCCGCATCTTCGGCATGTAGCATCAGGGCCTGCGCCCGCGGCGGCTGACGACCGCTCGCATCGATGGAGAAGGCGACGCTGGCCCCGCCTGAACTGGCGGACAGGTGCCGCGCGCCCTGCCCCACCGCGCCGCGCAACCGCTGCGGCACGTCGGCTCCGCGCAGGCCTGCGGCAAGATCGGTGGAGAAGGCGCGCTGGTATTTGTCCGTCACCAGCGTGGGCAAGGAAGCGGTGGTGAAGGCATCGCCCATGGCGGGGGAACCTGTCGCAGCCGTATCGCCCAGCGCCATCGCCGTCGCCCGACCTGCCTGTTGCCCCGCCAGCTGCGTGGTACCGGCGGGCTGGAAGGCTGCGGCGATGTTCAGGATCCCCTGGCCGAACACGGCATCGTCGCCGCTTTCGCCTGCGTCGTAGGCGCTGTCGAACAGGATTTCGGCGATCTGCGTGCCGGTCAGATGCGGGAATGCCTGCGCCAGCAGGGCTGCGGCCCCTGCGACCTGCGGGGCCGCGAAGCTGGTGCCGGAAAACAGGAAGATGAAGCCCTCGTCATCCACGAAGATCTCGCCGTCCTTGTAAACGCAGCAAATCACTTCGCCGCGCGCCGAGAGATAGAACTCCGGATTTTGTCCCGCACGGTTGCTGAAATCGGATATCTGGTAATCTTCATCGACGGAGCCGACGACGATCACGCCGCCGTTGCCCGCATCGCCAGCCGTTTGGGCAAAACGCGACAATTCGCCGAGGCCATCATTGCCTGCTGCCACCACCACCAGCACGCCCGATGATACGGCGTTGGTTATGGCATTCTGCAAGCCTTGCGTAAGGCCGCCCGGCCCGCCCAGCGAAATGTTGATGACCTTGGCATCGTTTGCCACGGCATAGGCGATGGAATCGGCGATTGCGGTATCGGTGAAGCCGCATTCGGTGGTCGGGTCTTCAGGGTTGTCGCCCCCGCACGAACCCGGTTCGTCCGCACGGATGGCAAGGAGGGTGGAGCCCCACGCCATCCCCAGCACGCCCGTTCCATCGCGAGCCGCCCCCGCCACCAGCGACACCAGATTGCCGTGATCGTCTGATCCCTCGATCCCGCGGGTTCCGTAAATATCGGTAGAGGCTGACGAGATTCGGCCGGAAAACTCGGGACTGTCAGGGTCGATACCGGTGTCGATCACGGCGATGGTCACGCCATCACCTGTAAACCCGTTGGCCCATGCCCTGGCCGCATTGTGCTGACCCGGCCCATCGGATCGACGAAATTCGGCCGTGTTGAATTGCGCGGGCACCGCGGCGAGCGGAAAGCCAGCCGTCGTAGGAGTTGGTGTCGGGGTCGGGGTCGGGGTCGGGGTTGGGGTCGGCGTGGGCGTGGGCGTTGGTGCGGGGGCTGGCGGAGGGGCCGTAACCACGGGCCCACCACCACCGCCTCCACCGCATGCAGACAGCATCGCGGCTGCCGCAGCCATCATCGCCCGGTCGCGCCAGTCATGCCGCCGAATACGTTGACCGCGTGATTTCCTGCCGTGTCCCAAACCAAGTCCCAAGCTGAAGCCCCTTGAATTTCACGCCAGTCTAGCTGCAACCTCGTAACCTTTGCTGAACGCGCGGATAGTGGTGATGGCTTCGGGACCCTGTGTCCGCGCTTGTATCGGGCACGCCAAGGGGCTAGCCGCGCATTCGCACACGACAATTGCAGGGAGCCACCAGAAATGTCCGACGAACTCGTCACCGCCATCGAAGAGGCATGGGAAAACCGCGCCGAGGTCACCCCTGCCAGCAGCGATGTGCGCGGCCCGGTGGACCAGGCGCTGGCGCTGCTCGATTCCGGCGAAGCCCGCGTGGCTGCGCCCGATGGTAACGGCGGCTGGCAGGTGAACCAGTGGCTGAAGAAGGCGGTGCTGCTGTCCTTCCGCCTGTATGACAACCGCATCATAGAGAACGGCTCTGCCGGAGCTGCCGCCTATGACAAGGTGCCCAGCAAGTTTGCCGGATGGGGCAAGGATCGCTTTGCCGAGGCCGGGTTTCGCGCCGTGCCCGGGGCGATCGTGCGGCGTGGCAGCTATATCGCGCCGGGCGCCGTGCTGATGCCAAGCTTCGTGAATATCGGGGCCTACGTTGACGAAGGAACGATGGTGGACACCTGGGCCACGGTCGGCTCCTGCGCGCAGATCGGCAAGAATGTGCACATTTCCGGCGGCGCTGGCATTGGCGGGGTGCTGGAGCCGTTGCAGGCCGATCCTGTCATTATCGGTGATGGCGCTTTCATCGGCGCGCGTTCGGAAGTGGCAGAGGGCGTGCGCGTGGGCGAAGGCGCGGTGCTATCGATGGGCGTGTATCTTGGTGCTTCCACCAAGATCGTGAACCGCGAAACGGGCGAAGTGCATCGCGGCGAAGTGCCACCCTATGCCGTTGTGGTGCCCGGCGCTCTGCCCGGAAAGCCGTTGGCGGATGGCTCCCCCGGACCCAGCCTCTATTGCGCGGTGATCGTGAAGACGGTGGACGCGCAAACCCGCTCCAAAACCGGTATCAACGAGCTTTTGCGCGACTGATTGGAAGCGCACATTTGCGCCACGTGCTTTGGTCTGTAACACTCGCTCAGGCGGAACTTTAGAATTGCCGGACCGTAATGCAGATAAGGGTCTGACAGGAGAAAAGGACAATCCTATGAGCGAGATGAAAGACGGCGAAGTCCATATCGACGAGCAGGATGCTTCGGGTGGGTCAAAGGAAGGCGTAGTGCGCTGGGTCTTGCTGATCAGCCTGCTAGCGGCAATTCTCATCCTTTCGATCATCTGGATCGTGGGCGCCTTGGGCGAAAGCGATGTCGAGGAATCGAACACGGTTACCTATAGCAGCGAACAGTAGCCGCGTTTTTTCGGGATCATGCGTGCGAAGGTTGGACGTTGGTTCACCATTCACACGGAGACCGAATTCATGAGCCAATCCAACAGCTTCCAGACCGGGCAATATGTCAAATGGGACTGGGGCAATGGTACGGCCTGCGGCCAGATCGAAGAGCGTTTCGAGCGCGAGGTGAAGCGCACCCTGAAGGGAAGCGAAATCACCCGCAAGGGCGAGGCCGACAATCCGGCCTATCTGATCAAGCAGGACGACGGTGACAAGGTGTTGAAACTCGGCTCCGAATTGAAGGAGCAGAACTGATGCCGGCAAAATCGAAAGCACAGCAAAAAGCCGCAGGTGCGGCCCTTTCCGCGAAGCGCGGAGATACCAAGGTTTCCGAACTGCAAGGCGCATCGAAACAGATGTACGATTCCATGTCGGAAGACGAGCTTGAGGATTTCGCCTCCACCGATCGCGAAGACCTTCCAGAAAAGGTCGATGGCGACGATTGATGGACGCCGATGCGAAGGACGAGGCATATTCCGAGTTCATGGATTGTGTGAACATGCAGCCAAAGGAACTGGAAGACTGGCTCGATACCGCAGAATCGAAATCTGTCGGCGACAGCGATGACGGTGAAAGCACCGGCCACAAATCCGGCAGGCGCATTGTCGCCATCAAGCGCACCAGCAAGGACCAACTGACCGACAGCCAGTACGACCACATGAAAAAGGTCGTCGGATATGTCCGCCGCCACCTTGCCCAGCGTCCCGATGGCGAAATAGAGGAAAGCGACTGGCGGTATTCGCTGATGAACTGGGGACACGATCCGGTGAAGAGTGCCTGAGGCGATCCGGCTTGATCGTTTCGTCCGTGCGCAGGCCGGCATTTACGGCGCTGCACTGGCCGAGTTGCAGGCGGGGAAGAAGCAGACGCACTGGATGTGGTTCATCTTTCCGCAAATTCTGGGCCTCGGCCTCAGCGCCAACGCGCGCACTTATGCTATTCACGGGCGAGAGGAAGCGCGTGCCTACTGGATCACGCATTGCTCGGACCGCGCCTGCTGGAATGTACGCAGGCCATGCTGAGCCATGCAGGCAAGATCTCCCCGCTGGAGATCCTCGGCCCTATCGATGCGCTGAAATTCCGTAGCTCGATGACCCTGTTCGAAGCTGTTGCCGATGAGCCCGATCCATTCACCAAGGCGCTCGACCAGCTGTGCGGCGGTGATCGCGACAAGGCGACGCTGGAAAAACTCGATTAGTCAGGGCAAGGATTGGCGCATGAACAATGCACGCGAACTGATCGAAAAACTCGGCCTGAAACAGCACCCCGAGGGTGGCTGGTACAAGGAGACCTGGCGCGCAGATGCGCCCGAGGGTGAGCGCGGCAGCGCGACTGCCATCTATTTCCTGCTGGAAAGCGGGCAAAGTTCCCACTGGCACAAGATCGATGCGACCGAAATCTGGCTGTGGCACGGCGGAAACCCGCTGAGGCTTTCGCTGTCCGATCCGACCGGAACGGCACATGCCGAAATTCGCCTTGGCCCTGATGTCGCGGGGGGCGACGTTGCGCAGCAGGTGATCCGCCCCGGTGAATGGCAGGCCGCCCAGCCCTTGGCGGGCGATTGTGATTACACGCTGGTATCCTGCGTCGTCTCGCCTGCCTTCGAATTTGCCGGCTTCACCCTCGCCCCGCCAGGATGGCAACCTGGTGAATAGGGCGCGAACAGGGCGCGAATAGGGCGGAACGCTCTGTCGTATCATTCGCTTGAATAGCTGACGGGCCAGCTTGAGGAGCGAATGAATGCCGAAGTCCATGCAGGAAGTTTCAGACATGATGCAGGAGATCGATTTCTGCATGCTTGTAAGCCGTGCGCAGGACGGCTCGCTGGCAGGCCGTCCGATGAGCAACAACCAGCAGGTCGCCTATGAAGGCACCAGCTATTATTTCACCAGCGACGATACCCGGATGGTGGACGATATCGGGCAGGATGGTTCCATCGGGCTGACCTATCGCACGCCCACCGGCCCAGACGGCAAGCCCGGCACCTTCATCCATGTCGAAGCCGAAGCGAAGCTGCTCCGCGACAAGGATGAATTCAAGCAGCATTGGGTAGAGGACCTGGAGCGGTGGTTTACAAAGGGCGTCGATACGCCCGGCCTCGTACTGATCGAGGCACGCGCCAAACGCATCCACTACTGGGCGGGCGAGGACGAAGGCGAAGTAAAGCTTCCCGATTGATCGAATGAAACCGCAAGAGGCCATCATGGGCCTGCTGGCCAAGCGGGGGGCTGGCAAGACCATCTGCCCCAGCGAAGCCGCGCGTTTGCTGGCAGGCAGCGGCGGCGACTGGCGTGGCCGCATGGATGATGTCCATGCCGCCGCCCGGTCCCTGGCCGATGCTGGCGAGGTGCAGCTAAGCTGGAAGGGGCAAAGCCAATTGACAGCGCAAGGCCCCTACCGCATCGCGCTGGCGTGATCCGTACCATCCTCACCTATCTGCTGGCGATCTTCTACGCCTATGCCGGCTATCGCCACATCGTCGCACCCGACCCGTTCTTGCTGATAACGCCCGCCTGGGTGCCCATGCCGGAAACCGTGGTGATGCTGACGGGCGTTGCAGAAATCGCTGGCGCTATTGCGCTCGCCCAACCCTGGTCGCGCAAGTTGCGGCAGGCGGGCGGTATCGGCCTGGCGCTGTATGCATTGTGTGTCTGGCCTGCGAATATCAATCACATGGCTATGGACATGGCTTCCGAAGATGGCGGCTTTGGCCTGGGTTATCACGTGCCGCGCATGATTGCGCAGCCCATCATTATCTGGCTGGCGCTGTGGTGCGGCCGGGTGACCAACTGGCCTTTCCGGCAACGCAGCTGACCGTTTTCCTACAGCAAGGCGCCGCGCCCATCGTCCCGCCCGGCTCTTTCAAATCGTCGAACTCGGTGGCCCGATTTCAAGCAGTTTACGCAAAAGTGTCAAGTTCGCTGTTGCGTCTGAAAGCCGCAGAATTCTGCCAGAAACCATCGTCACGATCAGGTTGACACCCTGTCAACTTTGTCAACTTCGTCAACCTGCCGGCGGAGCGCGAGATCAGTCTTCCTTGCCCGCCACCCCGTAATTGATCTGCGCGTTGCGGGTTTTCTGGAATTCCGGCACGGTCATGCCCTTCATGGCGGCATAGATATCGATGTTGCCGATGCCGGTAACCGCGCCCAGTTTTTCCAGCATGAAGAAGATCACCCCGTAATGGATCATGCCGATCCAGTCGCGGTCACGCACAAGGCGCTTTTCCTCATCGGTCAGCCCTGCTTCCTCCATCGTCGCCTCCTCGTCCGTACGGAACTTGCCGCGCACGGTGGGATCGGTGAGGGAATGCAGGAAGTGGTTGAGACGGAAGCCTTTCACCGATCGCTCGATCGTGAAGGGATAGGTGCCCTCCATCTCTTCCGCGCCCTCATAGTCATGGTCCGCGCGTTCGCGGGTCCTGGCCGGGTCTTCCACCGGCGCGGTGCCCGCCTTCTCTTCAAGGATCATCGTGGCGATGGGGCACATGCTGGGCAGGAAGTAGGTCTTGTGGGTGCACTCCACCTCTGCCGCCAGCGCACCGCGCATCATCAGCCACATCACGACTTCCGCGCCTTCCCAGCCGCCCAGTTTCGCCAGATCGGCAATCGTCATGTCCAGCAGGCTTTCGGGATCCTTTTCCAGCCGGTCCATGAATTCGGCATCCCATTCCGGATTGTTGAAGCCACACCCCTCGCCATGCACCTGGTGCGAAAGGCCGCCCGTGCCCGCAATGGCGACCTTGATATCCTCGGGGTACGAGAGGATTGCCTGGCGCAGGCTCTTGCCGAACTTGTAGAAACGTCGCGCGCTGGGCAACGGCACCGTCAGCACGCCGCACACGATCGGCAGCAGTTTGCACGCCCAGCCATTGTCGTCGTAATCCACCATGACGGACAGCGGGGAGAAGGCGCCATGATCCAGACCCTTTCCCTGGAAATAGGACAGGTCGAATTCATTGGCCACCATCACCCGCGCCACGTGCTCGGCAAACTTGGGGTCGCCCTTGATCGCAGGGATATCGCGGGGGCCGCCGCCTTCGTCCGCGGCCTTGAACTCCTCTCCCACACCCAGCGCGAAATGGCTGTAATGGTCGAAGAACGAGGTCATGTGGTCGTTGTAGATATACACCAGAACATCGGGCTTCTTTTCCCGAAACCATTTCTGCACCGGCTCATAGCCTTCGAAGATGGGCTTCCACACCGGATCATCGAACTTCTTCGCATCCTTGGCAAAAGCGATGGTGGGAGTATGCGAAGTGGCGACGCCGCCAACGATCTGGGCCATGTTCGAGACAACCTTTCCTGCAAGGCAACCCGTCGTGCGCAGGCCGCTCTCAATCGCCCTGCACAATGCCATGAGCGCGCGCATTGCGGCAAGTCAATTCGCCGGAAATGCGAAGGCTTCGGATATGTGAAGTGATGAAACAACCAAGGATGTTGCCGATGCCACAGACGAAAACGGGCGGGAAGCTTGCGCCACCCGCCCGTTCGCGTGTCTTCATGACGCGTATTCGATCAGCTCATGTGCTTGGAGACGGCACCGGTCATCTTGAACATGGAAATCTGATCGTTGCCAATCACCGCGCCCAGCTTGGCATCGGGATTGATCATACGCTTGTCCTTGGAATCCTGGAGGTCGTTAGCCTTGATGTGGTCCCACACCTTCTTGGTCACTTCGGCGCGGGTCATCGGGCCCTTGCCGACCACCGCCTCCAGATCCGAAGTCAGGTTCACGGGCTTGTTCAGCGCGTTGTTCTTGGCAGCCATTTCCTTGGTATCCTTTCAGTCAAAAAATTACCGACCGGGTCTAGCACCCTTCATTCGGCTTCGTCTTCATCATCCCAGTCGTAATCCCCGCCTTCTTCGCGGGCATACGTTCCGGTAAGAATTGCTACAGCAGTCACGTGGCCCTTCATCGCCTCGATCAGTTCATCGCGATTAGCCCCCGGCATCAACACCAGCGGCAGGTCAAGCGCAAACAACTGGAACACGTAGTCATGCGCGCCGTGCCCGGTGGGCGGGTCGGGCAGCAACCATTCCGAATTGCCGAACGAGTTCTTGCCCACGCGCGGCGGCACTTCGCCTTCCAACAATTTGCCCTTCTGGCCCGGCAGACCCCAGACCATCCAGTGGCAAAAGGGTTCTGGCGCGGGAGCATCGGGATCCTCGACCACGAGGACCAGTTCCTGCGTACCGGGAGGCGGGGCAGACCATTCCAGGGGCGGTGCGACGGCATCTTCCTCGTCTGCGGTAAAGCTCGGATCGAGCGCTCCGCCATTATCGAAGGCGGCAGACGTCAGCGCGAAGCCTGACTTGCCCACCATTCCCTCGTCACCCAGTTTTGCGACTGCGAGCTTGCCGTGGCCTGCGCGAACGTTGCGAAGGGCCTTGCCTAGCCAGGCGGGGACATGTTCGAGCATTGCATATTCCTTGTTGCAGTCGGCGCATCGTGCAGCCGATTACGGACGAGGCCGCGATGTGCAGAATGCTTCCCCGCTTTTCAAGGGTTTCATTTTGGCCACATTTCGCGGGCCGCCGCCATCCGGCTTGCCAAAGGACGGGAATTGCCATGCACAAATTGCAGCCGCGCCGTCTACTGACAGAGTGCGGCTTGCCATGAGAGCATGCTCGCGTTAGCTCTGATGCATTACGGCGCTGTGGTGCCAATGGTTTCAAATTTCGGGACAATTCCATGCGCACGTCGAAAGTTGCACTCTCCCTGGCCTGCCTTGGCATGGCGGCATCCTGCGGCGGTGGCGGGTCTTCCACACCAACGCCTACGCCTGTCGCTACGACGCCATCCCCTACCCCGGCGCCGACAAGCGCCACGTGCTCGCTGGAAAACCGGCAACAATTCGCCTTTGACGTGCTGGATGAATGGTACCTTTTCCCCAACCTGCTCGACACCAGCGTCAATGCGAACAACTTCAACAACGTGCAGGATTACATCGACGCCCTGGTGGCCCCGGCACGGGCGCAGAACAAGGACCGCTTCTTCAGCTACATTACCTCCATCGAGGAAGAGAACGCTTTCTTCAACGAGGGATCGAGCGCGGGGTTCGGGTTCCGGCTCGGCTATGACCTTGGCAACCGCCGCGTCTTCGTGCTCGAAACCTTTGACGATACCCCTGCCCTGGGCGCGAATATCGAACGCGGGTCAGAACTTCTGGGCATCGGGACCACGGGTAACAATATCGTGACGGTCAACAGCCTGCTGGCCAATGATGGCGCACAGGGCGTGATCGATGCACTCGGCCCTGCGAACACTGGCGTAACCCGTGTGCTGCGGATCAGGGATGCCAGCGGAGTTGAGCGCGAGGTCAGCATCACGAAATCCGATTTCGATCTCGACCCCGTGCCGCGCTATGGCGCGCAGATCATCAACGATGGCGGCAAGCAGGTTGGCTATGTCCGCCTGACCAATTTCATCAACCCGGCCATTGAAGACCTTCGGGATGCATTCGCCGATTTCCGTGCCGCCGGCGTCACCGAACTGGTGATTGACCTGCGCTATAACGGCGGGGGCGGCATCAACGTGAACGAATTCTTCGGGGATTTGCTGGCGCGCAATCTCGACGGACAAGTGTTCGAGACGATCGCTTATCGCGACAGCAAGTCGTCCAATGACGAAACCTATCGCTTCAACGCCCGGCCGCAATCGGTGGCCCCCACGCGCATCGCCTTCATCACCACCCGAGGCACTGCCTCCGCGAGCGAGGCGCTGATCAACGGGATGGTGCCATATCTCGGAGACGATCTGGCGATCATTGGCGAGAATACTTTCGGCAAGCCTGTTGGCCAATCGGCATTCGACCTCTCGGCGTGCGACGACCGCTTGCGTATCCTGACGATCAAGCTGGAGAATGCGAACGGCCAGGGCGAGTATTTCGACGGCCTTGCCGATACGGTGCCCAACTCCTGCCGCGCCAATGACGATTTTACCCGGAATTTCGGCGATCCACAGGAAGACATGCTGGCCACCGCGCTGGATTTCCTTGCCGGGCGCAGCTGTACTCCGATCGCCGGCGGTCCGGCCACCACGCAATCGGTCACCTCACGCGGCGTGCTGCAGCCGGATCGGCCAACCAGCGTGATCGAGCGCGAAGCGCCCGGCGTCTACTGATTGCGGGCCGTTATCGGGGAGCCACCTATGGTTCCCCGAGATCGTCACCTTCGCGCCATGCGCATCCTTCCCGTTGCTCACTACCGATCTGCAAGGTGGCGACGAAAGGATAGCGGCGGGAACTCATTCCGTCGGAACATTCTGCTGGCGTGATTGCAAGATCGAGCCCGCGCCCATCCAGCATGCCGCTGAAAGCCAGCCCGCCGCGGCCGGCGAAACGGGATACCGCCACACGCGATCCATCCATGTTTTCAGGCGTGCGATAAACCAGCGTATCGCCCTCGATTTGTCCGCTCCAGAACGGTTCTGTCCCGGTCAGGTTGATAATCGCATCCTCCGCAATTCCGGCATAGGCGCTTTCATCGGCAGTATCGCCCGGCAAATTGCCTGACCCGCCCTGGCCGCAAGACGCCAGCAGCAGGGCCACGATTGGCACGATCCGGTGTCTGTGCATCATGATCATCATCCCTTTTCCTCTAATGGCGACAGTCTAAGCAAGCTGCCTAGGAACATCCAGCCTGGCCAAGGCGTTGATAGGCCAAACAAGTTTAAAGTCGGAGCTGGTATATGAAACTCTCGCCCTGGATTCTGGGCGCCGCTGTAGCTGTGCCTATCGCAGGTGCCGTCATCGGTTCGCACATGAGCACGGATCCTGTCGGGGTCCGCAGCGATGTGATCGATACCCTGCCACTTACCCCTGCTGTCGCCCATGCAAGCGTGACATCAAGAACGCAACCACGCGTGCCCGATCATTATGCCATGGAAACGCCCGATGGCGTGGTCGAAGTGCACGAGCTCGCGATGCGGGGACGCTTTCAGGATCACTATCGCGCGACCGAAAGCTACGACCATTCCTACGAAGAAGAGATTGCCACACTGGAAGCGCGATGGGACGACGATGATCTTGATACAGCGCGCCAGACGCTCTCTTGCGCCAGATACCGATACTGACACCCCTCCCTACGGCGCCAGGGCTTCGCAGCCCGAAACACCCCATACCGCTATGCAACAGGTTCGCACCGGGGAGCATGCCCAGGCCGTGGCGACGCAGATCGCCGACGGCGTGATCGAAATGGAAATCGCGCGGCCGCAGGATGCGAAGCACAAGGTAATCGACGTGACCGGCGAATTGGCGGCGCTCAACTAGGTTGGGTCACGAAGCCTGACAGCCTTCAGGCCGCAAGCCCGAGCAGGATCGTCGCCCCACCAAGTCCCAGCGAAAGTGGAATGCGCAGGGCCATCCACCAGACCGGCCTGATCGTAACCAGCCTCGCATCAACCAGCGCGCTCAGCACTATCGCCCCACCAAGAATATACAGGGATGGCCCCGGCCACTGTGCGCCGAACACCCACGGCAGAAACGTAACCAGGGCAATCAGGCTGGGCGTGACAGCGGCGACCCATAACCATTGGGGCGCGCGCCGGCCCCCATCGGGTGCCCCGGCCGCCAATCCCCACCATAATCCACCAAGGAAACTGAGGATCAGCGCGGCATAAGCCCAGCCGATCGCCAGAGCGCTCCAGCGCCATTCAGGCGGTCCAAGCCACGCAGCGGCAACACAGGCGAGTTGCGGCAGAAGACCTGCAAAGCCGAGAAATCGAGCCGCGGGGGGAGTTGGTTTCATCGCTGACCAGCCTTACACATTTGCGCCAAGGCATGAAAGCATAGCAAAAGGGCGGACCTGTTGAGGCCCGCCCTGTTGTCTCTTGCGGATATCCGATTGCTTACGGCATCAACACGGTATCGATAACGTGGATGACGCCATTCGAGGCATCAACATCCGTCATCGTAACGGTTGCGGTGTTACCCTGCGCATCCTGAAGCACGACATTGCCGCCTTCGATCATCGCAGTCAGCGTTCCGCCGTTCACGGTTTCGATGGTGTAGCCACCCTCGCCCGCGCCTTCGATGGCGGCGGTAAGATCAGCAGCCATCACTTCGCCCGATACCACGTGGTAGGTGAGGATATTGCCAAGCTGTTCGGTATCTTCGGTCGTGAGGGTTTCGACGGTACCTTCGGGAAGCGCGTCAAACGCGGCGTTGGTCGGCGCGAACACGGTGAAGGGGCCAGCGCCCGAGAGCGTTTCACCAAGGTCTGCGGCTGTCACGGCACTGACCAGCGTGGAGAAGTCAGGATTGCCCTGTGCCACTTCGACGATCGTGCCCGGCATCGTCGCCTCGGCATTAGCCATTTCATCGGCCATCATGGTGTCTTCGTCGATCGTCGTATCTTCGGCAGGCTCGCTACACGCGGCAAGAGCGAGGGCGGCGGCAGAAGCGGTAAGAATATGGAGAGTTTTCATAATCGGCATCCTTGCATTGGCTTGAGGCGGGCGCCTGGTCGGAAAGCGACCCTGCGAAACCCAGCTTCAATGGGGCAATGGTTGAGATATCTACATTGTTCCAATTATGGCAGAAACATGGCCGAAAGCACGTAGTAACGTCCTGCGATGCCTTTATTCAGGAGCGTGCCACAGTGCCTTTATTGGATGTTCTGTGCCGGCTGAGCAGTCATCTGCTCGAGTTCGTCCTCGCCCTCTGCCTCGGCTTCTTGCCGTTCCTTGCGCACTTGCGCTGCCTTCGCCCGGTCGCTTTCAACTTTTTGGGCTTGATGGGCCAGGCCGCGCCAGGTCTTTTCCGATCTCAGCGCGCGCTCCTTAACGTTGTCGAGTGTCGCCTTCGAGGCTTCTGTCGCAGCTTCATCGGCGCGGGCGTTGTAGAATGCATATGTCTGGGCGATGAGGTCTCTCCAGCTGGCGACCGATTAGAGGTAGGCCCCTCCCGCCGCGCGGCTTGCGCAGCGGGAGGATGCCTGATTTGAACGCTTAGTCAGCGGCCGAGAGGTTCACGGCGCTTTCCTTGCCGTTACGGCCCATTTCAACGTCATAGTTCAGACGCTGTTCTTTATCGAGCGACTGCATGCCAGCGGCCTGTACGGCGGTAATGTGAACGAAGCTGTCGTTCGAGCCGTCGTCGGGCTGGATGAAGCCATAGCCCTTGTCGGCGTTGAAGAATTTTACGGTGCCGGTCTTCGACATAATTGAGTTCCTTTCAAGAACAAGTAGGTTGCCCCGGGGCGAGAATGCCCGAGGGTCGTGCGTCAAATCGTCCGATGAAAGGAAAACGTCGTCTGGTTTACGCCGGGGCCTGCATTGAAAGGCAGTCGGCGGTAGGCAAATTTCGAAGTCCGTCGCAAATTTCGACGTCAGCAGCGGAGCATGTAGCACGGGCTTTGCCGATCACCTAATGATTGCTGCCCGCCCCTTTGCCTGCCATGGCCATGGAAACGGAGATTGCAGCAATGGCCGCCGACGACGAAGACTACGTCTATGATGAAGAGACCGGGGAATGGATGCCCGCCTCGCAGCTTGCCACCAAGCAGGCCGCAACAGAAGCGGTGGAAGTGCGCGATGCTGTAGGCAACCTCCTTGCGGACGGCGACCAGGTGACGCTGATCAAGGATCTGGACGTCAAGGGCGCAGGCAGGACGCTGAAGCAGGGAACCTTGATCAAGTCGATCCGCCTCACCGGCGACTCCCAGGAAATCGATTGCAAATATCCGGGTATCAAAGGCCTCGTCCTGCGCGCCGAGTTCGTGAAAAAGCGCTAGTCCTCTATCACCCGGCCAAGGACGCGCACCGGACAACGCTCAACTTCTCCGCGCAAGCTGGACGGAACCAATAGGTTTTCCCAGTCCCCGGTGCAGATACTGCCCGTCCCCCGCACATCCAGGGCCAGGCGCAGGCCGAAATCAAGTTCGGGACAAGGGCCGGTCGTTTCCAGCAAAAAGCGCTCGTTCATTCCTGTATCGAGATAGATACGCTCGGCTCGGCTCGAACTTTCAGGCGCATTGGAATACCCCTGGATTTCGCGGGTGGTGAAGCAGGCGCGCTGCGTATCGAGGTTGGCGAGCACCGCGTCATATTCGTCCACGGCTGCAGCATCGGTCGGGGCGCAGGCGGAAAGCCCCAGCGCGCCCGCGATGCATGTACCAGCAAGAATCTTGCGGATCATTGTCACTCTCCTATCACCCTTCCCCAACCATCCAGTACTGGCCGGGGTTCCGCCCTGGCATCAGGACAACATCCTGCCGCAAGCCGGACACATCCTGCACCAAGGCGCTGGACATGGTTAACATGCGGGCGCACGCATTTTCATGCACACGGAATGCAACGGACCGGGACGCCACCCGAAACCGGTCCTCGAGCCCGCCGGACAGCGGGTTACGCCAGGCATGGCGGTAGATCGCATCAGCACCCCAGCGGAGTTGGTGCGATCCTCGTTTGTGCCCTGCCTTCAGCCCTGCCCTACATCTTGCGTCTTGCGCTGAAATCCAGCATTCTTGCGACCATGTCTCGGCAATACACCTCTTTCGCCGCGTTCTGGCCGTTCTACCTGCGCGAACATTCCAGGCCGCGCACGAGAGCCCTCCACTACGTCGGCACAACGCTGGTTGTTGCCATCGCCCTGTTCGCCGTGTTGACAGGCCGCTGGTGGTGGCTGCTCGCCATGCCGCTCGCTGGGTATTTCTTCGCATGGCTTGCGCATTTCACGGTCGAGAACAATCGCCCTGCCACCTTTATCTACCCGCTCTGGAGTCTCGCCGCCGACTTTCGCATGTGGTGGCTCTGGCTGAGCGGGCGCCTGCAGCCCGAGCTCGATCGGGCGGGCGTAGAAAAGCGCGACTGACGGTCAAGGCCGCGCGATTGGTCTCGGTCGTGTCGGTCATGCTTGCCCCTCCTTCGTCCGTGCCCCCAGCAATACGGCGATGCTCATCCACGCTGCGACGCATTTCGCGCGCCTGCAAATGAAGCGCCTTGTTGCTCAGGCGGATCTCGCGGCTTTGCTGGAAGAAGCCCAGCACCAGCCACAGGAACGCCAGCGGGCTGGACACGCCACCAACGAAATCGCCCAGCTCGTTCAGTCGCAGGTCCGCCGGGTTCTGTCCTTGCAGGACAAGGTAGATCGTCACCCCCGCCACGTAGATCGCGGAGAGCACCAGCCCCACCATCGGCAGGCGACGCCTTTCGCGGCGGTCATCGAGGATGTTGTCGGTCTGGGACATGTCGCGCCTTCTTCACAGCAGGAAGCGGGAGGGTAGCGCACACGGCAACGCACGCAAGTCGAAGCTAATGTGGAACACATGGAACACAGTCCAGGAACAGAATTCGCGACGGCGCGGCGCGGCTGGCGCAATTGGCGACGACGTGGACGGCGACGGGGCGAAAGTGGGCGCGATCATGCCGCAAAGGGGAGCATGGCCCCGCGCGTGTAGGCAAGGCACCCGGCCATTGCGCGGCCCCGGCGAATTAGCGCGCTTTGTGCCCTTAACAGGCGTATGTTCGCCGCAGGGGCATGCCGCCCCGATTGGAAAAGACCATGGCCAAAGGCCAACAGAAGAAGAGCCGCGAAGCCCGCAAGCCCAAGGCGGACAAGGGGCCGAAGAAAAACGCCAGCCAGCCCAGCCTGAAACCCGGTGGGATCAAGGGCCTGGAGAACATGAAGAACGGCTGACCGGCGCGCATGCAGTGGTGGAGCCGGACGCCGCGGGAAGCACTCCCCCGGCCAACCGGCTCCTCCCGCTGCCTAGCGCGACAGGCGACGGCGGTTGGCGCGTACCGGCTTTTCGTAATGGGCGAGAGCGCGGCCGGTGGCGGCCTGGGCAGACTGGTCCAGCCCGCCTGCCATGATCGCGGGCAGCAACGTCATGCCGGCGGATATCTTCTCGCTCACCATGCGTTCCGCCTCCCGCTCGGCCAGCTTGCCGCCGCTCATCAGGCGGATGGAGCGCAGCCAGATGACGGTGCCCATCTGCGCACCCAGCATCCACCCGTCGAATGCGAGTTCGGGCCAGGATTTGGTAGTCGATCTGGGCATGGAAGAATTCTCCGGCAACGAAATGCTGCATCGCAACAATAACTTGCTGTCGGAAAAGTGCCCCGAAATGCGATGAAGCGAGTAGGGGAGAGGCAGCCACCCTGCACCATCCTGGCTGGCGAGCGGCGCGGGAGGCCGCTACCACCGCCTGCATGCCCGAACCCGACACCAACTCCGTCACCATCCTCGTCGACGCCGACGCCTGCCCGGTGAAGGACGAAATCTACCGCGTCGCCGACCGCTTCGACGCCCACGTCCGCGTGGTCAGCAACGCCCCGTTCCGCGTGCCGGTGAGCGAGCGGGTCAAACGCGTGGTGGTGTCGGACAGTTTCGACGCGGCGGACGACTGGATCGCGCAGCACGCTGGCCCGCGCAGCGTGGTCATCACTGCCGACATACTGCTGGCCGAACGCTGCCTGAAAGCGGGCGCCGTGGTGCTGGCCCACAACGGCAAGCCCTTCGACGCCGCCAGCATCGGCACCGCCGTCGCCACCCGCGCAATCATGGCAGACCTGCGCAGCGGGATGGACGGCCCACTCGGCCCTGGGGCGGAGGACCGCCGCCGTTCAGCAAGGCGGACCGATCGCGGTTCCTGCAGGCGCTGGATCGGGAGCTGGTGGGGTTGAGCCGCTGACCCGCTAATGTGGAACACATGGAACACTGTCCTGGGCTGAAAAACCCCGTTGTGTAACCCTGCGCGCCCAAAGTGTGACCTTGCGCCGAAAGCGTCACCGCTGGGCTGCAGACGTGTTCACCCTGCACCCCGCGATGTGCCACCCTTTGGCCCATCCGGTAGCGCGCGCCAGCATGGGATGGACGCCGCGCCGCGCCGCCCGCGCCTCCGCCCGCCTTGCCATCGGCCCCCCGCATGGCCCAGTCCCCATCTGCGCAAACATGGAGCTCGCGCGCGCAGCCGTTAGGCCGCCTGCCTGCTCATCCCCACCTCCCGCGCCGCCCGCGCGACCTTCCGTGGCGGGCGAGCGCCTTGAGAAAGGTCGCCGCCTTGGTGCCGGTCCAGCGGGTGTTGTCTGGAGATTGGATGGATCGTGTCAGTGGGCGGTGTGGTGCTGCTCATGCGCGCAGGCGGAGCATGGTTGTGGGGTGTAGGAAAACCCTCAGGCGGCGCGAAGCTGCGGCGCGGCTTCTGCCATCACGCGCAAGGCAGAGCGCAGGAAGACCAGCGCCATAAGCGAACCGATCACGATGGGGGCCATGGTGAGGCCAGCCACCAGACGAGGCCCGCCGCCACCAGCACGCCGCAATTGTTGATCACGCGTTTCGTGAGCACTCCCAGGTGCTCGACATGTTCACGTCCTGATGGCGAAAACGCGTTAGCAGTTTGAGGCAGACAAGATTGGCGACCAGCGCCAGCCCGCCGAATATCAGCATCAATGTGGAGCTTGGCGGTACGCCGCTCTGTATCTTGAAGACGACGTTCGCCGCGATCCCCACGCCCAGCGCAAGGATCACCACGCCCTTCAACATCGCCGCGCCCGCCTTCCACCTGCCCGACCGGGCCAGCGCATATAGGCTGACTGCGTATACGATGGCATCGCCCAATCTCGCTGCCATCGGCCATCGGCGCCGCCGACCGGCATGTGCCCGCCCCGAATTCGAGCACGAACATGACCGCTTGATGGCCAGCACGATGACAAGCACAAGGCGCTGCTCGGCCTGACGGGCGAGTTGTTCGAGCGTGGTCGACTTGGCGGAACAGCAGTCTGCGGACATCGGGGTTATGTGGTAGAAGGGTAGCGATGTGGCAAGCTTTCGGAAACTCTAACCCGCTATTCAATCGGGAAATTTGCGTTACAAACTGCAAACCATTCGCCGGGGGGATTTGGGGAAATGCCAATTGATCTTGCGGACAGCGGCTCGCTGCTGATCTTTGCCGTCGTATTTTTCACCGTGATCGCGGTGGGCGCTGCATTTCTGAAAGGCGAAAAGCCCAAGCGGAAGAACCGCTCCAAATGGAGAGGCAGGCCGGATCTGAAAGTGGTTCCAAAGCGCGGGGAGGACGAAGCGCTCGCCACCGCTTCAGAGCAATTGCGCAAGGTCATGGCGGCGGAATTCAATTCGCGACCGCTCCTCAACCGACCGGAAGCGCAGGTGTTCGAGGCTCTGGACAAGGCTGTGATCGCGCGCAATCCCGGCTGGCAGGTGATGGCGCAAGTGTCGCTGGGTGAATTTCTTGCCAGCCCCGACAAGGACGCCTTCCTCGCGGTCAATTCCAAACGCGTCGATTTCGCACTGATGGACGATCAGTGCCGCGTGGTCCACGCGCTGGAATACCAAGGTTCAGGGCATCACACCAGGCACCTCTGCCGCCGCGCGCGACGCAGTGAAGAAGGAGGCGCTTGCGCAAGGCCGGCATCGGTTATCACGAAATTGTGGCAGGTCACACGACGCCGAGCGAATTGCGGGTTCTGGTGGAGAAGTTGGTGGTGAATGGGAGAAATCGGTAAGAAACGCGCACACGACCAGGCGCCACGCGTCAGAATGGATAACGCACGCTCTCTGGCGGCCTTGGTTGCGGGAGTTGCTTGCCGTGATGTGATGGAAATTGAGCGGGGAAGCCCGAGCCGCAGGTGGGCACGATGATCACATTGATCGCCGTGCCCATCTTCCCTCGCGGAGTTTGGGCCGCGCCTATTCAGTCTCCTCTTCGGGCAGGTAAAGCTTCTCGCCCTTCGCCTTATACAGCTTGCTCATTTCCTCCATGCCTTCCAGCGCGGCGGCACGGCTCGCTTCGGCGGTGTCGGCACTCCATTTCTGGCTTTCGAGGAAACCGTCGGCGCTCTGGTTCTGCTTGCTGGCGAATTCGCGCACTTCCTGGCTGAATCTTCATCGAGCAGAACTTCGGCCCGCACATGGAGCAGAAGTGGGCGGTTTTCGCGCCTTCTGCGGGCAGGGTCTGGTCGTGGTATTGCTCGGCCGTGTCGGGGTCCAGCGACAGGTTGAACTGGTCGCGCCAGCGGAATTCGAAGCGGGCTTTTGACAGCGCATCGTCGCGCACCTTGGCGGCCGGGTGGCCCTTGGCAAGGTCCGCCGCGTGGGCGGCCAGCTTGTAGGTGACCACGCCGACTTTCACATCGTCCCGGTCGGGCAGGCCAAGGTGTTCCTTGGGCGTGACGTAGCAGAGCATCGCCGTGCCGTACCAGCCGATCTGTGCCGCGCCGATGCCGCTGGTGATATGGTCATACCCCGGCGCGATATCGGTGACGAGCGGGCCGAGGGTGTAGAACGGCGCTTCGCCGCACACTTCCAGCTGCTTCGTCATGTTCTCCTTGATCTTGTGCATGGGCACGTGGCCCGGCCCTTCGATCATCACCTGCACGTCTTCCTTCCACGCGCGGTGGGTGAGTTCGCCCAGCGTGTAGAGCTCGGCAAACTGCGCCTCGTCATTGGCGTCCGCGATGCTGCCGGGGCGCAGGCCATCGCCCAGCGAATAGGCAACGTCATAGGCCTTCATGATCTCGGTGATCTCGTCGAACTTCTCGTACAGGAAGCTCTCCTTGTGGTGCGACAGGCACCATTTCGCCATGATGGAGCCGCCGCGCGACACGATGCCGGTCATGCGGTTGGCGGCCAGCGGCACATAGGCGAGGCGAACGCCTGCGTGGATGGTGAAATAGTCGACGCCCTGCTCCGCCTGCTCGATCAGCGTGTCGCGGAAGACTTCCCAGGTCAGGTCCTCTGCCACGCCGCCGACCTTTTCCAGCGCCTGGTAGATGGGCACGGTGCCGATGGGCACGGGGCTGTTGCGGATGATCCATTCGCGGGTGTCGTGAATGTTTCGGCCCGTGGAAAGGTCCATCACGGTATCCGCGCCCCAGCGGATGGACCAGACCATCTTGTCCACCTCGTTCGCGACGTCCGATGCGACGGCGGAGTTGCCGATATTGGCGTTGATCTTCACCAGGAAGTTGCGCCCGATGGCCATCGGCTCGGCCTCCGGGTGGTTGACGTTGGAGGGGATGATGGCCCGCCCGCGTGCAACCTCGTCGCGCACGAATTCGGGCGTTACGTAGTCGGGGATTTCCGCGCCCCAGCTTTCGCCGCCATCGCGGTCCACGTTCTTCAGCGCAGCGCGGCCAAGGTTCTCGCGCTCTGCCACATATTCCATTTCGGGCGTGATGATGCCCTGGCGCGCGTAATACATCTGCGAAAGGTTCTTGCCCGGCTTGGCGCGGTAAACCTTCTTGAGGACGTTGGGATAGGCGGGCACGCCGCCGCTGCGATCCGGGCCAAGCTGGCCGTTGTCTTCGGGCTTTATCTCGCGCGCGTCGTATTCCTCGATGTCGCCGCGATCCAGCTGCCACTGGCGGCGCAGTTGCGCCAGGCCCTTGGCAATGTCGATCTTCACGTTGGGATCGGTGTAGGGGCCGGAGGTGTCGTAGACGCGCACCGGCGGTTCCCCGCTGGAGGGTTCGAGGTCGATCTCGCGCATGGCGACCTTGATCTTCGGATTGCCGTTCGCTTCCACGTACACCTTGCGGCTGCCGCGGATGGGGCCGGTGGTGACACCGATCTCGAAACCTGACGATTCGTGGGGGGAATTGATGTCGGCCATAACGAAGTCCTCTATGCCGGGCGGCGGGGGATTTCGGGCGGTGACAACCGGCCCTTCCCTCCGCCCGTATTAACGGGTTCAGGTTCAACGGGTCGTGTGGAGCATACCCACACCTCTCAGCGATTGCTCGCTCCCCGGGGATGAGCCGGGGATAGGGCATGATGCGAGGTTTGGGAAGGGTCCGCAAAGATGGGCATTCCCTTTTGACCGGCTTGAGCATCCGCCAAGGGTTGTTAGGCAGTAGCCAGCGCGAATCCTTCCGGAGCATCCTCCCCATGACTGAATTTCCCGCGACCACGGCCGAGTACAAGCAGGGCAAGCGGAACGCCTTCACACGTTTTCTGGACGGGGTGGAATGGCTGGGCAACCTGCTGCCGCACCCCGTCACTCTGTTTGCGTTGCTGGCGCTGGGCATCGTGCTGCTGTCGGGCCTGCTGGGCTGGATGGGCGTGGCGGTGGAAGACCCTCGCCCTGCCGGTTCACCCAACGTGGCGGAGGACGGCATGATCCGCGCGGTCAGCCTGATGAATGGCGATGGGCTGCGGCGCATCTTCACCGGGCTGGTGGACAATTTCACCAGCTTTGCCCCGCTGGGCGTGGTGCTGGTGGCGATGCTGGGCGTGGGCGTGGCGGAAAAATCCGGACTGCTGTCTGCCGCCGTGCGCAGCATGGTGCTGGGCGCGCCGCCAAAACTGGTGACCGTGGCCATCGTGTTTGCCGGCATCATCTCCAACACCGCCAGCGAAGTGGGCTACGTGGTGCTGATCCCGCTGGCCGGCGCGATCTATTACGCGCTGGGGCGGCACCCACTGGCGGGCATGGCGGCGGCCTTTGCCGGGGTATCCGGCGGCTACAGCGCCAATTTGTTGATCGGCACGATCGACCCGCTGCTGGCCGGAATCACGCAGGAAGCAGCCCAGTTGATCGATCCCGATTACACCGTTCTGGCAACGGCCAACTGGTATTTCATGTTTGCTTCCACCTTCCTGGTGGCAGGTATCGGTTCGCTGGTTTCGATCTATATCGTGGAGCCGAAGCTGGGGCCGTATGACGCTGCCAAGGCCGATCCCGAGGTGTTGGACGAGGGCATGATGCAGCCGCTGACCGATACGGAGCGCAAGGGCCTGCGCTGGGCGGGCATCGCGCTGCTGGGGGTGCTTGCCCTGATGGCGCTGACGCTGGTTCCCGAATGGGGCGTGCTGCGCAATGCGGAGACAGGCGACCGGATGGATTCGCCCTTCTTCGATGGCTTCGTTGTATGGATCCTGATCTTCTTCATCGCCATCGGCTATGCCTATGGCCGCGCGACCGGTTCGATGAAAACCGATCGCGACGTGATCGATGCCATGTCCGCGGCATTGTCCGCCCTGGGCCTCTATATCGTGCTGGTGTTCTTCGCCGCGCAGTTCGTGGCTTTCTTCGGCTGGACCAATCTTGGCGCTATTACGGCCGTGACAGGGGCGAATTTCCTTGTCGAAAGCGGCATGACCGGGCCGATGGTGTTTTTCGTCTTCATCGCGATTTGCGCGGTCATCAACCTGTCGCTGGGTTCGGCATCGGCGCAATGGGCGGTGACCGCGCCAATCTTCGTGCCCATGCTGATGCTGATCGGTTATTCGCCCGAAGCAATCCAGGCGGCCTATCGCATCGGTGATTCCACCACCAATATAATAACCCCGATGATGAGCTATTTCGGCCTGATCCTGGCCTGGGCCACGCGATACCAAAAGGATCTGGGCGTCGGCACGCTGATCGCGATGATGCTGCCCTACACCATCTTCTTCATCACCGCGTGGAGCCTGTTCTTCTACCTGTGGACCTTCGTGTTCGGCCTGCCGGTGGGGCCGGGATCCCCCACCTACTACAGACCCTGATCGCGCAGCCGTGACAATGCTCTATCGCCTCGATGCCGATGCGGCGGCAATTGGCCGTGCATTCGGCGTGGAAACGGGCGGCGACCCTTGGGCTGGCGGTTATGTTGCCCCGCAAAATTTTGCGCCGATCATCACGGCGGGGCGAGAATTTATCGCCGGTCCGGGCACAGATCGCCAGCCGTGGCGCATGGTGCCGCGCCTGTGGGGTGTGCCCCCGCCCCCATCCGCACAGGATGCCGCGCGCCCGGTGCTGAGCGTGCGCAATGTGGACAGCCCATTCTGGATCGGAAACCTGCGCAATCCCGAGTTTCGCTGCCTGGTACCCGCCACTGCTTTCATGGAATGGGGACGCATCGGACGGGATGGCAAACGCCGCCAGCACTGGCTTGCCTGCGCAGACCAGCGGGTTTTCGCAATTGCGGGCGTGTGGAAGGATAGCGAGGTGCCGGGTGTCGCGATGCTGACAACCGCGCCCAACGCTGCATTGAAGCAGGTGGGCCGCGATACCATGCCGGCCATCCTCCCGCCCGACAGGGGCGCCTGGGCCACGTGGCTGCGCGGTGGCTGGGACAAGGCAAGCAGGTTGCTTCAGCCCTATTCCTCGTCGTTGATGCAGATGGCGGAGCGCTAGCCTAGAACCGCAGCATCGCCACGCAGATCAACACGATACCCAGCGCGCCGGACAATAGCGCCCAGGTGCGGTTGACCGCGCCCATCATGGCGCTGGCGAAATGCAGGAATGGCCGCCCGAAGCCCAGGATCACCACCCCTTCCACCACCATGCCGCCGCCCATCACGGCAATGACGATGGAGAGCCAGTCGTTCGGGTTCCACGGATTGACCAGGTATATCAACGCGCCCAGCGACAGCACCACGATACCGGTCAGGAAGCGCAAGGCCTCGTTGTTCTCGAACCCGTCCAGCATCGCGGCCCAACTGCCGGGAGAGCGCAATTCACCGATCGCTGCCCCCAAAGCGTAAAGCCCCATGAACAATGCGATCCATGCGGAAATATCCTGCGTTTCTGCCATTGTCGTCCTCCTCTGTCTCAGGGCTATCCCTTTGCGATGCCAGCGTCCAGTCCGACTGGCGGTTTGACCTTTCATCCACAGCGCGGCAGTTCGGCCGCATGGCAGGAACATCTTCCTGGGCAGCCGCTAGGGCGTTGCAAATGCTGGCGAATGCCAGTCCATGGTCTGCATTTGCGCTGTGGGTTCCACAGGCTATGAGTGGTTGCAACTGTAACAAACCATCAGAGGACCAGCCTTACCCATGACCCTCCCACGCTCTGCCTTGCTTGCATCGGCACTGACACTTCCCGCCACGCCCGCCCTCGCCCGCGACATGACGCCCGCGGATGTGGCGCGCATCGAATATACCGGCACCGTCGCCGTCTCGCAGGACGGTAGTCATATTGCCTACACCCGCGTGCATTCTCCCGATGTCACGATGGGAGAGGAAAACGGCACTCCTGATCAGCAACTGTTCCTGGCCGATGGCGCGATGGACGTGCGCGCCTACCTGCCCGAGGATATGAGCGTGTCCTCCATCGGCTTTACCCCCGATGGTTCGATGGCCACCTTCCTGTGGACCGGCGATGACGACGATCGCGCCGTGTGGGGAATTCCGGTCAATGGCGGCTCCTATCGCAAGCTGGCTGGTGTCACCGATGCTGCCGTGCGCAGTTACGCGTTCTCGCCCGATGGCAGCGAGGTGTACATGCTTACTTCTGCAGCTCCTGACGAGGATCGCGATGCGGAGGCGGAAGATGGCTTTGACTCCGTCGTCTACGAGGAGGAATTCGACTTCAACCGCATGTTCGTGGCCCGTGTTGACCAGAGCATGACCGGCGGCGACATCGACGCAGATCCGCGCGAGATCGAAGTGCCCGGATATGTCAGCAGCTTCGACATCGCCCCCGGCGGTGAAACCGCGATGATCGTGTCCGCGCCCACCCCGCTGGTTGACGATTCGCTTACCTCGCAGCGCGTCCACCTGCTGAACCTGGTGTCCGGCAACCTGGTGACGGTGGCAACGCCGGGCAAGCTGGGCGATGTGGAATTCTCCCCCGACGGCAGGCAGCTTTCGATGATCGCGGGCGTGGACGAAAACGATCCCGCCGCCACCACGCTGCATCTGGTGGACGTGGCAACGGGCGAATATCGCGCGCTTAACGAAGGCGCAGCCGAAGCCGCTGTCGATGCGGAATGGATGTCCGACGGTCGCCTTGCAGCAGTGATCCATGTGGGCGCGCAAAGCGTGCTGCGCTTCTATTCCGACAGCGGAGACGTGCAGCGTGAATTCGATCCCGGCGCGCTGATCCTCAGCAGCCTGGAACAAGGCGGCAACCGGCTTGTGGTCGAGGCCAATTCACCCGAACACCCGAACGAACTGTTTGCCTTCAACCGCGGCGAATTCACCCGTTGGACCAACCACAATCCGTGGCTGTCCGAAATCGACTTCGGAGAGCAGCGCACATACACCTTCACCGCCACCGACGGGACCGAGATCGAAGGCGTTTTAATCCTGCCGGTGGGCGGGGTGCCCGCTGGCGGCGCGCCCACCATCCTCAATGTCCACGGTGGACCGGAAGCTCACGACAGCAATGGCTGGGTCACCGGCTACTCCAGTCCCGGCCAGGTTGCTGCCGGAAAAGGCTATGCCGTCTTCCTGCCCAACTATCGCGGCTCCACTGCCTACGGAACGGCCTTTTCCAAAGCGCACTCGGGCAACTACACCGACCCCGAATTCCGCGATCTGACCGACGCCAAGGCCGCGCTGGTGGCAGAGGGTGTCGCCGACGCTGATCGCGTGGGCATCACCGGCGGTTCCTACGGCGGCTATGCCACGGCATGGTCCTCCACCTACAATTCCGAAGAGTTTGCAGCAGGCGTGATGTTCGTCGGCATTTCCAACCAGATCAGCAAGGTGGGCACGGGCGACATTCCGAACGAGATGCACCTCGTCCACGCGCGACAGTGGCCGTGGGAGGACTGGCAGCATTTCCTCGAAGTCAGTCCGATCTACTACACCGACCGCGCCGATACGCCGCTGCTGATCATGGGCGGCACCGCCGATACCCGCGTCGATCCGGGCCAGAGCCTGGAGCTATATCGCTATATCCGCCTGCGCCGTCCCGAAACGCCATTGCGGCTGGTGCGATATCCCGGCGAAGGCCACGGCAACGCCTATGCGGCCTCTCGCTACGACTACAATTTGCGCATGATGCGCTGGTTCGACACCTACCTGAAGAGCGGCGACCGCGACGCGGAGTTGCCGCCCAGCCGCCCGGACCTGATGATCGAGGAAAAGTAGGGTCGTCCAACACTACAAGAAAGGGGAGCAACCTCGCGGTTGCTCCCCTTTCTTGTGCATTCAGGCCCGGCAATTAGAAGGTATAGCCAATTCCCACAGCGCCAAGGAACTGGTCCCTGCTGCCGCGAACAGTGGTGAAGGGCGTGTCCGCCGCATCGCCCAGCACGCGGGAATAGCCGCCGATCACGACCAGCCCAAGCCCGCCATTGGCAACGTCCCCGTCAAGGTCGATACCCAGCAGCAAGGTCACGCCCGCGTCGGTGAAGCCCCCGCCATCAGGATCGAATTCGGTCAGCGGCGCAGTGCCGGGGCCGATATAGTCGGCATCATCCACGGCAAAATAATAGTCCTGGAAATCCTCGTCCGCCCATTCCGCAGAGACGGAGAGGCTGGCCACCACCGCGCGCGAAAGCGGCGTGAAATAGGAAATGGAGGGGGAAACCACCATCCCGCCGTGCGCGCTGTTGATATCCCACATCACGTCCGTGCCGATCGACAGGCTGTCATAGGGATTGAGCACCTGCGGGAAGTTCACGCCCACGCTGGGCCCGACTTCGATGGCGCGGTCGAGCTCGATATAGTTAAGGACGACCTCGTCCTCTATCTGCTGTGCGCGGTCACTGCGCAAACGACCCGCAACGCCGAGGTCGAATCCCACGCCGTCAGCCGGATCCTGAATGAAGTCGAGCTTCAGGCCACCGGCGCGCGGCGAAATATCCACGCCGCCCAGCGAGCCCTGCACGATGGGCAGCACGTTGAACACGTAATCGTCCGAACCGGAATAGGACGGGCTGATCGCGACGCCTGCGCCGATCGACAGGTAATCGCCCGAAAAGGCGGTATCGTCCATGTCCACCACCGGCGGTTGAACTTGCGCTTCGCCGACATCCTGGGCGAAAGCAGGTTGGGCCGAGATGGCCGTGATGATTGCGCCAAGTGTCATGGCGGTGGGCGAAAATGGCCTGGTCTGCATTAAATTTCCCGTCTTGTTTTCCCCTAGAACGGGTGTTGACGCTGCCGGTTCCGATCTTGCGTTGCATTTCGATACCGGACCAAGGGCTGTGATTGCGCCGCACCACCAATAGGCTAAGGCGCACAGCATGAGTGGACGCGACTGCGACATTGCCATCATCGGAGGCGGCCTTTCGGGCGGATTGATCGCGCTGGCGCTGGCACGGCACCGGCCGGAAATCGTCGTAAAGCTTGTGGAAGCCGGACCGGAACTGGGCGGAAACCACCGCTGGAGCTGGTTCGCGAGCGATCTCTCCACCGCAGGCAAGGCCTTGATGTCCGAGTTTCGCAAGGCGGAATGGAACGAAGGCTATCATGTTCGCTTTCGCAAGTTTCGCCGCCAACTGGCGACGCCCTATCTCTCGCTCGACAGTGCAGACTTTGCCGCCTGCCTGACTCGAGAACTATCCGAAGATGCAATTCTGACCGGCTGTAAAGTTGCGGCATTGGATGCAGGCTGCGTGGATCTTGACCGACGGAAGCCGTATCACTGCCCGCGCAGTAATTGATTGTCGCGGCTTTGCGGAATCAGAACACCTCCAGGGTGGTTGGCAGGTTTTCATGGGCCGTCACCTGCGGACGCCCGAAGCGCATGGCGTGTCGCGGCCCATCATCATGGATGCCGAGGTGGATCAACTGGCACCGTACGGCAATGGCCAGAATAGTGACGAGGGTGCCTATCGCTTCGTCTATGTCCTGCCGCTGGGATCACACGACCTGTTCATCGAAGACACCTATTATGCCGACAAGCCGGAGCTGGATCGCGCGTTGCTATCCTCTCGCATCGACCAGTATCAGCGGCAAATGGGCTGGACCGGCGAGCAAGTGGGGTTCGAGACCGGCGTTTTGCCCGTGATTACCGGCGGCGACTTTGGTGCTTACCAGCAAGGGCAGCGCATCGAGGGCGTGGCCCAGGCGGGCGCCCGGGGCGGCTTTGTCCATCCCCTCACCAGCTACACATTGCCCATTGCAGTGGACGTGGCGCTGGCCGTTGCTGAAGATGCCGATTTGCCCGGCGAGCAGCTGGCCGCCAAGTTGGAGGCGCGCGCCCGCAGGCACTGGTCTGCCATGAGCTTTTACCGCCTTTTGGCCTCCTTGCTGTTCGGCGCGGCAGAGCCCACTGAACGAGACAGGATTTTCGCGCGTTTCTATGGCTTGTCGGAACCGCTGATCGAGCGTTTCTACGCCGGTCGTTCCTCATTCGGACAGAAGTTTCGCGTGCTGGCAGGCAAGCCGCCGGTACCCATCCATCGCGCCATCAAGGCGATGTTCTCCTCTTACCCGCCCCTCACCAAACCCACCCTCACCAAACCCTCTGGCAAGGATCACCAATGAGCACTCCCGAAGGCAAGACCGCATGCGTCATCGGCGCCGGCTTCGGCGGCATGGCGCTCGCCATCCGCCTGCAAAGCGCCGGCATCGCCACCACCGTGGTGGAAAGCCGCGACAAACCGGGTGGCCGCGCCTATTTCTGGGAGAAGGACGGCTTTACCTTCGATGCCGGACCCACCGTGGTGACCGATCCCGATTGCCTGCGCCAGTTGTGGGAATTGTCCGGCCACGACATGGCCGAAGACCTGGAACTGATGAACGTCATGCCGTTCTACCGGCTCAATTGGCCCGACGGGACGAATTTCGATTATTCGAACGACGAAAAGAACCTGCGCAACGAGATCATGAAGCTCGAACCCGCCGATGTGGAGGGTTACGACCGCTTCCTGGAATATGCCGCCGGGGTGTACGAGGAAGGCTATGTCAAGCTGGGGACGGTGCCGTTCCTCAATTTCAAGAGCATGATCAAGGCCGCGCCCGCGTTGATGAAGAAGCAGGCATGGCGCAGCGTCTATTCGATGGTTTCCAAGTATATCAAGAACGAGAAGCTGCGTCAGGCACTGAGCTTCCATACGCTGCTGGTGGGCGGCAGCCCGATGAAAACCTCCAGCATCTATGCCCTGATCCACAAGCTGGAGAAGGATGGCGGCGTGTGGTGGACAAGGGGCGGCACCAACCGCCTGATCGCCGGGATGGTCCGCCATTTCGAGCGGCTGGGCGGTACCATGCGCGTCGGCGATGGCGTGACCCGCGTGGAAACCGAGGGCAAGCGCGCCAAGGCCGTTCACACCAAGAGCGGCTGGAGCCAGCGGTTCGATGCGGTGGCCAGTAACGCCGATATCATGCACTCCTATCGCGATCTTCTGGGCGACAGCTATCGCGGCAAGACGCAGGCCAAGGCGTTGCAGAAAAAGAGTTTCTCACCCTCTCTGTTCGTCGTGCATTTCGGCATCGAAGGCACGTGGCCGGGCATTCCGCACCACATGATCCTGTTTGGCCCGCGCTATCAGGGATTGCTGGACGATATCTATTCCAAGGGCATTCTGCCCGCCGATTTCTCCATCTACCTGCACCATCCCACTGTCACCGATCCCAGCATGGCACCCGAGGGAATGAGCACCTTCTACGCCCTCGTACCCGTTGCCCACCTGGGCAAGATGCCGATCAACTGGGACGAGGTCGGGCCGGAACTGGAAAAGCGCATCCTGGACGAAGTGGGCCGCCGCCTGATCCCTGACATCCATGATCGCATCGTGACCAAGTTCCACTATGCGCCAAAGGATTTCGGGCAGGACCTCAACGCCCACCTCGGCAGCGCCTTCAGCCTGGAGCCGGTGCTGTGGCAAAGCGCCTTCTTCCGCGGCCATAACCGTGACGACGTGATCGACAATTTCTACCTTGTCGGCGCAGGCACCCATCCCGGCGCAGGCATCCCCGGCGTGGTGGGCAGCGCCAAGGCGACAGCGGGGTTGATGATCGAGGACTTGTCATCCTGATCTGCCCGACTAGGGCGTTGGGTCATGTCTGACCGCTTCAACCGCCTCGCCGTCTATTGCGGATCTGCCACACCGGCTGACCCGCGCTATATCGAACTCGCCCGCGACGTAGGCACAACGCTGGCGAAGCGCGGTATCGGCGTCGTCTATGGCGGCGGCAGGGCCGGGCTGATGGGCGCGCTCGCCTCTGCCACACTGGATGCGGGCGGCGAGGTCATCGGCGTGATCCCGCAAGCGCTGGTGGACATGGAAGTCGCCAACACCGATTGCACCAAGCTGCACGTGGTCGACACCATGCACCAGCGCAAGCAGGGTTTTACCGATCTTTCCGATGGCTTCATCACCCTTCCCGGCGGCGTTGGCACGCTGGACGAATTGTGGGAAGCGGTCAGCTGGGCGCAGCTTGGCTATCACGCAAAACCCGTGGGTCTTCTCAATGCCTTGGGATATTATGACGGACTTGTGGCTTTTAACCGGCATATGGCCAATACTGGCTTCGTCAGGGAAGCGCACCGCGACATCGTGATCGTGGGCGAAACTATTGGGGACTTGCTCGACAAAATGGCAGCTTACGAGCCCATCAAGACCATCGTGCAAATGCGCGCGGCCGACCTGTGAAACGCGTAAAGCCGCGTCCGCTGGTGGCCAGCCAGTTGGTGAAGTCGACGCCGCGCCAGGCAGGCGGCGGGCGCTCCCGCGCGGCATTGGTCAGCCGGTCACGCGAAAGCATTGCCAGGGGCTCAAAGAGTTTCGCGGTTGCCAGCTGGCTGTTCGACAAGGCGACGCGGGAACGCGCGCACCTGCTGTATGCCTGGTGTCGCCGCTGTGACGACATTGTCGACGGACAGGATCACGGTTTCAGCAATCGCGGCGACACGCTGAACCTGGACAAGGCCAATGCGCAGGACCGGGTGGAGGCAGTGCGCGTGCTGACCCACCGGGCGCTGGACGGACAACCCACGGCAGACATCGCATTCGATGCGTTGGGCCTGGTCGCCGCTGAAACGGGCATCACACGCGAGATGTGCGACGATGTGATCGATGGTTTCGCGCTGGATGCCAAGGGCTGGCGTCCGCGCACCGAAGGCGACCTGATGCGGTATTGCTATCACGTGGCAGGGGCCGTGGGCGTCATGATGGCAAAGGTGATGGGCGTGCCCGCCGATGCGCAGGACACGCTGGACCGCGCGTGCGATCTTGGTCTTGCTTTCCAGCTCAACAACATCGCCCGCGACATTTCCCAGGATGACGCCGCTGGCCGCTGTTACCTGCCGACTGAATGGCTGGCAGAGTTCGACATTCCTCCGGGCGAGGTGATGAAACCGCAATATCGCGACCAGCTCGTCAAGCTGGCGCAGCGGCTGGTGAAGATGGCGCAATTGCACGATGCCCGTGCGCGGATCGGTGCCGGGCGGCTGAAATTCCGCCAGCGCTGGGCAGTGCTGTCCGCTGCCAATATCTACGGCGCGATCGGCGAAGAAGTGGTGAGCCAGGCCGAACTGGCGTGGGATCACCGCATCCACACCAGCTTTCCGGAGAAGATCGGCCATGTCGTTGCTGCCCTGAAGGAGACGATGTCCGGATCCTGGGAACCGACCGAGGAGCCGCAATGGGACCGCGGGCGGTTGCTGATGATGGCGCGCATGGATGGTCCGGTTGCCGGAGTACCGAACACGCCCATTCGCGATGAAAGCGTAAGGCGCAAGGACGACTGATGTCATCGCACCCGATATGACCAACGCCGGCGGTTGCATTTGCGCTGAAATGCGCGAAAGCAGTGGCATGATTTCAAAACTCCTGATCGCCAATCGCGGCGAGATCGCCTGCCGCATCATCCGTACAGCCCGAGAGATGGGTGTCGCCACCGTCGCAGTGTATTCCGATGCCGATGCCAGGGCGCTGCATGTCCGGTCTGCCGACGAAGCCGTGCATATCGGCCCCTCCCCCGCTGCCGAAAGCTATCTGGTAGGCGAAAAGATCATTGCCGCCGCCAAACAGACCGGGGCAGAAGCGATCCATCCCGGCTATGGCTTCCTGTCGGAGAACGCAGGCTTCGCGCAGGCGGTCATCGACGCCGGGCTTGTCTGGGTCGGCCCGAAACCTGCCAGCATCCTGGCGATGGGCCTGAAGGATGCGGCCAAGGAAAAGATGATTGCTGCAGGCGTTCCCGTGACGCCTGGCTACTTGGGTAAAGACCAGTCTGTCGAACGGCTGAAGAAAGAGGCCGATGCCATCGGCTATCCCGTGCTGATCAAGGCCGTGGCAGGCGGCGGCGGCAAGGGCATGCGCAAGGTCGAGAAGGCCGAAGATTTCGAAGCGGACCTGCAATCGTGCAAGCGCGAGGCCAAGGCCAGCTTCTCCAACGACGAAGTGCTGCTGGAAAAGTGGATCACCTCGCCCCGCCATATCGAGGTGCAGGTGTTCGGCGACAGCCACGGCAATGTCGTCCACCTGTTCGAACGGGATTGCAGCCTGCAACGCCGCCACCAGAAGGTGATCGAGGAGGCCCCCGCCCCCGGCATGGACGAGGAAACGCGGGAGGAAATCTGCGCCGCTGCCGTGCGCGCGGCGAAAGCGGTGGATTACGAGGGCGCGGGCACGATCGAATTCATCGCCGATGCCAGCGAAGGCCTGCGCGCCGACCGCATCTTCTTCATGGAAATGAACACGCGCCTGCAGGTCGAACATCCTGTCACGGAGGAGATCACCGGGGTCGACCTGGTGGAATGGCAGCTACGCGTGGCGAGCGGAGAGCCTATCCCGCTGAAGCAGGAGGAGCTGTTCATCGACGGTCACGCCATCGAAGCGCGGCTTTACGCGGAAGATCCTGCCAGCGGTTTCCTGCCTTCAACCGGACCGCTGGACCATTTCGACCTCGGCAATGTCGGCCGCATCGAAACCGGCGTTGCCGAGGGCGATGTCATCTCCCCGCATTACGATCCGATGGTCGCCAAGCTGGTGGCCTGGGGCGAAACGCGCGACGACGCCATCGAGGAACTTGCCGAGATTGCCGGCAGTGTCGAAATCTGGCCCGTAAGAACCAATGCCGCATTCCTGGCCAATGCGCTGCTGGACGATGATTTTGGCGATGCCAATCTCGACACGGGCTTTATCGAGCGCAAGCTGGACAGCCTGATCTGCGATGACGAGGCCGACGATGCCATCTGGCAGTCAGCCGCCGATTTCACCTTGATGGCTGACCTTGATGAAGACGTGCCCAGCGCGCTGGGCTTCCGCCTGAACGCGCCCCCGCGCATCGCCACGACGCTGACTTACAAGGGTGAGACGCGCACGGTCTCCGCCTCGGGCAGCGAAGACGCGGCACATGTAACCGGCTTTGTGGAAGAGGCGCGCACCCTCGTCTTCGCAGACGGCCAAAGTTTTGAATTTGCCCGCGATGCGCGCGGCACCGGGGCAGCGGCAGCGGGCGACGGCGCGATCCTCGCACCCATGCCGGGCAAGGTGATCGCGCTGGATGTTGCCGAAGGCGACAGCGTTACCGCTGGCCAGCGATTGATGGTGCTGGAAGCGATGAAGATGGAACACGCCCTCACCGCGCCGTTCGATGGGGTGGTGACCGAGCTCTCCGCCAGCGAAGGCGCGCAGGTGCAGGTGGAAGCGGTGCTGGCGGTGGTGGAGAAGGTGGAGGAATAAGCCTCCCCCGATATCCGGGGAGCCTAGCCGCCTAGATACGCTGCCAGTCCCGCCGCCTCGCCATCGCTCATGTGCAGGCCAAGCTTGCTGCGCCGCCAGAGAATGTCCTCCGCCGTCTGCGCCCATTCGGTCTCGCGCAGATAGGTGACTTCGGCCTCCGACAGGCCAGCACCGAACGCGCGGCCGAGATCATCCCACGATTTCGCATCGCCCAGCCAGTCCACCGCGCGGGTGCCATAGGCGCGGCCAATGCGGACCACATCGTCTGCCGACAGGAACGGATAATCCTCGCCCAGCACCTCGAACAGGTAGGGCTGCGCGTGCTTGTCGATATCGCCGCCGGGCAGCGGAGTAGTGGCGGTCCAGCCCTTGCCTTTCAGCACCGGCAACCGCTCGGCCAGCTTCTCCACCGCATCCTGCGCAACATGGCGGTATGACGTGATTTTGCCGCCGTAGATGCCAAGGATCGGCGCGCCGCGCCCCGCATCGCTCAACGCCAGTTCGTATCCGCGCGAGGCGGCCTCGGGCCTGCCAGAGCCATCGTCCACCAGCGCGCGAACACCGGCATAGGTGTGGACGACATCGCCCGGCGTTATGTCGTGCTCGAAATACCGGTTGGCGGCATCGCAGAGATAGCGGATTTCGTCGTCGCTGGCGTTCACATCGTCCAGCGAACCGGGATGGTCTGCATCGGTGGTGCCGATCAGGGTGAAATCATTCTCCCACGGTATGGCAAAGCAGATGCGGGTATCGGGTTGCTGCAGGATATAGGCGCAGTCGTGATCGAACAGGCGGGGCACCACGATATGCGATCCGCGCACGCGCCGGATGCCATAGGCGGGGCTCTCTCCCACCAGCCGCGCCAGATCGTCTGCTGCAGGGCCAGCCGCGTTCACCAGCGCGCGGGCCGTGAAATTCTCGCCCCCTGCCTCGACCTGCCAGACATCGCCCTCGCGCCGCGCGGCAGTGACTGGCGTGCGCGTGCGGATTTCCGCGCCGCATTCGGCGGCATCCATCGCATTCAGCACCACCAGTCGCGCGTCGTCCACCCAGCCATCCGAATATTCGAAGCCGTGGCGATACTGCTTTTCCAGCGGTGCGCCCGCCGGATGCTTTCGCATATCCACGCTGCGGGTCTTTTTCAGCGATCCCTTTCCACCGATATGATCATACAGGAAAAGCCCCGCGCGCAGCATCCAGCGCGGGCGCATGTTCTTCGTAACCGGCAGGATAAAACGCATCGGGCGGATGATATGCGGGGCGATGTTCCACAGCGTCTCGCGCTCGCCCAACGCTTCTCGCACCAGCGCGAATTCGTAATATTCCAGATAGCGCAGCCCACCATGCACCAGCTTCGTGCTCTTGCTGGAAGTGCCGCTGGCGAGATCGCCCTTCTCCAGCAGCAGAACCTTTGCGCCCCGCCCCGCCGCATCGCGTGCAACGCCCGCGCCATTCACGCCGCCGCCGATCACGATCAGGTCGAAAACCGCCTCCATAGAATCGGGCATCAATGCGGGCTTTCGCTGATATAGCGCGGCTGGCGCGGACGGGTGAACAGCTTGCCCCTCTCGCTGAACAGGACAAGGCCGAGCGACAGCAGGCTGCTGACCAGCAGCGCCATCGCCAGCGGCAAGGCCGTACCGTCGTAAAGCTGGCCAATCGTGATACCCATCACCGCACCCAGCAACATCCGAATGGCCGCCTGCACGGAACTGGCCGCGCCAGCACTGTTGAAGAAGGGCTGCATGGCAATCGAACCGAAATTGGCACCCAGGAATCCGAGCAGGCAAAGGTTGATGCTGATGAGCGGGAAGAACCACGCCAATGCATTGGCATGCACAATCGCCGCATACACCTGCACCACGCTGACCAGCATGAAGGCGATCAGGGCCGTGTGCGAGACGCGCCGCGCGCCAAATCTCTCGACGATGCGCGAATTTGCCCAGCTGGAAAACGCCAGCGTTGCGGCAGAGGCACCGAAGATCAGCGGGAACTGCTCTGCCGCGCCGAAATGCTCGCCAATCAATTGCTGGGCGGAATTGATATAGCCGAAGACGCCGCCAAACGTCAGGCCCGCTGCCAGCACATAGCCCACCGCTGCGCGGGTGCGCAGGGTGAGCGGCAGGTTGTGGACCACGGTGCGCGGGTCGATTTTCTGACGATGATCGGGGTCCAGCGTTTCAGGCAGGCGCATGGCCGCCCACACCCCTGCGGCTGTGCCGAACAGGGCGAGAGCGAAGAATATCCATTGCCAACTGGCGAAAACCAGCACCGCCTGCCCGATACTGGGGGCCAGCACCGGCACGGCCATGAAGACGATGAATATCATCGAGATCAGCCGCGCCATCTGGTCGCCCTCGAACCGGTCGCGAATGATCGCGGCGGGCAGCACCATCAGCCCCGCGGTGCCAAAGCCCTGCAACGCGCGCAGGCCCAGCAGCACTTCGAAGGATGGCGCAATCATGCACAGGATCGAGGTCACGATATAGATGGCCAGGCTGACAAACAGCACCGGACGCCGGCCAAATCGATCGGCGAACAGGCCGGGCACAAGGCTGCCAAAGCCTGTGGCCAGCAGGTACACACCGACGATATATTGCCGTTTGTTGGGATCATCCACCGAGAAACTGCCAGCGATATTGTCGAGCGCGGGCAGCATGGCATCGATGGCAAGCGCATTGAGGCTCATCAGCGCGGCCATCAAGGTGATGAACTCGCGTTGTCCGACCTTTCGGCCCGACCCGTCGGCGGCAGTGATAGTCAGGGTGGTCACGCAGACCCTTTGGCCAAGAATTGCGGGGGAGAAAAGGATTAAGTCAACATCGTGCCGAAAGGCTATAGCAACCCCATGGCGAATCCCGAGCCCTTCGGACCCGATGAGACGGAAGCAGAAGTTGACGCTGCCCCGCCCGAGATGGACGGTCTGCGCAAGATCATTCATGTCGATATGGATGCCTTTTTCGCCAGCGTGGAACAGCGCGACAATCCCGATCTGCGCGGGAAACCCGTCGCCGTGGGCGGATCGAGCGGGCGCGGCGTGGTTGCCGCGGCCAGTTACGAGGCCAGAGTATTCGGTGTGCGCAGCGCCATGCCTTCTGTCACGGCGAAGCGTAAATGCCCCGACCTGATCTTCTGCAAGAGCCGCTTCGACGTCTATCGCGAAGTGTCCGAACAGATCCGCGCGATCTTCAATCATTACACGCCGCACGTCGAACCCCTCAGCCTGGACGAGGCATATCTGGATGTGACCGAAGACCGCCACGGCATCGGCTCCGCCACCGCCATCGCGCAGGCCATCCGCAGGGATATTCGCGACAAAACGCAACTGACGGCCAGCGCGGGCGTTTCCTACAACAAGTTCCTCGCCAAGCTGGCCAGCGACCAGAACAAGCCCGACGGGCTGTGCGTCATCCGGCCGGGAATGGGTGCCGCCTTCGTGCAGAGCCTGCCCATCCGCCGGTTCCACGGCATTGGTCCCAAGGGAGCGGAAAAGATGGCACGACTGGGGATCGAAACCGGCGCAGACCTGGCGCGAAAGGATCGCGAATGGCTGTCCGTGAACTTCGGAAGCTTCGGCGATTACCTGTATCGCGCGGCGCGCGGTATCGACCTGAGGCCTGTGCGCACCAACCGCATCCGCAAGAGCATCGGCGGTGAGCGCACGTTCAGCGAGGATATTTCCGCCGAGGGGGAATTGCGCGAAACGCTGGAGCGGATCATCGATATCGTGTGGGATCGCATCTCCGCCAAGCAGGCGAAAGGCCGCACGGTCACGCTGAAGCTGAAGTTCAACGACTTCCAGCTGGCCACACGATCACGAAGCCAGACCCAGCCGGTAGCAGACAAGGCGCAGTTCGCTGCGGTCGCGCGGCAGATACTAGAGGACGAGATGCCGCTGCCCATGCCGATCCGCCTGATGGGCCTGACGCTCAGCAACCTGGATCGCGAAGATAGCGGGGACGGACGCGGGGACGACGCGCAGCTCTCCCTGCTTTAGCCCTTGCTTCCCGGCAGCAGTTCGAGGCGGTAGCCAACAGTCCTGCTGCGCCTGTCCGGCAGCTCGTCGAGCGCGAAGAAGCGGCACTCCACCACCTCCCGCATGTCGGGTGTCGGACGGCCCTCCAGCAGGCCGGTAAAGACCTGCACATGGTTGGTGGAACCGAGAAATTCGTTGCTCTGCAAACCTAGATGGACGGGATCGGCCAGAGTGCAGCCCAGTTCCTCCTGCAATTCCCGTAGAGCAGCGGTCTGTGGATCTTCACCCTTTCGCATCCCGCCGCCGGGCAGCGCCCACACCGGCGGTCCGTAGGAATGGCGCACCAGCAGAACACGGCCCTGCTCGTCCTGCCCGATGATGCAGCAACCATGCACTTCGCCAGCCAGATGCCGCAGAAACATTCGCCGCAGCCGGTGGCCAAGGCGATACAGCGCCCGATGCAGCGGCGCGGGGATCAGGTGAAGCATGTCACTTTCTGGTTCGCCGCCTTCAGCAGCCGGGCAACGGGCAAATCGCCCTCGCCGCGCGCGGCCGCATCGAACACGGCGCGCTTGTCATCGCCGCGGATCACGAACATCAGCGCATCGCTATTCAGCAGCGAAGGCATCGTCAGCGTCACCCTGTCGAACGGTGCCTCCGGTGGCAGCGGATCGGGCGTCAGGCGGCGGATCGGGGCGGAATCGTCTGCCCTGGGATCGGTATTGGGGAATAGGCTGGCGATGTGGCCGTCCGCGCCCATGCCCAGCCATACCAGCGCGAAATGCGGCACCTGCTCCATTACCGTCAGAGTGGCGACATGCGCGCCGACAGGCTCGAACAGGGCGCGGATTTTCCCGGTGTTGCTGGCCTCGTGATCCTCCGGCACCACGCGGTCATCCCCCGGCCAGACGGTAATGCGCGGCCAGTCGAGATCGGCCTGCACCAGCTTTTCCATCATCGGGAACGGGGTGGAGCCACCCGGCACGCTGATTGCTACCGGTTCGTCACTGGCTGCCAGCGCGCCGCGCAGCGCGGTTTCGATAAAGCCCGCGATTGCGGCATCGCTGGCGTTCTCGATGATGTCGATATCGGTCATACGGCATTGCCTATACGCAAAACCGCCACGGTGCGAGGGGCAACGTGGCGGCTTTGGTTTACTGCGTGGTCGAGCCTTACTGAAGCGTGGAAGTGAGGAACCACACGCGCTCCTCGGCCATGTCGGTCCAGTCGTCGAGCAGGCCATCAGTGGCGTTGTCGCCCGCCTTCTCGGCATGTTCCTTCAGGCCCTTCAGGCGGTCGACGACCTTCTGGTTATCGTCGCGCAATTCACGGACCATTGCGTCCGGCGAAAGGCTGGTATCGTCCTGGTCGGCGATCTGCGTGTGCTTGGCGACCGATGCGATGGACGTCAGCGTCGTTGCGCCATTCTTGCGCACGCGCTCTCCGATTGCGTCGATCTGGTCGCGGATCTCGATTGCCTGCTCGTCAAACAGCAGGTGCAGGTCGCGAAAGCGTGGTCCTGTCACGTGCCAGTGAAAGTTCTTGGTCTTGAAATACAACGCCATGTGATCTGCCAGCAGGCCGTTCAGCCCTTCGATCAGCGCGGTTTTCGAATTGTCTCCGGTGGTAGTCATGGGTCTTTCCGTCCTTCTTGATATTTGTTCACTCAACCAACGGACGAGAAGTGTTCGCGTTTCACGGTTTGGATCGGTCACTGCAATCGATAGAAACGATCACAGCCGTGGTTATCGCGCAGAAATAACGATCATCGCGGCGGCGGCCACAAGTCCGCAGCCCACGATCATGCGTATCGGCTTCAAAGGCAGCGCCTCCCAGTCCTTCCCCGCGACGATCGCTGCTCCCAATACCAGGATTGCGCCCAGCGCGCCGCCACTCGCCGCCAGCAGCGGTTCGCCCGTGGCGATGGCCAGCGAAAGGATGATGAAACCGCTGGCATCGGTTACCATGCCAAGCAGCAACACCAGCGTTATTGCGCCCATGGACCGGGTGGGTTCGCGCGGCTGCCCTGGTGCAGAACGCAGCAGGACTTCACCCGCCGCCAGCGCCAGCGCCAGTCCTACGACCAGAGGCTTTGCCTGCGGGCGGATCAGTGGGGAAAGCTCTTGCGCTATCCAGGCCGCCAGCGCCGCCCCTGCCAGTGCCGCCAGCAAAACGGTGACCAGCAAAGGACCAAACCATCCAAGGCTCGCCCGCAACCGCGCGACGCGCACCGCATCGCGCCCGGCCAGCATGGCGGCGGCAACGGAAACAAAGGTGAGGAAGAAGGCGGGCATCGCGGCGCGGTATAGCAGCGCCGGGTTAAGGTGCCATTCTCCATCCACTGGCGGATTGTAACCTGTACCTGAAATTTCGGATGGGGCGCACACGACACGCCGACTTGAAGCATTCGCGCAACTTCGGTGAAATCCTGCAAGGCAAGGTGGCGCTACACCGGTCTGGAACATCCGGACTATGGTCCATCGTTGAGAAAATATTCGCAAGGATTGGAAACGCTTCCTGACCGACACCGCCTATTCCCCCGACCGCACGTTTTCAGAGCGATTGCTCAGTGCTCGCGGTTGGCGAAACGCAGGTAAAGGACATTCTGGCACCCGCAGCCGTCTTCGAGAATGTGCTTGCCGGAGAAGCTGTTAGCGGATTTTGAGCTTTCGCTCAGCCGGGGGCACCGCCGACAGCCTGGTAAAGACCCACCAGCGTCGTAAGTTCGTCCGCCCTGATCTGAACGAGCGAAAGCTCCACCCCCAGCAACGCACGCTGGGCGTCAACCTGTTCGATATAGGGAGTGTATCCCGCCCGGTAACGATTGCGCGCATGGCGCAGGGCGTCGGCGACCGCGGTCCGCTGTGCCTGCAAGGCCGTTTCCTGTTCGCCCAGCCGGGCGAGGATTGCCATGCGGTCTTCCACTTCGCGAAATGCGTTCAGCACCGTGGAGCGATAGGCCCAGGCCGCCTGATCGCGTCGTGCCGTCGCCGCGTTCAACTGCGCGTCGAGGCGTCCGCCCTGGAAGATGGGGGCCAGGATACTGCCCCCCAGAGACCAGATGCTGACAGGGTTGGCCAGGAGATCGGAGACGGCAAGACTGGCACCCGCGCCGAGGTCGAGCGAGGGCATGAAGTCTGCGCGGGCCACGCGCATCTGGGCGTCCGCCGCCGCAATCCGGTATTCTGCCGCGGCGATATCGGGACGGCGACGCAGGAGCTCGGATGGAAGTGTACCGGGAGGCGCGGGTGTCCGCAGGTCTTCCAGCGTCTTGCCTCGCTCGATGGCGCTCGGCAATTCACCCGTCAGCACCGAAAGGGCGTTCTCCTGCCTCGCGATCTGCGCTTCCAGCTGGGGAACAAGCTGGGCAGTCGCCTGATACTCGGCCTCTGCCTGGCGCAGTTCAAGCTGGGACGTATATCCCACCTCGGCGCGGTCTCGCGCGAAATCGAGCGCTTGCTGGCGCGCTTCCAGTGTCGCTTCGAGCACCGTCATCCGCGCGTCGAGGGCAAGCAGGGTTATATATCCGCTGGCGGTGGCAGCCGTCACCGAAAGGCGAGCCGCCTCCTCGGCGGCGGCACTTGCTGCAACACCGGCTTCGGCGGCATCCACGCGGGCTGCGTTCTGGCCGAACAGGTCGACCTCGTAAGAAGCCTGGAATGCAGGCCGTGCAGCAATCGATTCCTGCGCCGTTCCAAACGGAGAGACTTCCCGGCGCACGCCTGCTTCAACCCCGGCTCCCAGCGACGGCAGGAGAAACCCGCGGGAGCCCTGCTCGGTCGCGCGCGCTTCCTCCACGCGGGCCGCTGCGATGCGCACATCGGGATTGTTGAGACGTGCCCGCTCCACCAATCGCGACAGTTCGTCGTCGCCAAAACTTTCCCACCACCCGGCCTCGACGGGCGTGGTCTGGGGAAGCTGGGTGCGCCATTCGACTGGCGCAGAGACACTGGCCGATGCCGGAGCATCCCGCAGGGAAGGCGCGCAGCCGGAGAGTGTCAGGGCGGAAGCGACCGCCAGGATCAGGGTCTTGCGCATGTACATTACTCCTCCGTGTGCACGGTTGCGATAACAGACATGCCGGGGCCAAGCCGCTGCGCCGCTTCCTGCCCGGGGTCGATGACGATACGCACGGCTATCCGCTGAGGCACCTTCACGAAGTTTCCCGCACCTGTGTCGGGTCTCACAAGGCTGAATTCGCTGCTGGCGGCAGGCGCGATGCTCTGTACGCTACCGCTCAGTTCAACCCCGCCAAGCGCGTCGATCTCCAGCGTTGCCCGCTGGCCCACGGCCATATCGGCGGTCTGGGTTTCCTTGAAATTGGCGACCACCCACAAGTCGTCAGGCACGATATACATGAGCTGGGTGCCCGCGTTGACAAGCTGGCCGACCCGCGCAGTAACCTCGCTCAACCTGCCCGACACCGGGGCCCGGATACGGGTTCGCGACAGTTCGAACTCGGCAAGCCCACTGGATGCCTCGGCACCGGCCACCTGCGCTTCCAGTGCTCCCCTGCCGACCGTCACCGATCGCATGTTTTCTGCCGCGATGGCGCGCTGCGCCTGCGCCTGGCGAACGCCGGCCTGCGCCTGTTGCAATGCCGCGCGGGCCTGGTCTCGCTCGCGCAGGGAGACCGAGCCTTCGTCGACCAGTTCGGCAATCCGGTTCATATCGGCCTGGGCCTTCTGAAGCGCGGCGCGTGCGCTGGCCACCGCTGCATCCTGCAATTCCAGTTGCGCCTGGGCCGAACGCAGGCTCTGCGCGCTGTTGGCGAGCGTGGCCATCTGGACGGCGGTGTTCGCAGCGCCTTGCTGGACTTTCGCCTGAAAGGGAGCATCGTCAATCCGGGCGAGAAGGTCGCCTTCCTCGACGCGCTGGAAATCCGTGACGGGCACTTCCACCAGATAACCGCCGACCTGCGGACTGACTACGGTAGTGCGACCGCGCACATAGGCGTTGTTGGTGGTCTCGTCGCCGCCATCGAAGGGCGGTAGGCCCCACGCGAAAAGCGTGGCGAGTACGCCTGCCAGGATGACGAGTACCGCAACGCCGATACGTCGCCGCGAAGGGTTGGGAGACCACCCTTTCTCCGGTTCCTGAACAGTCGGCTGCTCTTCGAGCGTCTCGGGGTCGGCTCCGGTCGGGGAATTGGGTTTCGTCATTGTCTTGTCCTTGCGAGCATGGCCTCCAGGAAAGCCAGTTCCTTGGCGAGCGGGTTGCGCCCGCGAATCTTGTTGATGAGCCAGGGCGCGAAAATCACGGCGAAGGTGACAACCGAAAGCGTGCCGATGAGAAAGAAGATGTCGTTGAAAGCGAGGACGGCAGCCTCGCGCCCCACCTCTTGCGAGATGCTGGAGGCCGCAGCCTGCTGGCGCAGGGCTGGATCGGCTTGTGTCGGCGCCACGCGCTGCGCTGCGTTGGACAACGCCTGGCCAAGCTGGGTGTTGCTGAGGGAAAGAGTGCTACCGGCATCGACGAGGTGCGTCTTCAACCGGATGGTGTGGATGGCCGAGAGGAGCGAGATACCCGCAAGGCCACCAACGGATTGCGATAGCGAGAAGACCGCGATGAAGCTGATCACGTAGCTTTGCCCTGCCGCAAGGGCGCGCAGCATGCCCTCCATCATGATCGGTCCCATCGCGAAGACGGCAGCGAAAGCGATCGCGGCCTGCGTCAGATAGAGGTCCTGCGGACGCGTCATCACGCCGGTTCGTGTGTCGGCAAAGGCGGCAACGCCGATCACCATTATCGCGAAAAGGACCGGACGCGTGAGGTCCTTGGGATCCAGACGCACGACCGACAGCGCCATGCCAGCCAGGGTCGCGCCTGCGAGAACCCAGAAATAGCCCGTTAACTGCTGGTTGCCGTAACCCAATGCCACGAACATGCCGCTGGCACCGAAGCCCTGCTCGGAGACGAGAACGCGCACCGTTGCACCGATTACGGCAAGGCTCAGGATTGCCCGGCTGGATAACCAGCTGAGATCGAGCATCGGGCTCTTGCGGTTGGCCTCGATGAGGAAACAGCCTCCCAGGCCAAGGACCGCGACTGCAAACGCATAGCCCAGCCAGGGCGTATCCCACCACTGGATGCGGCCTTGAATGAGAAAGGCACATAGCGCGCCGACGCCGACCATGAACAGCGCGATGCTGGGTATGTCGAGCCTTTCGAAAGTCTGCTTCCGGATGCCCGGCGGCAAGCGCAGCAGGAAGACCAGTCCGAAACCGAGCAGGGACAGGGCAAACTGGAACTGGAAGACGTTGCCCATGTCGCCATCCACCAGCAGTGCCGGCGACAGCGCCCTTGTAAGGGGGAATGCCACCTGGGTGAGGCCCAGCGAGATCACCAGGCCACCAACCCGCATGGCCGCCGGCAGTCCCTGCATCAGGTAGTAGATCGCTAGCGCGGAAAGGCCGCTGGCCGTAATCCCGGAGACGGCTCTGGCGGCCATCTCGGGATAATAGCCGGGCTCTATCATCTGCACGAAATTGGCGGCCACGAGGCCTATCATCGCCCAGCGCACGAACGGCTGGATGCCGAATTCCTGCCTCACCCGGAACAATAGCATGCTCATGCAGGCATAGGTCGAATAGAAGGCCACGGTCAGCCATCCAGCTTCCACAGGGGTCAGCGCGAACTCCGCCTGCAAGGCCCCGGTATTGGCAAGGAGGAACCCGTTTTGCGCGCCCCCGATCAGACCGATCAGCACACCGATGCCGAGGTAGGCAGCGCGGCGGGCAGGGGGGTGATCCGGATTGGCGGGAGAGCCCGGCAGGATTGGCATCTCGTGCGGCTTGAACCGGTAGCCACCCACCTCGTCGACGAGTTCGGTCCGATCAGTCACAGGCCAGGACCTCTTCGATAAGCGTTGCCTCCAGCGCGGCTGAAAATTGCGCGTCGTAGCCCGTCGTATTCTCGACCAGGCGTGCGAGCCGCTCGCGCCGGGCAACCGTGCTCGCAGCGGAATATATGAAATTCGCGACACGGAACTGCAAGTGCTCGACCGGCTTCGAGCGGCTTGCCGATGCGGCCTGGGCAAGATCGTAGAAATGGCGGTGCAGCGGCAGCGAGAGCTCTTCCAGAAGCCATTGCGAACGATCGCCATCGATGGTGATATCGCGCAGAAGCAGGCGCGGAACTTCAGGCCGGGCGAGGAGATAATCGAGAAATGCCTTCATCGAGTGGCGCAGCTTCTCGCACTCTCCCGCTTTTGCCGCCTCAGCGAGGGCACGCCGGAGAGTGTCGTGCAGTTCTTCCGCAGCTTGTGAGACGATTGCCTTCCACAGGCCTGTCTTGCCGCCAAACCGATAGGGAATCAGCGCGACGTCCACGTTGGCATCGCCGGAAATATCGCGGAGCGAGGTCGCCTCGTATCCCTTCGCCGCAAAGCGCGAAAGAGCGGCCGTAAGCAAGGCTTGCGTGGTATCAATATCGGTATTGGTGGGCCTTCCGCGGCCACGTCGCTGCGTCATCCAGAGCTCCTTGCGACGTGCCATATAAAGGATCTGGCGGCATTATTCAATGGCTGTTGAATAATGC